>NZ_JBFOAH010000001.1:0-762253 GCF_040812055.1 Paraburkholderia suaedae | reverse complement strand
CGTTGCTTTCTACAATCCGGTGCGCCTGCACTCCACGTTGGGCTATCTGTCGCCCGCCGCCTACGAGGCGAATCCGACAGCGAAAGAACCTGTCTACCTGTCCGAAATTAGTTGACCACTACAGAGTAATTGTGTAACGGAGAATCAACCGATGAGGGGAATTGCACGCGTGTTCTTCGCGACGATGCTGGAATGCTCAGTGGCTGCGTCGTGGGCCAGCCGAGAGGCTGTATCGATGTGTCGGTTGCGAGTGGAAACTATGCCGAGGACCATGTCTATGACTTCCGGATTCACACTCAGTATGAACAGCTTGCATTGGCTGCTGTTCACACACGCGAAATGCAGAGACGCCAGCTAGAAAAACTTGTCAAACTTGCGACCTAGATATACAGGATTCCTATCTTTGACAAGTGGAAAAAGGCATAATGCAACGAGCACTGTTGGAGCTGCTGGTCGATACCAGTGAGGATTACCAGCAGGCCAACGAATGTGGATTGGAACTGTTTCAGGCTTTCGCGCTTGACGCGAAGAACGCATATCAAGGCCGCATGACCACTGACCAGGCTATCCGACTTCTGACCGAAGCGCGACAGAGGCCATTTCCACTTCCTACTGACGACGAGCCGCAACCTGCCGCGTCAACCGGAAAGGCGCGAGCCATCGAGCCTTTTTCCATTGTGTAGCCATGAAAGTATGTGCCGTGAATCGATCGCTTCACGTTTCTGTCAATGTTTGTTAATTCTTGATTATCTCGATTTGATTCCGTTGACCTGCCGGAATTTCAATGGTCAGTTAACGGGTTCGGCAGCTAACGCTGCGACGCTGGTCTTTTGGAGGAGCAGGGAGTGGCAGAGTTCGATCCTTTACGCCAAGGTGTAACGGGACATCAGGCGTATTTTCTTGAAGTTCCAGGAACGGCCAGCGCGGCGGCCCTGTCGGTCATCTCGTTCAAGGCAACCGAGAAGATGAGCGCACCGTCCGAAGTGATTATCGACGTGACACACCCTGAACAGCTTTCACGCGCCGATTATCTGAACCTTGATGCGACTTTTAGCATCGTGCCAAAAGATGGCAAAGCGCGAAAATTCAGCGGCTTCATTGAGCGCTTTTCCACGATTCAAACCACGAACGACTATGTAAAGTATGAGATCGTCCTGAAGTCGCATATTGGGCGGCTCGCCGCAGTTACCAGGAATCGGATTTTCCAGCACGCGTCAACGCCCGATATTCTGGCGGAAATCCTGCGCAGTCACGGAATGCGTGAGCATCAATTCAGTTTCCGTCTGCGCCGCCCGTACCCGCAGCACGCGTTCCGTATGCAACACGGTATGAGCGACGCAGCATATGCCCACATGCTCCAGGAGAAAGCGGGCATCTATAGCTATATCCAGCAAACGGAATACGGCGATCTGGTGGTCTACGCAGACGATCAGGATCATTACATTTACGACGAGCCGCAACGCATCGTTCCGTACCACGCAGCGGCGGGACTTGAGGCAGGCGGCGTCGAGGCAGTGACGGCGATCAAGACCCATGCCGTCACCGTGCCGCAGTCGTTCATGGACGCGGATTACAACCCGGAGAAAGCGTGGGAGCGTCTGAGAGACGAAGCCAACATTGCCCCTGGCGATTCCACAACCTACGGTCAGCCCTATATTTATGGTACTCACCACCTCGATCAGGCGGGCGCGAAGTGGGAAGCGCAATTGCGGCATGAAGCGGCCATCGCCTGGCAGGTTGTCTACGAAGGCGAAAGCAATGTTTTAGCCTTGCAGCCGGGCTACGTGCTGGAAACAGATATCGTCTTGCCCGATGCGCCGAAAGGCCAGTTGATCGTCAAGGTCACACACAGCGGCGCGCGCGATGCCTCCTATTCGAACAGCTACACGGCGATACCCGCCGACCGGCGCTTCCGTCTCAAACTCGAGCCGGAAACCTGGACGAAGGTGACCGGTACACTTTCAGCGCGTGTCACAAGCCCGGACTCGTACTCATACGCGTACATCACGAAAGACGGCCACTATACGGTACGTTTTGATGCGGACTTCGAGACATGGCCTAACGGTGGCGAGAGCGTACCGCTAAGACTGGCGAAGCCGTTCGCGGGCAAGGGGCAAACCGGTATGCACTTCCCCGCCCTGAACGATGCCGAAGCCGTGATCACATGCCGCGACGGCGACCCGGACAAACCTGAAATCGTCGCGTTCCACCATCACAGCCAGGCGCGCGACCTGGTGACGAATGACCGGCGCTGGCTCTCCCGTAACGTGATCCGCACGCAGAAGAACAACAAGCTGCGCATGGAGGACTGGGCGGGCCAGGAGGGTATCAAGCTGAGTACGGAACACTCGGGCAAGTCGCAACTGAACCTCGGCTACCTGGTGAACAACAGGCTCGAATACAGAGGTGAAGGCTATGAGCTTCGCACGTCCGGCTATGGTGTGAACCGCGCGGGCAAGGGTCTGCATCTGACGGCATACGACCGCCCCGGCGCGACGGGTCAGCAGCTCGACATGCAGGAGACCATCGCCCAGCTTCAGAGCGCATTGGCGACTGCGAAGGCGCTCGCGGCTTGCGCCAGCAGCGCGAAGGCCGAGCCTGCCGACACTGACGCGCAGCAGCAGATGAAAGAAGACTTAGACGGCCTGAAACAACCCGGGCTGTTGATGAGCACCCCGGCATCGGCGGCTTATGTCGCGGGTGGTGGCATGCAATTCGCGGCACAGGACAACATCAACGCCGTCGCAGGGAAGAGCGCCGACTGGAGCGTGCTGAAACGCTGGACAGTCGCAGCAGGCGAAAAGATATCGTTGTTCGCGCAGAAGTTCGGCATCAAGATTTTTGCAGCCAGAGGTCCGGTCGAGCTTCACGCGCAGAGCGGCCCGATGTCCGTTACTGCGGACAAGGACGTAACCATTGCGAGCGTTAACGGCACGGTGCATATCAGCGCGAAGAAGGAACTTACGCTCGAATCTGGCGGCGCATTCGTCCAGATCAAGGACGGCAGCATCACTGTGGGCGGGCCATTTGACCTTTTCATCAAGACGATTACGGTCCAGAAGAAGGGCGCGCAATCGTTTGCTGAATCGGTAAACGCTTGGGGCCATGCAAAATTCGATGAGCGATTTGCCCTCAAGTGGCCGTTTGATGGAACGCCTATTGCCAATCGCAAGTTTTCCATTACACGCGAGGATGGCACTGTAATTCGCGGCATAACCGACGCGGAAGGCAAAACCGGCTTGCAAAAAAGCCTGCTGGTTGAAGGTATGCAACTGCGTATCCACCGCGACTAAACAGTCATTCATCGTTATTCGCCAGGCAGCGTAAAGCACTGCTAATCGTCTGTTAAACACGATCGGTCAAGAGCCGACCGGAGGGACTTCGCATGGCCACTGTTGAACGCATCATTTCGCCCACGATCGCCGACGACGGCTGTGTGCACTATTCGTCCGTGACATCGGCTCCCGACGACAGTACCGCCGTGTGCTATATGGTGCCGGATCGCATCATTCCCGTCATTTTTGTGCCGGGCGTCATGGGGTCGAACCTGAAGCGCAAGGGGCCGCCGGATGCGGTGTGGCTGCTCGACAGCGCGACGACTGCCGCGCCATGGATGACCAAAAGTGCCGCGCTACGCAAGCGCGTGCTCGATCCCGACCAGACCGAGGTGTATGGCGGCGGCAAGATTCCGTCCGGCACGGCGCAAACGGAAGGTGAGTTGCAACGCCGCGGTTGGGGCGAAGTTGCATGCATGAGCTACGCCGAGTGGCTGGTGTGGCTTGAAAATGCGCTCAATGACGCGCACGCGGGCACCGATTACGGACGCAAGGGGGTGCGCGAGAGTCTGTGCCGGCTGGTGACGCCAGGTCTCGAACCGCTTGAACGGGCCGAGGTGTCGTTATCTTATAAGTACCAGTTTCCGGTTCATGCGGTTGGCTATAACTGGCTGCAATCCAATGCGGTGTCGGCGCAGCGGCTGGCTGCGAAGATAGACGAATTCACGAAGTACTATCGGGAAAAACGGTATCGCTGCGAGAAGGTGATCCTGGTTACCCATTCGATGGGGGGGCTGGTCGCGCGCTACTACTCGGAGGCGATGGGGCATCGCGACAAGGTGCTCGGCGTCGTGCATGGCGTAATGCCCGCCACGGGAGCGGCGGCTACCTATAAGCGGATGAAGGCGGGTACGGAAGGTGTCGCCGGTCTCGCACTCGGTCCGGATGCAGCGGCAATGACGGCTGTTGTCGGCAACGCTCCCGGGCCGCTACAACTTCTGCCGAGTCCCGAATACGGAATGGGCTGGCTCAAAATCAGGGATGGCGAGCAGTTCATCGCCTTGCCGCGAGCCGATCCGTACAGCGAAATCTATACGGTGCGCGGCGCGTGGTGGGGGCTGTGCGATGACAGGTTGCTCAATCCGCTTGATCCGGAAAAAAAGACCATAGCTCGGGATTGGAGCGACTTCGAGAACACTATAAAGAAGAAGGTGAAAACCTTTCATGCACGGATAAGTGGCAGGTATCACGCCAGCACGTACGCCTTCTACGGCGACGATGAAAAGCACAAAGAATACGGCGATGTGAGATGGGTCCAGCAGGCCCCGTCGCTGTTGCGTGGCAATGCGCCTTCGCTTGCCAGCCTGCTAGAAGGCCGGGCGAGTGACGATCCGGGCACTGGCGGGCAACTCGTGAAGGCCACGAGTGGCGGAAAGCCTTCATTTGGACAGTTCTTGTTGAGCGATGCCGACGAAAGGGGCGACGGCACAGTGCCTGTGCGATCCGGCCGAGCACCCGGCTGCACGGCACGGGTCTGCGTAGCCATTCCGGGTATTGAGCATGAGGGCGGCTACAAGCCGGATGCGACGCGCCGCTTCGCGCTGTGGGCCATTACCAGGATTGCGCAGAACGTGAAAGGCACCAGCCTTGAGTACAAGGCATGAAGTGCCTGCGCGCAGGACTGACCGTCTGCATGCTGGTCGCGCTCGCCGCGTGCGGGAACAAGCCCGTGCCATTGACGCAACAGGAGAAACAAACCGTGAACGAATTGACGGCCAATCTGAAGACGCGATGTGTAGGCCGCTACCTTATCGATATGCCCGAGGGCATGCATGTTTCCGGCTATGCAAAGATACAAGGCGTCGACATTGAAACGAAAGCAATGTCGCGTGATGCGTATCAGCGGCAGATCGCAAAGCGAGGTGCTGAGTTAAAGGCGACAACGAGCGTTGATGCACACCCGTTCCTGTACGCGGACGGCGAGGCGTGGGCCGACAACACACGGTACTTTATCTATCGCGGCACCGTTTATGATGATCCGGGTAATCGGATCATCGAAGCCTACAAATGGGACCGTGGCTATCGAATCAAAATGAAAATCGAGGCGAGTGACTTTACGCATCCGGACCAGACAAGTGATCCGATCGTCAAACAAATGACCGTGAAGAATGACGTACCCAAAAAGACGGGTCTGGTGTTTGAGTTGCTTGAAAAAGTCCGTGGCCGTGCCGACGACGAAATCCCAACCGAACCCGGCTTATGTTTCTATGGGGGCTTCCTCCCAGCGAAGGCGGGAAGCGAAGAGGACGTGAGCACGCAGTACGTGCTCAAGGGTCGGGACGACATCAATTTTGCAATCGACACGACTCCCGACCTTAGCGAGAACACGACGCTGTTGCAGCGCATCGACACCGCGGAAGTCCGTGAGCAACTGAAGGCGGCGGACGGTGTGCTCATCCGGAAAGGATCTGTCGATCTGTCAGGCCTGAACGCACAGGAATGGCTGATCGAAGGCCGCCGACCCGGGGACGGACGCGGTAACTCATTTTCCCTTGTCGTCAACGAGACTACGAGCGGCCCTTTCGCGCCGTTCCTGTCGATGGATCTGACCACTGGGGGACAGGTGCAGATCCATGACCGGTATATCAAGCTCGACAAGGCGTCACTGACAACGGGCGAAACCGTCGCGCTATGGGATGCAGTGTCGCGCACAGTTCGGCCACGTCCAAACGGCTTTTAACCCCGTTGCGAGCAGCGCTCTTGTCATCTTCGGAAATCGAGCGCCGCCGCGACGAGTTGCCGTTCTTCATGTCGCCGGAAGCTTATGCCCCTGTTCTTGAAAGCAACTCGGGGCAGTTTAGTATCGCCACCGAGATAGCCGACCATAGGAGGGCAATGCTCTGCTTCCTGTCGTGCATTGATGCGCTAATCGAGACCGAGCAGTTCGCGCGGCTTGGCCATACCTGGCACGTCAAGCTCGCGTCGCAGATCGACCAGGACCTCTTTCGCAACAGTGACGGTCACGGAGTCATTGCAGACGTGCATCTCGGATGGCCAGCGTCTGACCGCCGTATTGTCCCCGGGCGCGCATATGAGTCGATATGGTCGGACACTGCGTCACTCGTTGAGTGAGCCGTTCGCCTTCAATGTTGATGCGGCGTCGCTCGGCGCGGTTGACCATAGTCACGCGCACGCTCGCCTGTTTGCATGGCTGAAACGTCCGAGAGCGCCGTGCGCTGAAGCGACGGGCTATGCCTCGCCGACAACGCCGCCCACGGTCCGCGATATTCAACGCTTTCGCGGCTACACCGGTTACAGACACCAAAAACAAAAAAGGCTTACACGCCAATGCGTTGTAAGCCTTGATCTGCTTGGTTGCGGGGGTAGGATTTGAACCTACGACCTTCGGGTTATGAGCCCGACGAGCTGCCAGACTGCTCCACCCCGCGTCCGTCGAAGAAAAAATTATAGGGCAACGTGAACGCCAATGCAATAGCTATTTAAGAACCGGCTTTGCTGCGCACCTGAGCGCTCGGCAAGTCGCTCGGCCAATCGCAGCGGCTTTGAACGCATACCTGGACTGTACGGAACGGCCTCGCTACCACAAGTCCCGAATGCCCCCACCAAACGCTGCGCTAGAATCCAGGTTCCCAGACGCTCGCCGCCAGGCATGGACAAACAACGGACAGCGAGCGCGCCACCTCTCACCTTGCTCCGAACCCATGGATATCGCTCACGATCTGCAGGTCATTGCCGCACAGGAACAAGCGTTGGTCTTCCCCCGGTTCGACGCCGACCGTGCCTGGCAAATCGGCGCTTATCTTCACGAGGTCGCCAAGGCGCGCGGCATCGCGGCGGCCATCGACATTCGCACCTTCGGTCAGCCGCTGTTCTTCAGTCTGCTCGCCGGCGCCACACCGGACAACGTCGATTGGGCGCGTCGCAAGGGCAACACCGTCGCGCATTTTCGTCGCAGTTCCTATGCAATCGGCCTGCAGATGCAGCAGGCTGGCAGTACGCTCGCCGACAAATATGGCCTGCCTGTCTCGGAGTATGCGTCGCACGGCGGCGCGTTCCCGTTGACGGTCGCCAACGCGGGCGTCATCGGTTCGGTCACGGTCTCGGGCCTGCCTCAGCGCGCCGATCATGAGCTGGTGGTCGAGGCGCTGTGCGCGCAACTCGGCCACGACTACAGCAAACTCGCGCTCGCCAGGGCCTGAGGCGATGCGGGTGCCTCCCTTTGCTTTGCTCGCCATCGCCATCGTCGCCGAAGTCATTGCCACCTCGGCGATGCGCGCGTCCGACGGCTTCTCGCGAGTGCTGCCCTCGACGATTGTCGTGCTCGGCTACGGCGTCGCCTTCTATTGCCTGTCGCTGACGCTCAGGAGCATTCCGGTCGGCATCGTCTACGCGGTGTGGTCCGGCGCGGGCATCGTGCTAATTACGTTGGTCGCGCTAGTGCTCTACCGGCAGGTGCCGGACGTGCCCGCGATCATCGGGCTTGGACTGATCGTGGCGGGCGTCGCCGTGCTGAACATCTTTTCGAAGATGCAGGCGCATTGAACCGGCGTTCAGCCATGCGATGCCGGCGCTTTGCCGAGGCTTACTTGCAGCGCACGATCATCGAACGGTTTTTCACGTTGGCCGACACGACGTTTGTAATGCTGCCGCCCGCCGAACCGCCTTCGTCGTTATCTTTCGACACGATGTCATAGCCCGTCGCCCCGCATGCCTGGCCGGCCTGCACGTAGCACGAAGCCCAGCTCGACGCGGCGTCCGCGCCGCTGCAATTCACGGCGAAACCGGTCTGGCCGTTCGGCAAATTGATCAACGACGTCGTGTTCGACGATGCGCAGCCAGCGAGTCCCGCGCCCAGCAATACGGCACTGGGCAGCGTCGCCCACACGCCGATTTTGCGCACGAGGGAAAACCTGTTGGAGCGCAAGGGGCCGGGGCGGCGCGGTCGCGTCATGAGATGCATCGTGGTGAGTCCTTTCAGATAGATAAAGGGAGGCTTGCCGCTTGCGCGTGAAGTGCCGCGCCGAACACTACGGTGTTTCGATCGTGATGCCCGCCGCGCTGACCTGGCGTCGGCTTTCGGTGCCGCTTTCGGCAGCCGCGTCCTCCCAGATGCTGATGGCTTTCGGAATGTCGATGCCGCGGCTTTCGGCGTACTCGAACCATACGTTCGCCGCATCCGGCTCGGGCAGTTCGTGGTTGTGCAGAAAATATTTTCCCATATCCCGCTCGCTGGTCTCTAAATGCGTGTTTGCGGCAGCACCCGCAGTGCCAACCATCGGCTTCGACCGGCGCAACCCACGCAAGTGCAATCCGCTGCATTCGTACGTGACGCGTCGGTCGAACTTATCCGCGTGCGAGGCGCCTTAGTGACGCAGGGCTCGCCGCTTTCGCGCGCGTCCGACCAGCAATCGCAATCAGGAGAAAGACTATGGCTGAACGGGTCAGCGGCCCTTATCGCGGCTACTACATCAGCGCCGCCGCGCGCCTCGTGCCGGCGGGCGATACACCCGGTGCGGCCGCGGGCGGCACTTACGTCGGATCGGTGAGCCTCGCCGAACATGGCCCGGACGACGTTCACCGGATCGAAACCCTGCTCGAGCTCGGCGACGATCGGCGCTTTGGCAACGAAGAGGAGGCGCTGCAGTTCGTCGAGCAGGCGGCGCGCGATTATGTGGATCGTCTGCTGGGCGCGCAGTGATGGCGATGCACGACTCACGGAAGCCGCCCGCCAGATGCGTCGGCGAGGGCGGTCCACGCGCTGGACCACGGTCCGCACGCGCGAGTACCATAGCGGGGTCGACGGCGGCGGGCTCGACGGCTGCCGCCGACGCCGCTTTCCTGCACGAACCTTCTGATGAGGCGACCATGGAAATACGGTTTCCCGCGGACGCGCCTGCTTACCGCGGTTCCAATCTGACCGTTGTCTTTGCCGCGCTGGTGGACGGCGAGCCGGTGCCGTGCGCGATTTCGGTGGAAGCGCTCGAGGACCACTTTGGCGCCTACTCCGAGGACCGCGAAGGCTGGCTGCGCGCGTTCGACGCCGGGCGCACCCGCATCGAGGCGGTGGCGCGCGAGCACTTGCAGATCAGCAACGGCACGCCTGTGCTGTTAAAGAGCGGACACTTTCCGCCCGGCAAGGTGGCGGGGTAGGTCGCGCGCAGGTCCCCACCCATCGGCACAGCCCCCGAACCGCGAGCCCTGATTCAGGCCGTTTTGGCGGTGCTTTGCGCCATCGCCGATCCGGCTGAACGGCTCAAGGCGCTCGGACGCCCGTACGTCGCGTTCGGCGTCGCAAATCCGCGGACGTACCGGCTGATCTTTATGGAGGACCCGAGCTATACCGGTGCGGCGCTGGATGGGGCGGCTCGTGCGTCGAATGCGTCCGGTGCGTCAGGTGCAGCGCAAGCCGGTGCGTTCACCGGCAAAGACGAGGCTATCGCGACCGGGGCGCCGCTCGCCGCAATCGAACCGGCAGCGGGCACGACGGGGTCGGCAACCAGTCCCACAGCAAGCGTTGCACCAGCCACTGCCGCCGACGACCCCGGCGCCGCCGCTTTGCAGATCATGCTCGCCGCGCTCGAAGAGCTTCGCGCTGCGGGACGCTTGCCGGCGTCGATGGATGCGGCCGTATGGGCCCAGGGGATGTGGGCCACGCTGCATGGAATCGTCGCACTGAACCTGACCTGTCCGGTGTTTCCCACGGCGCCACTCGACACGGTCGTGGCCGTCGCACTGGATGCCTGGCTGGGTCGTGCGGCGCCATTGCCGCATTCAGGGCCAGCCAAAGCTATGCCGAGAAAGCTTTCGGGCGCCGGCGCAAAACGCAAATCTCCGACCACGTGATAACGTTCAACTCCATTTCCACTTTACGCCGTCGCGTCCCGCTCCCTATGTCCATATCCGCCTCGCCTGCCGTCAGCGACGAAGTCGCGACTTATGTAGCCAACCGCATCGGCTTCATCGAACTGGACCGGCCCAAGGCGCTCAACGCGCTATCGACCGGCATGATTCGCACGATGCACGCGGCCCTGGATCAGTGGCGCGAAAGTCCCGACGTGCTCGCCGTCGTGGTGCGCAGCCGGCATCCGCGCGCGTTTTGCGCCGGCGGCGACGTCCGCTTTCTGTACGAGTCGGCGCAACGCGGCGAGCATGAAGCGCGCGACGTGTTCTTTACCGAGGAGTACCGCCTCAATCACGCGATCTTCACGTATCCGAAGCCGTATATCGCGCTGATGAACGGCGTCGTGATGGGCGGCGGCATGGGCATTTCACAGGGCGCGCATCGCACGGGCGGGCTGCGCGTCGTCACCGGTTCGACCAAGATGGCGATGCCCGAAACGCGCATCGGCCTCTTTCCCGATGTCGGCGCGAGCTGGTTTCTGGCGCGCACGCCCGGCGCGATCGGCCGCTATCTGGCGGTGACAGGCGAGGCGATCGGCGCGGCCGACGCGCTCTACGCAGGCCTCGCCGACGTCTACATCGACGACTCGGCGCTGCCCGCGCTGGTCGACACCTTGCGCAGCGAACCGTTCGAGCGTGGCGCCGACGTCCTCGCCTGCGTCGCGCGCGAGGCGCACGCGCATCAGGTCGACCCGCTGCCGGAGGCTTCGCCGCTGGCCAACGCGCGTGCGCTGATCGACCGGCACTTCGCGCTGCCGGACATGACGCGCATACTCGCCTCGCTCGAACGCGAGCGCGAACATGCGGGCGATGCGCAGGAGTGGGCCGAGCAGACCATCGCGGTGCTGCGCGAACGCTCGCCGCTGTCGATGGCCGTGTCGCTGGAAGTGGTGACGCGCGCCGAGGAGTCGATGGCCGACGTGCTGCGCCGCGATCTCGATCTGACGCGTTCGAGCTTCGCGATCGGCGATACGGTGGAAGGCATTCGCGCGCGCATCATCGACAAGGACAATGCGCCGCGCTGGCGCTTCGCCCGCATCGAGGACGTGAGCGCGGCCCATGTCGAGAAGATGTTCGAAAGCCCGTGGCCGGCGCACGAGCACCCGTTGCGCGATCTGCGCGGTTAAGCAGCGCGGTTCAAGCAAAGGCGCTGATGCCGGCGGGGTCGCCGACGTAACCGTTCGACCGCTCGAGGCGACGCGGTCGACGTTGTCAACCCGCTCACGCGTCGTCTTCGCTTGCCATGAACGCGCGCATGAACACCAGCGCGCCCCAGCCCCACATTGCGTTGGCCGCGAAACCCACCGCCAGACGCGGCAGCATGTTGCCGCTTGGCCAGATGCCGCGCAGCGGATCGATCACGAACACGCTCGCGGCGGTCAGCACGATGCCGCCGAACACGAAGGCTTCCACCCATGGCGCGCGCCGCTGCGGCGCGACGCGCAGCAGCCATGCCATCAACACGGCCCACACCGCGCTCCCTATCGCATTCGCGATGAACTCAGGCAGTCCCAGCGGCAAAAACGGTGCAGTCGAAAAACCGGTCGGCTCGATCATGCCGGCGGCGTGCATCAGCGCCAGTGTCGATTCGTGGAAGAACAGGGATGCCAGGAAGCCGGCGACGAAAGGCAGGATGAGTTTTTGCATGCATTGCACCGCCAAAATACAGGCGGCGTGATTCGCAGGGCCTGTACCGGGTTATTGGAACGTGCGCCATTATATCTACGCGCACTGCGTTTCCCGCGTGCACAACGCGCAACACCTGAACGTCGGGGCGTCGGCTAATCGCGGAAATGGAAAACCTAAGCTGGAAAAAATCGTTCAAAAGCCGCGGCGCGATCCATAGACTGTTTCTCTAGGCAGACGGCGTTGGTGGCCGTCGCCGTTTAATCGAGCGCGCATGCGCACGTTCTGGTCGAGGGAAGCCGTCACGATGTCCTGCCTGATGCCGATCTTCATCCGCTGCCGTAGGGACACGTGCCGCTGCTTGCGCCGTCGTGCGTAGCCGGCGCCAATGGCGCCCATTTTTCCCGAGACATTTTGACGTTGGATCGCCGCGCCGCGTGTCGGCGCGATGCACGCGGCCGGCCTTTGCGCATGGCTGCCCTCCAGCGTCTGCGTCGATCTCAGTTAGCACCGGCAGGAGCCGCATATGAATATCTTCTGGTTCATTCCGACTCACGGGGACAGCCGCTATCTCGGCACTTCCAAAGGCGCACGCGCAGTCGATCACGACTACTTTCAGCAGATCGCCATCGCCGCCGATACCCTCGGCTATGAAGGCGTTCTGCTACCAACCGGCCGTTCGTGCGAAGACGCGTGGGTCGTCGCGTCGAGCCTGATCGGCGTGACCAGACGCCTGAAGTTTCTGGTGGCGATCCGCCCTGGCATTTCGTCGCCGGGCCTCGCGGCGCGGATGGCGGCGACGTTCGACCGGCTGTCGAATGGTCGTTTGCTGATCAACGTGGTGACGGGTGGAGACGCGGCCGAGCTGCAAGGTGACGGCGTGTTCGTCGATCACGACACGCGCTACGAAATCACCGACGAATTCCTGCATATCTGGCGCAAGCTGCTCAGCGCGTCGCATGCCAAAGAGGCCATCCAGTTCAACGGCAAGCATCTGTCGTCGAAGGGCGGCAAGACGTTGTTCCCGCCGGTGCAGCACCCGCATCCGCCGCTGTGGTTCGGCGGGTCGTCCGCGGCCGCGCATGAGATGGCCGGTGAGCACATCGATACCTATCTGACGTGGGGCGAGCCGCCCGACGCGGTGGCCAGGAAGATCGCCGACATTCGCGCCCGCGCAGCGGCGCACGGCCGTCAGATCCAGTTCGGCATTCGTCTGCACGTGATCGTGCGCGAGACCGAAGATGAAGCGTGGGCCGCCGCGGACAGACTCATCAGCAAGCTCGACGACGACACCATCGCACGCGCGCAGACCTCGTTCTCGAAGATGGACTCCGAAGGCCAGCGCCGCATGGCCGCGCTGCACGGCGGCAAGCGCGGCGGGCGCGCCGAGCTGGAGGTGTATCCGAACCTGTGGGCCGGCGTTGGCCTCGTGCGCGGCGGCGCGGGCACGGCGCTGGTCGGTAATCCCGAACAGGTAGTCGCGCGCATGAAAGAGTACGCGCAGCTCGGCATCGATACGTTCATTCTGTCTGGCTATCCGCATCTCGAGGAGTCGTATCGCTTCGCGGAGCTGGTGTTTCCGCTGCTGCCGAACCGGCGCAACAAGGTTTCGAATGGACCGCTTTCCGGGCCCTTCGGCGAGATCGTCGGCAACGAACACCTACCGAGCCTGGCGAGCGCAAGTTGAACGGTGCGCAGTGCGTTCCGGGGTTTCGACACCCAGGGTTTTCGACAAGCAAAGGAAAGCAATGATGACGCCATTCACCATGAGTGCGGGCAGCGCTGCCAGGGCTCGCGCCGGTGTCAGCGCGCTGCGCCGGGTCGGCAGGCATCTCTCGCCTTGGCTCGTGCCGCTCGCAATGTTGCTGGCGTGGGAATTCGCCGCGCGCAGCGGCGTGCTGTCGACGCGCGTGCTGCCCGAACCGCTCGCGGTCGTGAAGGCGGCGTGGTCGCTGATCCAGTCCGGCGAAATGTGGGCGGACGTGAAGGTGAGCACGTGGCGCGCGGTGTCGGGGTTTGCGATCGGCGGCGCAATTGGACTCGTGCTCGGGCTCGCGACCGGTCTTTTCAAGCCCGCCGAAATCGCCCTGGATTCCACCGTGCAGATGGTGCGCAATATTCCGGCACTCGCGATGATTCCACTCGTGATCCTGTGGTTCGGCATCGAGGAGCAGGCCAAGGTGTTCCTCGTCGCGCTGGGCGTGTTCTTTCCGATCTACGTGAACACGTTCCACGGTATCCGTTCCGTTGACGCGAACCTGATCGAAATGGCGCGCAGCTATGGCGTGCGGGGCCTGCCGCTATACCGGCACGTGATTCTGCCCGGCGCGTTGCCGTCGATTCTCGTCGGCGTGCGCTTCGCGTTCGGCTTGATGTGGGTCACGCTGATCGTCGCCGAAACCATTTCCGCGCAGTCGGGCATCGGCTATATGACGATGAACGCGCGCGAATTCCTGCAGACCGATGTGGTGGTGGTCGGCATCTTGCTGTACGCCGCGCTCGGCAAGCTCGCCGACGCGTTCGCAAAGGGCCTGGAGCGCGTGTCGCTGCGCTGGCATCCGGCCTATCAACGAGGAGCAAAAGTATGAGTGCAACGACTTTGCCGGCGTCGTTGGGCGGTGCTGCGGGCGATCTGCGGACTGGGCTCGCGCAAGCGCGGATCGTCGATCGCCATGCGGACGAGACGGCGGGCTGTGCGCAGTCTGAAGCGGCGTACGCAGCACAAGTCGCCACTGCGCAACAAGCAGCACGAGAGCCGGACCGCGCGCGCTCGAACAACGCTGTGCCACGCACGAACGGCGAGGCGGCCGACTACTCGGTGCAATTGCGCGGCGTCGCCATGCACTACGGCGAACGCATCGTGTTGTCCGGTTTCGATCTGTCGATCGAGCGCGGCAGTTTCGTCGCGATCGTCGGGCGCAGCGGCTGCGGGAAGTCCACCTTGCTGCGGCTCATCGCCGGACTCGAAAACGCCAGCGCGGGCGTACTGGACAAGCGCAGCGCCGACGGCGGCCCGCTCGACACCCGCATCATGTTTCAGGACGCGCGCCTGCTGCCGTGGAAAAGCGTGCTGCACAACGTGATGCTCGGACTTGGCCGCAGTGCCCGCGAAGAAGCGCGCGCAGTGCTTGCCGAAGTCGGTCTGCTCGAGCGCGCCAACGACTGGCCCGCGCAGCTTTCCGGCGGTCAGCGTCAGCGCGTGGCGTTGGCGCGGGCACTCGTGCATCGTCCGCAATTGCTGCTGCTCGATGAGCCGCTCGGCGCGCTCGACGCGTTGACGCGAATCGAAATGCACGCGTTGATCGAACGCTTGTGGCGCGAGCATCGCTTCACCGCGCTGCTCGTCACGCACGATGTGCATGAAGCCGTGGCGCTCGGCGAGCGCATTCTGCTGATCGAAGCAGGGCGCATCGCGCTCGATCAGCCGGTGCCGCTTGCGCGTCCACGCGCGCGAGCGTCGGCGGGCTTCGCCGCGCTGGAAGCCCACGTATTGCAACGCGTACTCAAGAGCGCGCCGGACGACGACGCGCTGCCTCATCGTGCCCTCATCGTCCATTCGACGCGCTTGGCGAAGGCCGCCCGAGCTGGCCGACAGACGTCCGCTGGGCCGTCTGAGATTGCTTGACCAACTGTTCTCTACCACTTCTTCGGAGCCGCTCGCTATGACCATTACCGCAATCAACGTTCGCAATCAATTCAAGGGCAAAGTCAGGGAAATCATCCGCGGTTCGGTGGTGTCGGAAGTCGACGTCGAGACGCCCTTCGGCATCGTGACCTCCGTGATCACCACGCGCTCGGTCGACGAACTCGAACTGAAGGTCGGCTCGGAAGTCGTCGCGCTGGTGAAATCGACGGAGGTCTCGATCGCGCGGCTGTGACAGCGGCAGTGGGATGACGATGGAGCCGGCGTTACTTCGCGTTCGCGCCGCTCGCAGGCGGCTCGTGCATCATCCTGTCGTTGGTCGGCTTGCGCGGGCGCTTGATCGGCATGTTGTCCGGATTGCTCGAGCCGCCCGAGCCGGAGGCCGTCTCAGGCCGTTTCACCATTGACGCGCTGCTGTCCTGCGGCGCTGTTTTGGCCGTTTGTGCGAGCGCCGCCGCGCCGCTCGTCGCGGCCAGCACGAGCGCGAGCGCGATGCTTTCGGCCAGGGTGGTCCGTCTGCTTCGGTTCATCGGGTCCTCCTTTGCGATCCCGCTGCTGGTTTTGCTGCGTTTGCCCATATCCTGATAGACCTGAAGGCTTGCCGAAGATTCGCAGGCATTTGCGTAGTGCTGAGCCGCGCCGTGCTTCGCTGTACCGGGCTGCGATAAGGTGAATCAGCGGCGATGTCGGGTGGTCGCCGAGTTGTGGGTCCTGGGTGGTGGGTCGGGGCAGACGCAGCGTTGCCTGATTTGTGCGTTGTCGTGTAGGGCGGGCCAACGCCTGTCCACGGCTTTCGCCCCGACTGTGTCGCATGCTCCGGGCCGCACCCAGCCTACAGACGTTTGTGCGCACGCGCCATGTCAGCCTCGATCGCGCCTGGGTTCGGGTCGAAACGCGTCTGCATACGCCGTCCAAACTTGCTAGGATGAATTGAACATTCCGGCGGAGACGGCCATGTCGAAGTCATTGAGTCCCGAAGCGGTAGAAGCCTTGCGGCGTCTGAATGACGTCGGCGTTGGACAGCCGGCGCCCAAACTCTCGCAGTCCGTCGCAGCGGAATTGCTCGCGAGCGGTCTGGTCGCCGAAGAAAGCGGCGCGGACATCCAGATTACTTGTAGCGGCCGACAGTATCTGTCCGGCGATTGCGATTGATCGTCGGAAAAAGCACGGCCGAGCAGCGTGGCTGGATGCCGCGAGCGGTATGGGCGCGCCCATTCATCAGCGACACGGGGAGGCGAACGTGAAGCCGAAGGGCCTCGACATGGGGGATTACGAGGAGCGCTATCGGGACTACGACATCGAGGTCGCGGTCGAGCAGGTGCTCACGGGCGTCAAGGCGCATTTTCGGGTGCTCAAGGGCGATGCAGTCGTGATCGATTGGCGCCTCGTGCATATCGACAGCTTGTGGTCGACCGAGCATGCCGCGGCTGAGGCGGCCTTCCGTGCGGCGCGTGAGTTGATCGATGCGGGCCTTGCCGCTTAGTCGCAGGTCGATTGATGGGCGCGGCGAACGGCGCTAAGCCGACGGACTATCGCGCCGCGGCTTGATTCGGACATTGCGCGGGGAATAGCTCGCCGATCTTGCATGCAGTGCCGGACTGCGCTGCCGTAAACCGCTAATAGCATCACCTACCGCAATCAGCGAAAGCCGCCGACGCGGCCTCGCGGGGGGGGGCGCGCGAGGTCGCACGGCCGCCGCATCGCGCCGCCGTAAACGCAACCAGGCGCCGGCATCAGTACAGCATGCGCGGCGCCTGGTGGATCGGCCGCCCTCGCGGGCGGCCGATTCGACGGCTGGTGCTTAGTGGCCGAAGAAAACCGATTGCGGGCCCGAAGCCGGCTGGCGCGTCCCCGATTGCGACGACACGTTCTTCACGCCGCCGTATGCGTTCGAGTCAGCGTTCGCACGTTCGGCGGCAACGGTTTGCGCATTTTGACCTTGCTGCGAAGCCGGTGCGCCGACCGACGGACGGTAAAACGGCGCCGGGCCGTAGCCGCTGGCAAAAGCCGGGGCGGCGATCGAGGCAGAAGCGGCAACCAACAGGGCGGCGATGAGCTTGGTCTTCATGGTATGACTCCGATAACGTTTCGATTTCAGTTCAGGAAGGCGTCGCAGGAGGTGGGTGTTGTCTGCAACGTCGATGGAATGCAGTGTATACCCCTACTATCGAAAAATTGTGCCGATAATCTGAAATTACTGTTCCCCGTTTCGGAATAATCACTCGAACGCTGATTCGGTCGCGCTAGACGGAGGCGGACCGTCGTGACCGGACAGTCGGAGACACAAGCCTTGAAAGGCTTTAGAAGGAAGTCGGGATGATTCGGCGTCGAAGATCGAGGGAGGGCAGACGTCAAAGCTCATGTCGCCGAACGCGTTCCAACCCAGGCAACGCCAATCCTGCGGCACGCTCGTTGCTGGATTCATGGTCAAGCAGGCGGCGAACGTCTGCGTCCCTATTCCAGTGCGATCAAGGAGGCACGGATCATGAGCAAAGCAACCAGCATGTTAATCGCGGCCGTCGCCGCGCTGGCCGTGTCGGGCGGCGCCTATGCGCAGACGGCGGGAGGTTCGAGCGGCAGCGGTTCGTCAGGCAGCACGGCCAGTCCGGCAAATCAGGTGAACGGTGGAACGGGCGGCTACGGCACACCGGGGACCACGAACTCGGGTAGCGGCATGTCCGCCACGTCGCCGAATACGGGACTGCCGAGCAGCACCAACAGCACTTCGACGTCTGGCACCAGCGCCCCGAAGAGCAACAACACGCTGGCGACCCCTAGCGTAGTGTCGCCGGCCGCCGGCCAATAAGAGCTGGTGCATTGAGCGGCCCACCGGCCACTCAATGCACTCCCCGCCGCGCAGACCTACGTAATTCGCTTTCGGCATGTGCGCGGGCCAGTCGATCAGCGAACAGCAAAACGGGCCCACGCACTAACACCGCACATCAAGCCAGCGCCACCACGGCAATCTCGACAAGCAACTCTTGCGCCGCCAGTTTTGCCTGCACTGTCGCACGTGTTGGTGCACAGCCCTGTGGAACCCAAGCGTCCCATACCTCGTTCATACCGGCGAAATCGCGGCTAATGTCCGCAAGCCAGACCTGCGCGGAGACGAGACGCGTCCTGTCGATGCCAGCCTTGTCCAGAAAGCCGTCGATCTTCTCGAGGACTCGCGCGGTCTGAACTTTCACGTCGGGCGCGTGGTCGGCCGACGTTTGGCCGCCAATGAACACGAGGCCCCCCGCTTTGACGACGCGGCTCATACGCTGATTGGTTTCGATACGAACGATATCGGTCATGAACATCTCTCCAGTTGAAGTCGAACGAGACCGTCGCGCGCCGACTGAACGCGCGTGACGGAGAAAAAAGCAGGCGATCAGTGCGCGACGAGCTGCGCAGCGCGTGAGGACGGCGAGGCGCGGCCGAAGCGATCGACAGCGAAGGCATCGAGCGCAATCGACGGCGCGCCGTCGAGTATCAGTTCGGACACGAGCTTGCCGCAGCCCGGCCCGAGCTGAAAACCGCTGCCGCAATAGCCGAACGAGTAGTACAGGTTCGCCGCCTTGCGGCTCGCGGAAATGACGGGCAGTTCATCTGCGGTGAAGGCTTCGACGCCGGCCCACGCGCGATTGACACCGAGATGGCGCAGATGCGGAAACAGATCGGTCACGGTCTGCGCGCTGCGCACGAGTCGGGCGAAATCGACTTCGCCGTGACGATTCGCGAGGTCCGCGATGCCGATCAGCTTGCCGCCGATCACCACCGTACCGTTGTCGAACTGCTTGAACGACAGCGGCCTGCCGGTTGCGCCAAGCGTCGCGCGGCAAAATGGCGCCACCCGATGAGTGACCATCAGCATCAAGCCTTCGGGATGCAGCGGCACGGGTTCACCTACCTGCTTCGTGAGCTCGCCGGACCAGGCGCCTGCGGTGACGAGCAACTTCTGCGCGCTGAATGTGTGCTGCGGCGTCGTCGCGACCCAACGCGTGCCACGCTGTTCGATACGGCGTACCGGCGCGCCTTCCAGGAACCGGCATCCCAATCGTTGCGCGGCGAGCCGGAACGCGGTCGTCGTACGGTAGGGCAGCGCGAAGCCGTCGCGCTCGACCCAGATGCCGCCGGTGACATGCCGCGCGAGCGCCGGCTCCAGTTCGAGCACCGCCTTGCGGTCGATCACCTTCTCGTGCGTGAATCCATGCGATTCGAGCAACGCGACGCGCTGGCGACAGGCTTCCAGCTCGTCGTCCGTTTCGGCGATTTTCAACTGGCCGGATGGCACGAACCCGCCGTCCTCGCCGAGCAGATCGCTCATGCGATGCCACAGTTCGCGCGACATCAGCGCGAGCGGAATTTCGGGCAACGGACGGCCCAGCGTGCGCACGCCGCCCGCGTTGACGCCCGACGAATGACGCGCGACGTAGTCGGCTTCGAGCACGATCACCGTCGCGCCACGCCGCGCCATGTGGAACGCGCTGCTGGTGCCGTGCAATCCGCCGCCGACCACAAGGACGTCGGCCTCCATGTGGGTGCTGTCACTCACCGGCGAGTTCTCCCAGCGTGAGCGGTTTGATCGGCGGGCGGATGCGGTAATAGCCGACTTCGGCGGGCGACACGCGTCGCGCGTCGGCGATCACCTCCGTGACGGTAAGGCCGCACATGCGCCCCTGACACGGTCCCATTCCGCAGCGCCCGAACGATTTCGCCTGGTTCGGTCCCACGCAGCCCAGCTCGACGAACTTGCGCAACTCGCCCGCGGTGACTTCCTCGCAACGGCAGACTATGGTCTCGTCGCGCGGAATACGGTTGCTCGCGCGTGGACGGTAGAGGCTGTCCAGAAACGGCCGGATGCGCATGACGTCTGCGAGCGCGCGGCGCTGCTGAGCGGCTTCGGTGTCGCGCGATGCGGCGCTGATGGCACCCAGCTGCGAAGCGGCCGCAAGTCCCGCGAGCGACCCTTGCAGTGCGGCGGCCTGCGCGCCGCCAATGCCCGCGCCATCGCCCGCTACGAAAATGCCCGGCACGTCGAGCTCGCCCCATGCATCCACTTGCGGTGTGAAGCAGAGTTGTTCGTTGTCCCAACGATGTGTGGCGCGCAGCGCCTGCGTGAATTGCGTGTTCGGCACGACGCCCTGATGCAGGAGGATCACGTCGGCTTCGATGCGATGTGCCGTGCCTTGCGTCGTGAAGCGCAGCGCGGCGGCGCGTTCGGCATGATCCGCGCCGGTGCGTGCTTCCGCGCGCAGATCGTCGGCCGCCTCGAAGATCGGCACGCCGGCTTCGCGCAGCGTGCGGATCAGTTGCAAGCCCTTGCTGAGCAACGGCCACGCGCGCAGCGCCGCGAACACATGACGCCTGGCACGCCAGCGATCTTCATGACGCGTGGTGTCGACCAGTGCGCGAATCGGCACGCCGGCGCGCACGTATTGCCAGCCGAGCAAATAGAGCAGCGGTCCGCAGCCCGCCAGCACCGGCGCCGCGGCGGGCACCTCGCCCGCGCTTTTCAGAAGGATCTGCGCCGCGCCCGCGCTCAGCACGCCGGGCAGGGTCCAGCCGGGAATCGGAAAGGGTCGCTCCAACGCGCCGGTCGCGAGAATCACGCGTCGTGCGTCGAAGCTGCCGATCTTGCCGTCCCGTAGATAATTGACGCCGCGCTCGCGCGTGACTTGCCACACGCTCGCGTTGATCAGGTGGCGCGCGCCGCAAGCGGCGAACGCATCGGCGATGGCGGCGCCCGCGGCATAGTCGGGGCCGAGAATGTCCTTGCGACGCGGGTCGGCGCGGCCAATGCCGCGATAGATCTGGCCACCCACGGCGTCCTGTTCGTCGATCAGGACGGTTTTGAGCCCCGCGTGCGCGGTGCGCGTCGCCGCGCTCATGCCGGCGGGACCGGCACCCACCACCACGACGTCCACCGGTTCGGAAGCGAAATCAGCGGCCATGCGCATTCTCCAGCGGTGCATCACTCGATTCAGTCACGGTCGCGGGCGGCAGGTCGCGCGCGCCTTCCTGCGAGCGGATCCGCATGCCGGCCTTCACCTCCACCATGCAGCTCTGGCGGCTCGGCACGCCGTCTATTTCGACGAGGCATTCGAAGCACGCGCCCATCATGCAGAAAGGCGCGCGCGCTGCGCCGGACACGGGCGTCGCACGAAAGCGCGACACGCCCGAGGCGAGCAGCGCCGCGGCGACCGAGCGGCCGCCGGGCACTGAGAGCGGTTGATCGTTGAAGCGGATGTCGACGTTCGCGGCGGCTGCACTTTGCACATCGGCTAGCGGCTTGAACAGGGTAGGGGTCGATTGGGAAGTCATATCGAGGGTCAGTGAGCGGGAGTCAGTTCTCGGGCGTGCTCGAAGCGGCGCGCGGAAAAAGCGGGCAATTCGTCGGGAATCGGCGCGCCCATGATCCACGGGGCGATCCGCAACGCATGCGCGGCCGCGAGCGTCACGCCGCTATGACATGTCACGACGAACGCGCCGGGATGCGTGTCGGACTGGTCGTAGATCGGAAAGCCGTCGGGGCTATAAACGCGCAGCGCGGCCCACATGCGGATGAGCCGCACGTGCTGCAACATCGGGAACGCGCGCACGCCGCGCCGGGCGATGTCGGCCAGCACGGGCGTGGTGGTGAAGTCGTTGAAGCCGACTTCCTCCATCGAATCGCCGAACTGCACGGTGCCCTCGTCGGTCTGCCGCACGTTGAGCGTCGGATAGTCGAGAAAGCGCGTGACGCGTTCGCTCACCAGCACCTGTCCGCGATTCGGCGCGACCGGCGCATCGAGTCCGACGAACGGCGCGAGCGCGCGATTGCCGAGGCCGGCAGCGAGCACCGTGCGCGCCGCGCGATAGGTGCCACGTCTGCCGTGCACGACGAAACCATCGCCTTGCGGCTCGATGCGCTGCGCGTGTTCACCCGGCACCAGCCGCACGCCACGCGCCTGCATCGCGGCGTGCAGCGCGCGCAGGAGCTTGAGCGGATTCACGTGACCGTCCATCGGCGTATAGCTCGCGCCAAGCACATCGGGGCCGATCTGCGGGATGCGTGCGCGGACTTCGGCGGCATCGAGCATCTGATATGGGTAATCGCCGAGTTCGGCTTGCAGCGTCGCGAGGCGCTCGTGGCGTTGCGCGAGTTCGTCGTCGCTGAAGCAGAAATGCAAGCCGCCTGGCTGACGCAACGCGACGTCCACGCCGGTTTCCTCGAGCAGCGCTGCGGCGAGCATCGGCCAGCGCGTGGCCGAACTGCGCGACCAGCGCGCGTACGGCGACAGGCCGTAGCCCTTGCCCTGAATCCAGACGAGGCCGAAGTTGCCGCGCGAGGCGCGCAAGCTGCCGTCGTCCTCGTCGAGCACGGTCACCCGCGCGCCTTTGCGGGCGAGTCCATAGGCCACCGCGGAACCGACGAGGCCGCCGCCGAGCACGAGCACGTCGGGACTCGCGCTGCTTGTCAACGTCATTGCGCTTCTCCGATCAGAATGCGATCCAGTCCCACCATCCGATCGAGCAGGATCATCAGCAGGACAGTGCCGACGATCAGCACCGCCGACACCGAGGCGACGAGCGGATCGATTGTCTGCGCGATCTGGTTGTACATGGCGACGGGCAGCGTGGTGGTGCCCGGCGTCGCTACGAAAATGGTCATCGTGAGTTCGTCGAAACTCTGGATGAACGAG
Organism: Paraburkholderia suaedae; assembly: GCF_040812055.1. Classification (NCBI taxonomy): domain Bacteria; kingdom Pseudomonadati; phylum Pseudomonadota; class Betaproteobacteria; order Burkholderiales; family Burkholderiaceae; genus Paraburkholderia; species Paraburkholderia suaedae. Next base: position 739,121 of record NZ_JBFOAH010000001.1, on the reverse strand, counting down.
AGCACCCAGCCGCCTGCCACGCCGGTGCGGATCATCGGCAGCACCACGCGGCGAAACGCGGTGAAGCGGCTCGCGCCGCACGAGAGCGCGGCCCGTTCGGCATCGCGATCGAGTCCGACCGCGGAGGACAGCGCGAGCCGCAGCGCGTACGGCAGCACGATCACGACGTGCGCACAGACCAGCGACCAGAACGAGCCCGACAGATGCAGCAGCGACAGAAAGCGCAGAAACGCGATGCCGAGCACGACGGCGGGAATCATCATCGGCGACAGGAAGAAGCTGGTGAGCGCGGCGCGGCCGGGAAAGCGATAGCGCGCAATCGCGAGCGCCGCAGGCACCGCGAGCACGACGCCGATGGTCGCCGAAGCCAGCGCGAGCCGCACCGAGAGCCAGAATGCGGAAACGATGTCGTCGTTCTGCAGGATCGCGCGGAACCAGCGTAGCGACGCGCCATCGAAAGGCATCGAGATGTAGCCTTTGTCGGTGAAGGCGACGAGCATGACCGCCGCGAGGGGCGCGACGATGAAACTCAGGAAGAGCACGTTGTAGACGCACCCGAGCATGCCGTTCTGTTTCATGTTCGCTCTGCCTCGCTCAGTCGAAGATGTGCCGCAAGCGGCGTTCTGCCAGACGGCTGCAACCCATCACGATCGCCACGTTGGCGATCAGCAGCAGCACGGCGATACTCGCGCCGAGCGGCCAGTTGAGCGTGCCGAGGAATTCGTCGTACGCGGCCGTGGCCACCACTTTCAGCCGGCGCCCGCCGATCAGCGCGGGCGTCGCAAAGGCGGAAGCGGACAGCGCAAACACGATGATCGAGCCCGACAGCACGCCCGGCATGATCTGCGGCAGCACCACGCGGCGCAACACCGCGAGCGGTGAGCCGCCGAGCGAGCGGCCGGCCCATTCGACCTGCGGGTCGAGCTTCTGCATGCTCGCCCATACCGACATCACCATGAAAGGCACCAGCACGTGCGTGAGCGCGATGATCATGCCCGTCATCGTGAAGACCAGACGCACCGGTTCGCTCGTGACATGCAGCGACTGGAGCAGGTTATTCAGCACGCCGTTGTTGCCGAGCAGGATCTGCCAGCCGAGCGTGCGCACCACCACGGAAATCAGCAGCGGACCGAGCACGACCAGGAGACACAACGACTGCCACGGGCGCTTCATGCGAGCGAGCACAATGGTCTCGGGCACGCCGAGCACGATGGACAGCAGGGTGACGGCGAAGGCAAGACCGCCCGTGCGCAGGAAGATCGTGCCATAGTAAGGATCACTAACCACTTGCCAGTAGTTCGCGAGCGTATAGGCCGACGTGACGCCGGCCACGTCGCTGAAGACACGAAACGACAGCATCAGCGTGAGCAGCAGCGGCATCAGCAGCAGGCCGACGAACAGCAGCAGCGCGGGCCCCGACAGCAGCCACGGCGCGGCGCCGGGGCGGCCGTCTTCAAGCGTGGCCATGAGCGCTCTCCTGATCATCTTGCGTGAGCACGCGCAGGTCGTCGTCGGTCCAGGCGAGACCCACTTCGTGACCTTCCTCGGGCGGCGGCGCGCCGAGGTTCGGCTGGGCGACGCGCAGCCTGCCGAGTTCGGTTTCCACTTCCAGCAGCCATTGATTGCCGACGAACACCCGCGTCGTGATACGGCCGCGCACGCGGGCGTCGCCATTGGCCAGATGCACCTTCTCCGGACGGATATAGACGTTGACGCATCCACCGACCTGACGGCCCTCGTGCGGCACATGCAGCGTGGTGCCCGCCACCGCCACCTCCGCGCAACGCAGATTGCGGCGCAGCACTTCACCGGCAAACGCATTGGTGCGGCCGAGGAAGGTCGAGGCGAACGGCGTGGCGGGCCGCTCGTACGCGTCGTAGGGTGTGCTCAGCTGCGCAATGGCACCGCGATGCATCACCGCGATGCGATCGCTCATGGTCATCGCTTCGACCTGATCGTGCGTGACGAGAATCGTCGTGATGCCCAGACGCTTCTGGATGGCGCGCAGTTCGATGTGCATCTCCTCGCGCAGCTTCGCGTCGAGGTTCGACATCGGTTCGTCGAGCAGCAGCAGTTCGGGCTGCATGGCAATGGCGCGCGCAATTGCAACGCGCTGGCGCTGGCCGCCCGACAGCTCTTTCGGATAGCGGTGGCCGAGGCCATCGAGGCGCACCAGCGAGAGCGCTTCGGCCACGCGCGCGTCGCGCTCCTTGCGCGGCACCTTGCGCATCTCCAGCCCGAAGCCGACGTTGCCGGCGACGCTCATGTGAGGAAACAGCGCGTAGCTTTGAAACACCACGCCGATGCCGCGCTTTTCCGGGCGTTCGTGGGTGATGTCGCGGCCGTCGAGCAGAATCCGGCCGGTGGTCGGCGTGACGAAACCCGCAACCATCTGCAGGGTGGTGGTCTTGCCGCAACCGGATGGCCCGAGCAGCGCGAGCAGTTCCCCGCGTTCGACGCAAAGATCGAGCTGCTCGATCGCGGTGAAATCGCCGTAGCGCCTGGAAATGCCTTGCAGAGTCAGAAAGGCCATGCGCCTTGCTCCTTCATCAGATCGCGCGCCGCGCGAATAACGGCCCAGTCACGCACGCCTGCGGCGCGCATCAGCGTTCCACCGAACGGTTCCAGCGCTCGGTCCACTCGGCGCGGTGCTGGTTGATCGTGGCCCAGTCCACCGCGGTCAGCTTCGAGACCTGCTCGGGTCCATAGGGCACGCGCGCGGCGACCTCAGGCGTGAGCTTGACCGTCCTGTTGACCGGACCGAGGCCAATGCCTTGCGCCTGCAAGACCTGCACTTGCGGGCTCAACAGATACTGCACGAACTGCTGCGACAGCTGCGGCTGCGCGTTTTCCGCGAGGACGCACGCCGCCACCTGTAACGCGACCGCGCCTTCCTTCGGGTAGATGAACTTCAGCGGAAAGCCGGTGTTCTGCAGCGCCACGGCGCGCCCGCTGCCGTAAGGCGCGAGGATCACGTCGCCGGCTTGCATCTGACCGTCCATCTCGCCGGGCGTCGGTGCCCACGACAGCACGTTCGGCGCGACTTGCTTCGTCATCGCGGTGAAACCCGGATCGATATTCTTTTCGCCGCCGCCCGAGAGGCGCGCGAGCATCACGAGGGTATGCAGGCCGTAGGTATTGGTGATCGGCGGCACGCCGAGCTTGCCCTTGAGGCGGCTGTCGGTGAGCGCCTTCCACGAGTCGGGCGGCGGCAGGCCGGCTTTCCTGAACGCGTCCTCGTTGTAGCCGATGCCGGTCGCCACCATGCCGACGCCGATCGCGTTCGGGCCGAGCCTGGCGAGCGGATAGACGTCTTTCATCACCGGCGCGTCGTCGAGCTTGGCGCACAGGTCGAGCTGCATCGCCTGATACATGGGGCCGTCGTCCATCACCGCCACGTTGATCTGCTGATGGCCTTTCTGTGCCTGGAGCTTGGCGAGTGTGTCGCTCGAATTCCCCGCGACGTAGACGATCTTGACGTTATGGGCCTTCTCGAACGGCGGAATGATTTTTTGCCGGTAGACCTGTTCGTTCGAGCCGCCCACATTGGCGACGTACAGCGTGGTCTCGGCCTGCGCGAAGAGCGGGGCGGCGAGCACGGCCGCGAAGGAAACCGCCGCGACGGCGGCGCGCGACGGGGCGGACAGACTGCGATGCAACGCTCTTCTCATGACGACGATCTCCAGTTCCGATGTGGGAGAGGCGGGCTTGCTCGCCCGTCGATGGCATGCAGTGTCGCGCTGCCTCTTCATGTCGTCCAATACGAATAAAATACCTACCTATGCATGGATGATATGGGTTGCGGGTGGTCGTCTAAGGGAGAATACGGATGAATCTCAAGCACATCGAGGCGTTTCGCGCGGTGATGGTGTCGGGGTCGATGACCGCTGCGGCCAAGGCGCTGTTCACCTCGCAGCCGAACGTGAGCAGGCTGATCGCGCAATTGGAGCGTGATACGGGCTTGCAGCTGTTTCAACGCAGCGGCGTTCGGCTGATTCCGACCAGCGAGGGCGAGGCGTTCTTTCGCGAGGTCGAACGCGCCTTCGTAGGCTTGCAGGGTCTGGCCAATGCCGCGGCGCAAATTCGCAATCTCGGCAGCGGGCGGTTGCGCATCGCCGCGATGCCATCCGCCGGCATGACGCTGGTGCCTCATGCGATCAAGCGATTCGTCGAACTGTTTCCGGACGTCACCGTATCGCTGCACGTGAATACGTCGGGAACGGTCAATCACTGGACCACTTCGCAGTTCTGCGATCTGGGCGTGGTGGTGTACGTCAGCGAGGCGTCGGATTGCGGGGTCGAGCAGTTGTCGAACGTGGCTGCCGTTTGTGTGATGCCTGCCACGCATCGGCTAGCGGCAAAGCGCAAGATCAGGCCAGAGGACCTGGAAGGCGAGTCGTTCCTCTCGCTGTGTCACGGCGATGGCACGCGCGCGCTGATGGACGAAGTGTTCCAGCGCGCCGGGGTGCAACGGGTCCTCGCGATCGAGGCGCAGTACACCGCGATGTGCTGCGAGATGGTTCGGCATGGGATGGGGGTCACGCTCGCCCATCCCATCGTCGCACGTGACTACGCCGGACCGGATATCGCCATTCGCCCGTTTGTGCCGGCCATCATGTTTCCAACTTATCTGCTCTTTCCTCCGCACCGGCCACGAGAGCGGCTCGCGTCTGCGTTTGTCGAAGTGTTGCGGGCGCTGCATGAGGAATTGCTCGCAGAAGTCGTTGTGCCGGTTCCGGGTGCGGCGGCCCGTGCGCGGGGACGTTCACGGGCCGGGGCGTGAGGGCGGACGCTTCGAACGCGCGGCGGCGTATTGCGGATTCGTGGAGGTGACCGCGGGGCACGGGTCGTTTCAACAAGGGCGCGCCCAGCTTTCTGTATGACGTGTGCGGTCGTCCGCCAACTTCGTGGTCCGTCGTATCGCCTTTTTCGGTCAAATCTCCTTTCCCGAATCCCAATGTAGGCATCGAGTGCGTTCGTTGCGGCGAACTCCATCCTATAGTTGCTCAGCGAGCAAACGAAACGGGATAAAGCCGTTGCTTCGCCATTCCAGGCATCGCAGCGCCGTAGGGTTTTGGCGGCCCGACGGGCGTCGGCGAATCGACTCGTAAGTCACCTTGGGCTCGCTTGTCAGCGATGCATTGCGGCGCGCGATCGGAGCGGAAAGAACAATGACTATCTTCCCTGTGTTTTCAGAAGCGAAGTCTGCGTTCGCGCTCTGCGTACGAGGCCTGGCACTGATCGTCGGACTCGCGCTTTCCGGGTGCGGCGGCGACCAGTTGTCAGGCGAGCCCGCTTATGTCACGGCGGCTCGTCCACAGATCAATCAGCTGCTCGTGGACACGCTCACGGCGGGTGCGGTCGTCTACGTGCGATCGCCGCGCGGCAACTGGCTCGAATCGTTCGGTACCGCGGTGCGAGGCACCAACACGCCGATTCCCACCGACGCGCACTTTCGCGTCGGCAGCGTGACGAAGACCTGGACCGGCACCGTGGTTCTGCAACTGGTGCAGGAGGGAAAGTTGAGTCTGAGCGACCCGGTCAGCAAATTCATCGCGACCGTGCCCAACGGCGACGCGATCACGATCCAGCAGCTTCTGTCGATGCGAAGCGGCCTTTACAACTATACGAAGGATCTGGCCTTCAATCAGACGCTCGATGCGCAGCCAAACAAACTTTGGACCACCGGCGACATGCTCAATATCGCTTTCAGCCACCCGGTGGATTTCGCGCCGGACACTTCGTTCGGCTATTCGAATACGAACACCGTGCTGCTCGGACTCATCGTCGAGCAGCTGACGCGAACGAGCGCCGCCGACGCGATGCAAGCGCGCCTGTTCGCGCCGCTCGGCCTCACCGATACGTACTTGCCGCCGCAGAACGATACGTCGCTGCTCCCTCCGGCCCCGCACGGCTATTTGTGGGGCACCAATGCGGAGACCGCAACCGACGCGGCGCTGTCTCCCGAACGGCAGGCGGCTGCGGCGAACGGCGCCCTGCAGCCAACCGATGTCACGACCGCGAGCGCGTCATGGGCGTGGACGGCCGGCTCTGGCATTTCGACCGTCAAGCAACTCGCTGCCTTCGTGCAACGGATGGTCGGCGGAGGCTATCTGAACGCCGATCTGCAGGCGAGGCGCCTGTCCACTTGCACGCCGCTCGTGCCGTCCGATCCGAACTCGCCGAGTTACTGTCTGGGCATCGCAAAGTATGGATCGTTCTATGGGCACAACGGCCAGATCAACGGCTTCAATACGTTCATGGTGTACGACCCGACGACGCAAACGACCGTCGTAACATGGGCGACGACCGCGCTCGCGCCCGATGGCCGCGCGCCCGCCGACTCGATCGCACGAATCCTGATCGGCGAGCTCAGCAAGCCGGTGGAAGTGCTGGAGGAGGGCAAGCCTTGAGCGAGGTTTAGGCGCAAGAACGATCAATCGAACCTGGAGACCTGAGATGAGTGCGGCCTTCGATCGAAGTTGCAAACGCTGGGCCGTGATTGCAACTTCATTTTTGCTGGTGTCGTGCGGCGGGTCGGTTGATCCGGTGACGACGGTTCCCGATTCCATCATGCAGGTGATGCAAAAGCCTGCCTATAGAAATGCGACCTGGTCGATGCAGGTGGTCGATCTCGAGTCCGGGCGCGTGATCTATGATCTCGATTCCAGTGCACAGATGTTCATTGCCTCGGTGCGCAAGGTTTTTTCGACCGGCAATGCGCTGAATGCGCTCGGCGCGCAGCATCGGTTCGTCACACCGGTCTACCGGCAGGGCACGGTCGACGCGAGCGGCACGCTCAACGGCAATCTGATTCTGGTTGCGAGCGGCGACCTCACGATGGGCGGGCGTGCCAATCCCGACGGCACGATCGCGTTCACCAGCTTCGACCACAACGAAGCCAACTCGATAGGCAATGCCGTCCTGTCCACGCCCGACCCGCTCGCCGGGTACGACTCACTTGCGGCCCAGGTGGCTGCCGCGGGCATCAGGACGATAAACGGCGATGTCGCGATCGACGACCGTCTTTTTCAACCGTTCGACTTTCGCGGCGAGTTCGACGTGCGGCCGATCTTCGTCAATGACGATCTGGTCGATGTCACGCTCAATCCAGGCGCGCAAGGCTCGGCCGTTGCGTTCGATTGGCGTCCGAAGTCGGCGGCGTTCGCCGTGCAATCGACACTGACGACCGGCAGTGCGACGTCGGCGCTGGACATCGAGCTCGATCCCGAGCCGCCGCTGTGCATCGGGTCGGCAAATTGTGTAGGCCATGTGAGCGGCAATCTGCCGGCGGGACTCGTGCCGATCCTGACCAATGCGTATCCGTTGATTCGCACCTTCCGCGTGACGCAGCCGTCCAATTACGCGCGTACGGTATTCATCGAGGCGCTTGCGCGCGCGGGCGTGACGGTGACGGCCGCGCCGGTCGCGGCCAACCCCGTGCAGTTGCTGCCCGCGCAAGGCTCGTATTCGAACGCGCAGCAGGTGGCGCAACTCACGTCCGCACCGTTCGGGCAGGAGGTCCGCTACGTGAACAAAGTCAGCTACAACATCGGCGCTGAGGTTAGCCTGATGCTGTTCGGTTTGGCGAAGAATGGCTCCACGACGAGGAGCGCCTCGCTCGCGGCGGAACAGAGCGAACTGTCGTCCACGTTCAACATTTCGCCTGGCCAATATCACTTCATCGACGGAAGCGGTGGCGGCGATACGACCGCGAATGCCGCGGCCGTCATCGCGATGCTGCGCGGCATGCGCTCGAAGCCGGATTTTGCGACGTACGAGGATTCGATGCCCGCGCTGGGGGTCGATGGATCGCTCGCGACGGTCAACCATTTCGAGGCCGACCCGACGCTTGCCGGCGCAAAAGGTCAGGTGCACGCGAAGACCGGCACCTACGTCGGAGTGAACGCGTCCGCGCCGACGACGCCGATCCTGAAGGGGCAGGCGCTCGCCGGCTATATCGACGCGAGGAGCGGGCAGCGGATTGCGTTCTTTTTGACGGTGAACAATGTCCCGATTACAGGCATTCCGGACGTGCTGACCGTTTTCCAGGACGAAGGCACGATCGCGGCGATGCTGTGGATGCTGCAATGAGGTCGGTCGGTGCCTGGTGTTTCGAGGACAGGTCGCCGAACTCCCGGGCTGCGTCGTGGAAGACGTAGAGGGATTGGCGCGGTGCGGCCGGCTCGCGGTTGACTTGCGCCCATGGCGCTTCGCGGCGCAATCCCGATTCCGAAAACAAAAAAGCCGTTCCGAATTTCACATTCCGGAACGGCTCATAATGCTTAACTGCTTGATACTTCAGAATTCTTTGGGGTGGCTGATGGGGCTCGAACCCACGACAACAGGAATCACAATCCTAGCCAACCGTAATTTCAGGTCAACACGAAGCATCGCGGTATCTGCCTGAAACGCAGACTGCAAGCCTGTCTCGCCTCATCTGCCTACATTATCCGAGATGACGCACGTTGATTTGCGAGTAGAATGCGCGCCTACACAGCGCCTACGTAGGCGCTGGCCAGCGGGGGAAATGAAATGTGGCTCTTGATGAATGACTCGATGCTGTCGGTGATTGCCAGCGACAAAGACGAAAACCTGCTTGTGGTGCGTGCGCGCCGCCCGAACGACATCCGCCGCGTATTCGGCCCCGACGTGGAGGAGATTCACATTCCGGGCCGCGACTACCAGGTGCGTGCGTTTCTGCCGCGCCAACAGGTCGCAGACGTAATAGCGAGCCGTCTTCTCTCGACGCCGTACTTCAACTTCAAAGACAGCGTCGATTGCCGGAAGGACAACGACTTGCACCTCGCGTACGTCGACATCTGGCACACGCTCGCAGCCATTCAGCCAATCCCGCCGTACTCCCGCGCTCAGAGGGGCTGACAATGAAGGTTAATTTCACGGTGCAGCGGGTATCGACGCTAGGGTGCGAACCCGGCAAGTCTCAGACCTTGCACCAGGACACCAACACGCCCGGCTTGGGCTTGAGAGTTACGGCTGCCGGTGCTCGCGCCTACGTCTACGAGCAGCGCCTGCACGGAAAGACCGTCCGCGTGACCATCGGCGACCCGAAGGCGTGGACGCTGGACAAGGCTCGCACCGAGGCCGCACGCCTGCGCACGGTTATCGACGCCGGGCACGACCCGCGCGAGCAGGCCGCTCAGAAAAAAGCCGACCACGCCGCACGTCTTGTCGAAGCCGTCCGCCAGAACGCGACGATGTCCGAGGCGTGGACAGCGTACGTCGAAGCCCGCCGCTCGAAGTGGAGTGAACTGCACATGCGGGACCATCTTGACCTTGCTCAGGCTGGTGGCGTGCCGAAGCTGCGCGGCAAGGGCCTGACGGCACCCGGCCCGCTCGCGCCGCTCATGCCGCTCAGGCTGGCGGACCTGACCGCGACGCTGGTCAGCAACTGGCTGGCGGACGAGGCCGAGACGCGCCCGGCCCGCGCACGGAAGGCGTTCGACCTGTTGAGAATCTTCGCTGGCTGGGCCGACGAGCAGCCGCAGTACGCCGGTCTGGTGGCCAGCAAGGCCGTATCGAGTAAGCTCAGGAAGGACAACCTGCCGAAGCCGGGCGCGAAGGACGACGTGTTGCAGCGCGAGCAACTGGGAGCATGGTTTGCAGCCGTCCACCAACTCGGCAACCCGGTCATGGAGGCATACCTTCAGGGCCTGTTGCTGACCGGCGCGCGCCGCGAGGAACTGGCCGGGCTCAAGTGGGATGACGTGGACTTCAAGTGGCGCAGCCTGACCATCCGCGACAAAGTGGAAGGCACGCGCGTCATTCCGTTGACGCAGTACTTCATGAGCGTGTTGCTCGAACTGAAGCGCATCAACGACACGCCGCCGAACGTCAGGCAGATGCGCGAGCAGTTCGCCGACAAGCCGTGGCAACCGTCCGAATGGGTGTTCTCAAGCAAGACTTCCAGCAGCGGACGGCTGGAGCACCCGAATCGCGCGCTGGGCCGCGTCTGCGCGATTGCAGGCGTCCCGCACGTCACGTTGCACGGCCTGCGCCGCTCATTCTCGACGCTGTCCGAATGGTGCGAACTGCCGACCGGCATCGTCGCGCAAATCATGGGCCACAAGCCGTCCGCGACCGCCGAGCGTCATTACAAGGTGCGCCCGCTGGACTTGTTGCGCCTGCACCACGACAAGCTGGAAGCGTGGATGCTCAACGAGGCCGGTATCAACTTCACGCCCGCCAGCAACGCACAGCCGATGCTCAAAGCAGTCTGATCTACCTTGATCTGACCTTAGATCAGGTCTGATCTACCCGAACGAATGACCATGCACACTGACATCCTTCCCGTCGCGACCAACGGACGCCTACGGCTCTGCGATGCCGTCCGGCTCATCACTGAGCACGAGGCCGCGCTGGCGACCGACACCCCGAAGTTCGAGGTTCACTGGGACCGAGAATGGCCGTTGCTTCGCAAGATGCTGGCTTCAGCAAGGTCCGGCGACCTGAATCTATACGAGCGCGGCACGTTCCAAAGCATCGCGCCCGACAAGCTGCCGACGACGGACACGCTGCTGATGACGCGCGAGGCATATCCACCGGACCTAGACGCATGGCTCGACCTGCACGAGCCGCACACGCCGTTCCGGTTTCGTCTGACCGAGCAGGCTAAACCCGCCAACGCCGATACGCCCGCCGCGGAGCCGGGTGCTCGTGTCGCGTGGCGCGTTGCCGCAGAGAAGCAATTGCCCGCCCTGCTGGCTGCTCATGAGAGGAAATATCCCGGCCACAAGGCCGCGCTCAGGTGGCTCAAGGACAACGATTCCGAGGGCGCGTTCGTTCGCGACGACAAGGACGACGAGTTCACGTGGGTCATGGCTAACAGCAAACGGTCCAAGCCAACGTCCCTCAAGACGTTCATGAATGGCATGCTGGAAATCCTGGAGCGCCAGCAGATTCCCGACTAACGCCCGAAATTCCCCACTAGATTCCCGACTAGGCTCGCATTCCCGACGGGAACGGCGAGCCTTAAAGGCAGTCAGCACACTTCATTCACCGACGCATTCGCGTTGATTTTATGGTGATATGAAATGACGACTATTCAGCAACATACTCCCGTCCCGCTCACAACCGAGGCTCTGGCCGGGATGCTTGGGCTCAAGGTGCAGACCTTGCGTAAGCGCTTCTGCCAGACTGGCAGTTACTTCGGCCTGGTCCCGATGAAGCTGCCGAATGGCCGTCTGCTGTGGCCCGCCGACTCGCTCCACCAACTGACCGGGGCGTAACGGCCATGACAAAAAAAATAGCCAGGACATCCTTGAGGAGGAGCCGAGCCCGAACGAACGTGCGCATGTTAACGCCCGCCGCGACGGCGAGCAACTGGAACTGGACGGCATTCCGAAGCCGCCGCTGTGCCCCTCATGGCCGACTCACGGCACTCTCTGCGCGTTTTTGCTTGACCGCATGCTCGACGGCCATCGCGTCTGCCAATTCGACTTGCCCGATACGTACCGCCGCCTGAGCGCCTATCCTCACAGGCTCAAAGCCGAGTTCGGCTGGCCCGTGAAGTCCGAAGAATTTCTTCACCCGCTCAAAAAGGACCCGATTGCCCGGTACTGGCTCGACACGGAAGTTATCTTGCAGGCCCGCGCGATGCGCCCCGAAGGGCTGAAGCCCACGATGTACGGCCAGCTTGGCGACGTGAAACGCTGCGCCGGTAACGACGTGGAAGGCAAGTTGACCACCGAGGGCAAGTTGACCACCGGCGACGACAAGGGCAAGTTGGCCGCCGCAATCTCGTTTGTTCGCGACATGCTCACCGGCAAGGGGTTCGTGCCGACCGGGAACATCGAGTCTCTTGCAACCGAGGCGGGCATCTCCCCGAAGACGTTGCGGCGCGCGCTTGAGGCGCTTCATACGAAGAAGGCGAAGGTAGGCGCGAAGTGGCTCCGGTCCCTGCCTGACGGCGACGACGGCGCACTGGAGGCCACGGCATGAGCACCACCGCTTCGAAACTAGAAGCCGCTGTCAAGTTCCTGCGCGCCGACCTTCACCTCTGCATCGCTGAGGGCGACGGCGTCTTCGCACGTGCTCGCGCGGCCGGTCACTCCCGCCGCACCATCGAGCGCGCCAGCGCCGTCCTGCGCATCGAGAAGACCCGCAGCGTCCGCCTTGGTACGAGCTACTGGGAACTGCCGCGCCGCGAGGTCCGCTCATGATTGCGTGGAATGATTACGACATCGGCAACCACCGCCTCACGTGCCCGGCATGTGGCCGTGGTCCGCGCCACCGCACGCTGAGCTTGACCATCAAGCTCGACTGGAGCGGGGTGGCCCATTGCTACCGTTGCAGCTACACGGAGACCTTCAAACCGGAACGTGGCGCGCACCTCTCGACGCCCAGCAGGCCGCGTATCAAGTCCGCTGCGCCGTCCGAGAAGCACGAGGTGCTGTCGGACTGGGGACACTCCATGTGGGCCGTCAGCAAGCCGCTCAGTGGCGTTGCACTCGACTACTTGAACGCACGCCGCTGCTGCATCCCGCCGGTTGACGGCGACCTGCGCTGGCACCCGGCGCTGCGCCACCCGTCCGGGCACGTTGGTCCGGCACTTGTCGCGCTCATCACCGACGTTCTGACCGGCGAGCCGTTGAGCTTGCACCGTACCTGGGTGAAGGCCGACGGCACGAAGGCTGATATCGACCCGCCGCGCCTGCTGCTGGGCGGACATCGCAAGCAGGGCGGCGTAATCCGCTTGTGGCCGGACGCTGACGTGAATACCTGTCTTGGTATTGCCGAGGGTCTGGAAACTGCCTTGTCGCTCGCGTGGTGCGGTCTCCCGGCATGGAGTCTCATCGACGCCGGGAACCTGGCGAAGCTGCCAGTGGTGCCGGGCATCGAAGTGCTGACTATCGCGAGGGACAACGACCCGGCTGGCATCGCTGCCGCCGACGAATGCGGACGCCGCTGGGTAGAAGCTGGTGCCGAAGTGCTGGTCTCGCAGCAGACCGAAAACGACTTGAACGACACGATTTTGGAGATGACGGCATGAGCGCCGAGATGAACGTAGAGATGGATGCGGAGGCAACCATGCGTGCCGCCGTCGCCAACATGAAGCTGGTGAAGCTGGAGCCGGTGAAGAATCCCGAGCCGAAGAAGAAGTCCAAGCCGGTGAGCGACGCAGGACAATCGCACTACGCCGTTATCGACGGCGGCCTGTACTTCATCAACGTCGTGCCCGGCAAGGATGGCGAGTCCGACCGCAAGGTGCCGACGTGGCTGTGCGACGAGTTGGAAGTGCTGGGCAACGGTCGCGATGACGCTGGTAACCAGTACCGGCTGCTGCAATGGAAGCGCCAAGGCAACGGCGAGCATATCCAGATGGCAATGCAGAACGCCGTCATCGGCGAACGCGAGTGCTGGGCGACCATGCGCAACCAAGGGCTGGCTGTCGCGACGACGGCGACGGCCCGCAGCCGCCTGAGCTACTACCTGCAAAAGGAAGGTGGCGACGACTGGTACGAAATCGTCAGTCTGTCCGGCTGGCAACATGGCTGCTACGTCATGCCGAACGGCGACATGGTAGGCACGCCGACGAAGCGCATCTTCTACAACGGCGGCACGCCCAAGAAAGCCACCTACGAGGCCGCCGGCAGCCTTCAGATGTGGCGCGATACTGTGGGGCTCATGGCTCGCGAGAATCCGCTTGTTGCGGCTGGTATCGCGTGCTCGTTGGCTGGCCCGCTGCTCTCACTCGTTGGCGTGCGCGACGGCATCGGCCTGCACCTTCACGCGCGCACGTCGTCAGGCAAGTCCACGGCAGCCGACTGCGCCGCCAGCGTATGGGGCGACCCTGTGAGCGTGCTGCATAGCTGGGATGGCACAACGTTCGGCCTCACCAGGACAGCGGAGTACGCCAATGATGGCTTGCTGTATTTGGACGAAATCGGCTCCGGCGACGCTCGCAAAATCGGCAGCGCGATTTACCAAATGTTGAACGGCGTATCGCGGCTTCAAGGCACGAAGGACGGCGGCGTGGTGGCGTCGCGCTCATGGCGCTTGACGATGGTATCGACCGGGGAAGTCGGCATGTCGCAATACCTGGCCGAAGGTGGTCAGACGCCGCGCGGTGGTCAGGAAATCCGCCTGCTCGACGTGCCCGCCGACTCCGGCGCGTATCGCGTCTTCGACTGCCTGCACGGTCGCAAGAACGGCGGCGACTTTTCTGTGGAACTGACCAAAGCAGCGCGCTCGTACTACGGCACTCCCGGTCGCGCCTTTGTCGAATGGCTGGCCGCTCACCATGGCGAGGTCAAGGGCTGGGTGACGGCGACCGAGGCCGACATGCTGACGACCCTGGAGATCGAGCACCCGGATGCAGCACCTACGGCCCAGCGCGCAACGCGTAAGTGGGCCGTGCTCGTGGCGGCTGCCGAGATGGCGTCCGAGGCTGGCATTACCGGCTGGACGCGCGGCGAGGCACGCACATGGGTCATGGCCGCATGGGCTCGCTGGCTGGCCGCATTCGGCACGAAGGACCGCGACGTGGAACGCCTGCTCGAACAGGCGAACGGCGTGCTGCTCATCAACGAGAGCGGGCGCTTCATGTCGCAGAAGGATGACGCAGACGGCAAGGCCGTTCAAAACCTCATGGGCCACAAACGCCGCGTCGATGGCGAGACAGTGTTTTGGGTGTTCAAGGCCGCGTTCGTGGGCGAGGTCATCGCGGGCTATGAAAAGGACCACGCCTGCAAGGTGCTTCACGAGGCTGGGATGCTCGACCGCCGCACCAATGGCAAGGGGTTCATGTTCAACAAGGGCAAAGGCATCGGGGACGTGTACGTCATGTACGCCCGCCAGTCCAATGATGATGGCGACGGCGACTGAGTAGACGAGACCGGCTCGCGCGCACATACGCGAGAAGTACCTCCCAACTCTCCCAACCTCCCAACTCTCCCCTGTAACCCGCATGGAATAAGGATTTCCTAGTTGGGAGCTAGTTGGGAGCAGTTGGGATTTAGTCCATAACCATGTGGCTCTCGGACCGGCCAGTTGGGAGCCAATCGGGCCACCTCCCAACTCACCTCCCAACTACGAAACCCAAGCCCAGCAAGGGTTTGCGGGCCGAGTTGGGAGGGTTGGGAGGTTGGGAGTAGGTTTTTCACATATAGAGGTTCTGAATGGCGAAGTCTGCTCACTCGGCAGATTGAATTCAAAAACAGGAGTTCGACGCCGGGCGACATGGACGACGACCTGTAGCCTGGCAACATCGACGTAGGGCAGATCTGATCGAAAATAGATCGGCCTGATCTAAATAAATCAGACCACGACTGGAGCCCCACCACATGAACAGCACTGAACGTGAATCCCTGCTGCGCCAGACCGGCGAACTGCGGCTCACGCTGAACGCCGGGTTGCGCGAGGGACGACCGATTACCGACCTGCTGCCCGCCTACAAACGGCTCATAGGGCAGATTGAGGCAATCGACAAGGCCGAAGCAACTCAACGGCGACAACCGGCTCACATGTGAACGTCGCCAAATCCCATGAGCAGCCATGGATTCTGCATGCCGCGTTGTCGGAATCAACAGCATCGAGCCGAGTAAACGACCGCCGCCAAAGTCTGCCGTCTCCCGGTGTTTCAGCGCGTACGGGCGCGTTTCAGCTATCCGCCAGCCGTGGGGTGCTGAAACGCCACCCCATCCCCGACACTTTTCCTCAAGCGCAGGGAAAGGTCTGCTCAGGTGAGCGGTCTACGCACTGACCTTTTGCGTTGATATCCAGTCTAGAAATTTCATGAAGTTGTCTTCTGGCTTTTCAGTATTCTTATAGCCATCGAGATGCAATGTGAAACGGGCCAAGAGATTGCTCGTCAGCAATTCGATCTCTTGACGATGCTGACGCTCGTTCAAGGCTGGTTTTCGGTAATTCAGCGTTGACCACGTTCCATGAAGTACACGAGATCGTGCCGTTACAACAGAGTCGATAAAACTTAAAACCGTTCGAGAATCGTTGTCTCTCAGCGGTTGATTTTTGGTCAACCCGTAAATTACTTCAAATACCTTAAGCAGTCCATTTTTGCATCCGCTAGTGCTCTGTGCGAAGAGCAGTACCTCAATAGACGTTTCCATTTTGGCAATTGCCACAGTGTCCAGCTTCTCAGATATCCCCTCATGAAACCAGTAAGCCGCGTCGCACCATGCTTGATCTAGTCTCACCAAATTTGACTGCCCCTTAACAAAAGCGTCCACTCGATTTCCTACAGATTCAAGTATGGCTTTGTTTTGGCCTAGAATCATGTCGAAATACGGACCGGAATAGCTTATACAAGGGTCCGCGCGCGTGGACCCGGATCTCAAATAATCCCCAACCTTTTTAAATGTTTTGATATGTGGGGGAATCGTTCGCGCCGTTGATCTCGCGACTTCTTTTGAGACCGCGGGCGGTATGAATAGTTGCAGGGCCACAAGAGCAATATCAACGGAAATGTCTGCGTGTTCAGCAGATCTCTCGTTATCGTAACCTTCAGTCTGTACTTGGGCGATCCAGTGCGCGCCTTGACTTGCTGCATACTCAATTAGTTGATTATATCCGAATTTTTCCACTTCGTCCTTTGATGCAATCTGATGAGCGGCAGCAAAGCTAATCACGGACTGAAACGTCACAGGGCCAACACTGAACGACCGTGAATCATACGGAGAGATAGCGCAAGGAATGAAGTGCGTCTTAGCCGACGCCTCTTCTGAAAACCAACTGGCAATCTTCGATTTGAATTTTTCATAGCTATCGTATGGAGAACCATTGCGAATAGCCTTGATCAATTCTTTCGCAACTTCGGAAAGTAGATTCTGAAAATCTGTTCCCCTTGCATATTCAGGATGTTCTTTGAGAAGAAATTCCGTCAAGGAAATCGCAGCGTCCGCGCCTTCCTTCTTGAAGCCCATCGCATTACCCTCTGGCGTGAACATTCTCGGATATACAACCTCATGCCTCTTGAACCATGCGTCAGTGTCCTCGAAGCCGATCAATAATTTCCCGGGGCGCTCTGTGAAGACAAAATTGTTGGCTGTAATTCTTAAGTAGTCGGACTTGTCTTTCATCGGGGTCGCTATTTTCCTAAACGGTGTCCTTGAGATTTTATGTGGATTGCCGCGCCCCGCCAAGAGCGCTTTCCGTTGTGCTGAATTACGTACAGCACAGACTGGTAACAAACCTCGGGTTTAGCCTACGTTTTCACACGGCTTCGGCCACAAGCGGTCATTCGGCAACGCCGCGAGAATTGGTTACAATTTTCGTTCGACGTATCCTCGTGGATCAGATGTTTGGACACTCTTAAAGACACAGTCACTAACGAAATAGAACCAGACTCTCCCCTCCGGCTCGTAACAGCTCGTTCCAGGGGGACTCTGCGATAAGACCCCAAAGCAACCTGAACTCCAACTTCGGACCGCCTGTGGCGAAAGGATGATCTGAAATGAAAGCTGTAGTCGCTGGCGTGCTCCTTATTGCGGCCGTCCTCGCGTGGCGTCTCATCGCCGAAGTAGCAAATAATGGTCAGCTGCGAGGGCAAGTCAAGCAGCTCAACGCGCAGCTCGCCGATGAGGTAGCAAATAATGGTCAGCTGCGAGGGCAAGTCAAACAGCTCAACGCGCAGCTCGCCGACAAATCCGGGCTGGAAAGCCTACAGCTTCAGGAGAGGTGCGCAGAGCAAGCGAAGAAAGTGTTTCATGCGCTCGGCTACAAGGAGGTGCAACAGAACCTGAATTCGGACTCGTATCAGAGTCACTACAATACAAGACTCGGCAAGTGCTTTATGGCGATCGAGAGTGACAACCGGACCACAATCCCGGGCAAGGAGTTCATCAACCGGGTGTTGCTAGATGCTTTTGAGCAACGCGAATATGCCGAGTACACTTGGATGTCTAGTGAAAATAAAAAGTACTGGGAAGTCCCGCCAATGAATTGCAAACTCATGGAGCCATCCACAAGTGAGCAGATTTGCAAGTCCGAGGACGAGTACAAAGCGTTCGTTGCAAAGTATGTCGAATAGATGCTGCTACAACTCTGCGCAGAAACGCCCGTCGCAAGCGGCCTTGCCTCTCATCTATGTTCGATGCTACGGAGCAACGCCGATTTATACATCAGAAGTGTCTCCCGAAAACAAAGTAAGCCGTCGTAGGCACTTAGCATGACTGCGTGGGTCTTTGATCCGGCAATTGGTAAGGAGCGGTCAAGTGCGCTTCTCAAGGCGCCATCGTTCGGCGAGATTGTGGAAGCGGTCGCGCGCGAGATGGAAATTCTCTGCGTTCACAGGCAGGCCTGCGACGACTTGGGAGGCTTTTCGCGGGTCGTATTCAATCTAAGAATCCCTCGCGCGACGTTCGATCTCTTCTTCAACTCAGAGCACGGCTACCGCGGTGCCTATTTTCTGTCACCGCACTCCGGGTTGGCGGCAAACGAAGCCGTCATCCGACGCATCACACCTCTATTCCTGACCTGGGCCGAGCAGAATCTTCCAACACTCGACCGGAAGTTCGCCGAAGAGTCTCTCGTGTCGCTCTCCGCGAAGGTCTGGCTCACCGAATACGAGAATCATTTGTGTACGAAATGCGAGGGTGAATGGGGCAACCCGACCGACGCAACGCTGGAAATCCAGAATGGTCGCTGGGAAGTCGCCGACTCGCCAAACGGTCATCGGGGCCGCAAGGCACCATTCCTCTCCAAGCTCAGAGTCTTCGGCGCTTTCCTCAACGAACGCTACGATGAATTTGTTCCGGGTCGCAAGCGTCATCGTGCTCGCGACCTAAATGAATGCGGTTGGTCATGACGGCTACCCCATCGATCGAGCGGACTTCCCAACGACAGCCGCTCATGTCACGCGTTAGGTGTAGTAGGCAGCATCGCCGCATTTGCCTGATTTCTTCGGGCCATTTCAATCTTGAGGAACGGCCGCCTTTCCTAGAGCGCCGATGACCGGAATGGGTCGGTTTGCGCTGCATGTCCCGCAGATGCCCCGGACGCTCGACTTTCGCGGTGCAGACCAATCTGCTCGACCGACGACGACTCCCTCAATCTGAGGTAGTGTGCCGACAACACCAACCAACGGGGAACGCGATGAAAGAGCAAACGACAGCGGAGATAGTCCACGGCCTGCGCGACTTCTGCATAGACCTGCGGACGCAGATGAACGCGGGCACACCCGGCTTCGAGGGGAACAACATCGCGACCATCATCGGGAGACAAGCCGAGCACCTCGCAGAATCCTTCCTGCATGAGAACGCCTTCCAACTACTCATGCTCGCCGCGAAGCAGACCCTGGCCGCGCGTATCGCCGTCGAGCAGGGCGTAATGTCTGAAGCTGACGCTACGGCGAAGCTCGAACTCGTATTGGGTGAGGTCGTCACCCACTTGGATGAATAGCTCGCCGGTCGAGGTCGAGGTTCCCGACGACGACCTCAATCTGAGGACGTGCGACGTCGACCTGAACCTACCCTAGTTTCCCGCCAGCGCCTACGTGGTGCCTACACGGCTGAGAAAGCAAAAAGCCCAGTCGCAATGACCGGGCTAAGCGCTTGATTCTTTTGGGGTGGCTGATGGGGCTCGAACCCACGACAACAGGAATCACAATCCTGGACTCTACCAACTGAGCTACAGCCACCACTGACATCTGCTTGACTTACCAACAAACCTGGCTCGTCGATGAAGAAACGAGATTATACGAACACGAATCGCATTTGCCTAGGCCTTTATTCAAAAATTCCGACCGGCTCGCGCAGATGCTGTCTTGCCTCGTCGAAGATGCTGAGCTCGCGCGCCGCGAGGCGTTTGCTATCGGACAGAACACGACGCCATCCGCGTGCCCCGGCTTCGCCGCGGTAAAGACCCAGCGCATGACGCGTAATTGCACCGAGATAGGTGCCGCGCGCCATTTCAGCCGCGCAATATTCGATCAGCCTGGCTTCGACCTGCTCGCGAGTCAGCGGCGCTTGCGTCGAACCGTAGAAGCGCGCATCGACATCTGCGAGCACGTACGGGTTGTGATAAGCCTCCCGTCCGAGCATCACGCCGTCGACGTGTTGAAGATGCAGATCAACTTCATCGAGCGTCTTGATCCCGCCGTTGATGATGATCTCCAGTTCCGGAAAGTCGCGCTTCAACTGGTACGCGTAGTCGTATTTGAGCGGAGGAATCTCGCGATTTTCCTTGGGGCTCAAACCTTTGAGGATCGCGTTGCGTGCATGCACGATGAACACGCGGCAGCCCGCGCCGGCGACCGTGCCGACGAAATCGCGCACGAATGCGTAGTGCTCGAACGCGTCCACGCCGATGCGATGCTTCACCGTCACCGGTACCGAAACGACATCGCGCATGGCCTTCACGCAGTCGGCCACGAGCGCCGGCTCAGTCATCAGGCATGCGCCGAATGCGCCGCGCTGCACGCGCTCCGACGGGCAGCCGCAGTTGAGATTGATTTCGTCGTAGCCCCATTGCTCGCCGAGTCTCGCCGAGCGCGCGAGGTCGTCGGGTTCACTGCCGCCGAGTTGCAGCGCGACCGGCGCTTCTTGTGGCGTGAAGGCGAGGTGACGCGGCACATCGCCGTGCAGCAACGCGCCGGTTGTCACCATTTCCGTGTAAAGCCACGTGTGGCGCGAGATTACGCGATGCAGCGAGCGACAGTGGCGGTCGGTCCAGTCCATCATCGGGGCAACGCTGACGCGGCGCGGGCTGGGAGTTTGACGTGAAGACATGGGACGGCCAGACGGCTCGAATCAAAAGAGCAATTTTACCGCAACGCGGCAAGCGCCTCACGCAACCTCGGAAGCCGGGCGGCGAGGCCGCCCGTCGCCGTCGCGCAGCGATCACTCGTGCCATCGACCGTCGACGGGTTCAATGCCCGTGCCCGCCATGTCCGCCGCCACTGCTCCATGTGCCGCCGTGCGATCCGCCATAACCGCCGCCGTGCCAGCCGCCACCATGCCAGCCGCCGCCGTGCCAGTCGCCATGACCATGCCAATGGTCGCCGCCGTGTCCGTGGTAATAACAGCATGAACCACCGCCCCAGATGCCGATCGTCCCGTAAACCGGCGCATACGGTGGACCATACGCGTAACCGTAGCCGGGATAGTAGGGCTGCGCGTACGAATAGTCATAGGCCGGTGCGACTGCGCATCCGGTGAGACCTGCCGCCAGGGATATCAGAGCGATTGATGCAACGAACCTGCTCACGATTTTCTCCTTCGTATAAGCATCAGAAAAATCGCGTGCGATGGAGTTCAGCAGTATTTGTGTCCATGCATTACCGCAGGGCGCGTGCCTGTACGCGCCGCCGATCGAGTCATGCGCAGCGAACGCCGTGCCGTCAGCCGCTCGCTCGACGTACCGCGCTTGACCGATCGACACCGCTGTAACAGTTGGTTAAGTATTTCGAAAGGGAACTGCAGCTTGCGCTTCTGCCGATGGGCGCGGCGCCTCGCGCGGCGAGGGGTGAGGACGCGTTGACGTGCGCTAGTGCAACATGGCAGCCGAATGATGCAGCGCTGGGTAGACGCCGACGAGAAACGCTGCGTAGAGGGCGGCCATCGTCACGCCGGCTGCCGTGCCCCAGATATCGCGAGAGGCAGCGCCTCGGCGAAAATGCAAAGGCAGTCCGACGATGACATAACCGATCAGAAAAAAAATGATCACCGCGCGCACGGGGGAGAGATCGTGACCGAGGAATTCCAGCAGCGCGGACAGGCTGAATTCAGACATGGACAGGGCGGGCCAGGCAAGGTCATAGACGACGGCGCAAGGGCTTCCGATCATTCGCCATCGCGCGACGACGTACGCCGATTAAAGTCCATCGGGCCGCGCGGTGCAAGCGAAATCCTGTATGAATTTCTACAGGCTCATATGGCTGCTGGCTGCATCTTTCGTCGGCTTGCCGGTGCTTCAGCCGGCGTTCACCGCGAGCGTCAGCGCTTCCGCAAAGGTTCCAGCAGCGACTTCAGACCGTTGTGATCAATCTCGTGCATCAACGCGAGCAGGCGGCCGATCTCGCCGGGCGGAAAACCTTGGCTCGCGAACCAGTTTAGGTAATGGCCCGGCAGATCCGCAATTACCCGGCCTTTATATTTCCCGTAGGGCATCACGCGCGTGACCAGCAGTTCCAGGTGTTCAGGATTCATCGAAAAAAGTGGCTGCCAGGCTCATGGATGGCGAAAGCGGACCGCCCGCCGCACCGGTATTCTAGCCTTGCTGCAGGCGTCGCGCCGGCGTGGAAACTTCACCGGCTTTCGCCCACGTTCGACAGGACGAGCCCGATGAAACCGCACACTCGGCGACGCTGGCGCGCTGGTCGGCGTGATGGGTCTGGGCGCCATGGCGTAGGGCGAGCAGAACACCGAACAACGGGCCAAACGCGACCGCTCGTCGGCCCGCACGATATGCGCTCGCGTTCGTCAATAGCCGGCCGTTCGTGACCGGCGATCCGATCTGGTTCGGCTCTCGGCTCACGCCGTGTGCGCGGTGTTCGCCATGTCTGGCGCATGCGCGGCATCGGCCATGGCTTTTGCTCGCGGCGAGTTCTCGCCAAGGTCCCAGAAGAGCCCCGCCATCATTTGCAGCCCTTCGCGCACGACCGGCCCGAGCAGGTGCTCGTTCGGCGCGTGCTGCGAGCACCCCGGATACGAGTGCGGCACCCAGATGGTCGGTAGCCCGAGCGTGTCGGAGAATACTTCGTTCGGCAGCGTGCCGCCCAGGTTCGGCAGCACCGCGGTCTTCTTGCCGGTGGTCTGTTCGAGCGACGCGACGGCCCATTGGACCCAGGGATCGTCCAGGTCCAGACGCGTGGCCGGTGCGCCGCGCTCAACGGCGATGTCGACCAGCGAAAACCCATGCGCATCCAGGTGCGTGCGCAGATGCCGTTCGAGCTGCGTCCAGTCTGTGCCGACTACGAAGCGCAACTGGCAATGCGCGTAAGCCGACGCCGGAATGGCGTTGACCGGATTTTCCGGATTGCCGGCCTTGAAGGCCAGCACTTCCAGGCTGTTCCAGCCGAACACGCGCTCGGGCGCCGTGAGGCCGGGCTCCCCCCAGTTCTCGTCGATCGCCGGATCGCCGGGGCCGCCGCCTACCGAGAGATCGGCGAGTGCGCGGCGCACCGCGTCGGGGAGCGGCGGCGGGCGCAAGCCATCGACGGCGATCACGCCGCGCGCATCGACGAGGCACGCGAGTGCGTTCGCGAGCACCGTGGCCGGGTTGCGCAGCAAGCCGCCCCAGTTGCCCGAGTGATGTGCGCCGTCGCGCAGCGTCAGCGACAGCCTGAAGTTCACCGCGCCGCGCGAGCCGAGGAACACGGTCGGGCGGCGGGCGGCGACACGCGGACCGTCGGAGGCGATCAGTACGTCGGCCGCCAGTTCGTCGCGGTGCGCGCGGCAAATGGCGTCGAGGCCCGGCGAACCGGTTTCTTCGCCCATCTCGATGAGCAGCTTCGCGTTGAAGCCGAGGCGGCCGCCGCGCGCTTGCAGCACGCTCGCCAGCGCGGCCAGGTTGATGGTGTGCTGGCCCTTGTTGTCGGCGGTGCCGCGGCCGAACCAGCGCTCGCCTTCGACAGTCACCGCCCACGGCGTGAGCGGCGCGCGCCACTGGCTGTCGTAGCCGCGCACGACGTCGCCGTGGCCGTAGGTCAGCACGGTCGGCAGATGGTCGCCCTCGTGGCGGCTCGCGATCAGGAATGGCCCGAAGCCGCCCACCGGGTTATCGACGATGCGCGTGCTAAAACCGAGACGTACGGCTTCGGGCGCGATCTCGTCGGTCAGGTAGGACAGCAGCGCGGCGGTGCGATTGCTTTCCTGGCTTTCGGTGCGAAAGCCGACGCGGCGGTTGAGGTCCTGAAGGAATGCGCCTGATTCGAAATGCTGGGTCGCGTGCTCGATCGCCTGCGTGCGGCTCATGGGGTGTCTCCATCGGAAGGGGGCAGTAGCGGCGGGGCGTGGGTCGGCATCGGCTTCGGCCTCGGGCCTCTAATGTCGACCGATTCTAGGAGGCCGTTTTCTTTGCCACAATCATTGTGTTTCGAATCGTTCGTTGCCGAAAAGGCAAAGCTTCTGCGTTCCTGACGCATGCCGTTGCGCGCTGATCACCGCTCGCCACACGGGCCAAGGTGGTGTGTTTTGTCGACGCGCGGCACTGTCCGCTCCTGCTGTCCGAGCTGGGCTTTGCAGCCGGGCCTACTCGCCGAGCTTGCGTACGCGCTCGGGTGCATGCATTTCCAGCTGGTCCGGCGAAGTGCGTGATGCCGATACCGTTCGTAACCAATCGAGAGCCAAATGTCCCTGCCGGAACCCGATTGACGACCTAAACTGAGATCAACAGGCGCACAACGAACAATAAAAAGCTACGCGGCCGCAACGCCCGGTCATGCCAACAGCAGCCGGCGACTCGCGATGCTGCCACCTACACCAATGGTACGATTCAGCCCAAAAAATGGCGCGCCGCGTGCAATCGGTGCGGCGTGGCGTTCACAACAGAGCGAAAAGACCAAGGACATCGAATGGCCCAGCAAAAGACCAACCCGAAACTGGAGCAGGCGCTGACGCGCGGGGACCTGGCAATCCGTCAGGCGAATTCGGCGCGAGCGACAGCGTTGCTGCGCGCGCTCGCCAAGATGATCGTCGAGGCGTCGGCGACCATCGGCGTGGAAGCGTTCACGCTGATTCCCGACGGCGACAAGATTTATGATCCGGCCGACGGACTGTGGCCGCAGGAATTGCAGATATCGCTCGATGGTCCCGTCGAGGACGCCGACCCGGATGAAGTGCGCACGGTGCGCCTGCTCGCCGACGATCCGGGCACGGTGTTCCGGGTCGAATGGCAGCGCGCCGATGGGAAGATCGGGCGTCAGGACGGCGGTCCGTTCGCGACGGTGGCCTTTATCTCCGACGTCGACATTCCGTGGACGGACGACGAGGACTGAGTCGTCCGTTCATCGCAAGCGCTGGTATCGCGCGTTTGGCGCTTGTCGTGACACGACTGCAATAACTGAAAAATCGGCGGGGGTGGGTGCTCGACTCGCTATCTGGACCTGCAATCGACCGGCCAAGCTTATTTCATCATCCGGCGCCGAAACAGCATCGCCGACACGATAAAGCCGCCCACCGCGTAAGCTGCCAGCACGGCCACATGCAATGCCGCGTGATCGATCGGCCGCGCCAGCATCGCCGGGCGGATCAGATCGACAGCGTGCGCAAGCGGCAGCAAGCCGGTCGCATACCGCGCGGCCGCGGGCAGTTGGGAAGCGGGAAAGAATACGCCGGACAGCAGCAGCATCGGCGTCAAGACCAGGGTCTGGTAAAACATAAAAAAATCGTACGATGGCGCGAGCGCCGTCACCACCATCGCGAGACTCGCGAATGCCAGCCCGGTCAGCACGATGACCGGCAACGCGAGCAACATCGACGGAAAATTCGCGTAGCCCAACGCGCCGGCCACCAGCATGATCGCCGCGCCGGACAGCGTCGACTTGCTGCCCGCCCACATCACCTCGCCGAGCACGATGTCGCCGAGCGTGAGCGGGGTATGCATGATCGCTTCCCACGTGCGCTGCACGTGCATGCGCGAAAAGCCCGAATACATCGACTCGAAACTCGCCGACATCATGACGCTCGAGGCCACCGTGCCCGCCGCCAGAAACGCGATGTACGACACACCGTCGACGTGCCCGACCATCAGCCCGAGTCCGAAGCCAAGACCGAACAGATAGATCATCGGATCGGCGAGATTGCCGAACATCGACGCGAGCGCGAGCTTCTTCCACACCAGATAGTTGCGGCGCCACACCGCAATCCAGTTCACCGCGTTGGCCGGGAAGGCGCCGAACGGTTCCTGTTTTGACGGCGTGTGGCCAGGGGTTTCGTAAGTGCGTGCGTCCATTGCGTGTTTCGTGCCGTTGCGTTGCTGTGATGGGGTGACGTGAGGTGAGGGCGTGGTGGTGGCGACGCTCTAGCGCGGGCGTTTGGTTGGCGTGCCCAGCGGTTTCCTCGCAGTTTCGTTTCAACTATCGAGACAGTGCGCTCATCATTGTTTGCCTTTTCACTTCAATCCTGCATCTCGCGGCCGGTGAGCCGCAGGAACACGTCTTCCAGGTTCGCCGGCCGATGCAGATAGCGCAAATCGGCGCGCTGCTTCAGACGTGCGTGCACCGGCTGCGCGTCGCTCACATAGCAGAACAGCGTCTCGCCACTGATTTCCGTGCGCTCGACGAGCGGCGCCAGTTCATCGCGCAGCGCAAACGGATCGGGTCCAAAAATCTCGATCACATCGCAGCCGATTTCCGAGGCAATCAGCGCCCTGGGCGCGCCTTCGGCGATCTTGCGCCCTTCCTCGATCACGCACAGCCGGTGACAAAGCCGTTCGGCTTCCTCCATGAAGTGCGTGGTCAGCAGGATAGTCTTGCCGCGCGCGAGCAGCGAACGCAGCCGCTCCCAGATCAGATGCCGCGCCTGCGGATCGAGGCCGGTGGTCGGTTCGTCCATGATCAGCACGTCAGGATCGTTGATCAACGCGCGCGCGAGCGTGAGGCGCCGCTTCATGCCGCCGGACAGCTCGCTCACGCGGGCATCCGCCTTGCTCTCCAGACGCGCGAATTCAAGCAGCGACGGCACCGCCGCGCGGCATTGCGCGGCGCTCAAGCCGAAGTAGCGGCCGAACACCAGGAGGTTTTCGCGCACCGTGAAATCGGGATCGAGATTGTCGAACTGCGGCACCACGCCGACCCGCGCCCGCGCGAAGCGCGCTCGGCCGGGGATCGGTTCGCCGCATAGCCGGATCCTGCCGGCGTCGGGTGCCGCGATGCCGAGCAGCATGCGCAGCGTGGTGGTTTTCCCCGCGCCGTTGGGGCCGAGCAGGCCGAAACATTCCCCGGCGTTCACATGAAACGACAGTCCGTCAACGACCGTCCTTTCGCCGTAGTTCTTTTTGACCTCCTGAAATTCAATGGCGGCTTCAGGCATAGATGTCGATCGAGGCTCCGGGAAAATGGCGGTCATTGCCCGCAAGGCCGCCTATTCTAGGCTATCGCCCGCTAACGTCGAGTGCACTCGGGCAGCGGCGGAGCCTCTTTTGCAGTGCGGCATAGGCGCGCACAAGCGTTGCCATCGATGCCCGATCCAGTGCGCACCGGACCAGGGCGCGTCAAATGCGCACTTAGCGTTTTCCATCCCTTGCCAGTTCAATTGCGGCGCACCATGATTGATTCAGACCGCGCTTTCCGCGCGAAGGAGAAAACCATGGCGAGCTACCAAAAAATCCTGCTGTGCTATGACGGCTCGCGCGAAGGCCGCAAAGCTCTGCGTTGTGGCGCCGATCTCGCATTGGATCTGAAGGCGGAAACGCACCTGCTGTCGGTAGTGGACATGCGCTCCAGTATCGCGCAAAGCGCTGGCCTGCTGACCGATGTGGCTTGCGGAAGTTTCGAAAAGACCGCGCGCGATATTCTGCAGGAAGGCGTAACCTGGCTCACCGAGCGGGGCGTGAACGCGCAAGGGCATTTCGCGTTCGGCCATCCGATCGACGAGATCGCCAATCTCGCCAACGAGTTGCATGTCGACCTGGTCGTGGTCGGGCATCGCTGCCGCACCGGCCTCTCGAGATGGTGGATGGGCGCGGGCAATACACCTTTGCTCGACCGCGTGTCGTGCAGCATTCTGGTGGCCTGTTCTTCCGCGCAGGAACAGCAGCAAGCCGCGGCTTGAGGCGGCTTGCCTTCACACACACTGATGCCCCTGCGAGCGGACGGGCCAAGGGGGCAGTCAGGTGATTGCCCGTGGTGCTCGCCGATCACTCGTTCAGATCGATTGCGGCGAGCTTCCACGTGAACGGACCTTCGCGTCTGAAAATCGCCGCGTAATGTGCAGCGGCCTCGCCGCCACGGCGGTAAGTCACCACGAACTCATTGAGGCTGCGATAACCCGCCGACGTTTGCCGTTGCACGGGAGCAGCGTTGCCGTCGGCGCTGCTGTTGGCATCGCCGGCGGCTGGCGACGCCGGTGTTTGCGCGCCCGCAACCGGTGCATTGTTAGCGGCGGGCTCTGCAGGCGGTCGCTCGCCGGGGTTGCCGCTCGGCGGCATACCGTTGAGCAAGGCCGCGACGCCGTCCGGCGTCGCATACGCATCCACCAGCGGACCGATCAGCGTCACGCCGATCATGGCGCCAATCGTGGCGAGTTTGCTGTCGTTATCTGCGCCCAGCCGACGTGACAGCAGACCGGCGATCTGCAGCTTCAGGCTGTCGCGCAACGCGGGGAAATCCACGTACTCATTGACGGTTTGCACATCGCGGGCATCGGCCGCGCGTTTGAGATTGTTCAATGCGATATACGGTGATGCGTAAGCAAAGCCCAGCACGGCGATCACCACGATCACGATCAACGTGATGATCAGCGGCCGGGTGGCGATGCCTTTGTTGCGTCCTGGAACTGTCATCAGATGGGACTCCTTATCAGGTTGGGTCTAACGTGGACCTCGGTCACGCAGAAACAATCCCATTCTAGGCAAATATCAGACGACTTAATTCAAAAATGGACGCAGTCAACGACTACGCGCGATGCATCGGGCAGCCGCTTTCGGGTTCGACACCGACAGGCACTCAAGCCTCGAATACCGCGCCATGCATATTGGCTTCGTCGGCGATGCACCGGTCGATCATGCGGCACACTGCGTCGACCGTGCCGACCATGATCAGCCGCGACGGCCCGTGATAGACCCGCACCGGCGCGCGCCGCGCCGGCTCGGCCGTGTTCAACCCCGAGTTCAACGAGACGCGCGCAAACGCCGGCAATGCAGAGGGCAGGCTCGCCGCATCGGCGGACGTGTCGAACAGCGGCGCAGTACTTGCGGCCGGGGCTTCGATCAATGAGCACGACACCAGATTGCGCAAATGGCGCAGACGGCCGAACTGGCGAAAAGGCAGCAGGCGGGCAAGGCGTTCCATGAGTCTCTCCAGGCGGTGCAGCGTTGATGCAGTTGAGTGTGGCCAAGCGATACGAGCGATACGAGCGATACGAGCGATACGAGCGATACGACCGACAGGCGAAGCGCAAGCGAAGTCCGAGCGACGCCTACGCGCCGGCCCGGCGCCGCACCTGCGGCTTAGAACTCGCCGGGTCGAATCAGCCCCACGGCGATCCCTTCCAGCGCGAAGTCGGCACTGCCGCTTTCAACGAAGATGTTCTCGTAGTCCGGGTTCTCCGCGATCAGCTCGATGCCGTTGGGCCGGCGCTTCAAGCGCTTGACCGTGACGTCGTCGCCGAGCCGGGCAATGATGATCTGGCCGTCTTTTGCTTCGCTTCTCTTTTGCACTGCGAGCAGGTCGCCGTCGAAGATCCCCGCGTCGCGCATGGAAAGCCCACGCACCTTCAGCAGGTAGTCGGGCTTGCTGGAGAACAGTGCCGGGTCGCACGCGTAGTGCTGCGAGATATGTTCCTGCGCGAGGATCGGACTACCGGCCGCGACGCGGCCGATGAGCGGCAGCGACAGTTGCATGATGCTGGCGTGCGGCAGCGTGAACTGATGCGGCGCGTCTTCCGGGCCTGCCAGCAGGCGAATGCCGCGCGACGCCCCGGCCGCCAGTTCGATCACGCCTTTGCGAGCGAGGGCGCGCAGGTGTTCTTCGGCCGAGTTAGCCGAGCTAAAGCCGAGTTCGGCGGCAATTTCGGCGCGCGTGGGAGGAAAACCGGTGCGTTCGATCGCCCGGCGGATCAGATCGAAAACCTGCTGCTGTCGTGCGGTGAGTTTTGTCATGGCCACTGTATGTATGAACAGGTGACTGTATTTTTATACAGTATTGGGCGCAATTCAAGCTTTACTTTAAGTTCGCTTCGGGGCGTGTTGCTCAAACGCCGATTCGCGGCGTCCAGACAACGGTTTTCGTGCCGCAACGCCTTACCCAGCTGCGATTACCACTTTTACGTATAAAAAAATGAAGAAACATTATTTTTAATGATGAAAGACCGTCGCTAGACTGGCCTCCGGATCGGCGCTCATGTGCACGTGACCGCGACGCAAACACCACCTCAAACGCTGCTTCAGCAGACGACCACGCGGAGAAAATCGAACATGAGCCATAAGCACACGGGGCTGGCGGGCAGAACCAGGCAACTCATCGGGGCGCTCGCGTTCGGCGCGCTCGGCACCCTCGCTACCCTGGGCGCCCTCGGCCAGGCACAGGCGGCCGACACAACGCTGCTGAACGTCTCCTACGATCCGACGCGCGAGCTCTACCAGGACGTCAACCAGGCGTTCGGCAAGCAATGGAAGGCGAAGACCGGCGAGACGGTCACGTTCAAGCAGTCGCACGGCGGCTCGGGGGCGCAGGCGCGCTCGGTGCTGGACGGCTTGCAGGCGGACGTGGTGACGCTCGCGCTCGCCTACGACATTGATGCGCTCGCCAGCAAAGGCCTGCTCGACAAAGGCTGGCAAAAGCGTCTGCCGGACAACGCGTCGCCGTATACGTCGACGATCGTGTTCCTGGTGCGCAAGGGCAACCCGAAGCACATCAAGGACTGGGACGACCTGATCAAGCCCGGTGTGTCGATCGTGACGCCCAATCCGAAGACTTCGGGCGGCGCGCGTTGGAACTATCTGGCCGCCTGGGCCTATGCCGAACATCAACCGGGCGGCAATGCGCAGAAGGCGAAGGAGTTCGTCGGCAAGTTGTACAGGAACGCCGGTGTGCTGGATTCGGGCGCACGTGGCGCGACCACCAGCTTCGTGCAGCGCGGTATCGGCGACGTGCTGATCGCCTGGGAGAACGAGGCGTTCCTGTCGCTCAAGGAGTTTGGCCCCGACAAGTTTGAAGTCGTCGCGCCGTCGGTGAGCATTCTGGCCGAACCGCCGGTCGCGGTGGTCGACAAAGTGGTCGACAGGCACGGCACGCGCAAGCTCGCCGACGCGTATCTGAACTTCCTGTACAGCGAAGAGGGCCAGGAGATCGCCGCGAAGAACTTCTACCGTCCGCGTTCGAACAAGGTGCCGGCCAACCTGACCGCGAAGTTTCCGAAGCTCAAGCTCTACACGGTCGACGATTCGTTCGGCGGCTGGAGCAACGCGCAGAAAACCCACTTTGCCGACGGCGGCGTGTTCGATTCGATCTATCAGCCACAGTAAATCTGCGCATGGGTGCCCGTACCGGGCCTCGACACCCGGCATGCGGCGCGGCAACGCGCCAGGTCCGAGCGCGCCCCTGGGCGCGCTTTTGATCAACCGGAATCGGGCAGCCGAAGATCCGTATCGCCACGCACGCATCAAACTGAAAGAGTATCCAGCATGACCACGTTGACCTTCCGAAAGCCGAGCGCGTTGCCCGGCTTTGGCCTGACACTCGGCATCACGGTGGCTTATCTGAGCCTCATTGTGCTGATCCCGCTGGCGGCGACCTTTCTCAAGACCGCGACGCTCGACTGGCATCAGTTCGTCCGCGCCGTGACGTCGCCCAGGGTGCTCGCGTCGTATCGCCTGACGTTTTTTGCCGCACTCGGCGGCGCGCTGGTCAACGCGGTGTTCGGCTTTCTGGTCGCGTGGGTGCTGGTTCGCTACACATTTCCATTCAAGCGTATCGTCGACGCGGTGGTCGATCTGCCGTTCGCGCTGCCCACTTCGGTGGCCGGCATTTCGCTCGCGGCGGTGTACTCGGGCAATGGCTGGATCGGCCAGTTTCTCGAACCGCTCGGCATCAAGATCGCCTTCACGCCGGCGGGAGTGCTCGTCGCGCTGACCTTCATCGGCCTGCCGTTCGTCGTGCGTACGGTGCAGCCGGTGCTCGAGGAGTTCGAGCGCGAGCAGGAGGAGGCGGCCGCGTGCCTCGGGGCCTCGCGCTGGCTGACGTTTCGCCGCGTCATGCTGCCGGCGGTGTTCCCGGCGCTCCTGACCGGCTTCGCGCTCGCGTTCGCGCGGGCGCTCGGCGAATACGGCTCGGTCATCTTCATTGCCGGCAACGTGCCGATGAAATCGGAGATCACGTCGCTGTTGATCATCACGAAGCTGGAGCAATACGACTACGCGGGCGCGACCGCGCTGGCGGTAGTGATGCTCGTCGTGTCGTTTCTGATGCTGTTGTTCGTCAACAGCTTGCAGTGGTACTTGCAGCGGCGCACGAGCCGCGGCGGCGGCAGCGGGCCGGCGGCGGTCGCCGCAACAAGTGTCGCGGCGATTGGCGGAGGAGTGCAGTGAGCGGCCGATCAGTGAACCACACGACTCATGCGGACAGCGCGAACCGTGCGAACCGCGCGAGCGACAGCGCCGCGGTAGCCGTTGCGCCGCGTGCGCCGCTGCACGTCGCCCACCGGCCCCATCCTGTGACCGAACGACCGGTGGTGCGCTGGCTGCTGACCGGCATTGCGCTGCTCTTCCTGGCGCTGTTTCTCGTCGTGCCGCTGGTGGCCGTGTTTTATCAGGCGCTGAACAAGGGCCTCGTTTTCTATTTTGAAGCACTCGCCGATTCCGATGCGCTGGCCGCGATCAAGCTGACCGTGATCACCGCCGCGATCGCGGTACCGCTGAATCTCGTGTTCGGTCTCGTGGCCTCGTGGTGTATCGCCAAGTTCGACTTCCGCGGCAAGGCACTGCTGACCACGCTGATCGACCTGCCGTTCTCGGTGTCGCCGGTGATCTCGGGTTTGATCTACGTGCTGATGTTCGGCGCGCAGGGCTGGTTCGGTCCGTGGCTGCAGGACCATGACGTGCAGATCATCTTCGCGGTGCCGGGCATCGTGCTCGCGACGATCTTCGTCACCTTCCCGTTCGTCGCGCGCGAACTGATTCCGCTGATGCAGGCGCAAGGCAACGACGAAGAGGAAGCCGCGCATGTGCTGGGCGCATCGGGCTGGCAGATCTTTCGCCGGGTCACGCTGCCGAACGTGAAGTGGGGTCTGCTGTACGGAGTGATCCTGTGCAATGCGCGGGCGATGGGCGAATTCGGCGCGGTGTCGGTGGTGTCGGGCCATATTCGCGGCCAGACCGACACGATGCCGCTGCACGTCGAGATTCTCTACAACGAATACAACTTCTCGGCGGCGTTCGCGGTAGCGTCGGTGCTGGCCTTGCTCGCCCTCGTGACGCTGGCGCTCAAGCTGCTCGCCGAGCGCCACATGTCGGCGCAGCTATCGGCCGCGCGCGATGTGCCCGCGCATGCCGGGCCGCCGGCGCAGTCGGCCGCCGCGCCGGCACGAGCGCAGGCCGCAGCACGTTCGGCTTCAGATTCATTCCCGCAGTCCGTCGACGTGGCGCATGCGACGCAGCAACACCCGCTCAAGCAAGGAGAGCTGTAATGGGTATCACCGTTCGTAACCTGCAAAAGCGCTTCGGCGATTTCGTCGCGCTCGACAACGTCTCGCTCGACTTCCCGCCAGGCGAACTGGTTGCGCTGCTCGGGCCGTCGGGCTGCGGCAAGACCACCTTGCTGCGGGTGATCGCCGGGCTCGAATACGCGGACGGCGGCCAGGTCGTGCTGCACGGCCAGGACGTCGCGGCGGTCGGCGCACGCGAGCGGGAAGTCGGCTTCGTATTCCAGCATTACGCGCTGTTTCGCCACATGACCGTGTTCGAGAACGTAGCCTTCGGCTTGCGTGTGAAGCCGCGCAAGGAGCGGCCCGCGGAAGCGGTGATCCGCGAGAAGGTGCATGATCTGTTGAAGCTCGTGCAGCTCGACTGGCTCGCGCAACGCTATCCGTCGGAATTGTCGGGTGGCCAGCGGCAACGCATCGCCCTCGCGCGCGCACTCGCAGTCGAGCCGAAGGTCCTGCTGCTCGACGAACCGTTCGGCGCGCTCGACGCAAAGGTGCGCAAGGAACTGCGCAGTTGGCTGCGGCGCCTGCACGACGATCTGCACATCTCGACGATCTTCGTCACGCACGATCAGGAAGAAGCGCTCGAAGTGGCCGATCGCATCGTCGTGCTCAATCGCGGCCATGTGGAGCAGGTGGGCAGTCCGCAGGACGTGTACGATCATCCGCAGACCTCGTTCGTCTACGAGTTTCTCGGCGCGGCCAACCGTCTGCACGGCAACGTCGACGCGAGCGGCTTCGTGGTCGACGGCGCTGCGCTGCCGGTTGCGATCAGCGCGGATTTTCGCGGTCCCGCATTCGCGTATGTGCGGCCGCACGATCTGCAGTTGTATCCGCAGGCGTCGGGGCATCGCGAAGGGATCGTCGTCGACGTGCGGCGCGTGGTGACGCTGGGCGGCTCGGTGCGGGTCGAACTGGCCGGGCGCGAGGGCAATGTGCTCGAAGCCGAACTCGATCGCGAAGCGTGGCGCGAGCTTAGACTGGGGATCGGCGATGGCGTGACCGCGGTGCCGCGTGCGTTGCGCGTTTTTCCCGCGCATCAAGCGGTTCAACGTAACGCGTGAGCATCGGGCGCTGCAGTCGAACACTCGAATAATTCCACTCTGGCCGAACCGGAGACATACAGATGAATTTCCAGCAACTGCGCTTCGTGCGCGAGGCCGTGCGTCAGAACATGAATCTGACCGAAGTGGCGAACGTGCTGTACACGTCGCAGTCGGGCGTGTCCAAACAGATCAAGGATCTGGAGGACGAACTCGGCGTGGACATTTTCATCCGGCGCGGCAAGCGCCTGACGGGCCTCACGGAACCGGGCAAGGCGGTGCATCAGCTGATCGAGCGGATGCTGCTCGATGCGGAGAATCTGCGTCGCGTCGCGCGCCAGTACGCCGATCAGGATAGCGGCCATCTGGTGGTCGCGACCACTCATACGCAGGCGCGCTACGCGCTGCCGAAGGTGGTTCGGCGCTTTACCGAGGTGTATCCGAAAGTGCATCTGGCGCTGCGCCAGGGCAGCCCGCAGCAGATCGCGCAGATGATCATCAACGGCGAAGCGGATATCGGCATTTCAACGGAAGCGCTCGACCGCTTCCCGGATATCGTCACGTTCCCGTGCTATTCGTGGCACCACGTGGTGGTCGTGCCGAAGGGGCATCCACTGGTGGAGCGGCCGAATGTGACGCTCGACGAGATCGCCGAATTCCCGATCGTCACCTACGACCAGGACTTCACGGGCCGCTCGCACATCGACCAGGCGTTTGCGAAAGCCGGTGCGTTGCCCGACGTCGTGCTGACCGCAATCGACGCCGACGTGATCAAGACGTATGTCGAACTCGGCATGGGCATCGGCGTGGTCGCGGCCATGGCGTACGATCCGAAGCGCGACACCGAACTCGTCGCGCTCGACACCCAGCATCTGTTCGAAGCGAGCACGACGCGCGTCGGCCTGCGCAAGGGCGCGTTCTTGCGCGCCTACGCGTACCGTCTGATCGAGATGTTCGCGCCTCAGTTGAGCGAGGCCGACATCGCCGCACAGCTGCGCGAGGCGGCTTGACGCGGGCGCCGGGCCTGCGGCGTCCGCCATCTGCATTGACGGTGTAGCGACGCTGCGTCGTTTCGCGCGGTGTCCGCGCGCACGCGACGCAAACTTCGCGTGAGCCGCGCAGAGAGGGGGCGGCCGTTTTTTCTCGCGTGGCGCATCGCTTACAATCGTCGCCATGAATACTTCAACTACCACTTCAGCGCCGCCTTCGTCACACGGCGCCACGCTGCCGCGCATCGCCGTGCTGGCGACCGGCGGCACCATCGCCGGGGCCGCCGCCGACGCCACCAATACGTCCGGCTACCAGGCGGGCGTCGTCGGTGTCGATCAATTACTGGCCGCGGTGCCGGCGTTTTCGACCGTGGCGCGCGTCGCGCCCGAACAGATCGCCAGCGTCGACAGCAAGGACATGGCATTGTCGCTGTGGACCACGCTCGCGCAACGCATCAACACACTGCTCGCAGCCGACGACATTGACGGCGTCGTCGTCACGCATGGCACTGACACACTCGAGGAAACCGCGTTCCTGCTGCATCTGACTATCAAATCGGCCAAGCCGGTGGTGCTGACCGCGGCGATGCGCCCGGCGTCGGCCTTATCCGCCGATGGCCCGCTGAACCTGCTGAACGCGGTGAGCGTTGCCGCGCATGCGGGCTCGCGCGGGCAGGGCGTGCTGGTCGCGTTCAACAACCGGATTCACAGCGCGCGCGACGTGATCAAGACGAGCACCTATGCGGTCGATGCATTCCAGTCGCCCGAGATCGGCGCACTCGGCTGGGTGCAGGACGGGCGCGTCGAATTCCAGCGCAGCGTGGTGCGCGCGCACACGCTCGCGACCGAATTCGTGATCGGGCCGACGTGGCCGCACGTGGACATCGTGATGAGCTACGCGGGCGTGTCGCGCATTGCGATAGACGCGCTGGTGGCCGCCGGCGTGCGTGGGATCGTCGTGGCAGGCACCGGCAACGGTTCGATTCACGCGGCGATGCTGCCCGCGCTTGCCGACGCCATTTCGCAGGGCGTGGCGGTGGTGCGCTCGTCGCGCGTGGGTTCGGGACACGTGATGCACAACGGCGCGGCTGCCGACGACGCGCTCGGTTTCATCAGCGCCGGGTCGCTCAATCCGTACAAGGCTCGGGTTCTGCTGATGCTGGCGCTGGCCGCCGGGGGTACCGGGCCGGTGGCTTTGCAAAAGGCGTTCGATACGTATTGATGCTGGTGCGCAACTGACCACCAGCGGCCCGCACGCGTCTGTTGTCTGCGTGAAGGGCCGATACAGGCTCGATACAGGCTCGATAAAAAAACGCGGCGCCCGGTTTTCGATCCAGGCGCCGCGTTGCCGTTTAATGCGCGCTTTTCGACCGCGCGTGACGGTCTATGACGCCAGAGAGCGCATCATCACTGCGCCGGGATCACCAACACCTGGCCCGGATAGATCTTGTCCGGACTCTTCAGCATCGGCGTGTTCGCCTGGAAGATGGCATCGTTGTTCGCGCCGCTGCCGTAATACTTCTCGGCGATCTTCCACAGATTGTCGCCGGGCACGACCGTGTGGAACTGCGTCGGCGCGGCGGCTGGGGTAGTGACGGTGAGTTGATCGTCGACCTTGTCGACGTTCTGCACGTTGCCGGCGGCGACCAGGATCTTGTCCTTGGTCGGCTGATCGGCGGCCTCTCCAGCAACGGTGACCGTGTGGCTCGTGCCGTCGTAGCTCACCTGCAGATTGGTGGCGTCGAGGCCCTGGCTGCGGATGTAGGTGGCGATCGCGTCGCCTGCGGTTTTATTCAGCGCGGCGACATCGGGCGCGGCCGGCTCGGCGGCTTGCGCGGAAGTAGACGCGGCGCCGAACAGCTTTTCGCCGGCTTCCTTGATGAAACTGAGAATACCCATCGATCACACTCCTGACGTAGTTGCACAAGAACAGGTTGGGCACCGGGTTATGCACTCGCTGCGAGATTGCGCGACAGACGTGAATCACACGCACGTCATGCGGATGAGACGCGTCGCGCTTGCGAGCACAACCAAGGCAGCCAACCAGACCGAACGAGTGTAGGAGAAAAGCGCGCCGCAATGTGTCAAAAATAGTGCGGACAACGAAGCGCAGTTGCAAGCAAATGCAAACGGACGTGCAAGCAGGCGCGATGCATGATTGCACCCGCTGCGAGGGATTGGCGGAAAAAGCATGACATGAATCCGACAGGCGGACACCCGACGACGACGTCTGACCGACCAAGGCTTCCCCGGCGTCACCGGGTGCCGCTGCGGACCCCACTTGCCGCTCTCAGCCCAGAGCGGCACGATTTGCCCATTGCGCCGCGCAAGCTGCGCGACGAACGGGCGCCCCACCTGTGTTTGCGACGGTTTCGCCGATGCGGCGATCACCGCAAACCGTATGATCGTGCGATGGACTTCTTGTTTCCTGCCTGTGATGCCGGCGGCAGGCTTCCCGGTGGGTGCGCCTTGCTGTCGCGGTTCGCCGTGACGCGTCGCCGCGTTCATACGACCACGCAACGACGCCCATTTCACGCACCGCGCGCTGCAACGGACCTGCCCGGCGAAAGCGCAACCCGATCACACGATGAGCCGCTTCAAGCCGCCTTCGCTTCGTTGCCCGGCGCCTGCGCGAGCTCATGATTGGCCATGATCTCGAGCGCGCGCACCATCGCCGAGTGGTCCCATGCCTTGCCGCCGTTGGCCGCGCAGACGCTGAACAGTTGCTGTGCGCTCGCGGTGTGCGGCAGCGCGATGCCTAACTTGCGCGCGCCATCGAGTGCGAGGTTCAGGTCCTTCTGGTGCAGTTCGATACGAAAGCCCGGATTGAACGTGCGTTTGGTCATGCGTTCGCCATGCACTTCCAGAATCCGCGACGACGCGAAGCCGCCCATCAACGCCTTGCGTACGCGCTCGGGGTCGGCGCCCGAACGCGACGCGAACAACAACGCTTCGGCCACCGCTTCGATGTTCAGCGCGACGATGATCTGATTGGCCACCTTGCACGTCTGACCCGCGCCGTTCTCGCCGATCAGCGAAATGTTCTTGCCCATCAGTTCGAACAGCGGCTTTGCAGTGGCGAACGCGCTTTCCGGGCCGCCTACCATGATCGTCAGCGACGCTTCACGCGCGCCAACTTCGCCGCCTGACACCGGCGCATCGAGATAGTCGACGCCGAGCGCGTTGATCTTCTTCGCAAACGCCTGCGTGTCGAGCGGCGAGATCGAGCTCATGTCGATCACCAGCTTGCCCTTCGTGAGACCGGCGGCGACGCCGTCGTCGGCGAACAGCACGTTCGCGACATCAGGCGTGTCCGGCACCATGATGATGACGATGTCGGCGGCCTGCGCGACGGCGGTCGAGCTGGCGAGCACCGTGGTCGTTTTGGCGAGGTCCTCCGGCACCGGGTGGGCGCCGTTCACGAACAGCGAATGACCGCCCTTGATGAGGTTGCGCGCCATGTGTGAGCCCATGATGCCGAGCCCGATGAAACCGATCTTTGCCATATGTGTGGATCTCCAGAGTTATGTGGTGTCCCGCGTGGGACTTATATCGGGCGCTACTGCGACCGCTGAAACGACGACTCGAGCAATCGCTCGGGCAGCTGTCGAAGCAACCGCTCAGGCCGCCGTGTGCGCCGCGCCGCGCGTTTGTCCGGCCACGCTTTGCACCCAGCCGAGACCGGCGGTGGTGGTCGTGCGCGGCTTGTACTCGCAGCCGACATAACCGTCGTAGCCGAGCGAGTCGAGTAGCGCGAACAGGTACGCGTAATTGATTTCGCCGGTGCCCGGTTCGTTGCGGCCGGGGTTGTCGGCGAGCTGGATGTGCGCGATTTGCGGCAGGTTCTTTTTGATCGTCGCGGCGAGTTCCCCTTCCATCCGTTGCATGTGATAGATGTCGTATTGCAGGAACAGGTTGTCGGAGCCCACGGCGCGAATCACGTCGAGCCCTTCGCTCGAACGGTTCAGTGCGAAGCCGGGAATGTCGTACGCGTTGCACGGTTCGATCAGCAGTTTGATGCCGGCGCGCTTCAACTGATCCGCCGCGAAGCGCAGGTTGTCGACGATCGTCGCGCGCGCCTCGTGCGCATCCACACCGGCCGTCGGAATCCCGACGAGGCAATTCACTTGCGGCACCTTCAGCGCGCTCGCATATTCGATCGCACGGCCGACGCCTTCCTGAAACTCGCTTACGCGATCCGGCAGGCACGCAATGCCGCGTTCGCCGGCTTCCCAGTTGCCGGCGGGCAGGTTGTGCAGCACCAGCTTCAGCCGGTTCTCCTGCAAACGCTCGCTCAGCTCGGCAATCGGGTACGCATACGGAAACAGGAATTCCACGGCATGAAAGCCTGCGTCCGCCGCAGCCGAAAAGCGGTCGAGGAACGGCACTTCGTTGAACAGCATGGTGAGATTCGCTGCGAATTTCGGCATGGTGCTTGTGTCTCTCTAGGGTCGGTCAGGGAAATAAATGCTTCGGACAACTGGATTCGCGTCGCGAATCGGTCGCTGACGGGCAGCGCTGCGTTGCGACGCCGCCCATCGCTTTCGCGACGCATGACTTGCGACGCTCAGTCCAGCATGCTGATCGCGGTCGGCGCGTCTTCGCGCTTCGCGGCCAGTTCCTCGAACTCGTTGATCGCGTCGATCTCCGTGCCCATCGAAATATTGGTCACGCGTTCGAGAATCACCTCGACGATCACCGGCACGTTGAACTCGGCGAGCATCGACTGCGCTCGTTGCAGCGCGGGCTTGAGCTCTTCCGGCTTGAACACGCGAATCGCCTTGCAGCCCAGACCTTCGGCGACCGCTACATGATCGACGCCATAACCGTTGGTCTCGGGCGAGTTGATATTCTCGAAGCCGAGCTGCACGCAGAAATCCATCTCGAACGCGCGTTGCGCCTGGCGGATCAGCCCGAGGTACGAGTTGTTCACGACCACATGCACATAGGGCAGGTTGAATTGCGCGCCGGCCGCGAGTTCTTCGATCATGAACTGGAAGTCGTAGTCGCCCGAAAGCGCGACGATCGGCCGTTGCGGATCGGCGGCACGTACGCCGAGCGCTGCCGGAATGGTCCAGCCGAGCGGGCCGGCCTGGCCACAGTTGATCCAGTTGCGCGCTTTGTACACATGCAGGAATTGCGCACCGGCAATCTGCGACAGACCAATCGTGCTCACGTAACAGGTATCGCGGCCGAACACCTTGTTCATCTCTTCGTAGACGCGCTGCGGCTTCAT
This sequence comes from Paraburkholderia suaedae, assembly GCF_040812055.1. NCBI lineage: Bacteria > Pseudomonadati > Pseudomonadota > Betaproteobacteria > Burkholderiales > Burkholderiaceae > Paraburkholderia > Paraburkholderia suaedae. The sequence continues at coordinate 698,575 of NZ_JBFOAH010000001.1, read as the reverse complement.
CGGCACATTGTCGAAGTGCGTCTTGCGCAGCATGGTGCGCTTGCGCTCCTGGCATTCGGCGACCCATGCGCTGCGGTCTTTCAGCTTGCCCGCGGCCTTCCATTCGCGCGCCACGTCGACGAACAGTTCGAGCGCGGCTTTCGCGTCCGACACGATCCCCAGATCCGGGCCGAACACGCGGCCAATCTGCGTCGGCTCGATGTCGATATGCACGAACTTGCGGCCCTTCGTGTACACCTCGACGCTGCCCGTGTGGCGATTCGCCCAGCGATTGCCGATGCCCAGCACGAAGTCGGATGCGAGCATCGTCGCGTTGCCGTAGCGGTGCGAGGTTTGGAGACCGACCATGCCGGCCATCAGCGGGTGGTCGTCGGGAATCGCGCCCCACGACATCAGCGTCGGGATTACCGGCACGCCGACGGTTTCGGCGAAAGTCACCAGCAGGTCTTCGGCGACTGCGTTCAGTACGCCGCCGCCGGAGACGATCAGCGGCTTGTCTGCCTCGTTGAGCATCTTCAAGGCAGCTTCGATCTGCTTGCGCGTCGCCTTCGGCTTGTACACCGGCAGCGGCTCGTACGTGTCGATGTCGAACTCGATCTCCGCGAGTTGCACGTCGATCGGCAGGTCGACCAGCACCGGACCCGGGCGGCCCGAGCGCATCAGATGGAACGCCTGCTGGAACACGCGCGGCACCAGCGCCGGTTCGCGCACCGTCACGGCCCACTTGGTGACGGGCTTGGCGATCGCTTCGATATCGACGGCCTGGAAGTCTTCCTTGTACAGACGCGCGCGCGGCGCCTGACCGGTGATGGCGAGAATAGGGATCGAGTCCGCCTGGGCGGAATACAAACCGGTGATCATGTCGGTGCCCGCGGGCCCCGACGTGCCGATGCACACGCCGATGTTGCCCGGCCGCGCCCGCGTGTAGCCCTCGGCCATGTGCGACGCGCCTTCGACGTGGCGCGCCAGCACGTGGCTGATGTTGCCGGCCTTGCGCATCGCCGAATAGAACGGGTTGATCGCGGCGCCCGGTACACCGAACGCCGTCTCGATGCCTTCTTTTTCGAGCACCAGCACGGCTGCGTCGACGGCTCTCATCTTGGCCATGAATGTCTCCTGAATGTCTTGGGGGATAGCTGTGAACGGGCGAACGGAAGCTTGTTAGGAGCAACTTTAGGCCCGACCTAAAGGTTTGATAAGATCAGTCCAGGTCGCTTATTTCGGAACAAAAAGTATGGAGTGACGCGGGGCTCGCCACGCAAGCGGAATCTGGTCCAGTGCGGCCGGAATCGCTGGAATGCGACGCGGATTCGACGCGAGTCCAAGCCGAATGCAAGCAGAATGCGACCGAACGCCACCCACAGGAGACCCACATGGATCGCTTCAAACAGATCGAGACTTTCGTGCGGGTCGCGGACGCGGGCAGCCTCGCGGCGGCGGCGCTGGAAGAGGGGGTGTCGCCGGTGATTCTCGGGCGGCGCATCGACGCGCTGGAAAAGCGCCTTGGCGTGAAACTGATGTACCGCTCGACGCGGCGGCTAGTGATCAGCGAAGACGGCGCCGCGTTTCTGGAGCGCTGCCGGGGCCTGCTGACCGAGTGGGATCAGGCGGAAAACGAACTGAGCGCCGGACGGCGTGCGGTCAACGGCCATCTGATCGTGTCGGCGCCGGCCGCGTTCGGGCGCAAGCACGTCGCGCCGCTCGCGCCGGCTTTTCTCGCCGACAAGCCGGAGTTGCAGCTGTCGTTCAATCTGACCGACCGGGTCGTGGACCTGGTGCGCGAGGGTTACGACCTGTCGATCCGCATCGGCGGCGCGGTCGATCCGAACTTCGTCGCGGTGAAGCTGGCGTCGAACCGGCGCGTGGTGTGCGGCACACCGGACTATTTCCGCCGGCACGGCAGGCCGAAAACGCTCGAAGACCTGCCGCGCCACAACTGTCTCGCATTCAATCTGCAAGGCGGGCAAAACCGCGGCTGGTATTTCCGCCGCAACGGCAAGCTCGCGACCGTGCGCGTGGGCGGCACGCTCGACTGCAACGACGGTGAACTGCTGCATCGCTGGGTCTCCGAAGGCCTCGGGCTCGGCTGGCGCTCGACGTGGGAAATCCAGCAGCAACTGGCGCGCGGCGAACTCGAAACCGTGCTCGACGAATACGCGCTGCCGGACTACGACATTCTTGCGGTCTATCCGCAGCAGCGCTATGTGCCCGCGAGGGTGCGCTATTTCATCGACTATCTTAAGGAGGTGTACGCGAGCGAGGACTACTGGAACCGGCCGGCTTATTAGTGGACGGCTGCTCGCGTTTTTTGCGCGTATTTTCCCGATCCGACGGCGACCGTGGGAATAAACTGGGCCGATCACCGGTCAAGCGGTGAGGAGCGCGTTGCGACGCGCCGCACAGCATCGCTGCAATGCCCTGGAGGGCCGAGGTGGTCCAGACCGATTCAGACGCCGCCGCTCACGAGCGACGCGAAACCGACGCAGCCAGGAGCCGCCGCTTCCAGCAGCTCGCGTTGCCGCACCTCGATGCCGCGTACAACCTCGCGCGCTGGTTGTGCGGCAACGCGAGCGACGCCGAGGACGTGGTCCAGGAAGCGTTCATGCGCGCGTTTCGTTTTTTCGACACGTTTCGCGGCGACTCCGCGCGGCCGTGGCTGCTGGCGATCGTGCGGCGCACCTGGTACACCGAATGGCGGCGACGCGCGTCGCCGCACGACATGCTCGAATTCGACGACACCATGGACGACGCCGTGTTCGACGGCTGGAGCGCGGGTGGCGCCGATCCACAGATGCTGCTGATCCGCGACGAGGACGTGCGGCGGGTCCACGAGGCGCTCGCGCAGTTGCCGGCCGAATATCGCGAGGTGCTTGTTTTGCGCGAACTCGAGGAGATGGGTTACCGGGAGATCGCCGCGGTGGCCGATCTGCCGATCGGCACGGTGATGTCGCGGCTCGCCCGGGGGCGTCGCAAGCTGGCGGCGCTGCTTGGGGCGACGCCGGCGGCAGGGGCGTCGGACGGGAAAGCCGCAGGTGAGTCCGGGCGTAGCGAGGCGCCGCGCGACGCGGGCTATTCCGAGCCGCCGCGGCAAGGCTCGACCGGTTCGCCGGAGAGCGCTGCTCGCATGGCGGCCGATAACCGGAGCGCAACGGGCGGCAACCCCGCGCGCGCCGCGATCCCGGCCGCCGGCAAGCCGGCTACCGCGACGGTCATGCCGCTGCGCGCGTCCGCCAATGGCCGGCCGCTCAACATCCCCGGCGGCAGCCCCGCCGGTCCAGTCAGGGAGACGCCGGATGAACTGTAATGAAGCACGGCCGCTCCTCGACGCGAACGCCGATCATGAATTGCCTGCGCCGGATGCGAGGCGCGTCCAGCAGCATATCGAGAGCTGCGATGCCTGCCGGCGCGAGAGCGAAAATCTGCGGTCGCTGAGTCAGGCGCTGCGGGCGGCGCCGTATCAGCGCGCGCCGCAGTCTTTGCGAGTGAGGATCGTCGCGGGATTGCCGGCGCTCGAGGACGCGTCGGCGACCTTTGAATCTACGGCCGATCAGGCGGCAGAAGGAAGCGGGGCGCACGCGGGGGCGAAGAAGGTCGGGGCGTCTGCTGCCGCCGATTCTGATGCAGCGAGAACGGCCGAGCCCGCTGGAGGCACCGCGAGGCCCGATCCGGCACCCAGGACGCGCCCGCGCCGCTGGCCTGCGTGGCTGACCGGTTGGGGCATCCCGGAAGGCGGCTTCGGCGAGCCGGTGGCCGTCGGCGGCGCGAGCCGCGGGCTCCGGGCGGGCGGGTTCGCCGCACTCGCCCTCGCGCTATGCGCGGCGACGGCGGTCATCACGCTGAATTTGCGCCGTCCAGCCGACTTCACGCCGTTCACCGATGAACTGGTGCAAAGCCACGTGCGGGCGCAGATATCGGGACGCGACATCGACGTGATTTCGACCGACCGCCATACGGTCAAGCCATGGTTCAACGGCCGGCTCGACTATTCGCCGCCGGTCGAAGACCTGGCGGCAAGCGGGTTCGCGCTGGAGGGAGGCCGTCTCGACTACCTCGGGCATCGGCGGGTGGCCGTGCTGGTGTACCGCTATGGCAAGCACGTGATCGATGTCTACGTGTTCCCGCAGGCCAGTTCCGGAGGGGCAACTGCGGGCGGGCGCCCGGACGGCTCGACGCTGGCGCCCGCGGCGGCTGGGCAGGAAGGGTATTCGATTGCGCGCTGGGACGCCGACGGCATGACCTGGTGGGCCATCACCGACGCCGCGCCCGACGCGCTGAGCCGGCTCGAGACCGCGCTGAAGGCGCGCTTGCAAAGCGGTAGCGGGCGCACGGAGAGTAGCTGACGGTGCGGCAAGCGCGGGCAAATGCGGTGTTTCTGGAACGCGGCAGACAGCGGCCGCGCTGGCACGAAAGTGCGAAAAGCGCTTCGGTATCCTGGCGAAGGCGGGCAACAACGGCCGGGATACGGCTCGCGCGCCTCCGGTCGGGTCGGCGTGCACCGCCAGGTCGTCCCTAAACCTTTGAAAACACACCCGAATCAAGCGTCGCGCCGACGCCATATCTTGCACCCCGGCCCCATTCGGGTTACACTCTTTGGCTTCTCACTTGCCACACCGGTTCCGACGCCCGGGTGGCTTTAATCCACAAGGAGTGTGTATGCGTCATTATGAAATCGTCTTTATCGTGCATCCCGATCAGAGCGAGCAAGTGCCCGCCATGATCGAGCGTTACAAGAGCACGATCACGTCGCACGGTGGCCAGATCCACCGTATCGAAGATTGGGGCCGTCGCCAACTGGCCTACATGATCGAGAAACTCGCGAAGGCTCACTACGTCTGCATGAACATCGAATGCGACCAGACCACGCTCGACGAGCTGGAACACGCATTCAAGTTCAACGACGCGGTTCTGCGTCACCTGATCGTCAAGATGAAGAAGGCCGAAACCGGCCCGTCGCCGATGATGAAGGAAGTGCAGCGCGAAGAGGCCAAGAAGTCGGCTGCTACGCAACCGTCCGAAGCGCAGGCTTAAGACGCACTATTTAAGCTACCAGAACAAGCGTTCTCGCCAAAGGCTTCATGAACCGGCTGCAACTCACGGCCAGCGTCGTCGAACGCGAACCGGTGCGGTACACCCCCGCCGGCGTTCCGATTGCGGGCTGCACGTTGCACCATTGCACGGAAGTCGTCGAGGCCGGCATCGCCAGGCAAGTCGAACTGACCATGCAAGCGGTCGCCGCGGGCGAAGCGAGCGGTAAGCTCGAAGGCTGTCGAATGGGCGTGGAAACGCTCTTCACGGGCTTTCTGGCAAAAAAGCACCGCAACGCAAGAACTCTGGTATTTCACATCACAGCATTGCAGGACATTGGAAAGGACTGAACATGCCCCGCCCGACTGGTAAGAAATTCGACAAGCGTCGTCAGCAACAAAATCCGCTCTTCAAGCGCAAGAAGTTCTGCCGTTTCACGGCCGCTGGCGTCGATCAAATCGACTACAAGGACCTCGAAACGCTGAAGGACTTCATCGGCGAAAACGGCAAGATCACGCCGGCGCGTCTGACGGGTACCAAGGCTCATTATCAACGCCAGTTGGACACGGCAATCAAGCGCGCACGTTTCCTCGCGCTGGTGCCGTACACCGACCAGCACAAGGCCTAACCCGACGACGCGATAAGGAGCATCCGAATGCAAATCATTCTTCTGGAAAAAGTCGTCAATCTGGGTAACCTGGGCGATATCGTGAAGGTCAAGGACGGTTACGCGCGTAACTTCCTGATCCCGAACAAGCAAGCTCGCCGCGCAACGAAGGAAGCCCTGGCTGAATTCGAAGTGCGCCGCGCGGAGCTGGAAAAGGTTGCCGCTGAAAAGCTGGCTACGGCTCAGGCTCAAGGCGAAAAGCTGGCGGGCTCGACGGTTCAGATCGGTCAAAAGGCGGGCGTCGACGGCCGTCTGTTCGGTTCGGTGACCAACGGCGACATCGCTGAAGCGCTGGCCAAGCAAGGCTTCGCAGTGGAAAAGGCGCAAGTGCGCCTGCCGGAAGGCCCGCTGAAGATGGTGGGCGACCACTCTGTTCAGATTTCGCTGCACACCGACGTTCTGATCGATGTAACGGTGGCTGTGATCGGCGAGCACGTATAGGCCGACTGCGTCTAAGCCGACCGCGTCTGCGCGTCAGGTAGTATCTGCCAGGAAGTGACTGGCGCAAGGCAGGGGCCGGGTAACCGGCCCCTGCCTTTTTTTGTGGCCGTTTTTTCACGGGTTTTCGTTTTCCCGCTCGCCGCCGCCGCCCGATTACCCGATAATTCCTCTCCATGAACGCACCGTCCAAAGATCCCCAACTCGAGTCGCTCAAAGTCCCGCCGCATTCGATCGAAGCCGAACAATCGGTGCTGGGCGGCTTGCTGCTCGACAACGCGGCATGGGACCGCATCGCCGACTTCCTCGCGCAGAGTGACTTTTACCGTTACGACCACCGCATCATCTTCCAGCACATCGGCAAGCTGATCGCGGCCACACGGCCGGCCGACGTGATCACCGTGTATGAAGCGCTCGGCACGTCGGGCAAGGCGGAAGAGGTTGGCGGTCTGGCTTACCTGAACGCGCTGGCGCAGAACACGCCGAGCGCGGCCAACATCCGTCGCTATGCGGAGATCGTGCGCGATCGTGCGGTGTTGCGCCGGCTGGTTTCCGTCGCCGACGAAATCTCCGCCGACGCATTCAACCCGCAGGGCAAGGAAGTTCGGCAATTGCTGGACGAAGCGGAATCGAAGGTCTTTTCGATCGCCGAAGACGGCGCGCGCGGCACGCAAGGCTTCCTCGAGATCGGGCCATTGCTGACAGAAGTCGTCGAGCGGATCGACACGCTGTATCACACCGCCAATCCAAGCGACGTAACGGGCACGCCAACCGGCTTTGTCGATCTGGATCGCATGACTTCGGGCATGCACGGTGGCGAGCTGATCATCGTCGCGGGCCGTCCGTCGATGGGTAAAACCGCGTTTTCGATGAACATTGGCGAATACGTCGCGGTCGAGTATGGCCTGCCGGTGGCTGTGTTCTCGATGGAAATGCCGGGTTCGCAACTCACCATGCGTATGCTCGGCTCGGTTGGCCGGCTCGATCAGCACCGCATGCGGACCGGCCGTCTGACCGACGAGGATTGGCCCAAGCTCACGCACGCGGTGCAGAAAATGAGCGAGGCGCAGATTTTCATCGACGAAACGGGTGGGCTCAACCCAATGGAGTTGCGCTCGCGCGCGCGGCGCCTGTCGCGCCAATGCGGCAAGCTCGGGTTGATCATCATCGATTATCTGCAACTGATGAGCGGGTCGTCGACCGGCGAAAACCGTGCGACCGAGATTTCGGAAATCTCGCGTTCGCTCAAGAGCCTCGCCAAGGAACTCGACGTGCCGGTGATCGCGTTGTCGCAGCTCAACCGAGGTCTCGAGCAGCGTCCCAACAAGCGGCCCATCATGTCGGACTTGCGCGAGTCGGGTGCAATCGAGCAGGACGCGGACGTGATCCTGTTCATTTACCGCGATGAAGTCTATAACCCCGACAGCCCTGACAAGGGTACCGCGGAAATCATCATCGGCAAGCAGCGCAATGGTCCGATTGGCCCGGTTCGGCTCACGTTCCACGGCCAATTCACGAAGTTCGACAATTTTGCCGGTGCTCAGAATTTCTACGGCGAGTAAAGCACCAAATAGGCGCCTGTTGTAACGGCGCTTTCCAAAGCGCGGCGCAGGTCCCGCAACGGTACAATGTGGCGATTTTATGTCAGCCATTAGTGACCAATTTTCGGGATCCCAATGTTCGGTCGATTCATGCCCACCGAGGGCAAGTTCTTTGAAATTTTCAATGCGCACGCAACGTGCATAGTCTCGGCGAGCCGCGAACTCGAACTGCTCATCGACAATCTGCAGGACGCGGAAACCCACAAGCAAAACGTGCAAAAGGCCGAGAAGGCCGCTGACAAACTCACGCACGAGACCATCGACCTGCTGCACAAGACCTTCATCACGCCGCTCGACCGCGATGAAATCCACAAACTGATTACCACGATGGACGACATCCTCGATCTGATGGAGGACGTCGCCACCGCTATCTCGCTGTACGACGTGCGCTCGGTGACGTCGGAAGCGAGCCAGCTCGCGCACATCTGCACTGCGACTTCCGAGCGCGTGCAGTTCGCCGTCAGTCTGCTGTCGGACATGAAGCAGGCGAGCCAGATCCTGAAGGCCTGCGAAGAAATCGACCGGCTGGAATCCGAAGCCGACCGCGTGCTGCGCTCGGCCATGTCGAAACTGTTCCGGGAAGAGGACAACGTCAAGACCCTGATCAAGCTCAAGGCAATCTACGAATTGCTCGAGACGATCACGGACAAATGTGAAGACGTCGCAAACATCATCGAAGGCATCGTGCTGGAAAACGCATAATGCATTCGATACAACTTGCTATCTGGGTCGTCGCCGGCCTGGTTGCCGTCGCGCTCATTTTCGACTTCATGAACGGCTTTCACGACGCGGCGAATTCGATCGCCACGGTCGTTTCGACGGGCGTGCTCAAACCGCAGCAGGCGGTGGCGTTTGCGGCAGCGTTCAATGTCATTGCGTATTTCGTGTTTCACCTGAAAGTGGCCGCGACCGTTGGGCGGGGCACGATCGACCCCAACATCGTCGACCATTACGTGATTTTCGGCGCGCTGCTCGGGGCCATCGGCTGGAACATCATCACGTGGCACTACGGCATTCCGTCGAGCTCGTCGCATGCGCTGATCGGCGGGCTCGTGGGCGCGGCGCTCGCCAAGTCGGGCTGGGGTTCGCTCAACATGGACGGCCTGATGAAGACGGTGGCCTTCATTTTCATTTCGCCGCTGCTCGGGTTCGTGCTCGGCTCGTTTTTCATGCTGGCGGTGTCGTGGCTCTACTTCCGCACGCCGCCGAGCAAGGTGGATCGGCGGTTTCGCCGTTTGCAACTGGTGTCGGCCGGCTTGTATAGCCTCGGGCACGGCGGTAACGACGCGCAGAAAACCATCGGTATCATCTGGATGCTGCTGATCGCAACCGGTTTTGCGTCGTCGCTTGCCGACGCGCCCCCGCTGTGGGTGATTGGCGGCTGCTATCTGTCGATGGGCCTGGGCACGCTGTTCGGCGGCTGGCGGATTGTCCGCACGATGGGCCAGAAGATCACCAAGCTCAAGCCGGTCGGCGGCTTCTGTGCGGAGTCCGGCGGAGCGATCACGCTATTCACCGCTTCCTGGCTCGGCATTCCAGTGTCAACCACGCATACGATCACCGGCGCGATCGTCGGTGTCGGCGCGACGCAGAAGCTCAGCGCGGTGCGCTGGGGCGTGGCCGGCAACATCGTGTGGGCGTGGATTCTGACGATTCCGGCCTCCGCGCTGCTGTCCGCGGCGGGTTGGTGGGTTGGGCACCATTTCCTGTAAGTGCGTGCGCCAGTGCGGGCAGCGCCGCGGGCCGCGCTGACGGCGCTGACGCGTCAACAGCCGCCCGCGCGGGAGTCTGGCTGCAGCGAGGCTTCAGCGCCAGTCCTCCGGCGCGCGTCGATCAGATGAGCGGCGCACTACCGCCGTCCATCGGGACGATCGCGCCCGTTACGTAACTTGCGCGGCGGCTCGCCAGAAACAGCGCGACGTCGGCGATTTCTTCCGGTCTTGCATAGCGTCCGAGCGGTACTCTGGCTTGCCCGCGTGCCAGCGCTTCCGCGTTCTCGATCCCTTGCTGCGCGGCTTCCAGCCTGACCGCTTCCTCGACGCGCTCGGTCAGCGTCGCGCCCGGATTGATGGCGTTGATGCGGATGCCATAGCGCGCGTAGTAGTGGGCGAGGCCGACGGTGGCGAGCATCAGCGCGGCATTCGCGGCGCCGCCGGCGATGTGGATATCGCTCGCGATCTTGCCGCCCATGCCGATGATATTGACGATCGTGCCAGGCTCTCCGCCGCCCGTCTTCGCGCGTTCCGCCATGCGGCGCAGAACTTCCTGCTGCGGATAGATGTACGGGAAATACTTCGCTTCCATCGTCGCCCTGAACGCCTCGGCGTCGAGCGTCTCCGGGTCATAGCGGCGCGCCGCGCCGGCGCTGTTGATCAGCACGTCGATCGGGCCTACCGCGGCGCCGACTTCCTCGACGATATCGGCGGCGCTGTGCGGTTCGTGGAGATCGGCGCGAGTGCGGTGCACGTGCAGGCCTTCCTGTTGCAACTGTTCGTACGCGCGCGCCAGATTGGCGGGATCGCGCGAAACGATTGCGACTTTCGCGCCTTCCTGAGCGAACGCGCGCGCGCAGGCGAAACCGATTCCCTTGCTGCCGCCCGTGATCAACACGACTTTGCCTTTCAGCCCAAGATCCATGGTTGCCACCCGGTGTCGGAAGAATATCGGTGACGATAGCAGATCGGCGGTGTCGCTGTGCCGTGCCTTCGACACGGCCGATTGAATGGAGCGAAGCGGAGCGAGCGGCTCAGAAGTTGCCGTTCGCGAAGCGGGCGATCGGATCGTCGTTGGTCTGCGTGGGCGGGGGCAACCCTCGCGACGATGTCGAGGCTCGCATGATCTGCACGCCGCCGTTGCTATCGGCTTGCCGCGCCTCGTTAGCCTGGCGTGCGGCGACGGAGGCGGGCGGCGGCGGCTCGAACGCATCGGCGGCGGCGTCGATCGCGTCGGACGTGCGCGTAGCTGCGCCTGGCGATGCGGCACTGGCGGCCGTTGCGGTTTGTCCGGATGCCGCGGCCCCGGGGGCGTACGCGCTTGCCTGAGCGGCTGGCGCTACGATCGGCGCGACAGCGCCGGCCGCGCGCGCCTGCATCTGCGCGGCGCTCATGCCGGGCGGCGGTGGTTCGAAGGGATCGGCTTGCGCTGTCGGCGCGCCTGCGGTAGCCAGACCCGCGGCCGAAGTCGCCCGCGAGGCCATGCTCGACGATGCCTCGCGCATCGTTGCAACCCGGACTGCTTGCTGCTGAGAGGGCCATTGCGATTGCGGCGACCCGGCCGTGTAGCCAGTGGAGCGGGCGTCACCGACTCCCGCGCCTGCCGAGGACGGCTCGCTTGCCCGCGCGGCGGCCATCCCGCCGGCGCCGGCATAGGCGGGCGCCGAGCGCGTCACGCGCCCAACCGGTTCGGGCGACTGCGGCGCTGCAGCCTGATAGCTGGGCGTATCGAACGGCGCGGGGGCGGCGGCCGGCCCAGCCATGCGGCGGATGCCGTCGAAGCGCTTCGCCCAATAGGGATTGGTCAGATAGTCGAGCCGCACCGTGCCGCCAGTAGACGGCGCATTGACGAAGCGCAGCTTGCCTACGTAGATGCCGACGTGCGAGTGCGCGCGTCCGGTCGTATTGAAGAAAATCAGGTCGCCGGGCGCGATCTCATCCGGTTCGATCGTCTCGCCGCGTCCGCTCATCTCGGCGGTGGTGCGCGGCAGGTTCACCGATGCCGCGCGCAGCACGACATAGCGAACCAATCCGCTGCAATCGAAACCGCTATCGGGCGTATTACCTCCCCAACGGTATGGAACACCGACGAGGCTCATCGCCTGAATCGAGATTTCTTCGCGGCCGATGCTGTGGTCGACGAAATGCGGCAAACCCGGCGGCGGCTCCCGATACGCACCGTTCGCCACCACGATCGAGTTGCCGGAACCGCGCGAGCTCTTCTGCGGCGCGCCGGCGCAGGCGGCGAGCAGCAGGACGGGCAGCAGCGAAAACGCGAGTCGGCGCATTGAGAGGCGAGGCGAGCGCTGAGCGCTCGTTTTCGGGCGGACGATCCCCGGATGGTAGCCCGCACGCCATAGCCGCGGCAAGAATTGTTGATAAATTACTTGAAGTCCATGCGCTAAGTGTTGCCTCAGCGGGACGCGGATTAAAAAAGCCGCACCCGGGAAGCCCGGGCGCGGCCTGCTGCAGCAGCTAACCGGCTGGAACTTAAAGAATTTCCGACGCGTAATCAGCAAGTCGCGAGCGCTCGCCGCGCGCCAGCGTGACATGCCCGCTGTGCGCCCAGCCTTTGAAGCGGTCGACCACATACGTCAAACCGGAACTGCCTTCGGTCAGGTAAGGCGTATCGATCTGCGCGATATTGCCCAGACAGATGATCTTCGTGCCGGGGCCCGCGCGCGTGACCAGCGTTTTCATCTGCTTTGGCGTCAGGTTCTGCGCCTCGTCGATGATCAGATACTTGTCCACGAACGTACGACCGCGCATGAAATTCATGCTCTTGACCTTCAGGCGCGAGCGGATCAATTCCTGAGTCGCGGCACGGCCCCATTCGCCGGCGGCGTCGTCGGTCTTTTGCAGGACTTCGAGGTTGTCGTCGAACGCACCCATCCACGGCTGCATCTTTTCCTCTTCCGTGCCCGGCAGAAAGCCGATGTCTTCGCCGACCGGCACTGTGGCACGCGTCACGATGATTTCGTTGTAGCGCTTGTCGTCGAGCACCTGCGCGAGGCCGGCGGCGAGCGCGACCAGCGTCTTGCCGGTGCCGGCCTGGCCCAGCAGCGTGACGAAGTCGATTTCCGGATTCATCAACAGGTTCAGTGCGAAGTTCTGCTCGCGGTTGCGCGCGGTGATCCCCCACACGTTGTTCTTGTGGTGGCCGTAGTCGCGTAGCGTTTGCAGCAGCGCCGTCTTGCCGTTCAACTCGCGCACCAGCGCATGAAACGTGGGCTCGCCGTTTTGCGGCTCCAGATAAACGAATTCGTTGACCAGCATCGATGCGCACAGCGGCCCGGTCACGCGGTAGTAGGTGGTGCCGGTCTTGGTGTCCTGCCAGCTCTCCATGCCCTTCGCGTGCCGGGTCCAGAAGTCCTGCGGCAACGCGCGGATGCCCGAATACAGCAAGTCGCTGTCTTCCAGCACCTGGTCGTTGAAGTAATCTTCGGCGGGCAGGCCGAGCGCATGCGCCTTGATGCGCATGTTGATGTCTTTCGACACCAGCACCACCTGGCGATCGGCGCGGTCACGCTGCAGCGCGCGCACTACGCCGAGGATCTGGTTGTCGGCCTTGCCTTGGGGCAGACCTTCGACCGGCTCGATCGCGGTGAGCCTGGTCTGGAAATACAGGCGCCCGGACGCCTCGCGGCTGCCCAGGCGCGCGAGCGAAATGCCGTCGGACATGTTGCCCGCGTTCGCTACCAGCGCGTCGAGCGTACGGCTCACCTGGCGAGCGTTGCGCGCGACTTCCGACATGCCTTTCTTGTGATTGTCGAGCTCTTCCAACGTCATCATCGGCAGATAGACGTCGTGTTCCTCGAAACGGAACAGGCAGCTCGGATCGTGCATCAGCACATTGGTGTCGAGCACAAAGAGCTTTTGGACTTCGACCGGCTCGCCGGCCGTGCTGCGTTTCCTGCTTGTGCCCCGCGCGGCCGGCGCGGCGGCAACGGGTGTGTCGGCTGCGGGCTGTTTGGTACCGGGCGCGCGTGCGACCGCCGGCTGCGGGGCAGCCGCGGGTTCGCTTTGCGGATGAGCCGCCGGGACCGGCTGCAGGGGCTGCACGGGCTGCAATAGCGCGGCGGTCTGCTTCGATCGACGGCGGGTGGTCCCTGTGTCACGCGTGGGGGCGGCTTGTGCGGAGGACGCGTCGGCCGCGGCGGACGACGAAACCGGCACGGTCCGCAGCGTGGTGGCGGCATTGGCCGCATGCGACATCGGCGTTGCGACGTTCGCGCGGCCGTAATCGGCCGACTCGGCGGATTCCCCGGGGCTTGCCTGTTTTTTCGCGGCGGAGCGCGCCGGCGCGGCCGGTTTCGCCTTGTATTCGTCAGGTGGCAGAAGATTGCCGAGCTTGCTGGGGGGAGTAGGCAAAGGCATGGTTTCCCTCGAATTTATCGGGTCACATATCGTGCGCCGCCTGTCGCATTCTGCCGGTGCCAGTGGAGGCGCACGCAGTTTGCGCCCGGAGGCGCGCATTCGGTCTAGAGATGCCGGTTCGCCTGGTCTTCGATCGGCTCCTTGCAAGTGCGCGGCCGAGTGAACGAACGGTTGCGCGCCATTAAAAAAGCCGCCGCCCCGGCGTACGGGGCAAGCGGCTCGCCTTCGGTGCTCACGTTGCGCTTCACGACCCGCACGGCCCCGGTGAAGCCGGGACAGCGACCGTCAGGTCTGGCGCAGCGGAGAAAAACGTGGGGTGGACAGGCACTCATTGCAGGCCAATATAACGCGGCTCAGAGCGCTTGTACAGCCGCCAGAATGTCGTCGACGTGACCGGGCACCTTCACGCCGCGCCACTCGTTGCGCAACACGCCATCGGCGTCGATGAGGAAGGTTGAGCGTTCAATCCCCCGGACTTCTTTGCCATACATTTTCTTCATTTTGATGACATCGAAGAGCTTGCACAGCTGTTCTTCCGGGTCCGAGACAAGCGGAAAGGGCAGTTCGAGCTTGGCCTTGAAATTGTCATGCGAGCGCAGGCTGTCGCGCGACACGCCAACGATTTCCGCGCCGGCCTTCCGGAACTTCGGATACAGGTCGCGGAATTGCAGACCTTCCGTCGTGCAGCCTGGGGTGTTGTCCTTCGGATAAAAGTACAGCACCACCTTCTTGCCCCGCAGCCTGGACAGCGTGATTTCGCCGCCGGTAGCGGGGGCGGTGAAGTCGGGGATGGGTTGATCGACTGCGATAGACACGAGGTTCTCCGGTTGTTATGGCCGACGCCGGACTGCTGCTGCGGCGTCGGCCTGGCATCGAGGCTTGCGGGGAGGTCGGCACGTGGACGGCGTGATCCTGCGCGGTGGCCGGCTCGTTAGGGTGGGCCTTTGGCCGGCCAGTCAAGGCTGGACGATCAGCTCGCCGGAGCGCCCTGGAATCTCACCCCATGTAACAGGGTACGATGGCAGCGAGCTGCGGTCTAGCGTGGCGTAGTAATCACCCATGGTCGCGAAGGTATGGCCTTGCGCGCGCCAGCCTTCCAGCAGTTGTTCGAAGATCGGCGCGAGCTTTTGACCTTCCAGTTCGGCGTGGAGCGTGAACACCTGGTCGTGCGGATTGTTGGCGGTGTGCCTGAGCAGCCACTGCGCGACGCTGCGCTCGTCGACGCCGTCCACGCCGAGCACTTCGTCGAGCGTGGGCAGCGTGGTGGGCATCTGCACATGGGTGAGCGTCCTGCCGTCTACAACCGGCAGATACGGCGAGTGACCTCGCCCGTCGGACGCAAAGCGCATGCCCCACGCGTCGATCTGCTCGAATGCGTGCGCGTTCATCTGCCAGCCCGCCGCGCCGTGCGTGACCGGCGGGGCGCCGAACACTTCGACGAAACGCTCGTGGCTCTTCTGCATCTGCGCGGTAGTCCACGCGCGGTCTTTCGAGCGCACGTTGTCCTGCCAGTACACGTGATCCCACGTATGAATGCCGCATTCGAAGCCGGCTTCGTGGATCGCACGCATCTCGGCGGCCGCCTTCGCGCCGATATCGGGACCCGGCAGCAGCACGCCGTACATCAACTGCTTGAGCCCGTAGTGCTCGACCACCGAGGTGCGCGACACCTTCTTGAGAAAGCCCGGCCGCAGCACGCGGCGCATCGCCCAACCGGTGTGGTCGGGGCCGAGGCTGAAAAGGAACGTGGCGCGGGCCTTGAAGCGGTCGAAGATGCGCGCGAGATTCGGCACGCCTTCGCGGGTGCCGCGCAGCGTGTCGACGTCGATCTTCAGGACGATACGAGCCAAGGATCAGCCCTTATTGCTGTTCGACGAGTGCGCGCGCTTCGCCGACATGGCCGCGATACGCTTCGAAAATCTTGCGCAGCGCCTGGTCGAAAGTCGATTTCGGCGCCCAGTCGAGTTCCTGCATCGTGTTGTCGATCTTCGGCACACGGTTCTGCACGTCCTGGTAGCCCGCGCCGTAATACGCGCCCGACGACGTTTCCACCAGCTGCACCTGTTTGGCCGTCGCCGCGTATTCCGGGAATTCGGCGGCGAGCGTCAGCATCTTGTGCGCGAGTTCGCGCACCGAGAAATTGTTGGTCGGGTTGCCGATGTTGTAGATCTTGCCCGTCGCGATGCCGTCCTTGTTCGCGATGATCTTCATCAGCGCGCCGATGCCGTCGTCGATATCCGTGAACGCGCGTTTTTGCGCGCCGCCGTCGACGAGGCTGATGTTCTCGCCGCGCACGATATGGCCGAGGAACTGCGTGACCACGCGCGAGCTGCCTTCCTTCGGCGTGTAGATGGAGTCGAGGCCCGGGCCGATCCAGTTGAACGGACGGAACAGCGTGAAGTTCAGCCCCTCCATGCCGTAACCCCAGATCACGCGGTCCATCAGCTGTTTCGAGCACGCGTAGATCCAGCGCGGCTTGTTGATCGGGCCGTACGAAAGCTGCGATTCTTCCGGATCGAACTGCTCGTCCGTGCACATGCCGTAGACCTCGGAGGTCGACGGAAACACCAGGTGCTTGCCGTACTTGACGGCCGAACGCACGATCGGCAGGTTCGCCTCGAAGTCCAGCTCGAACACGCGCAGCGGCTGCTTGACGTAGGTTGCCGGGGTCGCGATCGCGACGAGCGGCAGGATCACATCGCACTTCTTGACGTGATACTCGACCCACTCCTTGTTGATCGTGATGTCGCCTTCGAAGAAGTGCATCCGTTCATGATTGATGAGGTCGCCCAGGCGTTCGGTCTGCATGTCCATCCCGAAGACTTCCCAATCGGTCGTTTCGAGAATGCGCTTGGACAGGTGATGGCCGATAAAGCCGTTCACACCCAGAATCAGGACTTTTTTCATGAATGTCGGGGAATTGGGATGAGCTGGGAGAATTCGGCTGGGGTGACGACAGTTTCTCTGCCGTCGTGCTGGTGCCGCAATTCGTGGATGGCGATGGCGCGGCCGTCGCCGCAGATCGCGAAAACGGCATTATCGCTTACGTGCAGGCCCGGCGGCAAATCCGCGCGTAGCGCGCCCGGCGCTGTCAGGCGCGCGCGGGCGATGACGAAACGATGGCCTGCGAGTTCGGTGAAAGCGCCGGGGTAGGGCGGCGCGACTCCGCGGATCAGGTTGTAGACCTGCTGCGCGGGCTGCGTCCAGTCGATCCGGCCGTCTTCCGGCTTGCGTCCCCCGTAATAGCTGCCGTGCGCGAGGTCGTTCGGCAGATGCGGCGCTTCGCCCGCCAGCAAGGCCGGCAGCACGCGCCACAGGGTCTGCTCGGCGGCGACCGTGACCTTGTCGAACACTTGCGCGGCCGTGTCGTCGGGCAGGATCGGCACCGGCGTTTGCGCGACGATCGCACCCGCGTCGGGCTTGGCGGCCATCTCGTGCAAAGTCGCACCGGTCTCGGTTTCGCCGTGGATCACCGCCCAGTTGGTCGGCACGCGGCCGCGGTACTTCGGCAGCAGGGAGCCGTGCATGTTGTACGCGCCCCGTGCGGCGAGCGCGAGCAAGTCGACCGGCAGCATGTGGCGGTAATAGAACGAAAAGATGAAGTCCGGCCGCTCGGCGCTGAGCGCGGCACGCAGCGCCGGGCTCTGCGGATCGCCGGGCGTCACGACCGGGATGCCGTGCTCGGCGGCGACCGACGCGACGCTGGCGAACCAGATGTTCTCGTTCGGGTTGTCTTCGTGGGTGACGACCAGCGTGACGTCGACCCCGCGCGCGAGCAGCACCTGCAGGCAGCGCACCCCGACGTTGTGATACGCGAATACGATAGCGCGCGGCTTCATGGCGTGGGCCCGGGATCGGCCATCGGCCCCGCGTGCACGGCTTGTACCACGGCCTGGCGCGGCGTTTCGGCGAAGGTCGTGCCGTCGCGCTGTTCGAGAATGGTCTGCACCAGATAGCGCGGCCGCGCGCGCACCTGCTGATAAATGCGGCCGATGTATTCGCCCAGCAGGCCGAGCGCGAAAATGATCACGCCGAGCAGGAAGAAGGTGATGGCGAACAGCGTGAACACACCTTGCACCTCCGCGCCGATGATGAAGCGGCGAATCAGCAGCAGCACGAACAGCGCCGCCGAACCGAGCGACAGAATCACGCCGATGAACGACAGCCATTGCAGCGGCACCACCGAGAAGCCGGTCACGAGGTCGAAGTTCAGGCGGATCAGCGAGTACAGCGAGTACTTCGATTCGCCGGCGAAGCGCTCTTCGTGCGCGACTTCGATTTCCACCGGATTCTGCGCGAACGTGTACGCGAGCGCCGGAATGAACGTGTTGATCTCGCCGCAGCGATTGATCGTGTCGATGATGTGCCGGCTATACGCACGCAGCATGCAGCCCTGGTCGGTCATCTTGATGCGGGTGATGCGCTCGCGCAGCCGGTTCATCGCGCGCGATGCCTTGCGGCGCCACAGGCTGTCCTGGCGTTGCAGCCGAATCGTGCCGACGTAGTCGTAGCCTTCGCGCATCTTCGACACCAGCTTGCCGATTTCCTCCGGCGGATTCTGCAGGTCGGCGTCGAGCGTGATGACGATCTCGCCGCGCGATTGCTCGAAGCCCGCGAGAATCGCCATGTGCTGCCCGTAATTGCCGTTCAGCAGGATCACGCGGGTCGTGTCCGGGCGCGCGCGGAACTGCTCGGCGAGCAGGGCGGCGGATCTGTCGCGGCTGCCGTCGTTGATGAAAATGACTTCATAACCGGTGCCGAGTGCGTCGAGTGCGGGATACAGGCGCGTGAAGAGCGCGGCCAGCCCGGCTTCCTCGTTGAACACGGGAATGATGATCGACACTTCCGGCGCCGCGGCGCGATGTTCCGAATAACTCATTTCCGCTTATTTTCCGTATTGTTCGCAAATTTCGTTGACTGCGCGGCACACGCGCTGCACGTCGCCTTCGTTCATCAGCGTGAAGAGCGGCAACGTGACGGTGCTCGCGCCGAAGCGCTCTGCGTGCGGGTACATGCCTTCCTTATAGCCGAGCGCGCGATACAGCGTGAACAGATGGATGGCCGGGTAGTGCACGCCTGAACCGATGCCGCGCTCCTTCAACTGGCTCATGAAGCCGGCGCGGTCGAGCGACAGTTTCTCGAGCGGCAACGTGATCTGGAACATGTGCCAGTTGCTGTTCTCGAAGTCCGGCCACGGCAGGCCGACGCCCAGTTTCACCGCCGCTGCGCCTTCGAAGCCCGCAAAGTAGGCGTGTGCGAGCTTCCTGCGCTGCGCGAGAAAGCGCTCCAGGTGTGCAAGCTGGCCGAGGCCGACGCGCGCGGCGACGTCCGTCAGGTTGTACTTGCCGCCGAGCACATCGCAGTCCATCCCGTCAAAGCCCGTGCGGGTGATGCCTTGCAGCCGGTACTTCTGGGCCAGCACGGCCTCTTCCTCGTTGTTCAGCACCAGTGCGCCGCCTTCGATCGAGGTCAGGTTCTTGTTCGCATGGAAGCTGAACGACACGATGTCGCCAAGCTTGCCGATGCGCTCGCCGCGCCACGTAGAGCCGAACGCCTGCGCGGCGTCCTCGATCACGCGCAGCCCGTGGGCGCGGGCGATCGCGTAGAGCCGGTCGATATCCACCGGCAGGCCGGACAGATACACCGGCAGCAGCGCCCTGGTGCGCGGCGTGATGGCTTTTTCGAGCAGGTCGAGGTCGATGTTGCGCGTGAGCGGGTCGATGTCGACGAACACGGGCGTCGCGCCGATTTCGAGGATCACGTTGCTGGTCGAGACCCACGTTGCCGGCGTCGTGATGACTTCGTCGCCCGCGGCCACGCCGGCGATGCGCAGCCCGATTTCGAGCGTCGCCGTGCCGGAGTTGAACGTGCGCACCGGACGGCCGCCGCAGAATTCGGACAGCGCCGCTTCGAATTTCTGGTTCTGCGGGCCGGTGGTGATCCAGCCGGAGCGCAGCACGTCGGCGACGCCCTCGATCGTTTCCTCATCGATCTCAGGTTTGACAAACGGCAAAAACGGGACTGTTGACTGGCTCATGAATGCTTCGCTCGATTGATAAGGGCGCAAAACGAAAAGGGCGCGAAGTAAACCACAAACTACGCGCAAACCCAAGCCTGCGCTGAAAAAGGGTAACTGCACGCAATAGTAGGGTCATGCCTGGCGGGTTTTCAGGTTTTACTCGTGGAACGCAAAACGCAATGCACGACAAACCGCAACGGAGCTTGTTCGGCGATGCGCTGCCGCGGTCGCCTCCTGGTTAGCTGCGCGCCACCACGAACACGCCGATCAGGATGATGCCGATGCCGATCAGCTTCTGCACCGACAGCACTTCGCCGAACAGATACCACGCGGCGAACGCGTTGACGACGTAGCCGAGCGAGAGCATCGGATAAGCGATCGACACGTCCACCCGCGACAGCCCTACCACCCACACGACCAGGCTGACCACATAGCACACGAGGCCGCCCACGATCGGCGGCTGGGTGGCGAGCCGCCAGCCGATGGGCAGGATGTTCGCACGGGTGAATTCGAAGTGTCCAACGGCATTGGTGCCGGCCTTGAGCAGCAACTGCGCGCCGGCGTTCAGCGTCACGCCGGCGAGGATGCAAAAGAGGGAAATCGGGTTCATCGAACGGTTGGGTCCTCAGATGGGGTCAGGGTTGCGGTTTTTCCAGCGCCGCGGGCGCGCCGGACGGCGCGAGCGGCTTCATCACCACCACCCGGCGCGAATCCCGCGCGATCACCTGCATCGGCAGGCCTTGCTTGACCAGCCGATCGTAGGTGGGGGGCGGAATCAGCGCGAGCGCATAGCGCTCGGCTTTCCAGCGTTCCATCCATGCGTCGACGGACGGTATCCATTTCTGTGGTTCTACCGAGACGCCGAATGCCAGTTCGTCGGGGTGCTCGACCATGATCGTCGTGTGGCCGACGTAGAACGGCAGGGTGTGGTCGAGCACGCCCACCGAGTAGAACGGGGTATCGGCCGGCAGCTTCGCGAGCTCGGCCTTGATCGCCGGGGCGAGCGGCGCGCCGGAGCTCAGGCGGCCGAACACGTCATGACCCGTGCCGGCGATCGTGCCGAGCAGCAGCCAGGCCGCGCCGAAGCAGGCAATCGCGCCGAGGTTGCCGGCCCGGCTGCGGCGGTTCAGCCACATCGCGGCGAGCGTCAGCGCGAACGCGACGCCGAGCGCAGCCAACACCCAGGTGCGGTACTCGGCATACAGGGCAGCCGGATTGCGCGCGCTGCCAAAGCGCGTCATGAAGAGCGCGGCGAACGCGGCTGCGACCAGAAACAGCGCGTAGCCGGCCAGGTGCCGGCGCAACTGCTCGCGTGTGACGAGCGGCAGGTACATGCCGATCAGCAGCGCGATCGGCGGGGCGATCGGCAGCGTGTAGGACAGCAGTTTCGAGTGCGACGCGCTAAAGAACAGGAAGATGAAGCCGATCCACACGAACATCAGCGTGACCGGCGCGAAACCGTTCGGCTGGCGCGGCTGGCGCCACGCGTGGCGCACGCTTTGCAGTGCCACCGAGAGCCACGGCAGAAAGCCCACCAGCAGCACCGGCACGAAGTAGTAGAAGGCGCCGGGGCGGTTCTGCTCGGGCGTCAGATAGCGCTTGAACTGCTGAACGACGAAAAAGAAGTTCAGGAACTCGGGATTGCGCTGCTGAACCAGTACGAACCAGGGGGTGACGATCGCGAAGAACAGGATCAGGCCGCCGATCAGGTGCAGGCGCTTCCACAGCGCCCAGTCACGCGCGATCGCCGTGTAGAGCACGAGTACCGCGCCCGGCAGGATGACGCCCACGAGTCCCTTCGACAACACCGCCAGCCCCATCGACACCCAGCACACCCACATCCAGCCGCGCACGCTCGAGCCCGGCAGATTGGGGCGCTGCGCGAGCAGCAATGCGCACAGCGTGAGCGCCATCCAGAACGACAGACCCATGTCGAGCGTGTTGAAATGGCCCATCAGGTTCCAGTACGGCGAGCACGCCAGCACGATCGCGGCGAACACGCCGGTTGCGGCATTGAACACGCGAGCGCCCGTGAAACCGATCAGCAGCACGCCCGCAAACCCCGTCAGCGCGGTGTACAGGCGCGCCTGCCATTCGCCGATGCCGAACCAGGCAAACGTGAGCGCATTCGCCCAGGTTTGCAGCGGCGGCTTTTCGAAATATTTGTAGCCGTTGTAGCGCGGCGTGATCCAGTCGCCGGTCACGAACATCTCGCGCGCCATTTCGGCGTAGCGGCCTTCGTCGCTCGGCAGCAGGTGGCGCCAGCCGAGCGGCACGAACCAGATTACGGCGAGGGCCAGCACCAGCAGCAGGATCATGGTGCGATTGAGCGGTAGCCTCGACGGCGTATCGTTCATGGATTTCAACCTGTTGGGCGACACCGCGTGCGCGGCGAAGCGGTGTTGTCTGGAAATGGCGACCGGCTATGCGCGGCGGCGGCCATTTGCGGGTGCTGCGGGCGGCGCTGCGGCGCATCGCGAGCCGCGCACGGCCTAAGCGGCCGGTCGCGGGTGCGTCGGTCGCCGCGCAGCGTAACGTGGCCGGGCAATCGATGCCCGGACCGGCGACGCACCCGCCGGGCTGGCTCGTGCACACCGCACCGGTGGCGCGCAGTGTACGTGATCAACCGTGACGCGGCCAAGGGCGGGCGACAATGCGGCGCCACGAGCGGCCTGTCGCACGCTTGCGCGGCGGCGCGCAACGGCATGCCGCCGCTGCGAAACTGGTCGGCGGCACAGCGCCACGGCGACACGGCGACACGGCGACACGGCGACACGGCGACACGGCGACACGGCGCTGCTGCAGCAGCACCGGCGCGGCGCGAGGCCCGTCACTACCCTTCGATCAGCAACGCAGCTGCGACCTTACGGCCTTCGGCCATCAGAATGTTGTAGGTGCGGCAGGCGGCCTTGAAATCCATCGTTTCCACGCCGATGCGCTTGCCCGTCAGCGCGGCGGTCAGGCGCGGGTGCGGAAAGCGCAGCCGCTCGCCGCTGCCGAACACGACCACTTCCGGCGCGGCTTCGATCAGCATCGCGAAGTGCTCGGCGCTCAACTGGTCGAACGCGGAGACAGGCCAGGGGATGACCGGTGCGTCCGGCAGCACGAGAATGCTGCCCTGATGGCGCACCAGATTGATTTCGACGTAGTCGGCGCCATAGCCGGTGACGGTATTGAGCGCGCCGCTGGAGTCCTGATGTAGTTTCAAATTGGTTTTCCGAAGTCGTGAGACATCATGCGTGCGGATAGTCTGATCGGACGGAGCGAAGCAGGCAGTTCGACGCGAGTGGGCACGAAGAGGACCGAAAACGCTTGCCGATGCGGTTGGCGCATTGCGGAAGTCGGTCAAAATCCGCTAAATTATAGCTTTTTGGCCGCCTTGCCGCGCCCTTCGCTCATGTGCCGCCACAAGCTGCGCTATGCGCAACGGCGCAATCCACGGTTACCTGCTTTGGTTTTTCCCGCTTTCGCCAGATTTTTGCCGGGTTTTGGCCCGGGTGCGTTCGTTTGCCCATTCTGACCGTGCGTTGCGCCTGATCCGGCTTCACTGCCTGGGCGCAATGTGCCAAGCGCGCGCAGCACGGGCGCCGCGGCCGAAGCAACGGGGCGCGAAAACGGCTCACGAGCGGCGTGAAAGCAACTGGCATGGTTGCAACTGACCTAGAAGCAAGCGGCACCCAACCGTGCCCGAAAAAAGCGCTGCAGCTGCGAAGCGCAGCGGCCCCGAATGGCGCCCCCATCCGCGTCTGGCAGCCGTCGCCGGCCCTGCGCGCCCGAATTCCCCGTATCGGCGAACTGGCCTGCCTCGCGTATCCAGCCAGCGCCGGTTCGCCCCAGCCATCAACAGGATGAAGTGCCCGCCGTGAAACCGATTCTCAAATCCAACAAATTGCTGAACGTCTGCTACGACATTCGCGGGCCCGTCCTCGAACATGCGAAACGGCTCGAAGAAGAGGGCCACCGCATCATCAAGCTGAACATCGGCAATCTCGCGCCGTTCGGCTTCGAAGCACCCGACGAAATCATTCAGGACATGATCCTGAACCTCCCGGGTTCGTCCGGCTACTCGGACTCGAAGGGCGTGTTCGCCGCGCGCAAGGCGATCATGCATTACACGCAGCAAAAGGGCGTGCACGGCGTGGAGCTGGACGACATCTACATCGGTAACGGCGCGTCGGAACTGATCGTGATGGCGCTGCAGGGCCTTCTCAACGACGGCGACGAAGTGCTGCTGCCGGCGCCCGACTATCCGCTGTGGACCGCTGGCGTGAGCCTCGCGGGCGGCACGCCGGTGCATTACCTGTGCGACGAGTCGAACCGCTGGATGCCCGACCTCGACGACATTCGCGCGAAGATCACCCCGAACACCCGCGCGCTCGTGGTCATCAACCCGAACAACCCGACCGGCGCGCTGTACTCGAACGAACTGCTGCTCGGCCTGATCGAAATCGCGCGCCAGCACGGCCTCGTGATCTTCGCCGACGAGGTCTACGACAAGATCATCTACGACGGCAAGCTCCATACGTCGATGGCGGCGCTTTCCGAAGACGTGCTCACGGTCACTTTCAACAGCCTGTCCAAGAGCTACCGTTCGTGCGGCTATCGCGCGGGCTGGATGTTCATCTCGGGCCTGACCGGCGAGAACCGCCGCAACGCCCGCGACTATTTCGAGGGGCTCGGCATCCTCGCGTCGATGCGGCTGTGCCCGAACGTGCCCGGCCAGTACGCGATCCAGACGGCGCTCGGCGGTTATCAGAGCATCAACGACCTGATCGTGCCGAGCGGGCGCCTGTACAAACAACGCGAACTCGCGTATGACATGCTGACGGCGATCCCGGGCGTCAGCTGCGTGAAGCCGGAAGCGGCGCTGTACATGTTCCCGCGGCTCGATCCGAAAATCTATCCGATCCAGAACGACCAGCAGTTCATCCTCGATCTGCTGCTCGAAGAGCGCGTGCTGCTCGTGCAGGGCACCGGTTTCAACTGGAAGACACCGGACCACTTCCGCGTCGTGTTTCTGCCGAACGTCGACGACCTCGCGGATTCGATCAACCGGATTGCGCGCTTCCTTGACGGCTATCGCAAGCGTCATACGGCCTAACACCTGGGTGGCGCGCCAAGCGGCAGGCACCGCACCGGGCGCGCCACTCCCGACACCCGTTTCCTTTCAATCATCTACTCGAAAACATACGCTGCATGGAACCGATCAAAGTTGGACTGCTGGGCTTCGGCACGGTAGGCAGCGGCACCTTCACGGTACTGCGCCGCAACCAGGAAGAAATCAGACGCCGCGCGGGCCGCGGCATCGAGATTGCCCGCATTGCCGTGCGCAATCCCGCGAAGGCGACGGCGGCGCTCGGCGCACAAGCCGGCACCGTCGCGCTGACCGATGACTTCAACGCGGTGGTCGACGACCCGTCGATCGATATCGTGGCCGAGATGATCGGCGGCACCACCGTGGCGCGCGATCTCGTGCTGCGCGCGATCAGGAACCGCAAGCATGTGGTCACCGCCAACAAGGCGCTGCTGGCGGTGCACGGCACGGAGATCTTCGAAGCGGCGCATGCCAATGGCGTGATGGTGTCGTTCGAGGCGGCGGTGGCGGGCGGCATTCCGATCATCAAGGCGCTGCGCGAAGGGCTGACGGCCAATCGCATCCAGTACATCGCGGGCATCATCAACGGCACCACGAACTACATCCTGTCGGAGATGCGCGACCGCGGACTCGATTTCGCGACCGCGCTGAAAGCCGCACAGGAGCTCGGCTATGCCGAAGCCGATCCGACCTTCGACATCGAAGGCGTGGACGCTGCGCACAAGGCGACCATCATGAGTGCGATCGCGTTCGGCGTGCCGGTGCAGTTCGACCGCGCGTATGTCGAAGGCATCAGCAAGCTCGCGGCGATCGACATCAAATACGCCGAGGAACTGGGCTACCGCATCAAGCTGCTCGGTATTACGCGCCGCACCGACAAGGGCATCGAACTGCGCGTGCACCCCACGCTGATCCCGGAAAAGCGTCTGCTGGCGAATGTGGAGGGCGCGATGAACGCGGTGGTCGTGCATGGCGACGCGGTCGGCGCCACGCTTTACTACGGCAAGGGCGCCGGCGCCGAGCCGACGGCCTCCGCGGTGGTGGCCGACCTGGTCGACGTGACGCGCCTGCATACGGCGGATCCGGAGCATCGGGTGCCGCACCTCGCGTTCCAGCCCGACAGCCTGTCCAACACGCCGATCCTGCCGATCGAAGAAGTGACGAGCGGCTACTACCTGCGTCTGCGGGTGGCGGACGTGACCGGCGTGCTGGCCGACATCACGCGCATTCTCGCCGACACGGGCATCTCGATCGACGCGCTGCTGCAAAAGGAATCGGAGCAGGTCGACGCGAACGGCAAGGGCGAAACGGACATCATCCTGATCACGCACGAAACGGTGGAAAAGCACGTCAACGCGGCGATCAGGACGATCGAAGCGCTCAAGACCGTTGTGTCGCAAGTCACGAAGCTGCGCATGGAAGCGCTGAACTAGGCCGAACTATGAACTATCTTTCCACGCGCGGCGCCGGAGCCGGCGAGCGCCACACTTTTTCGGACATCCTGCTGGGCGGTCTCGCGAAAGACGGCGGCCTGTACCTGCCTGCCGAATACCCGCGCGTCAGCGCCGACGAACTGACGCGCTGGCGCGAGCTGCCGTACGCGGACCTCGCCTTCGAGATCCTGTCGAAGTTCACCGACGACATTCCCGCCGAAGACCTGCGCGCGCTGACCCGCAAGACCTACACGGCCGCGACCTACTGCAACGTGCGCGACGACGAAAGCGCCGCGCAGATCACGCCGCTGAAAGTGCTGGGCGTCGAAAACGGCGCGCCGCTCGCGCTGCTGGAACTGTCGAACGGGCCGACGCTCGCGTTCAAGGACATGGCGATGCAATTGATCGGCAACCTGTTCGAGTACGCGCTGGCCAAAAACGGTGAAACGCTGAACATTCTCGGCGCGACCTCGGGCGACACCGGCAGCGCCGCCGAGTACGCGATGCGCGGCAAGCACGGCATCAGCGTGTTCATGCTGTCGCCGCACAGGAAAATGAGCGCATTCCAGACCGCGCAGATGTACAGCCTGCAGGACCCGAACATCTTCAACATCGCTGTTGAAGGCGTGTTCGACGACGCGCAGGACATCGTCAAAGCGGTGTCGAACGATCATGCGTTCAAGGCTAAGTACAAGATCGGTACGGTCAATTCGATCAACTGGGCGCGCGTCGTCGCGCAGGTCGTGTACTACTTCAAGGGCTATTTCGCGGCGACGCAGTCGAACGACGAGCGGGTGTCGTTCACGGTGCCGTCGGGCAATTTCGGCAACGTCTGCGCGGGTCACATCGCGCGGATGATGGGTCTGCCCGTCGAAAAGCTGGTGGTCGCCACCAACGAAAACGACGTGCTCGACGAATTCTTTCGCACCGGTATTTATCGCGTGCGCAAGGCCGCCGAGACGTACCACACGAGCAGCCCGAGCATGGACATTTCGAAGGCGTCGAACTTCGAGCGCTTCGTGTTCGATCTGCTGGGCCGCGATCCGGCGCGGGTTCTGCAACTGTTCCGCGATGTCGAGGAAAAGGGCGGTTTCGATCTTGCGGCGAGCGGCGATTTTGCGCGCGTGAAGGAATTTGGTTTCGTGTCCGGCAGCAGCAGCCACGACAGCCGCGTGGAGACGATCCGCGACGTGTTCCAGCGCTACGACACCATGATCGACACGCACACGGCCGACGGCCTGAAGGTGGCGCGCGAACATCTGCAGCCGGGCATTCCGATGATCGTGCTGGAGACCGCGCAACCGATCAAGTTCGGCGAGACGATCCGCGAAGCGCTGTTGCGCGAACCGGAGCGGCCGGCGGCGTTTTCAGGCCTGGAGTCGTTGCCGCAGCGCTTCGAGGTGCTGCCGGCGGATGCTCAGCGTGTGAAGGACTTTATCGTCGCCCATACGGGCGAGTGAGGCTGTATTGCGCCGAGCCGGGTCGACAGGCATTCAGGAGCGTCTGCTGGATGGGTAGACCGGGTGTCAGCCAGCGCTCGCCGCGCAGTTCGCTGTGCGCGCTACAAGAAGCGCAAGCTGCCGCAATCCCCCCGGCGCTCCTGCGGCTCGGCGGGGGAGGCGGAGAGTGTGAGCCTGCAGAACTCCGGCACGACGCCAGGCCGACGGCATCGGCCGCTACAATGTTCTTTTAATCCGCGGCTTCGAAATCAGAGATGTCCACACCAACGCCCCGCGCTCCCATGCTCGCCACTGCCGAAGCGTTGGCGACCCTGCTTGGCGCCGCGCGCCCGATCGTCGGCACGCAATCCATCCCGACGCTGGACGCGCTGAACCGCGTGCTGTCGGCCGACGTCATATCGCCGCTCGACGTCCCGCCGATGAACACCAGCGCCATGGACGGTTTCGCGATTCGCACGGCGGACCTGGCGGGCGCGGGCGGCAGCCGCTTGCCTGTATCGCAACGCATTCCGGCCGGGCACGCGCCCACGCCGCTCGCGCCCGGTACCGCGGCGCGTATCTTCACCGGCGCAACCGTGCCGCCGGGCGCCGACGCGATCGTCATGCAGGAGCAAACCGAGGCGGCTGGCGACGCCGTCACGATTCTTCATACCCCGCAAGCCGGTGAATGGATGACCGCGCAAGGCGCGGACATCCGCCGCGGCTCCATCATTCTGCCGGCCGGCACGCGGCTCACGCCTCAGGCGTTGGGGCTCGCCGCATCGGTGGGCTGCGCGCAGCTTCAGGTGCGTCGCCGCGTCAAAGTCGCGGTGTTCTTCACCGGCGACGAACTCGCCATGCCGGGCGAACCGCTGAAACCGGGCGCGATTTACAACTCGAACCGCTTTACGCTGCGCGGCCTGCTGGAAAAGCTTGGCTGCGAAGTGACCGACTATGGCATCGTCGCCGACCAGCTCGACGCGACCCGCGCGACGCTGCGTGAAGCCGCCGACGGCCACGATCTGATCCTCACTTGCGGCGGCGTTTCGGTCGGCGAGGAAGATCACGTGAAGCCCGCCGTCGAGGCGGAAGGGCGTCTGTCGATGTGGCAGATCGCAATGAAGCCGGGCAAGCCGCTCGCGTTCGGCGCGGTGCGCCGTGCGGCGGCCCATGCGGATGCGGATGCGGGTGCGGATGCGGATGCGGATTCGTCGGCGTCGGCGTCGGCAGCGACAGCGACAGCGACAGCGGCCACGCCTGAAACGTTCTTCATCGGTCTACCCGGCAACCCCGTTTCCAGCTTCGCGACCTTTGTGCTGTTCGTGCGTCCGTTCGTTCTGAGTCTCGCCGGCGCGCTGACGGTCGCGCCGCGCACGCTGTCGTTGCGCGCGGACTTCACGCAAAGCAAGGCCGACCGCCGCAACGAATTCCTGCGCGCGCGGCTCAACGAGGCAGGCGGCCTCGATCTGTTCCCGAATCAGAGTTCTGCCGTGCTGACCTCGACGGTGTGGGGCGACGGCCTGATCGACAATCCGCCGAACCATGCGATCCGCGCGGGCGAGACTGTGCGCTTCATTCCCTTTTCCGAATTACTGAATTGAGGCCGGCCGAAGCCGGCGGCATCCCGATGAAGATCGAACTGCGCTATTTTGCGAGCGTGCGCGAAGCGCTCAATCTGGCCGACGAAACGGTCGAACTGCCCGACGGCATCGCGACCGTCGGCGACGTGCGCGCGTGGCTGCGCGTGCGTGGCGGAGTCTGGGCCGACACGCTCGCCGAAGGCCGCGCGCTGCGCATGGCGTGCAACCACGTGATGACCGGAGCCGGTACCCGGATCACGGAGGGCTGTGAAGTCGCGTTTTTTCCGCCCGTCACCGGCGGGTAGGCGGCAACGCCGCCAGATCGTCAACAGGGAGCCGACCATGCCCGTTCGCGTCCAGACAGAAGACTTCGACGTCAGCGCCGAACTCGCCGCATTGCGGGCGCGGAATCCGAGAATCGGCGCGGTCGCCTGCTTTATCGGCACCGTGCGCGATCTGAACGACGGCAGCTCCGTCGAGACGATGGAGCTCGAGCATTATCCAGGCATGACCGAGAAGTCGCTGGAAGCGATCGTGGTCAGCGCGTGCGAACGCTGGCCGGGCATCGAAGTGCTGATCGTGCATCGGGTCGGCAAGCTGTATCCGTTGGACCAGATCGTGCTGGTCGCGACCACGGCCGCGCATCGCGGCGACGCGTTTGCGTCATGTGAGTTCGTGATGGATTATCTGAAGACCCAGGCGCCGTTCTGGAAAAAAGAGAAGACCGAAGCCGGCGAGCGCTGGGTCGATGCGCGCGTCACCGACGACGCCGCGCTCGCCCGTTGGGGCATCGATTCAGGGAATGGAACCCCCGAATAGGCGCGGGCCGCGTAGCCGTCAAAGCGGGCTGCAGTTTTGCAGAAGCCGGTTGCGCCCAGTGCAGCGGGAGCGCAGTTCGACGGAAGGCACCTCAGCCAAAAGCTGGCCAAAGCACTCGGCGACATTCAGAGGCACTGCAACGTGCCGAACGGAATTCGACTGCATCCGGGTCCGCTCATTCGTCGCGCGAGCGCCCGATGATCCGCGCCGGAAACGGCTCGCCGGCCGGACGTTGTGGCTCGGGCGCGCCGCCGTCATCCGCGCGACGCTTGGGCGCCACCCGTTCAAGCAGCGCCTGCTGCTCGGGTAAAACCTTGTAGTCCCATCCGAAGCGGCTCAATTGCAGGCTTTGCGCGATACGCAGCGCTGGTTCCATGAAGCGCACCGCCGCGGCGGGCTGGTACCGCGATTCGACCGTATCCAGAAACAGATACAGCCAGCGGCTGAAGTGCTGTGGCTCGACGCCTTCCAGCGGCTGATGCGCTTGCTGCACGTTGCCGCGGTACTGTTTCGCGCCCAGCACGAGAGAGCCCCAGAACGTGCACATCTTCGGCAGATGCTCGTCCCAGCGGCCGGCGAGCTTTGCTTCGAAGACCGGGCCGAGCAGCGCATCGGCGCGCACACGGTCGTAGAAACCGTAGACGAGTTCGCGGATATTGGCCTCGGTGGGCTCGGCGACGCGCTCGACGTCCGGCGCGGCTGGGAAAGACGGATTCATGCTGATTCCAGATTAAAGCCGCGTTAGGCGGCCAAAACATGCGTTCTGGCTGCATCTTAGGGCGAAGCGGCGCCCCACGGCAACCCTCGCATTGACGCGCTCATTCCAGGATCGCGGCTTGCGCTTATCGTGATCCGCGTTATGACAGTGACCGACTCTACGGATGACTCACTGCGGCGCCCGCGGCCAGCGTTCCGCGCCGTCGACCAGAAACGGGGCGCGGACAGTTGTTTCGCTCAAATGTTAAATTCTTGCAATCGGGCGCAAAAAAACGCTTGAAACCTAATTAAAACGCCTCATTTTGGTGGTAATCGAAATTGGAGGTCTCTTGATGAGAATCGACAAACTCACCACTAAATTCCAGGAAGCACTGGCGGATGCGCAGAGTCTGGCCGTCGGCCATGACAATCAATACGTCGAACCGGTTCATGTGCTGTCCGCGCTCATCGCGCAGCAGGATGGCTCGGCGCGCTCGCTGCTTTCGCGCGCCGGCGTGCACGTTCAGTCGCTGCAAGCCGCACTCGCCGATGCGATGACCCGTCTGCCGCAAGTACAGGGCACCGACGGCAACGTGCAGATCGGCCGCGAGTTGACCGGCTTGTTGAATCAGGCGGACAAGGAAGCGCAGAAGCTCAACGACACGTTCATCGCGAGCGAAATGTTCCTGCTCGCGGTTGCCGACGACAAGGGCGAAGCCGGACGCCTCGCGCGTCAGCATGGCTTGTCGCGCAAGTCGCTGGAAAGCGCGATTGCCGCGGTGCGCGGCGGCTCGCAGGTGCATAGCCAGGACGCCGAAAGCCAGCGCGAGGCGCTCAAGAAATACACCATCGACCTGACCGAGCGCGCGCAGGCCGGCAAGCTCGACCCGGTGATCGGCCGCGACGACGAAATCCGTCGTTCCATCCAGATCCTGCAACGCCGCACCAAGAACAACCCGGTGCTGATCGGCGAGCCGGGCGTGGGCAAGACCGCGATCGTCGAAGGGCTCGCGCAGCGCATCGTCAACGGCGAAGTGCCCGAGACGCTGAAGGGCAAGCGCGTACTGTCGCTGGACATGGCCGCGTTGCTGGCCGGCGCCAAGTATCGCGGCGAATTCGAAGAGCGGCTGAAGGCCGTGCTCAACGATATCGCCAAGGACGAGGGCCAGACCATCGTCTTCATCGACGAAATCCACACGATGGTCGGCGCGGGCAAGGCAGAAGGCGCGATGGACGCGGGCAACATGCTCAAGCCGGCGCTCTCGCGCGGCGAGCTGCATTGCGTTGGCGCCACCACGCTCGATGAGTACCGCAAGTACATCGAGAAGGATGCCGCGCTCGAGCGGCGCTTCCAGAAGGTGCTGGTCGACGAACCGACGGTGGAGGCGACTATCGCGATCCTGCGCGGGCTGCAGGAAAGGTACGAACTGCATCACGGCGTCGACATCACCGACCCGGCCATCGTCGCGGCGGCGGAACTGTCGCATCGCTACATCACTGACCGGTTCCTGCCGGACAAGGCGATCGACCTGATCGACGAAGCGGCGTCGAAGATCAAGATGGAAATCGACTCGAAGCCGGAAGAGATGGACCGGCTCGACCGGCGTCTGATCCAGTTGAAGATCGAACGCGAAGCCGTGAAGAAGGAAAAGGACGAAGCGTCGCAAAAGCGCCTGCAGCTGATCGAGGAGGAAATCGAGCGGCTCAATCGCGAATACTCCGACCTCGAAGAAATCTGGACCGCGGAAAAAGCCGCGGTGCAGGGCAGCGCGCTGCTGAAGGAAGAGATCGAGAAAACGCGTGCGGAAATCACACGCCTGCAGCGTGAAGGCAAGCTGGAGAAGGTCGCCGAGCTGCAGTACGGCAAGCTGCCGGGACTCGAGGCGCAGTTGAAGGAAGTGACGCGGGCCGAGGCCGAGGAGCAGAACAGTCCGCAGCGGCCACGGCTGTTGCGCACGCAGGTTGGCGCGGAAGAGATCGCCGAAGTCGTGTCGCGTGCCACCGGCATTCCGGTCTCGCGAATGATGCAAGGCGAGCGCGAAAAGCTGTTGCAGATCGAAGAAAAACTGCACGAGCGCGTGGTCGGTCAGGACGAGGCGATCAGTGCGGTGGCCGACGCGATTCGCCGTTCGCGCGCGGGCCTCGCGGACCCCAACCGTCCGTACGGTTCGTTCCTGTTCCTCGGACCGACCGGCGTCGGCAAGACGGAACTGTGCAAGGCGCTGGCGGCGTTTCTCTTCGAT
This sequence comes from Paraburkholderia suaedae, assembly GCF_040812055.1. Taxonomy (NCBI): domain Bacteria; kingdom Pseudomonadati; phylum Pseudomonadota; class Betaproteobacteria; order Burkholderiales; family Burkholderiaceae; genus Paraburkholderia; species Paraburkholderia suaedae. The sequence continues at coordinate 665,431 of NZ_JBFOAH010000001.1, read as the reverse complement.
TCGGAAGATCATCTGATCCGTATCGACATGAGCGAATTCATGGAGAAGCACAGCGTCGCGCGTTTGATCGGCGCGCCGCCCGGCTACGTGGGTTACGAGGAAGGCGGTTATCTGACGGAGGCCGTGCGCCGCAAGCCGTATAGCGTCATCCTGCTCGACGAAATCGAGAAGGCGCATCCGGACGTGTTCAACGTCCTGCTGCAAGTGCTCGACGACGGCCGCATGACCGATGGCCAGGGACGCACCGTGGACTTCAAGAACACGGTGATCGTGATGACCTCGAACCTCGGTTCGCACGTGATCCAGTCGATGGTCGGAGAGCCGCAGGAAGCGATCAAGGACGCGGTCTGGGAAGAGGTAAAGCTGCACTTCCGGCCCGAGTTCCTGAACCGGATCGACGACGTCGTGGTGTTCCATGCGCTCGACCGCTCGAACATCCAGTCGATCGCGCGCATCCAGCTGCAGCGTCTGCACGAGCGGCTCGCGAAGCTCGACATGCAGCTGGTGGTGTCGGATGCGGCGCTCGAGCACGTCGGCAAGGTCGGCTACGATCCGCTGTTCGGCGCCCGGCCGTTGAAGCGGGCGATCCAGCAGGAGATCGAGAATCCGGTCGCCAAGCTGATTCTCGCCGGCAAGTTCGGTCCGAAGGACGTGATTCCGGTGGAAATGGAAGACGGCAAGCTGGTGTTCGAGCGCGTCGTGCATTGAGTGAAACGCGGGTTCGACGGCCAGACGCAAGCGGCGGTAGCGCAGCCGCTTGCCGGCCGACGATCACGAGCAGCAACGCAAAAGCGGCAATGCAAAAGCAGTAACGTAAAAGCAGTAACGTAAAAGCAGCAACGCAAAAGCGGCAACGAAAGTGACCCTTCGTTGCCGCTTCTTTTTGTGTCCGCAGCCCGCGCTCGCGCGCGGCTCCCGCGTCGTTACGCGTTGGTGTTCTTGCCGAACAGCGCCGACAGGCCGCCGAGCGCGCCGAGCACGGTGGTCGCGTTCAGCTTGCCCTCGGCCGGCACTTCGCCTTCCGGCGTCGCGGCGTTGACGACGTGCGGCAGGATCTGCGACAGCAGGCCGGTCACCTGATCCGGCTGCACGCCCGCTTTGGCCGCGAGGTTGGCGACGGTGTCCGAGCCGAGCACGCTGTGCAGCGCATCGGGCGCGATGGGTTGATTCTCGCCGTTGCCGACCCACGACGACACGACATCGCCCAGGCCCTTCTCGTTAAAGCGCGAGATCAGCCCGTTCAGGCCGCCCGGCTGGCTATTGACGAATTCGAGTGCGGCTACGATCAGCGCTTGCTGGCCGCCGCTTTCGGGCGATTTGCCAAGCATGGAACCAAGGGTGTCGAGTAGGCTCATGACTGTCTCTCTTGAAAGCCGACACGTGCTTGACGGGCCGGCGGGTGAAAACGCCGCGCGGTCGCGCGGCGCAGTGGGAAGGCGGGCGGGCCGCTTCGATACGGGCATGGCGCGAGGCTCATGCGGGTATCCATGACGCCTTGCTATGCCGTCGCCCGCCCCGGTGTGCGCCGTTGATGCGTTTGTGGGTCAGTGGGCCTATGCTCCGGAAGCCGCGGCAGCCGAAGCGGCCTTGCTTTTCTTTGCCTTTTTCGAGGCCTTCGCGCCGGAAGCGTCGGCGGGCGCATTCGCCATGGGCGCGGCCGCCGGGGCCGAAGCCGCCGCTTCCGACGCCGCGGTCTTGCTCATCTTCTTCGGTTTCGACGCTTTGGCGCCCGACGCTTGCGCCGGCGCAGCCGTGGCCGCAGTCGTGACCGGCGCTGCCGAGCTCGCCGCAGGCGCGGCCTTGGTGCTCGCCATGCCGCTCACCTTCGCGGCAGGTTTCGCGCCGGCCGGCGGCGCGGATGAGCCGTTGATCGTCAGGCCAGCTGCTTCCAGATTGGTGACCGATTTGGTGCCGATGCCCTTGACGCGGGCGGCCAGATCATCGGCGTCTTTGAAGGGGCCGTTCTTCGCGCGTTCGTCGATGATGGCCTTGGCGTGCGCCGGGCCGATGCCCTTGACCGATTCGAGCGCCGCCTGATCGGCGGAATTCACTTCGACGGCCGCCGCGAATCCGGCCGACAGCGACAAAGCCAACGCAACGCAAAGCATCAAAAGCTTCTTCAGCATGGCAAGCACTCCATTAAAGGGCAAAAATAAGCCGGGCAGCGGCGACGCATCCTGTCGACAGGCGCTGCGCTCAAGCATAGAACAATTCGTGCGCCGCTATTTGCGAACGCCGACGAGTTATACCGGCCGATGGGTGACAAGTAAATCAGCGCGGACAATTCTTAAACCTTTTGCATCGCGATCGGGCTTTTCCGGGTCCATCCGTCATCTCGCGCGCCACGAAAAGGGCGAGCCGGACCCATGACAACGGCGAGTGCTTGACTTAGAGTGCACTCGAAGTCCTAACCTGAGTCCGTCATGTCGAAACTTCCCACTGCACTCACGATCGGCCTGGTCGCCGAAACGATCGGCGTGTCGACGCACACGCTGCGCTATTACGAACAGGCCGGGCTGATTCGCCCGGTGGGGCGCACGCAGGCGGGCCATCGCCTGTATTCGCCCGCCGATCTCGACTGGCTGCGGTTCGTGATGCGTCTAAAGGCGACCGGCATGCCGATCGCCGGGATGCAAGCGTTCGCGGCACTGCGTGCACAAGGCCAGGCCACCGTGGGTGCGCGCCGCGACTTGCTGGTGGCGCACCGCGATGCGGTTCGGGCGCGCATCGCCGAGTTGCAGAGCAACCTTGGCGCGATCGTCGACAAGATCGCGTACTACGAAACGGCTCGAGCAGCGGGGCAGAACGCCGTCGCGGGGAACCCGGCACGGCAGATCGACACCGGCTCAACGCATTCACATTCCGACGAGGACTCACCATGGACTACGCATACAACGACCGCTACACCCGAGGCTGGGACAAGCTGAAGGAGATCGACGGCTCGGCCGGCGAACAGGTGATCGCCGCGCTCGCGCCGATCGCGCCGGATTTCGGCAGGCTGCTGATCGAGTTCGGCTTCGGCGATATTTACAGCCGGCCGCAGCTCGATCTGCGCGCGCGCGAAATCGCGACCATTGCGTCGCTCGCGACGCTGGGCTGCGCGCAACCGCAGCTGAAAGTGCATATCGAAGCCGCGTTGAACGTCGGCTGCACGCGCGAGGAGATCGTCGAAGTGTTCATGCAGATGGCGCTGTATGCGGGGTTTCCGGCGGCGCTGAACGCGCTGTTCGCCGCGCGGGAAATTTTCGAGCGGCACGATGGCGAGAGTGAGAGGGCGCAGCCGAAGCGGCGAGACGAGAAGGCGCAGGCGGCGCCGGCAATTTAATCGGCCGCGCCGGGCGGACCTGCCGATCTCAACCCGCCGAATCCCGCGAGACGGCAACGGCGCCGCGCAAATACCGCTTGCTCACCATCCGCCAGTACATCAGCAAACCGAGTCCGGCAATCGCCAAACTCGCGGTATTGGCGACCCAGAAGCCGCGCGCGCCGGTTAGCCACGTCGGCGTGACGCCGCTCACATCGAAGCCGAGCAGATAGCCGCCGCCCAATCCCACGCCCCACAACGCCACCGCGTAGATGACGGTCGGCACGACCGCCACTTTGTACGCGCGCAGCACGAATGCGGTAGTGATCTGCAACGCGTCGAACAGGTGGTAGCACACGACGATCAGCACCAGCGGCAGCGCCGCTGCCGCGACCTGCGAGTTCGGCGTATAACCTTCGATGATGTACGGCCGCAGCACCAGCACCACCGCGCCATAACAGCAGGCGATCGCGACCGCCATCAGGATCCCGTGACGCGACAGCGTGCGCGCCGCTTGCGGACGATGCGCGCCGAGCGCCTGCGCGACCAGCGTTGACGAAGCAATGCCGATCGACAGCGGCGTCATATACAGCACCGCGCCGATATTGCCGGCGATCTGATGTCCAGCGAGCGTCGTCGTGCCGAACCGCGCGATGAACAGCGCCATGAACGTATAAGACGTGACTTCAATCAGATACGACAGGCCCATCGGAATGCCCAGCCGGAGTTGCGCCGCCTGGCGTCGCCACCTCGGCCAGCAGAAGTGCGCGAAGATCGCAAACGGCTTGAACACGTCGACACGCGTGAGCAGCACCATGCCGAGCATCGCCAGCGCCCAGTTGATCGCGGTGCTGGCGAGCGCGCAACCCGGACCGCCGAGCGCCGGCACGCCGAAACCGCCAAAGATGAACCACGTGTTGAGGGGAACCTTGAGCAGTAGCGCGCCGATCTGCAGCATCATCACGAGCCGCGGTTCGCCGACGGCATTGGTCACCGAACTGTAGACGCGAAACGTGAGGCCGGCCGGCAGACCGAAGGCGAGAATCCGCAGATACGCGACCGTGCGTTCATGCAGCGCGTCGGGCACGCGTGCGACATGCAGCACGGGCTCCGGAAAAAACAAGATCAGAAAGCCGATCACGGTCAGCGCCAGCGTGAGCCACAGCGACTGGCGCACTTCCTCGCCGATCTCCGCATAGCGGCGCGCGCCGTACAACTGCGCGGCGATCGGTTGCAGCGCGGTGAGAATGCCGGTCAGGCCGATGTAGACGGAAATGTAGATCGACGAGCCGAGGCCGAGTGCGGCCAGATCGACCGCCGAATACCGGCCGACCATGGCGGTGTCGATTACGCCGAACGCGATGATCGCCAACTGGCCGATCAGGACGGGCCACGCGAGCGCGGCGATTTTCCGTACGTCGGCCAACATGGTCAGCCGGGCTTCTTGTGCCAGTTGCGGCGCTTGACCACCGGCGGCTTCGGCCGGTCGGTCCGAACGTACAGACGGAAGCGTTCATCGCGGTCGGCCGCGCGGCGGCCTTGCCACACCAGTTTCCAGATGTAGTCGGGCATCGCACTCGGTTCGCCGTACTCCGTCGAGTCCTGACGCAGGATCACGTCGCAGTCCTGGTCGAACGAGAAGTGCATGTCGCCGAAATACGCGAACGTGGCGATCTGCGCATTTCCCAGGCGCACCGGCGAAATGCACGTGTAGTCGTCCGGCAGGTGGCTCGCGATCTGTTGCGCGACGTCGCTGTAGGTCCGGCTGTAGTTGACGACGGGCAGCCACAGCGTCATGAGCAGCACCCACATCAGCGTCGTACCGGCGCTCGAGAGCACCACGCTGCGCCACAATACCTTCGGATGACGCGCGAGACGCCAGCGCACCAGCACGAACCAGCACAGCGTGACGGCGAGCGCGCAGACGAACGACAAAATCTTGAACTGCGGCACGAAGCCGGGCGCGAGGCGCGCGAGGTTGCGCGCAAGCGGATGCGGAAATCCGGTCAGGCCCGCCACGTACACGAGCCAGACGAAGCTGCCGAGGATCGTGAAGCTTAGGAGCGCGAACCAGTCGATCGCGTTGATCGCGCCGCGTTTGAGCGTGGGCAGCGCAAAGGTGGCGAGCACCGCGAGCGGTGGCAGCAACAGCATGTAAAGGCGGTTGGATTGATGGCTCTGCAGGATCACCAGTGCCAGCAGCGGCCCGATCACCGAGAGCGGAATGGCCACATGCGGCGCGCGCCGCAGACCTTTCCAGCTGAACCACGACCATAGCGCGAGCGGCCATGCCGGCCAGGTGAAGAGCGGCAGGTTTTTCAGCGCGTAGGCGGCGACGCGGCCCGGCGGCCCGGCGAACGAACTCACGCTGACGTGCACCCATTGATTCAGGTACCAGACGGCGTCGTCAGGAAAAGCGGCGAGGGCGGCGATCGGCCAGGACACCGACACCAGCAGCGCGACCGGCAGACCGGCAAGCGGCAGCCAGCGCGACCGCGCTTCGCGCACGATCAGCGACATCGCCAGCGTGCCGACCAGCAACGCGCCGACCAGCACGGGGCTGCTCGCGAGGGTGACGAGGCCGAGCGCGAGGCCCCAGATCAGCGCGCCTTGAATCGGCTTGTTGATCATCCGCACGAGCCCGTACACGAGCATCGCGATGCCGACGAACTGCGCGAGTTGCGGCGTGGTTTCGTGGCCGCGTTCGGCAAGGCCGAAGCAGGCGAGCAGGATCAGCAGCGCGCCGTCGGCGAGCGTGCGGCCGTAATCGCGCGGTTCCGGCTCGCCGCCGAACGCGTACTTGAACGGCTGCACTTCGGCGCGCCGGCCGAGCAGATAGGCCGCGTACCAGACGAACGCGCAGCCCGCGCAAAACAGCAGACCGGTGAACACGCGCGACGCGTTGCTCGCATCGACCCACGGCGCGAGCGCGCGGATCGCGCTCGCGCCGAGCCAGTAGCCGAGCGGTCCGTCCTCGGTCAGATATTTGCCGACCAGATTGGGCAGCAGCCAGTCGTGGGCGCCGCCGTTCGCCATGGTCCACATGACTCCGAAGCCGGCTGCGTCCTCGTTCTTCCACGGATCGCGGCCGAACAGCCCAAACGATGCGTAGACGATACAGATGGCCAGCAGCAGCCAGCGCGGCAGGGCACTGGTCGCAGAGGCAGTGAGGCGAACGACAGGTCTCATGCGGTGTGTGGAAATTGGATAAGCGGTGCGGCCATGACCGGACTGTATGTCGGACCAGGATGGCCCGTCTTGAGCATCCGGCATTGTAGTCGTGCGGTGCGCTGCGCGTCACGGCTGGTAACGGTCGGCAACGCCGTTGCGAAGCCTGTAACACGTGCACGGCGAGCGCAGCTGCGCTGGGTGCCGCGGGCATGACATCGGCCATTGTTCGAGCCGGTGCGTCAGGTGCGTCAGGTGCATCAGGTGCATCAGGCTGCGAACGAGGCGATATCGAGAGAGCGCAGAAGGCTTGGAAACAAGGTCAAAAGAAGGCCGCACGCAGGGCGACAAGCAAGGTCACAGGCGAGGCCATAAGCAAGGCCATAAGCAAGGCCACAGGCGAGGCCATAAGCGAAGCCGCCAACTCGGCCGACAAAAAAAGGGCAGCTCGCGCTGCCCTTTTTTCTGCTTCGCTGCCGGCTAAAGCCAGCGACCAGGCGGGTATTACTTCGCTGCTGCCTTGCCGGTAGCGCGTGCACCGAATTTCTTGTTGAACTTCTCGACGCGGCCTGCCGTGTCCATGATCTTTTGCTGACCGGTGTAGAACGGATGCGATTCCGACGACACTTCGATCTTGGCGAGGGGGTAGGTCTTGCCGTTGAATTCGGCGGTTTCGCGCGTCTGGATGGTCGAGCGCGTCACAAACCGGAAGTCGTTCGACATGTCGATGAACAGGACTTCGCGGTAATTCGGGTGAATGCCTTCTTTCATGGTCTTTCCTTTAATCTGGCGGTAGCCAACCCGCGTGCAGCCGCACAGTGCAAACCGCATCTAGGCGCGAGCCACTTGCCTATGGTCGAAAAACGGCGATTATGCCAGAAAATCAGTCGCTTGACGACTTTTCTGCCAGCTTTGTGGCAGCAGCAAAGCGGGCGTTTGCGCGGCGCTCGTGCCGGCTGCCGAAGCCTGCGCCCATTCGTGCTTCCGGCCGTGCGCAGCCGACCTGACGCATGACCGCGGACAAGCGCACGCTCAGGCGGGCGTGAACGCTACGCCGACGCGTGCAGGATCCTGCCGGTAATAGCGTGCGAGCAGCCGGTAAAGCTCCGGATACTGTGCTTCGAATGCCCGCGGGGTCACGAACAGCGCCTCACTGCACACGGCAAAAAATTCCGACGGATGGTCCGCCGCGTACGGATCGATCAGCGACTCGCGCTCGAAGCGCGCCCAGCGACGCTGCGGCACCGCATCGACGCGGGCGCAGAACTGGTCGTACGCGGAGTCGAATACGACGGCCCACGCCTGCGAGTCGAGCGGCGCATGCCAGCGACGCACCAGCGGCGGGTGGCCGTCCGCTTCGCCATTCAGCATGTCGATCTTGTGCGCGAATTCATGAATGACGACGTTGTACGCGTCGGTGCCGTCCGTCATCTGGGCGTCTTCCCACGACAGCACCACCGGGCCGCCTTCCCACGCTTCGCCGCTGGCATCTTGCTCGACCTCGTGCACCACGCCGTCCTCGTCCTCGACCGTCTTGCGGATCACGAATTCGCCGGGATAGACGATGACCCCAACCCAGCCGCGGTACAGATCGAGACTCAGATTCAGCACCGGCAAACATGCCTGCGCAGCGATCGCCACGGTCATTGCGTCGGTCAGTTCGAGCGCGTGGGCGGTCGAGAATTCCTTTTGCGCGATGAACAGGCTGGTGAGTTCACGCAGCCGCGCGAGGTCGGGCGCGTCGAGGTGCGCGAGGAACGGCAGGCCGTCGAGCGTGGCTTGCCACAGCGCGTCGTCGATCGCGTAGTCGCGCAGCGCGCGGTCGCGGCGGCGCGAGCCCAGCCATTGAGTGAGTTTCGAAAGCATCGCCTGATGAACCTTCGTCGATCTGTTGTTGCCATGCGGCGAAAAGGCCGCCGCAAGTCGCTATGCCGATCAGAAAATCGATGCCGTCCAGCGAAGCCGGATAGCGTGCCTGCTGCGCAACCATCCATCCCGCGGATGTGGACGCGCGCTTCGGACGCGGGGCCGCCGCCGACAAACCTGGCGTCGGCGTGGCGAGCGCGGCCTGGAACACAAGATTGTACGGATTCCGGAACTCGGCGAGGCGAGTTCGATGCAATGCCTTGCGACGCTGCCCGAGCTAAGTCGTAGAACATCGCAGTGAGGCCGCTGACGAGCCCCGACCTGCGACCGACCGGCTGTTAGCGCGCAAACTTCGCTGAACGGGCCTGGCCCAAAAAGCGATGTACGCGGTCGAAAAAAAACCGCTCGTTTCTGGCGAGCGGTTTTTGCGATGCTGCGGCTGATGCGCTTGCGCACGCGCAACGTTCAGCTGCCGCCGCCCCGACGCATCATGTCGAAGAACTCGGAGTTGCTCTTTGTCTGGCGGATCTTGTCGAGCAGGAATTCCATCGACTCGACTTCGTCCATGTCGTGAATGAACTTGCGCAGCACCCAGATCTTTTGCAGGACCTCGGGCTTGATCAGCAGTTCTTCGCGGCGCGTACCGGACTTGTTGAGGTTGATCGACGGATAAACGCGCTTTTCGGCGAGACGGCGCTCCAGGTGCACTTCCATGTTGCCGGTGCCCTTGAACTCTTCGTAGATGACGTCGTCCATGCGGCTGCCGGTTTCGATCAGCGCCGTGCCGATGATGGTCAGCGAACCGCCTTCCTCGATATTGCGCGCGGCACCGAAGAAGCGCTTCGGACGTTGCAGCGCATTGGCGTCGACACCGCCCGTGAGCACCTTGCCGGAGGCCGGCACCACGGTGTTGTAGGCGCGCGCGAGACGCGTGATCGAGTCGAGCAGAATCACCACGTCGTTCTTCATTTCGACGAGGCGCTTGGCCTTCTCGATCACCATTTCAGCGACCTGCACGTGACGCGCGGCGGGCTCGTCGAACGTGGAGGCGATGACTTCGCCGGCCACCGAGCGCTGCATTTCCGTCACTTCTTCCGGGCGCTCGTCGATCAGCAGCACGAACAGCACGACGTCGGGATGGTTCTGCTTGATGGCGTGCGCGATGTGCTGCAGCATCACCGTCTTGCCCGACTTCGGCGACGCGACCAGCAGGCCGCGCTGGCCTTTGCCGATCGGCGCGATCATGTCGATGATGCGGCCCGTGACGTTTTCCTCGCCGCGCATTTCACGCTCGAGCAGCAGCACCTTGTTCGGGTGCAGCGGCGTGAGGTTTTCGAACATGATCTTGTGCTTCGAGGCTTCCGGCGGTTGGCCGTTGACCTTGTCCACCTTTACAAGCGCGAAATAGCGCTCGCCGTCTTTCGGGGTGCGCACCTCGCCTTCGATGGTGTCGCCCGTATGCAGATTGAAGCGGCGGATTTGCGACGGGCTGATGTAGATGTCATCGGTGCTGGCCAGGTACGAGGTTTCCGGTGAACGCAGGAAGCCGAAGCCGTCCGGCAGCACTTCCAGCGTGCCGTCGCCGAAGATCGTGTCGCCCGTTTTGGCTCGTTTTTTTAAAATGGCGAACATCAGTTCCTGCTTGCGCAGGCGGTTCGCACTTTCGATCTCGAGGCCATTGGCCATCTCGATCAATTCGGACACGTGCAGAGTCTTAAGCTCGGATAAATGCATACGGAGAACCCGCAGGAGAAGGTGCGACGAAATGAAATCTGGGAGGAGAGTGAGCGGAACCGCTCAAGGACTTACACGTCTTTTTGACGTTTTGCGGATTCTAGCATAGCACAGGCCAATGTCCGCCAGTGCGGCGGCTGGGCATCTTTCCTGTGGGGCGTGTTGCCGCGTGACAACACGCGCGCAACACGCCCGATTCGACGCGCTCATGAGTCTCGCCGACTCGCCGCGCGCCGAGTGGCGCAGTTTTACAGGTTGCCGTCGAGGAACGCGGTGAGCTGCGACTTCGACAACGCGCCGACCTTCTGCGCGGCGACCGCGCCGTTCTTGAACAGGATCAGCGTGGGGATGCCGCGCACGCCGAACTTGACCGGCGTGGACTGATGTTCGTCGACATTGATCTTGGCGATTTGCAGGCGATCTGCGTAATCCTTCGCGACTTCGTCGAGGATCGGCGCGATCATCTTGCACGGGCCGCACCATTCAGCCCAGAAATCGAGCAGCACGGGTTTGTCGGATTTCACGACGTCCTGTTCGAAAGATGCGTCGCTAATATGCTTGATTTGTTCGCTCATTGTATGAATACCTCTATCGGTTCGAGGCCCGCCTGAATTGCTCGCCACGATACGTCAAAATCTAGGGAAACTTCCGTTCGCTTTGCCACACCCGGAACCTGCCGACACAAACACCGGAAAAGCTGCCGCCTTGTCCTGGGAATATGTTGAAGCTTCACGCGTGCGGGTCATCCGAATACCAGTTTAGCTTAATTCGCTATGCGTTGCCGGGGGCGATAGTACGCGTCATGGCAGCGGGGCCGGGGTTGCAGCTTAAGGGCCACTGCATTGCGGGCGCGTTCCACCGTGTTGAACAGTTGCGACGAAGGCTATGTGGCGACTGGCGACGCGAACTCAAGTGCGTGACGCCCGGACGGGTCGGGCCGGGTGATTCGGCGCGTCGACGCCTGTTGCTCGCATCAACAGTCGCGCGATGCGAGAAGCGATGATAGAATGTTTCGTGACGGGCCTCCTCGCATGGAGGGATGGTCAACCTGGTCAGGTCGGGAACGAAGCAGCCACAGCCGTTTTCCACCAGTGCCGAGGGTCGGGCTCGTCACCTTCCTTTTTCCCCCTCTGTTGTTCCGCTGTTCTTATACTGGTCTCCGCGGGTTCTTCCGCGATGTTCGCCATGTTTCCCGTTTCCCATTTGCCGTTGCGTCGCTTGCCCGGCTGCATGCCGTCGCTTCCCGATTGCCATTCGCGCACTTCATCCATTTTTTTCTATCGGCCTTTTAGCCTGCTTCAATGAAGCCGGGACACCCGTTCGCGCATCGTTTCGATTCGGTTTTGCGCGGCATCGTTACTGATACAATTTCCGGATGACCTATCAAGTTCTCGCACGCAAATGGCGGCCGAAGGATTTCGCTTCGCTCGTCGGACAGGAGCACGTGGTGCGCGCGCTCACGCACGCGCTCGACGGCGGCCGTCTGCATCATGCCTATCTGTTTACCGGCACACGGGGGGTCGGCAAAACCACGCTGTCGCGCATCTTCGCCAAGGCGCTCAATTGCGAGACCGGCGTGACCTCCACGCCCTGCGGCGTGTGCCGCGCGTGCCGTGAAATCGACGAAGGGCGCTTTGTCGATTATGTCGAGATGGACGCGGCGAGCAATCGCGGTGTCGACGAAATGGCCGCGCTGCTCGAGCGCGCGGTGTATGCGCCGGTTGACGCGCGCTTCAAGGTCTACATGATCGACGAAGTGCACATGCTCACCAACCATGCGTTCAACGCGATGCTTAAGACGCTGGAAGAGCCACCGTCGCACGTCAAGTTCATCCTCGCCACCACCGATCCGCAGAAGATTCCCGTCACGGTGCTGTCGCGCTGTCTGCAGTTCAATCTGAAGCAGATGCCCGCCGGCCACATCGTGTCGCACCTCGAGCATATTCTCGGCGAAGAGAAGGTGCCTTTCGACGCCCAGGCGCTGCGCCTGCTCGCGCGCGCCGCCGACGGCTCGATGCGCGACGCGCTGTCCCTGACCGATCAGGCCATTGCCTATTCGGCCAATCAGGTCAATGAAGAGGCGGTGCGCGGCATGCTCGGCGCGCTCGATCAGAGCTATCTGATCCGTCTGCTCGACGCGCTCGCAGAGGGCGACGGCGCCTCGGTGCTGGCGGTCGCGGACGAGATGGCGCTGCGCAGCCTGTCCTTTTCGACGGCCCTGCAGGACCTGGCGAGTTTGCTGCACCGTATTGCGTGGGCGCAGTTCGCGCCGTCGTCGGTGCTGGACGAGTGGCCGGAAGCCGCGGATGTGCGCCGCTTTGCCGAAGCCCTCAGCGCGGAGCAGGTGCAATTGTTCTACCAGATTGCGACGATCGGCCGAAGCGAACTGAGCCTCGCGCCTGACGAATACGCCGGCTTCACAATGACGCTGCTGCGCATGCTGGCGTTCGAGCCGGCGCCAACTGGCGGTGGCGGCAACCCGGCGGGTGGGACGCGCGCTGCCGGTCAGACGGCAGCGGCGGGTGCGAAGCGCACCGGTGCCCCAACGGTGGCGGCATTGCGGGCCGCGCCGGGCTCGACCGTGACGGCCGCCGCTGCGCCGGTGAGCGCCGGCGAAGCGCCGGGTGATCAGGCGTTCGTGACCACCGCCGCTCAATCGGGTCGCGCAGTTGGCGGTGTGTCGTCCGCCAGGCAGGAAAGTTCAGAGGCAACGGGCATCCGGCCGGTTTCTGCAGATTGCGCGCCGGACACGCCAGCATCGCAAGCATTCGGTGCGCAAACTCCAGGCACCGTCGAGTCGATGCAGACTGCGGATGCACCGAAGTCGCTGCCGCGGGGGGCCGCCGCTAGTGCAGCCCCCGCGTTGGCTCCGTGGGACGACGCGCCCGCCGATGCCATCTCGAACCCAGCCGCGCCGAACGCTGGTCTCGACAGTGCACTCAAAAGCGATGGCTTAGCAGCCCCTTCGATCGATGCCGCGCCGCCCGCGCCGTCGCAGGCCGCGGCGTCTACCGCCGGTCTATCGCGCGGTGAAAAGGCGACCGCCTCGCAGCAAGCGCCGCCATCCGCGGCCGAAACGGCGCCGCGCCGCGCAGGCGGTGCGAGCGCCGCGCTCGATGTGTTGCGCAGCGCTGGCCTGAAAGTTTCGTCGGACCGTGGCCGCGCTTCCCCGGCAGCGGTTGGTAAGCCTGCCGCGCCGGTGGCGTCGAAGCCCGCCGCCGCGTCGCGCCCAGCCGTTCCGGTGCCGACGCCTGGCGCTGCGCGTCGCGCGCCGCAGCAGGATGCTGCCCCGGCCGCTCGGGCAGCGTCGTCGGCGTCCGCGAATAGCCGCGCGGAGCAGGGCAGCGCGTCGGCACCGCCATGGGACGACATGCCGCCCGACGACTACATGCCGCTCAGCGCATCGGACGACGGCTACTTTGGCCCGCCGGACGACGACTACCTGCCCGCATTCGACCGCGGTCCGGACGACGTCCACATGAGCGCGAGCGCCACGGCGTCGGCCGCGCCCGCTCCAACGGTCGACTCGCGTCCGCTGCCTCCCGCCGTACCCCTCGATCCGCTCGGCTTCACAGGCGACTGGCCCGCGCTCGCCGTCGAATTGCCGCTCAAGGGCATTTCGTATCAACTCGCATTCAACAGCGAACTGATGGCGCTCGAAGGCAACACGCTCAAGCTGAACGTGCCAGTGCCGCAGTACGCGGAGGCGTCGCAGGTCGCAAAACTGAAAAGCGCGCTTGCCGAGAGGCTTGGCCAGAACGTCGACGTGCTGGTGGAGGTCGGTGCGGCGCGCCGCACCGCCGCCGCGCACGACGCCACGCTGCGCGCGCAGCGTCAGCAGGAAGCGGAGCGCGAGATCGGCGCCGATCCGTTCGTGCAGTCGCTGATCCGCGAGTTCGGCGCGAGCATCGTGCCCGGTTCGATTCGGCCGATTACCCCGGACGCCGCCGCGAACGGCGCGTCGTCGGCCCACTGATTTGCCGCGTTAGCTACTGTAGCGCGCTCGATTTTCGATTTCACGCTATCAAGAAGGAGCATGTCCATGATGAAAGGCCAACTCGCCGGGCTGATGAAGCAGGCTCAGCAGATGCAGGAAAACATGAAGAAGATGCAGGAGCAACTTGCGCTGATCGAAGTCGAGGGCCAGTCGGGCGCCGGACTCGTGAAGGTGACGATGACCTGCAAGAACGACGTGCGCCGGGTGTCGATCGACCCGAGCCTGCTCGCCGACGACAAAGACATGCTGGAAGACCTGGTCGCCGCCGCGTTCAACGACGCCGTGCGCAAGGCCGAAGCCACCGCCCAGGAAAAGATGGGCGGCATGACCTCGGGCTTGCCGTTGCCGCCGGGTTTCAAGCTGCCGTTCTGAACGACGCGTGAGATAGGCAAGCGCCGGCGCAGCCGTCGCCGTGGCGCGTGCGACACGCGCGGGCCCGGCTCGCGAAGGCATCGCGCTGCCTGGAGTTGCATTCTCACTCGCGTCGGTCAATGCCGGGTCCAACTTGCACGGTCAATGCGGTTGCTCACGCCAGGGCCGCGGCCATGCCGATCACGGTTTGACCGGACCCACCGCATCACCACACGCCTAGACGGGCACTACCCACTTCGACGCCGATCCGCATGAAACAACCTTCCGCCTTGTCGGCGCTCGTCGAAGCGCTGCGCGCACTGCCCGGAGTCGGGCCCAAGTCCGCGCAACGCATGGCGTATCACCTGATGCAGCATGACCGCGAGGGCGCGGAGAAACTCGGTCGCGCGCTGCTGTTCGCGACCGAGCACCTGCAGCACTGCGAGAAGTGCAACACCTTTACCGAAGCGCAGATCTGCGAAGTCTGCCTGGACGAAGACCGCGATCCGACGCTGCTATGCGTCGTCGAAACGCCGGCCGACCAGGTCATGCTCGAACAGACCATGACCTATCGCGGCCTCTATTTCGTGCTGATGGGGCGATTGAGTCCGCTCGACGGTATCGGCCCGAAGGAGATCCATTTTGACCGGCTGGTGAAGCGCGCGTCGGATGGCGTGGTCAAGGAAGTCGTGCTCGCGACCAATTTCACCAACGAAGGCGAGGCCACCGCGCATTATCTCGGGCAGACGCTCAAGGCGCGCGGTCTTGCCGTCACGCGTCTTGCGCGCGGCGTGCCGGTGGGCGGAGAACTCGAATATGTCGATGCCGGCACGATTGCCCGCGCGATGCTCGATCGCCGTTCGATGTAGCGGCCTCGGCATGCGGCTGACCTGAGCGCTGCGCACCCCGAGCGCAATAGATCGCGACCGTGCACGCCAGGACCCAAGACAAAGGAGACCTATGAACGCCACCCCTGAATCAGGCACGAGCGCCGCGCCGCAAGGCCCGCTTGCCGGCGTCAAGGTGCTGGAACTCGGCACGCTGATCGCCGGCCCGTTCGCCGCGCGTTTTCTCGGCGAGTTCGGTGCCGAGGTCATCAAGATCGAAGACCCCAAAGGCGGCGACCCGCTGCGCAAGTGGCGCAAGCTGTATCCCGAGGTCGGCGGCACGTCGCTATGGTGGGCCGTGCAGGCGCGCAACAAGAAGTCCGTCACGGTCAATCTGAAAGCCGAAGAGGGCAAGGAGATCGTGCGGCGTCTCGCGAAAGAAGCGGATATCGTCGTCGAAAATTTCCGGCCCGGTTTGCTCGAGAAGCTCGGGCTCGGTTACGACGTGCTGTGCGCCGAAAACCCCGGCCTCGTGATGGTGCGCTTATCCGGCTACGGCCAGAGCGGCCCGTATCGCGACCGCCCTGGCTTCGGCGCGATCGCCGAATCGATGGGCGGCTTGCGTCATATCACCGGCTACCCGGATTTGCCGCCGCCGCGGATCGGCATTTCGATCGGCGATTCGATCGCCGCGCTGCACGGCGTGATCGGTGCGCTGATGGCGCTGCATCACAAGCAGGTGAACGGCGGCAAGGGGCAGGTGGTCGACGTCGCACTGTACGA
Source organism: Paraburkholderia suaedae (assembly GCF_040812055.1). Classification (NCBI taxonomy): domain Bacteria; kingdom Pseudomonadati; phylum Pseudomonadota; class Betaproteobacteria; order Burkholderiales; family Burkholderiaceae; genus Paraburkholderia; species Paraburkholderia suaedae. Next base: position 649,401 of record NZ_JBFOAH010000001.1, on the reverse strand, counting down.
GGCCGTCTTCAACATGATGGAAAGCGTGGTGCCCGAGTACGGCGTGTACGGCATGGTGCGCGAGCGCACCGGCGCGTCGCTGCCGGGCATCGTGCCGTCGAATACGTATCCTTGCCGCGACGGTAGCATCGTGATCGGCGGCAATAGCGATCCGATCTTCAAGCGCCTCATGGTGGCAATCGGGCGCGACGATCTGGCTAACGATCCGGGGCTCGCGCATAACGACGGACGTGTGCCGCGCACGCAGGAAATCGACGGCGCGATCGCCGCGTGGCTTGCCACGCACACCATCGACGAAGCGCTCGACGTGCTCAATGCGGCCGACGTGCCGGTTGGCCGCATCTACAGCGTGGCGGACATGTTCACGGACCCGCAGTTCATCGCGCGGCAGATGATCCAGCGCTTCAAGTGGCAGGACGGCCGCGAAATCACGTTGCCGGCGGTCACGCCGAAGCTCTCGGCGACGCCGGGCGAGACCCGCTGGCTCGGTCCCGAGCTGGGTGAACATACGGATGAAGTCCTGCAGTCGCTAGGTTATGATGCTGGGCAAATCGCGAGGTTGCACGCGCAACAGATCGTGTGAAACGCGGCGCACGTCAGCGCCCCGGGAAACAGCGCAGCGATAGAACAGCTGCACCACAAGCTGAAAAGAACCGGACAACAAAAGTTTGGAGACAACAGACCATGCAACGCAGAACCTTTCTCGCCGGTAGCGCCGCGCTCGCGGGCGCCACGCTCGCGGCCACGCCGTTCGCTTTCGCGCAGGGCAAACCCGAGACGACCAAAGTGGCCATCGCGGTCGGCGGCAAGAACCTGTTCTATTACCTGCCGCTCACGATTGCCGAGCGTCGCAATTACTTCAAGGACGAAGGGCTCGAAGTCGAGATTTCGGACTTCGCGGGCGGCTCGCAAGCCTTGAAGGCGGCGGTCGGCGGCAGCGCGGATGTGGTATCGGGCGCGTTCGAACACACGCTGCTGTTGCAGGCGCAAAAGCAGATGTTCCGCGAGTTCGTGCTGCAAGGACGTGCACCGCAAATCGTGCTGGCCGTGTCGAAGAAGACCATGCCGAACTACAAGTCCATCGCGGATCTGAAGGGCAAGAAGATCGGCGTGACCGCGCCCGGTTCGTCGACCGCGATCATGGCGAGCTTCGTGCTCGCGAAGGCCGGGCTGAGCGCGAAAGACGTTGCGTTCATCGGCGTGGGCGCGGGCGCGGGTGCGATCTCCGCGCTGCAGTCAGGGCAGATCGACGCGATTGCCAACCTCGACCCGGTGATCACCAAGCTCGAACGCGCGGGCGAAGTCCGCGTGGTGTCGGATACCCGCACGCTCGCCGATACGCGCAGCGTGTTCGGCGGCGATATGCCGGCGGGCTGCCTGTATGCGTCGCAAAGCTTCATCACGAAGAATCCCAACACTACTCAGGCGCTGACCAATGCCATGGTGCGCGCACTGAAGTGGCTGCAGGCGTCGAGCGGCAGCGAGCTGATCAACACCGTGCCGGAAGGCTATCTGCTCGGCGACCGCGCGCTGTATCTGGATGCATGGCAGCATGTCAAGGAAGCGATGTCGCCCGATGGCTTGATGCCCGCCGACGGTCCCGCGACGTCGCTCAAGACGTTGCAGGCATTCGATCCGAATGTGCAGGGCAAGCCGATCGATGTGTCGAAGGCGTGGACCAACGACTTCGTGAAGAAGGCGCTGACCACCGTCAAGGCCTGATGCGGGCTTGACGCGCAGCGGTGCAGCGCGAATCCGAAGCGCCAGGCAAGTGCCGCTATGCTGGCCGTGCGTCGGCCATACCCGCCGCGACGACATCACCTACCCGAAACCGATCTGGAAGAAGCGAGCCGAACGATGACCGTTGCCGCTCTGGCGCTCGAAAACATCACCTGCACGTTCGCTGCGCGCGATAACCGCGCGCAGCGCTATACGGCGGTCAAGGACACCACGCTGCGCATTGCGCCTGGCGAGTTCGTGTCGGTGGTCGGCCCGACCGGCTGCGGTAAATCCACGCTGCTGAACATCGGTGCGGGCTTGCTCGCACCGTCCTCGGGCACGGTCAGCGTGTTCGGCGCGCCGCTCGAGGGCATCAACCGGCGCGCCGGCTACATGTTCCAGGCCGACGCGTTGATGCCGTGGCGCTCGGCGCTCGACAACGTGATCGCCGGTCTCGCGTTTCACGGCGTCCCGGCCGCCGAAGCGCGCGTCAAAGCCGACGAGTGGCTCAAGCGGGTCGGCCTCGGCGGGTTCGGCGACCGTTATCCGCATCAACTGTCGGGCGGCATGCGCAAGCGCGTCGCCATGGCGCAGACGCTGATTCTCGACCCCGACATCATCCTGATGGACGAGCCGTTCTCGGCGCTCGATATCCAGACGCGTCAGCTGATGGAAAACGAATTGCTGGACCTGTGGGCCGCCAAACGCAAGGCGGTGCTGTTCATCACGCACGATCTCGACGAAGCCATCGCGATGTCCGATCGCGTGGTGGTGTTATCGGCCGGACCGGGCACGCACCCGATGGGCGAATTCACGATCGACTTGCCGCGTCCGCGCGACGTCGCCGAAATTCGCGCGCATCCGCGCTTCGTCGAATTGCATGCGCAGATCTGGAGCGTGCTGCGCGACGAAGTACTCAAAGGCTACCAGCAGCAACTGAGCGCGGTGTAACCGCGTCGATCCAATCGTCCAAGGCAAACCGAGTCATGTGGAAGACGTTACGCCCAAGCCGGGCGAATCTGGTGATCTGGCAATGGCTGCTGCTCGTGCTGTGCTTCGTGCTCTGGTACGTGCTCACGAGTCCGACACTGCTGCCGGCCTTTTATTTCGACGATCCGAATAAGGCGGCGTTCTTCTTCGGCGAGCCGCAGAAGGTGCTGCAGCGGATCTGGGAATGGTTCGCGGGCGGCGAGATCTATCTGCATCTGTGGGTCACGCTGGTCGAGACGGTGCTTGCGTTCGTGCTCGGCACGGCGCTGGGGCTTGGCGTCGGGTTGTGGCTCGCGCTTGCGCCGCTCGCGAGCGCATTGTTCGATCCTTATGTGAAAGCGGCCAACTCGATGCCGCGCGTGATTCTCGCGCCGATCTTCGGCGTGTGGTTCGGCCTCGGTATCTGGTCGAAGGTGGCGTTGGGTGTAACGCTGGTGTTCTTCATCGTGTTCTTCAACGTCTATCAGGGCGTGAAGGAAGTGAGCCCCGTCGTGCTCGCGAACGCGCGAATGCTCGGTGCGAACCGCAAGCAACTGCTGCGTTTCGTGTATTTGCCCAGTGCGATGAGCTGGGTGTTTTCCAGCTTGCATACGTCGGTGGGGCTGGCCTTCGTCGGATCGGTGGTAGGCGAGTACCTCGGCTCGGCGCGCGGCGTCGGCTATCTGATTCTGCAGGCCGAGGGTACCTTCGACATCGACACGGTGTTCGCCGGGATTCTGGTGTTGACCGCATTTGCGCTCGTGCTCGACGCGATTGTCGGCATCGGCGAGCGGCGCTTGATGAAATGGCAGCCCAAGACCGGGGACACCGAAAAACTGTAGGCGCGCGCAAGTGCGGGTGCTCGACAGAAGGACGGCGTGCGGTCTAATCGACCGCGCGCCGTTTTGCCTTTGCGTGCCGCTCGATCGAGCGGCACGCAGCCAGTGATCGAGTACGCCCCGCCTACGGTGTAACCACCACCTTGCCGATCACGCGACGCTCGGCCATATCGCGCAATGCGCGGCCAGTGTCCTCCAGCGAATAGCGCGCGGACACATAGGGCTTGAGCTTGCCTTCACTGATCCACGTGGTCATCTGCTGGAAGGCGGCGTGATTGCGCTCTGGCTCGCGCTTGGCGAAATCGCCCCAGAAAACGCCGACCACACTCGCGCCCTTGAGCAGCATCAGATTGAGCGGCAACTTCGGAATCTCGCCGTTCGCAAAACCGACGACCAGATAACGTCCGCGCCAGCCGATGCTGCGAAACGCGGGCTCGGCATACACGCCGCCGACCGGATCGAAGATGACGTCCGGGCCTTTGCCGTCGGTGAGCGCTTTGATGCGTTCGCGCAGATCCTGGGTGCTGTAGTTGATGGTGGCGTCGGCGCCGTGCGCGATGCAGGCGGCGAGCTTCTCGTCGCTCGACGCCGCCGCGATCACGCGCGCGCCTAACGCCTTGCCGATCTCGACGGCGGCCAATCCGACGCCGCCGGCCGCCCCCAGCACCAGCATCGTCTCGCCGGCCTGCACTGCGCCGCGATCGACCACCGCGTGATGCGAGGTCCCATAAGCGAGCGTGAACGCCGCAGCCAGTTCGAACTCGACGCCGTCGGCAAGCGCCACGCAGGCCGTGACCGGCACCAGCGCCTGCTCCGCAAAGCCGCCCGAACCCGTGAACGCGACCACGCGCGAGCCGGTCGCGAACTGGGTGACGCCGGCGCCGACCGCGCGCACCACCCCGGCGACTTCGGAGCCGGGCGTGAAGGGCAGCGGCGGCTTGAACTGGTATTTGTTCTCGATGATCAGCACGTCGGGGAAGTTGACGGCCGCGGCTTTGACGTCGATCACCACGTGGCCGGGTGGCGCTTCGAGTTCCGGCAGATTTTCGATGACCAGGCTCTCCGGCGGCCCGTATTGATTACAGCGAATTGCGCGCATAGTGTCTTCCGTATCGATGAGGTGAGCAGGCGTTTCGGAGTCTAAAATAATCCGTACGGTCGTGCGTTTGTCTGGTGCGGCACGTTTGGACATGTTTTCGGCCGCGGCGCGGCAACGACGCGAGAACAACTACGTGACAATCGTATGGCAGCAGGGCGAGAGGCGGCAGCCATACCACAGCAGCACGACAGCCCCACCACAGCAGCATGACGGCCGCGTGACAGCGGCGCAGCGTCCACGCAACGCAGCAACCGTCAGCGGCCCGCGCCGCGCCATCATCGACTTCACACGCGCGCCTCGCATGCTGCGCATGCACGGTCGCGGTGACGTTCGCGTGCCATCTTTCCTCGGTTACAATCGCCGCATGCGAATCCTACTCAGCAATGACGACGGTTATCTGGCGCCAGGCCTTGCCGCGCTTCACGAAGCGCTCAAGCCGATCGCCGACGTCACCGTGATGGCCCCGGAACAGAATTGCAGCGGCGCGTCGAATTCCCTGACGCTGTCGCGGCCGCTCTCGGTCCTGCGCTCGGCCAACGGCTTTTACTACGTGAACGGCACGCCCACCGACTCCGTGCACATCGCGCTGACCGGCATGCTCGACCATACACCGGACCTGGTCGTGTCGGGCATCAACAACGGTCAGAACATGGGCGAAGATACGCTCTATTCGGGTACCGTCGCGGCCGCCACTGAAGGCATCATGTTCGGCGTGCCGGCCATCGCGTTCTCACTGGTCGACAAAGACTGGACGCATCTCGAAGACGCGGTGCGAGTCGCCACGGAAATCGTCAAGCATTATCTCGAGCAGCCGCTACCGGGCCATCCGTTGCTCAACGTCAATATTCCGAACCTGCCGTACGAACAGATGGGCGGCTGGCAGATTACGCGGCTCGGCAAGCGGCATCCGTCGCAGCCGGTGATCCGCCAGACCAACCCTCGCGGCGAGCCGATCTACTGGATCGGTCCGGCGGGCAGCGCGCGCGACGCGAGCGAAGGCACGGACTTCCATGCGGTCGCCAACGGCCGCGTGTCGATCACGCCGCTGCAGCTCGATCTGACCCACACGCAAATGCTGCCCGCGGCGCGCGACTGGGTGCGCGCCAGCAGCGGCGCTTCATGACCAGCGAGCGCGCCAAGCGCTTTCCGCTCGGCCTCGAGGACCTGGTGCGCGAACCGCGCCGGCCCGAAGGTCGTCCGGGCGAAGTGCGGGCCGCAGCGCTGGCCGCCAGCGCGGCGCTCAATGTGCGTCAACAGCCGGCCAGGTATGCGCCCGGCGCGGCCGCTGGCAAGCCGCCGTCGCGAGCGCCAGGCAGCGCGCAGACCGTAGTCCAGGCGAATCCGCAAGCAAAGCCTCAAACGAACCTCCAGGCGAAGCCGCAAGCCATCACGCCGCCGAAGCCGCAGGCCGCGCCGTCGCTGACACAGCCGCAAGCGAAGCCGCAGCCGCAGTCGGTCAAAGCACCGCCCAGGCCGTCGACTTCCGGGTCTGGCGCGCCGGCGCGCGGTGCCGTGCAATCCACCTCATCCGCACGTTCGAGCGAACGCACGGGCGCGCCGAACGTCGCGTTGAGCGGCGCGTTGGCGTTGACTTCCGAACGGGTTCGCGAACGCATGGTCGAACGCCTGCGTGCGAACGGCGTGACCGACCAGCGGGTCTTGAACGCGATGTCGGTGGTACCGCGCCACATGTTCGTCGACCCCGGTCTCGCCGCCCAGGCCTACGAAGATGCTGCGCTGCCCATCGGCCATCACCAGACCATCTCGAAGCCCTCGGTGGTCGCACGGATGATCGAACTGGCGGCGGCCGGCCGCGCGCTTGGCAACGTGCTGGAGATCGGCACCGGCTGCGGCTATCAGGCGGCGGTGCTAAGCCAGGTCGCGCGCGAGGTCTATTCGATCGAGCGTATCAAGCCCTTGTCCGAACGCGCGAAGATCAACCTGCGGCCGCTGCGCATTCCGAACATCCGGCTGCACTACGGCGATGGCCGCCTCGGTCTGCCGTCGGCGGCACCGTTCGACGCGATCCTGATCGCGGCGGCCGGACTCGACGTGCCGCATGCACTACTTGAACAACTCGCGATCGGCGGCCGTCTGGTTGCGCCGGTCGGCTCGCAGGACGGCCAGAATCAGGTGCTGACGCTGGTCGAGCGCGTCGGGCCCGCGCAATGGCGCGAGTCGCGGCTTGATCGCGTTTTCTTTGTACCCTTAAAATCCGGAGTGATTTGACACCGATGAGTATGTTGCGCGCGATGCAGAGAACCAGCCTGAATATCCCAATCACCGTAACGCAGCCTAGCGCGTGCGTGCTCGCCTTGTCCCTGTTGATGACGGCCTGTGCATCCCGGCTCGATCAGGCGCCCGTCGTCGATCTTTCCGGCGGCGGCGCGCTCAGTACGCAGGCAGCCCAGCCGTCGGTGCCGTTAGGGCCGCCGCCGCCGGGCTACTATCGCGTGAAGCCGGGTGACACGCTGTATCGCATCGCATTGGAGAACGGCCAGAACTATCGCGATATTTCGGCGTGGAATAATCTCACCAACCCGAATCAGATCGAAGTGAACCAGTTGCTGCGCGTCGTACCGCCGGGTGCCAATACGGCTGGGCTGACGCCGGGCGTTGCCACCGCGCCGCTCGGCAGCGCCGGCGCGGTGCAAAGCGCGCCGCTCGGGAGCGCGCCGTCGTCGGCGGGCGCGGCTGCCGGTGTCGCGGCGCCGCCGCTGTACGGCGCGGCCGCCAACAACAGCGCGGCGCTGCCGCCGCCCGCTGCCGGCGCCGCGGGCGAGTCGGCAGCGGGCGCGTCCGGTAACATCGCGTTCTCGTGGCCGGTGCACGGACCGCTGCTCGGCACGTTCAACGATTCGAGCAACAAGGGCGTCAACATCGGCGGCGCCATGGGCGATCCGGTGAAGGCTTCCGCAGATGGCCGCGTCGTCTATGCCGGAAATGGGCTGCGTGGTTACGGCAATCTCATTATCATCAAGCATGATGCAACTTATCTCACCGCGTATGCACACAACCGCGCTTTGATGGTAAAAGAGGGAGACGCGGTAACGAAGGGGCAGAAGATCGCTGAGATGGGCAATAGCGATGCCGACCGTGTGATGTTGCATTTCGAAGTTCGCCGTCAGGGTAAACCTGTCGACCCACTGAAGTACTTGCCGCCGCAATAAGCGATACGACCATGCCGAAATCGAAGCGCCGCCTGCCGCAAGCCGAGTCTGAAACGATCAGCCAGGTTTCGTCCGCTGCAGTGGACGAGCGCGGCGCTTCGGAAGTCGAAGAAGAGATCGCTGAAGAACAGGATCTCGACGAACGCCAGGGCGCAGACGAAGTCGGCGACGTTCGCGAAGTCGCGACCGAAGCCGTGCCGGACGCGGACGACTTTCGCGCACTGCTGCAAGCGGAGCTGACGGCCGACACGATTCAGCATTATCTGAATCGCATCAGCGTGAAGCCGCTTCTCACGGTCGAAGAAGAGCAAAAGTATTCGCGTCTTGCCAAGGCCGGTGAGTTCGATGCGCGCCAGGTGATGATCGAGCGCAATCTGCGGCTCGTGGTCAGCATCGCCAAGGGTTATCTGAATCGCGGCGTGCCGCTGCTCGATCTGATCGAAGAGGGCAACCTCGGCCTCATGCACGCGATCGAAAAATTCGATCCCACGCGCGGTTTCCGCTTTTCGACTTATGCCACCTGGTGGATCCGCCAGAGCATCGAGCGCGCAATCATGAACCAGGCGCGCACCGTGCGCCTGCCGGTGCACGTGATTCGTGAGCTCAACCAGGTGTTGCGCGCGAAGCGGCATCTCGAAAAGAACTCGATGAATTCCGGTGAAGCGGCGGAGCGCCGCGACGCCAGCATCGACGACATCGCCTATTTAACCGGCAAGACCACCGACGAAGTCACCGACATTCTTGCGCTGAACGAGCACACCGCATCGCTCGACGCGCCGCTCGACCTCGACCCGGCGAGCAGCCTGCTCGATCTGCTGTCTGACGATCAGAGCCAGTCGCCGGATGCGGAAGTGCAGCATCGCGAACTGGAAACGCTGACACGCGCGTGGCTCGCACGGCTGTCGGACAAGCATCGGCATGTGATCGAGCGCCGCTTCGGGCTGAACCACATCGAACCGGCCACGCTCGAAGAGCTGGCCGACGAAATGGGCCTCACGCGCGAGCGTGTGCGCCAGATCCAACAGGAAGCGCTGGTGCGACTGAAGCGCTTCTTCGCCTCCAATGGTGTTCGCAAGGACGCCGTTCTCTGACCTGATGACACCGATTCTTGTATTCGACATCGAGACGATTCCCGATGTCGCCGGCATTCGCCGCCTGGAAGGTTTGCCTGCCACGATGAGCGACGCCGAAGTCGCCGAGCACGCGTTCGCCGCGCGCCGGGAAAAGACCGGTGGCGATTTTCTGCCGCATCACCTGCAACGCATCGCCGCGATTTCATGCGTGTTCCGTGACAACAACGGCTTCCGGGTGCGCTCGCTGGGCACGCTGGAAGACAGCGAGACGGCGCTCGTGCAGTCGTTCTATCGCGTGATCGAGAAGTACACGCCGCAGCTCGTGTCGTGGAACGGCGGCGGTTTCGATTTGCCGGTGCTGAACTACCGGGCGCTCGTCAACGGCATTCCCGCGAGCCGCTTCTGGGACCTCGGCGAGGACGACCGCGAGTTCAAGTGGAACAACTACATCAGTCGTTACCACGCGCGCCACACCGATCTGATGGACGTGCTTGCAATGTATCAGGCGCGCGCCAACGCGCCCCTCGACGCGCTCGCCAGGATGTGCGGCTTTCCCGGCAAGATGGGCATGGACGGCAGCCAGGTCTGGCAGGCTTACCAGCAAGGCCGCATCGAGGAAATCCGCAATTACTGTGAGACCGACGTCGTCAATACCTACCTGCTGTATTGCCGTTTTCAGCTGATTCGCGGCGCCTTTTCGGCGGCGGAGTATGCTGATGAGATCAACTTGGTCAAGAATGCGCTGGCGCTGGAAATCGCGCCGCAATGGGCCGAGTATCTGGCCGCGTTCGAGCAATAGCTTGGCGCCGGCCGGCTCGAGCGCCGGCTGATCGAGCGTCGGTAGCAGGCTGCTGTGGGGCGCCAATGCTCGGCGAGCGCGGTGCTTCGTCTACAATCTCGCCTTTCCCCAAGTTTGTCAGGAAGTCGCAGGTGTCCCGAACTGCCCCCCACCGTCGCTCGTCGAAGCGCCCTTCGAAATTCCACAGGGCGCCCGCGGCGGCGCCAGCGCTCGTCATCACCGGCAATGAGCCGGTCGTCGAAATCGTTTCGCTCGATATGGAAGCGCGCGGCGTCGGCCGCATCGAAAGCGAAGACGGCACGCCCGGTAAGGTGGTGTTCGTCGAAGGCGCATTGCCGGGCGAGCGCGTCAGCTATTCGACGCATCGCAGCAAGCCGAAATTCGAACAGGCCGAGGTCGTCCAGGTGTTGCGCGAAAGCGTGATGCGCACCGAGCCGAAGTGCAGCTACTTCGATGTCTGCGGCGGCTGTTCAATGCAGCATCTGGACGTGCGCGCGCAGGTCGCCGTCAAGCAGCGCGTGCTCGAGGACAACCTGCAACATCTGGCCAGGCTGCGCCCCGAGACGGTGTTCCGGCCGATTCACGGGCCGGCGTGGCGTTATCGCTATCGTGCGCGCCTCGCCGTGCGCTATCTGCCGGAGAAGGGCGGTATGCGCGTCGGCTTTCACGAGAAGAAAAGCAGCTACATCGCCGACATGAAGACCTGCGAGGTGCTGCCCGCGCACGTGTCGGCGATGCTGATGCCGCTGCGCTTCATGATCCGCAAGCTGTCCATCTACGATCGCATGCCGCAGCTCGAACTGGCGGTGGGTTCGTCGGTGACGGCGCTGGTGGTGCGCAACCTCGATCCGATCACCGCCGCCGACGAACAGGTGCTGCGCGATTTTGCCGACGAGCACAACGTGCAGTTCTGGCTGCAGCCAGGCGGCCCGGACACGGTCGCGCCGTTCTATCCGCTCGACGTGGAGCTCGACTACACGCTGCCGGAATACGGCATCCGCATGCCGTTCAAGCCGACTGACTTCACCCAGGTCAATCACGCAATCAACCGCGTGCTGGTGAGCCGCGCCTTGCGCTTGCTGGCGCCGGCGCGCACCGATCGTGTGCTCGATCTCTTTTGCGGAATCGGCAACTTCACGCTGCCGCTTGCGCGGATCGCGCAGGAAGTGGTGGGCATCGAAGGCAGCGAGGCGCTGACTTCGCGCGCACTCGCCAACGCCGGATTGAACGGTGTGGCGGGGCATACGTCGTTCGCGTGCCGCAATCTGTTCGAAGTCACCGCCGACGACATGCGCGCGCTCGGCCACTTCGACAAATTCCTCGTCGATCCGCCGCGCGAGGGGGCGCTGGCCGTCGCGCAGGCGCTCGCGGACATCGCGCAAAGCGGCAACGGACCGCTGCCCGGTCGTATCGTCTACGTGTCGTGCAATCCCTCGACGCTCGCCCGCGATGCAGGCGTGCTCGTGCACGAGGCCGGGTATCGGCTGGTCGGCGCGGGTGTGGTCAACATGTTCCCGCATACGTCGCATGTCGAGTCGATCGCGTTGTTCGAGCGCGACTGAGGCTGGGTCGATCGGCGCGAGGCTGCGCGCAAACAGAAACGCCACGACCGAGGTCGTGGCGTTTCTGTTTGCAGCGGGTGATCAGTGCATGGCGGGCGTTAGAACTGCCACCAGGATTTCTCCGTGCCCGGCCGTGCGCGCCCCGTGATGTACGGGCTGTCCGGGAAGGTGCCGGCCAGCACGCGCTTGGTGTCCTCGGCCAGTTGCGGCTGGTTCAGCTTCTGGTACGACAGCATCATGATGTGCAGTGCGTCTTCGATAGCCGGTGCGTTCTTGTACTCGCGCAACGCCAGCTGCGCGCGGTTGATCGCGGCGACATAAGCGCCACGGCGGTAGTAGTAGTCGGCCGCGTGGACTTCGTGCGACGCCAGCGCGTTCACGATGTAGCGCATGCGCTGTGCAGCGTCCGGCGCGTACTTGCTTTTCGGGTAGCGGTCGACCACGACCTTGAACGCGTCATACGACTCGCGCAGCGACTTCGGATCGCGCTCGCTCATGTCCTGGCCGGAGAAGCGGCCGAACAGACCGAGGTCGTCGTTGAAGTGGATCATGCCCTTCAGGTAGTACGCGTAAGCGATGTCCGGATGATCCGGGTGCAGCCGGATGAAACGGTCGATTGCCTGATCGGCGGCGGCATTTTCGTTGTCTTTCCAGTTGCAGTACGCGACGTTGATCTGCGCCTGCTGCGCGAAATGGCCGAACGGGTCGCGGCCTTCGAGCATTTCGAAGTACTTCGCGCACTTGCCGAAATCACCACCGGTCAGGGCGTCGTTCGCCTCCGTATATAATTTGTTGTTATTCCATGTTGCCGTTTCGTCGGTCTTCTCCGGCAGGCCGTGGCAAGCCGCAACGACGGCGACGGCCGCGGCGCATGCAATGTATCCGGCCACTTTCCGGGCCGCCTTCTTGATGGCCGCCAAATTGAGCGCCGCTTCAGTGATGGTGTTCAAGGCTCGCATTTTCCAGTCTAGCTTTACGTCCAGGTGACCCAGACTCAATGACCCGCTCAAATACTCCAGGCGCTGCAACAGGTGCCGGGAATAGCAACGAAGATTATAGCGTAAGCGCCGACCCCTCCGACGCGTTGGGCCTCGATTCCCTCGACGACGATCTCGCCGGCGATGCGCTTGCCGCGGCGGCGCCGGCCAGGGTGCCGACGGTGGCGAGCCCGGTCGCGGACGAGAGTCCGCGCAGCGTCGCGGTGCCCGACGAACTGGCGGGCGAGCGCCTCGACAAGGTGCTCGCCCGCGTGTTTCCCGAGTTCTCGCGCAACCGGCTGCAAAGCTGGATCGAAGCCGAGCGGGTGCGGGTCGACGGCAAGCCGGCGAAGATCCGCCAGCCCGTGCCGCTGGGCGCAACCATCGAGCTGGTGCCCGATCTGCTGCCGGAGCAGCTCGCGTTCACCCCCGAGCCGGTGCCGCTCGACATCGTCTACGAGGACGACACGCTGGTCGTCATCAACAAGCCGGCTGGCATGGTGGTGCATCCGGCGGCCGGCAACTGGAGCGGCACCCTGCTCAACGGCCTGCTGTACCGCTACGGCGACGCGGCAGCGGGGCTGCCGCGGGCGGGCATCGTGCACCGGCTCGACAAGGAAACCTCCGGTCTGATGGTCGTGGCGCGCACGCTCGAGGCGCAAACCGACCTCGTGCGCCAGTTGCAGGCGCGTACGGTGAAGCGCCGCTATCTCGCGCTGGTGTGGGGCAACATGCCGGAGGACGGCACGATCGACGCGCCGATCGGCCGCGATCCGCGCGAGCGCACGCGCATGGCGGTCGTGACCAGCGCGGCGGGCAAACCCGCGCGCACGCACTTTCGCCGCGTCGACTCGGCGATCTGGCAGCGTCAGCCGGTCACGGCGATCCACTGCGATCTGGAAACCGGCCGCACCCATCAGATCCGCGTGCATTGCGCGCATATCGGCCATCCGCTGCTCGGCGATCCGGTCTACGGCCACGCGCGCGGCAAGCGCTCGGTCACGCCGCTGCCCGGCGGCTTCGCGCGGCAGGCGCTGCATGCGTGGCGGCTCGGGCTGATTCATCCGCAAACCGGCCGCACCATGCAATGGCGCGCCGATGTGCCCGAAGACATCGCCGCGCTGTCTGCGGCGCTGGGTCTGGGGCGCGACGAAGCGGGCGAGTTCGACGAGACGTACTATGAGGAGGACAGCTACGAAGCGTCGCTGGACGACGAGGCGCACGCAGACGGCGCGCTCGAGCACGGCGACGCGCGCGATGATCAGGACGACCACCCGAAGGACGATCAAGCATGAGCGCGAATTTGCCACAGCTGAGTTTCGCTGACGTCGTGCAACCGGAATGGAACGTCTCGCCGCGGGTGCGCGCGCTCGTGACCACGCGCAACGGCGGTGTGAGTCAGCCGCCGTTCGGCCGTTGGCAGGCCGGAGCGGACCACCCCGGCGGCCTGAACCTGGGCTTGAAAACCGGCGACGATCCGGCTGCGGTCGCGCAAAACCGCCAGCGCTTGCTCGGCCTCGCCGGCGTCAGCGAGGCCGCGTGGCTCGCGCAGGTTCACGGTGCGGATGTCGTGCGCGCTGAGGATGTGCTCGCACGGGCGCACGCCGAGGGCACACCGACGCGGGCGGACGCGAGCGTCACCGATCGTCCCGGCACCGTATGCGTGGTGATGGTGGCCGATTGCATGCCGGTGCTGTTGTGCGACGAGGCCGGTCGCGCGGTCGGCGCGGCGCATGCGGGTTGGCGCGGGCTGGCGGCGGGCATCGTCGAAGAGACCGCGCGGCGCGTCGCACGACTCGCCGGTGTCGAGCCCTCTGAACTGCATGCCTACCTCGGACCTTCTATCGGTCCGGATGCGTTCGAAGTGGGAGGCGATGTGCGTGACGCCTTCCTCGACGGTGTCGATGGCGCGCGACGCGATGCCACTGCCAACGCCTTCGTCGCACATGCGCACAACCCAGGCAAGTATCTCGCCGATCTGCCGGCGCTGGCGCGCTTGCGTCTGCACGCGCTGGGCGTGACGCGGATCGTCGGCGGCGATCTGTGCACGGTCTCGCAACGCGAACGTTTCTATTCCTATCGGCGCGACCGCGAGACTGGCCGCATGGCCGCGCTGATCTGGATCGACGCTCAGGCGCAGACGCTCGCGGACTAGCGCAGCGCGCGGCGCGATGCAGCGTCGCAGGATGCGCGCGCCTGCATCGCCACGCTTCGTCCGACGCGTGGATGGTGCACGCGCCGGCACGCAACGGACGGGTAGTGTTGGAGCTCGTATGCGAGTTCGTGTACGGGTTTGTTCCGACACCCACAACGCGTTTTTGCTGCGCTGCCGAACCGCTGGCGCTAGCGCAAACCGGCCGCGAAAACTGTCGGCGCGCGCACCGAGGAACGCACATAAGCCGCTGGAACAGGGGCGCTTTTTCGCCCCGCGCCATGCATTCGTCATACGGGCTTAGAAGCGCGATCTGCTGCACAGGGAAAACGATAATTAAAAAACTATCGCACTGCGGCAAAATCGGGAACAAGCATTGACATGCCTTGCGAGGGGGAGCAAGAATGTTCCTCACTCGCTCCTCGTACTTGGGACAGGGCGTGACGAGGTCGCGAGCAATCGCGCGCGTGCGCACTAACCTGCCTCTCCAACCCGTCCGCAAGGACTTACCGGTCAAAAGCAGGTATGGCAGCTTCATCTTCCTCAGCTTCCCCCAGCACGGACTCCTCGACGGAGCAAACGCAGCAGGCCGGTGCGAGCGGCGCGACATCCGCCCCCGGCATGCAGCAATTCTTCGACGCCTGGATGAACGCGTGGCGTTCGCTCGGCACGCCTCCCGGCGTCACCGGCCTGCCTTTTCAGATGCCGCAGACGCCACCCATGCCGCAGATGCCGTCGTTTCCCGGTATGCCGGACTTCACCAAACTGACCGCCGGGGCGCTGCCTTCCATGCCTTCGCTCGGCAGTCTTAATCTACCCGCTGCCGCGATTCCCGCTGAACGTCTGCAGAAACTGCAGACCGACTATTCGCGCGACGCGATGCAGCTGATCCAGCAGGCCGCCACATCGGCCACCAAGCCGCCCGAACTCAAGGACCGCCGCTTCAGTTCCGAAGCATGGAGCGCGACGCCGGCCTACGCGTTCACCGCCGCGTGGTATTTGCTGAATGCGCGCTATCTGCAGGAGATGGTCGACGCGCTCGACACCGAACCGAAGATGCGCGAGCGCATCCGCTTCGCGGTCCAGCAATGGACGGCGGCCGCTTCGCCGAGCAACTTTTTCGCGTTGAATCCGGAAGCGCAAAAGACCTTGCTGGAGAGCAAGGGCGACAGCCTGCGGCAAGGCGTGATGAACCTGCTCGCCGACATGCAGCGCGGCAAGATTTCGCAGACCGACGAATCGCGCTTCGTGGTCGGCGAGAACCTCGCCACTACCGAAGGCTCAGTGGTGTTCGAGAACGACCTGCTGCAACTGATCCAGTACAAGCCGCGCACGGCGACCGTGCGCGAGCGGCCGCTGTTGATCGTGCCGCCGTGCATCAACAAGTTCTACATCCTCGACCTGCAGCCGGAGAATTCACTCGTCGCGCATGCGCTCGATTCGGGCCACCAGGTGTTCCTCATCTCGTGGCGCAACGCGGATCAGTCGATCGCGCACAAGACGTGGGACGACTACATCGGCGAGGGCGTGCTCACCGCGATCGACACCGTCAGCCAGATCAGCGGGCGCGACCAGATCAACACGCTCGGCTTTTGCGTCGGCGGCACGATGCTCGCCACCGCGCTGGCGGTGGCCGCGGCGCGCGGTCAACACCCGGCGGCGTCAATGACATTGCTCACGGCAATGCTCGACTTTTCCGACACCGGCGTGCTCGACATATTCGTCGACGAGGCGCATGTGCAGATGCGCGAGCAGACCATCGGCGGCAAGAACGGTGTGCCGCCCGGATTGATGCGCGGCATCGAGTTCGCCAACACGTTCTCGTTCCTGCGCCCGAACGATCTGGTGTGGAACTACGTCGTCGACAATTACCTCAAGGGCCGCACGCCGATGCCGTTCGATCTGCTGTACTGGAACAGCGACTCGACCAGCCTGCCGGGCCCGATGTATTGCTGGTATCTGCGCAACACGTATCTGGAGAACCGTCTGCGCGAGCCCGGTGCGTTGACCACCTGCGGCGAGCCGATCGACCTGTCGAAGATCGACGTGCCGACCTTCATCTATGGGTCACGCGAGGACCATATCGTGCCGTGGCAAACCGCGTATGCGTCGGCATCGCTCTTGAGCGGGTCGATGAAGTTCGTGCTCGGCGCGTCGGGCCATATTGCCGGCGTGATCAATCCGCCCGCGAAGAATAAGCGCAGTTACTGGACGCTGGAAGGCGACGTCAAGTCGTTGCCAGCGAGCCCCGACGAATGGTTTGGCGCCGCGACCGAGGTGCCCGGCAGCTGGTGGCCTGAGTGGACCCGATGGCTCGATCAGTACGGCGGCAAGAAGGTGAAGCCGCGCGCCACGGCGGGCTCGGCGGAGTTTCCGGTGATCGAGCCGGCGCCGGGACGTTACGTCCGGCAACGGGAGTAGCTCGAACGCGCTTGAAGTGCACTGGTTGGCAATAGGTAAGTGGGCGTCTGATTGGCAAGAGCGTTGGAACAACGAAATTTTTAACTTGACGGGCTGCGGCGCATTCGGCCGACGTGCCCGGAGGATATCGAAATGACTGATGTAGTGATCGTATCGGCCGCCCGTACGGCAGTAGGTAAATTCGGTGGATCGCTGGCGAAGCTCGCCGCGCCCGAACTCGGCGCCACGGTGATCCGTGCCGTGCTGGAGCGGGCCGGTCTGAAGCCGGAGCAGGTGAGCGAAGTGATCATGGGCCAGGTGCTGACGGCCGGCTCCGGCCAGAATCCTGCGCGCCAGGCGCTGATCAAGGCGGGCCTGCCCACGGCCGTGCCCGGCATGACGATCAACGTGGTGTGCGGCTCGGGTCTGAAGGCCGTGATGCTCGCGGCCAACGCGATCATTGCGGGCGATGCGGACATCGTGGTGGCGGGTGGTCAGGAAAACATGAGCGCCGCGCCGCACGTGCTGCCCGGCTCGCGCGACGGCTTTCGCATGGGCGACGCGAAGCTGATCGACTCGATGATCGTCGACGGCCTGTGGGACGTCTACAACCAGTATCACATGGGCGTGACGGCGGAAAACGTCGCGAAGGAATACGGCATCACGCGCGAGCAGCAGGACGCGTTCGCGGCACTGTCGCAGAACAAGGCGGAAGCCGCGCAGAAGTCCGGCCGTTTCGACGACGAGATCGTGCCGGTCGAGATCCCGCAGCGCAAGGGCGAGCCGCTGCGCTTCGCGACGGACGAGTTCGTGCGCCACGGCGTCACCGCTGAATCGCTGGCGGGCCTGAAGCCGGCCTTTTCGAAGGAAGGCTCGGTCACGGCGGCCAACGCGTCGGGTCTGAACGACGGCGCGGCGGCCGTGCTGGTGATGTCGGCGAAAAAAGCCGAGGCGCTCGGCCTCACGCCGCTTGCGCGCGTCACGGCTTACGCGACCTCGGGTCTGGACCCGAAGGTCATGGGCATGGGCCCGGTGCCGGCTTCGCGCCGCTGTCTGGAGCGCGCGGGCTGGACGCCGGCCGAACTGGACCTGATGGAAATCAACGAAGCGTTCGCCGCGCAGGCGTGCGCCGTGAATCAGCAGATGGGCTGGGACACGTCGAAGATCAACGTGAACGGCGGCGCGATCGCGATCGGCCATCCGATCGGCGCATCCGGTTGCCGGGTTCTCGTCACGCTGCTGCACGAAATGCAGAAGCGCGATGCGAAGAAAGGCCTGGCGTCGCTGTGTATCGGCGGCGGGATGGGTGTCGCGCTGGCGCTCGAGCGCGCCTGAGCACGCCGCCGATCCGGCGTCGCCGGGCGGCGCAGAACCGGCATCGGGCAGGTTGTCGCGCGCCGCATCGAGGCTGGCGGCGGGTGGTGTGAGCAGCGGCCTCGACGGCCGCTCGCCCGGCGGTAGCGAAGAGCAGGCAACAGGCGAGGAAGAGGTGGCCGGCCGGGGTGGCCGGTCGGCACCTCGAAAACGATAATGGAGTGTGGTTTATGACACAGCGAATTGCGTACGTAACGGGCGGCATGGGTGGCATCGGCACGAGCATTTGCCAGCGGCTGCATAAAGAAGGTTACAAGGTGGTCGCGGGCTGCGGCCCCAACTCGCCGCGCCGCGTGAAGTGGCTCGAAGAGCAGAAGGCGCTGGGCTTCGATTTCATCGCATCCGAAGGCAATGTCGGCGATTGGGAATCGACCAAGGCCGCGTTCGAAAAGGTCAAGTCCGAAGTGGGTGAGATCGACGTGCTGGTGAACAACGCCGGCATCACGCGCGACGTCGTGTTTCGCAAGATGACGCACGAAGACTGGACGGCGGTGATCGACACCAACCTGACCAGCCTGTTCAACGTCACCAAGCAGGTGATCGACGGCATGGTCGAGCGTGGCTGGGGCCGCGTGATCAACATCTCGTCGGTGAACGGGCAGAAAGGCCAGTTCGGCCAGACCAACTACTCGACCGCGAAGGCCGGCATTCACGGCTTCACGATGTCGCTCGCGCAGGAAGTGGCCACCAAGGGCGTGACGGTAAACACCGTGTCGCCGGGCTACATCGGGACCGACATGGTCAAGTCGATCCGGCCAGACGTGCTGGAAAAGATCGTGGCGACGATTCCGGTGCGGCGCCTCGGGCGGCCGGACGAAATCGGCTCGATCGTCGCGTGGCTCGCGTCGGAGGAATCGGGTTTCTCCACCGGCGCTGATTTCTCGCTGAACGGCGGCTTGCATATGGGCTGAGTCCACAGCGTGCCGCTTCGAAGGCGGCGCGCTTCGGCTCGGACAGTTCGGCGGCGTGCCGGCTGCGCAATGGCCCGATTGCGCAGCCGGCACGGCGCCGTTTTCGCGCTTAACTCGCGCTCAAAGGCGTTACATGACTACTACTACAAAGAAAACAGCCGAACGACTTATCAAGAAATATCCGAACCGTCGGCTTTACGATACCGAAACGAGCACGTATATCACGCTGACGGACGTCAAACAGCTCGTGTTGGATCAGGAGGACTTCAAGGTCATCGATGCGAAGAGCAACGAGGACCTGACGCGCGCCATTCTGTTGCAGATCATTCTCGAAGAGGAGAGCGGCGGCTTGCCGATGTTCTCGTCGTCGATGCTCTCGCAGATCATCCGCTTCTATGGCCATGCGATGCAGGGCATGATGGGCACCTATCTGGAAAAGAACATCCAGGCTTTCATCGACATTCAGGCGAAGCTCGCCGACCAGTCGAAGAATCTGTATGAAGGCAAGGCGATGAATCCGGAAGTCTGGTCGCAGTTCATGAACATGCAGGCTCCCATGATGCAAGGCATGATGACCAGCTATATCGAACAGTCGAAGAACATGTTCGTGCAGATGCAGGAGCAGATGCAGAACCAGGCGAAGTCGATGTTCGCCACATTCCCGTTCACCCCCGGCGGGGCGGTCAATGCAGGCAACGCACCGGGCGTGCCGCAGACGAATCCGGAACCGGAGAAGAAGTAACGGCGGACATCGGCGAGCGGCGGCGCAGGCGCTGTCGTCGTCATTGCCACCGTTGTTCGGCTGCGATTCAGACAGGCTCGCATTGCGTAAGGCAGCGGGCCAATTGCGGCCGCAAGCCGGGGACCAGCAGACAGATGCGCGGCGGCCTCACGGCTGATACGATTCGCGGCGCAAGGGAACCTGCGCGCCCTTTGGTTCCTGTAACGTCACCGAGGTTCATCGCTGCCCGCGCGGTACAATCGCGAGCTTAGCGCCCGGAGCGCTTTGCGCTGCGGGCGCCTGTTCGCGGTTCTTCTTTTCGCCCAGCGCTGCCATAGCGCTCGCCATCGCCGCCCTCATCATCGCTTCACGCCGGACCCACCTATGCTGCAAATGTTCTCCGTCACCGCGCCGGCCGCTTCGACTTTGAAGCCCGGATCGGCCTGCCTGCCTTGACCGGCCAATCGCATGACTGGCGTTGCGTATGAGCCGGCTGTTTCTCGCCCCCATGGAAGGTCTCGCCGACTACGTGTTGCGCGACGTGCTCACTCGCATCGGCGGCTTCGACGGCTGTGTGTCCGAGTTCGTCCGCGTGACGGGTTCGCTGCTGCCCGCGCGCGTCTATGAGCGCGAAGCGCCGGAAGTGCTCGACGCGAGCCGCACGCCGAGCGGCACGCCGATGGTGATCCAGTTGCTCGGCAGCGATCCCGGCTGGATGGCTCGCAATGCAAGGCACGCGGCTGCGTTATCGCCTCATGGTATCGACCTGAACTTCGGCTGTCCTGCCAAGCTCGTCAATCAGCACGGCGGTGGGGCGATGCTGCTCGCCGACCCTGAGCAACTGCACCGGATTGTGTGCGCGGTTCGGGGCGCGGTGCCGGCCCGCATTCCCGTGACGGCGAAGATGCGTCTCGGCGTGTCCGATACGTCGCTGGCGATCGATTGTGCGGTCGCGCTCGCCGAAGGCGGCGCGGCTTCGCTCGTCGTGCATGCGCGCACGCGCGACCACGGCTACCGGCCGCCGGCGCACTGGGAGTGGATCGCGCGTATCGACGACGCGGTGGACGTGCCGGTCATCGCCAACGGCGAAGTGTGGAGCGTGGCCGACTGGCAGCGGTGCCGGGCCGTCAGTGGCTGCGCGGACGTGATGATCGGCCGCGGCGCCGTATCGGACCCGTTCCTCGCGTCGCGAATCCGCGGGCTGATGGACCCGACGCCGTGTGCGGGCGAATGGCAGCGCGTGCTGCGCGAGATCGTCGGCTACTTGGGGACGTTGCAGGCGCGGGTCTCGTCGCGACACGAGCACGGACGCGTCAAGAAGTGGCTGAGCTATCTGCAGCGGACCTGGCCGCAGGCGGCCGAGCTGCATGCGGCGATTCGCCGGGTGCAGGACTCGCACGACATTGTGCGGATGATCGAAGCCGCGCTGGCATCGGGCGAATCCATCCGGTGCCAGCCATCGCACGCGCTGGAACGGTTCGATCCGCCCGCCGCTGTATTCGGATGAATATCTATCGCGAAAACTCATCCTTAAGCGCCGCGTATATTCTCCGGTAGCGCGCAAGCCGCTCTGCGGTCACGCTCTGGTGCCCTGGGTCAGGCTCGCATAGCTCGACGGTTGCCGCGGACGTACACGCCTGCTCAACGTTCTCTTCCGTGACGGCGAGCCGCGCAAGGCGTGCCGCGCCCAAAGCGGCCGACATCTCCCCATGATGACGGCGCATTGCAATGCCCGTGGCTGTTCACACAGCTTTGCCCAGAAGCGGCTACCCGAACCGCCGCCGATGAAAGACGCCGTGTCCAGCGACGTCCCGGCATCTGCTGCGGATCATCCCCACCTTCATCGCGCGTTACGGGCTGCACCGCGTGCTCAAAACATGGAGCGCCGGCGACACGGCGATGTGCCTCGGGTTGTGCGGGTTCGTTATTCTGATGTGCATCCCGTCTTCGCTTCGATTTCTGGTGCTTCTATTAGTTATGCTAATCATTGCCGGTCTTGCAACGGGTGGCTTGGTCGGAAATGCGATGTTCGGCAATCGTGCCGCCGTCTTTCTCGGCGAGATATCGTTTTCAATCTATCTGATTCACCCGTCGTGCAGATAGCCTGCAATCAGATCGTCAGACGGCGCCACTTACCGGGAGTCCGACCGTGGGGTTGACCGTGCTGGTGGCGGAACTGTTTGCGGTAGTTGTCGCTGGTGCGCTCTGTTACTGTGCGATAAAAGTTCCGGCTCGCCGGCTAATCGTGTCGAGACTGATGCAATCCGTCAGTGCCAAACCCGAGCCGCTTGCTGTGTCGGCGCCCTGAGTCGATTGGCGCCGCCGTGAGGGAACTGCCGGGCCGTCACTGAGCGAGATCGGTTGCCTGCAACCTGGAGCCAGCCCAGGCGGTCGGCTTTGGCGAACGAGGCTCGCCGTCCGCGAGGCGTTCGAGCCGTTGCACCGGGTTCACCAGACCAATACCAAACGAATCAAAATGCACACCGGGCTGCGCCTCCCGGCCCTCTGCGTGTTCCACTTGCCGGTCGGCGCTGTTTCCGCCCGCCGGTTTTGGATCGGAGAACCGCAAATAGCTGTAAACTGCCGACTTTGCCGTCATTCCAAGATTCCCCAATGTCCAAGCTGCAAAGCACCACCCAGTCCGGCTCGCCGCGTATCGGCATGGTTTCGCTCGGCTGCCCCAAAGCCCTCGTCGATTCCGAGCAGATCATTACCCAGTTGCGTGCCGAAGGCTACGAGATTTCCGGCACATACGACGGCGCTGACCTCGTGGTCGTCAACACCTGCGGCTTCATCGACGAGGCCGTGCAGGAGAGCCTCGACGCGATCGGTGAAGCGCTCAGCGAGAACGGCAAGGTGATCGTCACCGGCTGCCTCGGCGCGAAGAAGAGCGCGAGCGGTTCGGGACTGATCGAAGAGGTGCATCCGAAAGTGCTGGCCGTGACCGGCCCGCACGCGCTCGGTGAAGTGATGCAGCACGTGCATACGCATCTACCCAGGCCGCACGATCCGTTCGTCGATCTGGTGCCCGCCGCGGGCATCAAGCTCACGCCGCGCCATTACGCGTACCTGAAAATTTCGGAAGGCTGCAACCACCGCTGCACGTTCTGCATCATCCCGTCGATGCGCGGCGACCTCGTGTCGCGTCCGGTGGCCGAGGTGATGCTCGAAGCGGAAAACCTGTTCAAGTCGGGCGTGAAGGAACTGCTGGTGATCTCGCAGGACACCAGCGCTTATGGTGTGGACGTCAAATATCGCACGGGCTTCTGGAACGGTAAGCCGATCAAGACCCGCATGACCGATCTGGTCGGGGCGCTCGGCGAACTCGCTGCGCAATACGGCGCGTGGGTGCGTTTGCACTACGTGTACCCGTATCCGAGCGTCGACGAAGTGATCCCGATGATGGCCGAAGGGCCGTTCAAGGGTCACGTGCTGCCTTATCTCGACGTGCCGTTCCAGCACGCGCATCCCGAAGTGCTCAAGCGCATGAAGCGGCCGGCCAACGCCGAGAAAGTGATGGAGCGCGTGAAGGCATGGCGCGAGATGTGCCCGGACCTGACGATCCGCAGCACGTTCATCGCCGGCTTTCCGGGCGAGACAGAAGAACAGTTCCAAACGCTGCTCGATTTCATCCGCGAGGCGGAGCTGGATCGGGTCGGCTGCTTTGCGTACTCGCCGGTCGAAGGCGCGAGTGCGAACGAACTCGACGGCGCTTTGCCGGACGAAGTGCGCGAAGAGCGGCGCGCCCGCTTCATGGAAGTGGCCGAGCAGGTGTCGGCCACACGGATCGCGAAGAAGGTCGGCAAGACGCTGAAGGTGCTGGTCGACGAGATCAATGCCGACGGCGGCATTGGCCGCACCGCGGCGGATGCGCCGGAGATCGACGGCGTCGTGTACGTGGCGCCGGCCGCCAAGGCGTCCAGGCGCTACAAGGTCGGCGATTTCGTGTCGGTGAAAATCACGGGCGCCGATGGCCACGATCTGTGGGGCGAGGTCTGAGCGATGAGCCCCGACCTGGCAGCCCGGCCTGAAGGCCGCCCCGCACAAGGCGGCCCTGCTGCGATCCTCGCGCTCGGCGAGGCAATGATCGAATTCAACCAGTCCGCCAAAAACGACGCAAACTACCTGCAAGGCTTCGGCGGCGACACCTCGAACTTCTGCATCGCGGCGGCGCGGCAGGGCGCGCGGACCGGCTTCGTGTCGGCGGTCGGCGCGGATCATTTCGGGCGCTTGCTGCTCGATCTGTGGGAGCGCGAGGAGGTCGATACGTCGCTCGTGCGCGTCGATCGAGAGGCGTCCACCGGCGTCTATTTCGTTTCGCACGGTCCCGAGGGTCACGCGTTCGACTATCTGCGCGCGGGTTCGGCGGCGAGCCGCTATGCGCCGCGCGACCTGCCGCTCGACGCCATTGCCGCGGCCCAGGTCGTACACCTGTCGGGCATCAGCCTCGCGATCAGCCTGAGCGCTTGCGACGCCGCGCTCGAAGCGATCGCCCATGCGCGCGCCAACGGCGTGCGCGTGAGTTTCGATACCAACCTGCGTTTGAAGCTGTGGCCGCTCGCGCGTGCGCGCGCGGTGATGCTCGAAGCGATTCGCCAGACCGACATCTGTCTGCCGAGCTGGGACGATGTCACCGAGCTCACCGGCCTCACCGGACGTGACGAGATCGTCGACTTTCTGTTGTCACACGGTCCGCGTGTGGTCGCGCTGAAGCTCGGCAAGGAGGGCTCGTACATCGCGACGCCCGACGAGCGGCGCGTCGTGCCGGGCCATGCCGTCAATGCGGTCGACGCGACAGGCGCGGGCGACTGCTTCGGCGGCGCCTTCATCGCGCGCATGGTCGCGGGCGACGATCCGTTTGCGGCGGCGCGCTATGCCAACGTCGCCGCGGCGCTGTCCACGCAAGGCTACGGCGCAGTGGCGCCGATTCCTTCACGCGCGAGCGTCGAACGGCTGCTGGCGGGCTGAACGCCACGCGCCGCGAGGCACGGTCCATCAACGCAAGGTCATCTTGCAGACTTTCAGAGACGAGCACAGGAGCGAGCGATGCAACGAGACGTGGTGGTGGTAAGCGGTGTGCGCACGGCAATCGGCGGATTCGGCGGCAGTCTGAAGGACTTCGCGCCGACCGATCTCGGCGCGCGGGTGGTGCGCGAAGCGCTGGCGCGCGCCAGTGTGTCGGGCGACGAAGTCGGTCACGTGGTGTTCGGCAATGTCGTGCATACCGAGCCGAAAGACATGTACCTCGCGCGCGTGGCCGCGATCAACGGTGGGGTCGCGCAGCACACGCCCGCGTTGACCGTGAACCGGTTGTGCGGGTCGGGCTTGCAGGCGATCGTGTCGGCCGCGCAAAGCATCCTGCTCGGCGACGCGGACATCGCGATCGGCGGCGGCGCGGAAAACATGAGCCGGGCACCTTACTCGATGCCCGCCGCGCGCTTTGGTCAGCGCATGGGCGACGCGCGCCTCGTCGACATGATGGTCGGCGCGCTGAACGATCCGTTCCAGTCCATCCACATGGGCGTGACCGCCGAAAACGTCGCGCGTAAATATGACATCTCGCGCGAAGCGCAGGACGCGCTCGCGCTCGAATCACACCGCCGCGCGGCCAACGCGATCACGAACGGCTACTTCAAGGAACAGATCCTGCCGATCGCGATCGCGTCGAAGAAAGGCGAGGTCGTGTTCGACACCGACGAGCATGCGCGCATGAACGCATCGGCGGAAGACTTCTCGAAGCTCAAGCCAGTGTTCGCGAAGGAAAACGGCACGGTGACGGCCGGCAATGCGTCGGGCATCAACGATGCGGCGGCGGCGCTCGTGCTGATGGAGCGCCGCGTGGCCGAACAGCGCGGCGCGAAGCCGCTGGCGCGGCTGGTGTCGTACGCGCATGCCGGCGTCGATCCGGCGTACATGGGCATCGGTCCCGTACCAGCGACCCGCAAGGCGCTTGAACGGGCCGGCCTGACGGTGGCCGAGCTCGACGTGATCGAGGCGAACGAGGCGTTCGCCGCGCAGGCTTGCGCGGTCAGCAAGGAACTGGGCTTCGATCCGGCGAAGCTGAACCCGAACGGCTCGGGCATTTCGCTCGGCCACCCGATCGGCGCGACCGGCGCGCTGATCACCGTCAAGGCGCTGTACGAGTTGCAGCGGATCGGCGGGCGCTACGCGCTGGTGACGATGTGCATCGGCGGCGGGCAGGGCATCGCGGCGATCTTCGAGCGGATTTGACGCTTCCCGGTGAAGCTGCGCGGCCGCGGGGTGAGCCGCCAGTTGGCATGTATCAGGCAATAAGGACGGAACGGATGCGGGAATTCAAAAAGGTGAACGGCGCGGTGGCAGGCGCGGTTAATGGCGCAGTCAATGACGCAGTTAATGACGCAGTCGAAGGCACGCCGGGGCGCCCGACGGGGCGGCGTATGTTGGCGATCGTCGGCGCGGCCGCGTTGCTGTGCGCCGGCACGGCGGCGCTGATGCCCGCGCCGGCCTGGGCGCAGAGCGATGCGGTCAAGGAACTGGCGGCGCCGCCACCCATCCAGTTGCCGCTCAAACCGAGCCCGGAGTTCGCGAAGTTCCCGCGCTATGCCGGCATGCTGGGCCAGCGCCAGATCGTGCTGCGGCTCGGGGCAAAAACCGACGACCCGTCCGGCGTGCACGGCGAGTACCAGTTCACCGACAGCGGCGAAGTGATCCTCATCGCAGGCGACCGCGCTGGCGATACGCTGGAAGTCGAGGAATCGAACGACGGCACCCACATCACCGGCAACTGGGTCGGCAAGTTCGCGGCGGACGGCTCGGTGGCGGGCGAGCGGATGAATGTCGACGATTCCGATCCACAGCCGTTCGACCTGAAGCCGCTCGCGGCGGGGCAGGCGTTGCCGGCGCCCGGCGCACCGGCTGCCGCGCAAGCTGCGCCGGCCACGCCCGCCCCCGGGGCTGCGGCGCCGCAACCGTCGGCCAGCGGCCGCGCGGGGGGCACCGGCGGGCATCCGGTGGGCGGTGTCAGCAATCTGCAAACCGGCGAGTAAAGCTGCTGCGGGGAAAGCCCGCCGCCCGATGCAATCCGTCTACTCTTGCCTAAGTGGCGCGCCTGCCGAACCGGCGTGAGCGCTTCCGTTTCACTTCGGTCGGTTCCTGTTCGCATTCACACAACTTCATCATGACCCAATCCAAGCTCAAACGCGCGCTGCAAACCCGCACCGTGCACGCCGATGACCAGATCACGCCGGGCTTCGAGTCGTTCTCGACGCCGGTCACGCGCGCGTCGACGGTCGTGTTCCCCGACCTCGCGACCATGCGGGCGCTCGACTGGAAAAACGACGCGCAATGGCGCTACGGCCTGCACGCGACGCCGACCTCCCTTGCGCTGGCGCAGCGTCTTGCGGCCATCGAGGGCGGTAATCATGCGTTGTTGCAGCCGTCCGGACTGTCGTCGATTTCGAACGTGTACTTCGGCCTCGTCAAGGCCGGCGACGACGTGCTGATTCCCGATAACGTGTACTCGCCCAACCGCGACCATGGCGACTGGCTCGCCCGCGATTTCGGCGTCACGGTGCGGTACTACGACCCGATGATCGGCGCGGGTATCGCCGGTCTGATCCAGCCGAACACGCGCCTCATCTGGATCGAGGCGCCGGGGTCCGTCACGATGGAAGTGGCCGACGTGCCCGCCATCACGGCGGCGGCGCGCGCGCGCAAGGTCATCACGGCGATCGACAACACGTGGTCCGCGGGGCTCGCGTTCCGGCCGTTCGATCACGGCGTCGACATCTCGGTGCAGGCGCTCACGAAGTACCAGTCAGGCGGCGGCGACGTGCTGATGGGCGCGACCATCACCGTGGAGCGCGAACTGCATCTGAAGCTGAAAGCGGCGCGCATGCGCATGGGGATCGGCGTGTCTTCCGACGACTGTTCGCTGATCCTGCGCAGTCTGCCGTCCATGCAACTGCGTTTCGCCCAACACGACCGCGCGGCGCTCGGCTTGGCCACGTGGCTCAAGAGCCGCCCGGAAATCGCCGCGGTTTTGCACCCGGCAATCGCCGATTGCCCGGGCCACGAGTTTTACAAGCGCGACTTCACGGGGGCGGGCGGCCTGTTTTCGGTCGTGTTCGACGGCCGCTACAGCGCGGCGCAAATCGACACGTTCTGCGAGTCGCTGGAACTCTTCTCGCTCGGCTGGAGCTGGGGCGGCGCGCACAGCCTCGCAATGCCGTACGACGTGGCGTCGATGCGCACGGCCGGGCAGTGGCCGCATCGCGGCACGCTGGTGCGGTTCTATATCGGCCTCGAAGACGAGGCGGATCTGCGCGCCGATATCGAGCAAAGTCTCGGCGCGCTCGGCTGAACGGCTGCACGGCTGCACGGCTGCACGGCTGCACGGCTGCACGGCTGCACGGCTGCACGGCTGCACGTCACTGGTCACGACCGTGAAGCGGCCCATCGGAACATGTTCCCGGTGGGCCTTTTTTTGTCCAGATAATCAGTACGCCTAACTCATTGGGCTCAATGGCCGAAGCCGGATCTCGACGCTACGATGGTGCGCATTTCGCTCGGGGCGGCCGCACAATGATGAGCTTCGATGAACCTTATTTTTTCTGGATGCCCGCGCATCAAACAGGCGCTAGCCGGACGTTAGCTCACGCGCCATCCAGGCTTCCCGCCAGCGTCAGAACAATCGCAGCAAGCCATCCAGTCCAACATGGTTGAACGCTACGCTAGCCGCTTCGCGCACCACCGGCTTCGCGCGAAATGCAACGGAGAGTCCCGCCGCGGCCATCATCTTCAGGTCGTTGGAGCCGTCGCCCATTGCGATCGCGCGAGTCGGTTCGATACCGAGCGTCGCGCAGGTTTCGCGCAGCGTGCGCGCTTTCACGTCCGCGTTGACAATCTCGCCGATCACCCTGCCGGTCAGCTTGCCATCCACGATTTCAAGCGTGTTTGCGCGCGTGAAATCCAGGCTTAGGCGTGCCTTGAGCTTTTCGGTAAAGAACGCGAATCCGCCCGAGACCAGCAGCGTTTTCAAACCTGCTTCTTTCGCGCCGGTCAGCATCCGTTGCGCGCCCGGCGACAGTTGCAGCCGCTCTTCGTACACACGTTCGAGCGCGCTTGCATCAAGACCTTTGAGCAGCGTCACGCGGCGCGTCAGGCTTTCGTTGAAATCCTTGATCTCGCCGCGCATCGCCGCTTCGGTGATTGCGGCCACTTGCGCTTTCAATCCGCAGAAGTCGGCGATTTCGTCGATGCATTCGATGGTGATCAGCGTCGAATCCATGTCCATTGCGAGCAGGCCGAAGTCACGCAGCCGCAGGCCCGGCTCGATGAACGCGTAGTCCAGTTGGTGAGTGCCGCAATACACGTCGAGGTCGGCGCGCTGCGCGATGTCCGCGTCGGCGATACGCAGCGCATGCGCGTCGATCATGGTGGCGTGCGAACCGCGTGCGAGCGCGACGAGCGTTGTGTGGTGGTCGGCGCTCAGAGGCGCGGGGCTTTGAATGACGAGGTTCATGGACGACGCAGTTGCGCGGGAAAGATGAAGCGCGCGGCGCGCGCGGAAAATCCGGCTATTGTATCGGTTCTGCCCGATGCGCCGCCACGCAAGGCGCGACGTGAGTCGTTGCGGGTCAGCGTGTCGTGCAATTTCGCAAGGCCCGGTTCATACTGGCGCTGCCAATCGGGCCAATCGGGCCAATCGGGCCAATCGGCCAATCGGGCCAATCGGGCCAATCGGGCCAATCGCGCCTCGCGCACGCTCTGCTTTCTGATGGCCGCATGCAGCGCACGCAGGTCTCGCAGGCAGCGCACGGCACACGCGACGGCGCCGCGCGCGAGACCCAGATCACCCATACAAGCAAGCCCGTACAAGCGCGCCGAACGCGCACCTCGACGGAGACAATGCATGACCCCGGCGACCGCCAGCGACGCATCTCTGCTTGCACGCGAGTTCGATCTGCGGCATCTGAGCCCCGCGTTCTATGCGAATCCCTATCCCGTCTACCATGCGCTGCGCGCGCACGAACCGGTCAAGCGCATGCCCGACGGGTCGTTGTTCCTGACCCGCTATCGGGACGTGCAGGCGGTCTACCGCGACCCGAAAGTCTTCAGCTCCGACAAGACCGTCGAATTCAAGCCGAAGTACGGCGGTTCGCCGCTCTACGCGCACCACACCACCAGTCTCGTATTCAACAATCCGCCTCGCCACACAAGGGTGCGCAAATTGATCGCCGGGGCGCTTACGGCGCGCGCCATTTCCGCGATGGAGCCGGGTCTGGTGCAGCTCGTCGACGGCCTGCTCGACGCGGCCGCCGAGCGGGGCCGCATCGACCTGATCGGCCAATTCGCGGCGGCGATTCCGGTCGAGATCATCGGCAATCTGCTCGACGTGCCGCATGCCGAGCGCGAGCCGTTGCGCGACTGGTCGCTCGCGATACTCGGCGCGCTCGAACCGTCGCTGACCGGCGCGCAGCTCGAACGGGGCAACCGCGCGGTGAGCGAATTCATCGACTATCTGCGCGGTCTGGTCGCGCGACGCCGCGCCCAGCTGGGCGACCCGCAGCACGACGTGCTGACGCGGCTCATCCAGGGCGAGGAAGGCGGCGAGCAGTTGTCCGAAGCCGAGCTGTTGCAGAACTGCATTTTCATTCTGAACGCCGGGCACGAGACCACCACCAACCTGATCGGCAACGGCCTCGTCACGCTTGCGCACTGGCCCGAGCAGCGGGCTGCGTTGCTGGGCGAGCCGTCGCTGATCGACTCGGCGGTGGAAGAGTGCTTGCGCTTCGAGAGTTCGAACCAGCTCGGCAACCGCATCGCGACCGTCGACACCGAGATCGGTGGGGTCGCGGTCGCACGTGGCACGCCGGTCACGCTGTGCATCGGCGCGGCCAATCGCGACCCGGAACAGTTTGCCGAGCCTGACCGCTTCGATATTCGCCGCACGCCGAACCGGCATCTCGCGTTCGGCTTCGGCATTCATCAGTGCGCGGGGCTGTCGCTCGCGCGGCTCGAAGCCCGTATCGCGATCGGTCGGTTCGTGCAGCGCTTTCCGGCTTATCGCGTCGATGGCGAGCCGACGCGCGGCGCACGCGTGCGTTTTCGCGGCTTTGCGGTCGTGCCCATCGAACTCGAACCCCGGCCCGGGCAAGCCGCATAGCCGATGTTCCGGCGTGCCGCATGCCGTAGCTTTTGCCGGCCAGTCGCAAGAGTTACAGCCCGGCCCTGAGCCGCTGTCGGCGCGCCACACGCCGGCTGAGGCCCGAAACCCGTGGCACGCTTGCTGCTTGGCTTACTGCCTCAGTTCAGGTCTCGATGCAGGTCTGAGCTTCAAGTCTCGGCCCAGGGGAGCGCACGATGCCACACATGATCTGGAAGGGCGCGATCAGCTTCGGGCTCGTCCATGTACCGGTGCAGTTGTATCCGGCGACGCAGTCGGAAAAAGTCGGTTTCAATCTGCTCGACAAGCGCACGATCGATCCAGTCGGCTACAAGCAGATCAACAAGCGCACCGGCAAGGACGTGACGCGCGATAACATCGTGCGCGGTTTCGAGTACGAGAAGGACAAGTACGTGGTGCTCTCCGACGAAGAGATCCGCGCGGCCAATCCGGAATCGACGCAGACGGTCGACATCCTCGCGTTCGTCGACGCGCCCGACATCTCCTTCCTCTATCTCGACACGCCGTACTTCCTGACGCCCGACCGCAAAGGCGACAAGGTGTACGCGCTGCTGCGCGAAGCGATGAAGGCGTCGGGCAAGGTCGGCGTTGCGAGCGTGGTGCTGCACAACAAGCAGCATCTGGCGGCGTTGATTCCGGTTGGGCCGGTGCTGGCGTTGAACACGCTGCGCTGGGCCGCCGAGGTGCGCGACTTCGACCAGTTCAAGCTGCCGCCCGAAGGCACGAAGGCCGCTGGCGTGTCCGCGCGCGAACTGGAGATGGCCAAAAAGCTGATCGACGACATGAGCGATACGTGGGACCCGTCGCAGTACCATGACACGTTTCGCGACGACATCATGGCGCTCGTCGATCGCAAGATTCGCGCGGGCAAGACCGAGGAGATCACCGAGGTCGAAGCGCCCCACGAGTCGCGTCAATCGGCCGACATTCTCGACCTGTCCGATCTGCTCAAGCGCAGCCTGGGCCGGGGCAAAGGCAAGCAGGCAGCCGGCGGCCGCAAGCGCGCCACGCAGGAGGAGGACGAAAGCGACGCCGAGGCCGAAGCCGAATCCGACAACGAGGATGCCACCCCGGCCCGCAAAAAGGCTCGCCGCGCGAGTACCGCAAGCAAATCGCGCAGCAGCGGTAGCGGTACGGCCGGCGGCCGTGCCCCGACCAAAGCCGCGACCAGGACCGCGTCGACGCCGACAGCGCGCAAGCGGCGCGCGGCGGCCTGAGCGCACGGCTGAACGCCAACGCGGCGCCCACCCATCAGCGACGACGTCACCGCCATGAACGACCGACTCGATCTCTACCACCGCAAGCGCCGCTTCGATGAAACGCCCGAACCTTCCGGCGCTGACGCGGCTCGCAAGCGCGGCAGCCGTAAAGCGGCGGCCCGCGCAGCGGAGCACGCGCTTTCGTACGTGATTCAGGAGCATCACGCGCGGCGCCTGCACTACGATTTCCGGCTCGAACTGAACGGCGCGCTGCTGTCATGGGCGGTGCCGAAGGGGCCGTGCCTCGACCCTTCGGTTAAACGGCTGGCGGTGCATGTCGAGGATCACCCGGTCGAATATGGTTCGTTCGAAGGTGAAATTCCGCCCGGCAATTACGGGGCGGGCACGGTCATCGTGTGGGATCGCGGCACCTGGGAGCCGCTCGGCAGCGTCGACGACGCGGCCCGTTCTTATGCGGCCGGCAAGCTCAAGTTCAGGCTTCACGGCGCGAAGTTGCACGGCGGCTGGACGCTGGTGCGCAGCCATATGCGCGGCAGCGGCGACAAGGAGCAGTGGCTGTTGATCAAGGAGCGCGACGACGAAGCCCGCGACGAGCGCGACTACGACGTGCTCAAGGAGCAGCCCGGGAGCGTGCTTGGCGACGGCGCGAAAGAAAAAGGTGCGGCGAGCGCCAAAAGCACAGCGAAAACCGCGAGCAACGTGGCAGAGAAAACCGCGCGCCAAGCCCCGGCGAACCTCAAAGCCACTGCCGCTTCGAACGTCTCCAGCACGGCCGCGAAAGGCGCCGGCAAGCGCGGCGCGTCGAGCGCTGCGTCACGCCGGGGCGATCCAAAGCGGCCCGATATCGTCGCCACGCGTACCACGGAGTCGCTGCGCGAACTGGCTGCGTCCCCGTCGATCGAGGGCGCGGTCGCAGCCCGTCTGCCTGCCACCCTCAAGCCTCAACTGGCAACCCTCGTCGACACGCCTCCGCCAGGCGACGACTGGCTGTACGAAATCAAGTTCGACGGCTACCGGGTGCTGGCTCGCATCGACCGGTCGGTCAAGGGCGGCGCCGTCAAGGTGTTCACGCGCGCCGGCAACGACTGGAGCGCGAAGTTCAGCAAGCAGATAAAAGCATTCGATCAGCTTGGCCTTCATACCGCATGGCTCGACGGCGAAGCGGTGGTGCTCGACGAAGCAGGCGTGCCGGATTTTCAGGCGCTGCAAAACGCGTTCGACTCGAACCGCCCGCAGGACATCGTCATTTACCTGTTCGATGTGCCGTTCCTGAATGGCTATGACTTGCGCGGCGTGCCGCTCGAACAGCGCCGTGCCATTTTGCGCGCACTGCTGGAAGGCTTCGACGACCGCGTGGTGCGCTTCTCGAACGACTTCGGGTTCAGCGCCGAGGAACTGCTCAAAAGCGCCTGCGACATGGCGCTCGAAGGCATCATCGGCAAGCGGCGCGACAGCGCCTACGTGTCAGGGCGCTCGCAGACGTGGATCAAGCTGAAGTGCCGGCGGCGCCAGGAGTTCGTGATCGGCGGCTATTCGGAGCCGAGCGGCAGTCGCGCGGCGTTCGGCGCGCTGCTGCTCGGTGTGTACGATGACGCAGGCAAGCTGCGCTATGCCGGCCGGGTCGGCACCGGTTTCGACGCCGCCTTGCTGCGCTCGGTCAAAAAGGCGCTCGACGCGCACGAGACCTCGCGCATGCCGTTCGCGAGCGCGCCGCGCGAGCGTAGCCGCACGCCGGTGCATTGGGTGGAACCCGTGCTCGTCGCCGAATGCAATTTCGCCGAATGGACGAGCGACGGGATAGTGCGTCAGGCGTCGTTCGTGAGTCTGCGCGACGACAAGCCGGCGCGTCAGATCGTCAAGGAAGCACCCCGTCAAGGAGCCGACGTGCAAGAAGAAACGGATACCCCGTCCGATGCCGCGCCGCAAAAGCGCGCGGCGTCCAAGCGTGCAACGGCGAAGACGGTCAAGGCAGAGACGTTAGCGGCGAAGCCCGCGACGGCGACGCGTGCGGCGGGAGAGACAGCGCCGGCGGAGACCGCGACGCCGAAGACGAGAACGTCAAAGCCTCCGACTGCAAAGACCGCAACCGCGAAACCCGCAGCCGCAAAATCAGCCGCTGAAGTCGCCGGCGTGCGCGTGTCTCATCCCGAGCGCGTGATCGACAAAAGCACCGGCACGCGCAAGCTCGATCTCGTGCAGTACTACGAATCAGTCGCCCAGTGGATGCTCCCGCATCTGCAGGACCGGCCGGTGTCGCTGGTGCGCGCGCCCGAGGACATCGGCGGGGAGCTGTTCTTCCAGAAGCACAGCCAGAAGCTGTCGATTCCGAACATCATGCAGCACCCCGGTCTCGACCCGGGCCATCCGCCGCTGATTACCGTCGAAACGCTTCAAGCGCTGGTCGGCGCCGCGCAAATGGGCACCGTCGAATTCCACACGTGGAATGCCGTCGCGTCGAACATCGAGAAGCCCGATCGCATGGTGTTCGATCTCGACCCCGACGCGTCGCTCGGCTGGGAGCGCATGATCGAAGCCGCGCAACTGACGCGCTCGCTGCTCGAAGAACTGGGCCTCCAGTCGTTCTGCAAGACGAGCGGCGGCAAGGGGCTGCATGTCGTCGTGCCGCTCGCGAAGCAGGCGGGCTGGGACGAGGTGAAGGACTTTTCGCAAGCTGTCGCGCAGCATATGGCGACAACCTTGCCCAAGTATTTCAGCGCGAAGATGGGCGCGCAGAACCGCAAGCAGAAAATCTTCGTCGACTACCTGCGCAACAACCGCGGCTCGAGCACGGTGGCCGCCTTCTCGGCGCGCGCGCGGCCGGGTCTGGGTGTGTCGGTGCCGCTTTCGTGGGACGAAGTCGCGTCGACCACGGGCGGCAATCAATGGAACATCGAGAACCTGCACGAGCGCCTCGCCGATCTCGAGCACGATCCCTGGGCGGACTATGCGAAGACCCGTCAGCGCATCACCGCCGCGATGAAAAGACGGCTGGACCAAGCGCAATGAGCGCTGGCCGGCCGGGCACATTGGAAAAGAGAGGAGTACTGGATGAAAACCACACCGCAATCGTCGGATGGCGACAAGCAGGCCGACCCGCATGCGCCAAAGCAGCCGCGTTCGTTAGAGGAAACCGCCGCGCCGCTGCCGCATGAGACCGACCAGAGTTCGGACTCACAGCACGAGGATGCGCCGCGCGATGTCGGCAAGCAGGCGCACAGCGACCTCGAGCGCGGCCTGAAAGATACCGACCGCCGCGGCGGTGGCGAGTATCAGCAAACGACGCAGAACGATGCGCACAGCGACGTCAATTCGAACGATAAGGGAGCGGCGAAAAAGCGGTAGTGCGGGCCATCGACGCGCCGCTGGCGCCACAGTCGTTCAGCATGCCGGTGCCGGTCGCACGGTTGAAAGCGCAAGACGCCGCGTTCGATCGGGGCCGTCCGGCAGAAAGCACGCCCATGAAACGCGTTCCCGCAAGCGGGTTAACACCCAAGCTCGCACGGCACGCGCTGCGTTGCGCTTGGCGTTAGACTGGTGATGCGTCATGCAAAAACGGCTGCGCATCAAACGACCCGGCCGGCCGCGCATGCACCGGCTACAGTCGGGCGGCGCCAGGCCGTAGCGCTGCAGGGGAGGCGCGCAGCGGCACAACAACGAGGTGACAGAATGAGCTACAGCTTCAAACTCTCCGCCGTTTCGGTTGTCGCTTTTCTCGCCAGCGCACTCGCGCCCGGCATGCTGGTGCAGGTGGCTCATGCGGCCACGCCAATCACGGTGACGTCCCAGGCCGCGCTCGACGGTCCGATCCGCTACACGGTTCGCGTCACGTCGAAGCAGTTCGGCAACTCGCAGGAAACCCGCACCATCCGCTCCGGCGAATCGGACGATTTCACCTGGAAGACCGTGCCGCCCGGCGGCCCGGTGCCTGGCACCGATGGGTGTCCGAACTATGCGTCGCTGCCTCTGGACGCAAACGGGGCGATGATTCGCCAGACGCAGATCCGCTTTGCGCCGGTCGTATCCAGCGACGGCACAGCGACTGTGCAAATGAGCTTCCAGGCGCAGACGCCGCACGGCGTGAAGACCGTCACGAGCGGCGGAAAAACGCTCAATTGTCCGAACGATGTGACGGTGAGTCAGATCGTGCGCTTTACGATGCCGGTCAACGGCAGCGCCAAAACCCTGACGCTGAACGACGGCACGGAAGTGACGGTGAGCGCCAGGCGTTAAGGCGCTGCCCCAGCGGCGGGACGCGGGCAAGGTCCGCGAGCCGGGCACTATTCGTGCGATGCGCGCCGCGCCGCCGCTTCGCGTCAGGCCGCGCGGCTCACCGCCGTTGTGCTGCGCGCTCCACCAGTCGTGCGGACAAAAACCGGTGCTCCGCCGAAAACAGCCGCCGGTACGTCAACAGCACCGCGCCCACGGTGCCCAGCGCCGACGATGCCGCGATCAGAAACATGATGACGATCTGGTAGCGCACCGCCTGTAACGGCGACTGCCCGGCCAGCACCTGGCCCGTCATCATGCCCGGCAGGCTCACCACGCCGACCACCGCCATCTGGTTCAACACGGGCATCATGCCCGCGCGCGCCGCCTGTCGCGCCGGCGCCTGCGCCGCTTCCCAGCGCGTCGCGCCGAGGGCGAGCGCCATGTCGACGCGGTCGCGCCGCGCGGTCAACTCCTCGGTCATCCGTTCGATGCCGAGCGACACGCCGGTCAGCGTATTGCCGAGGATCATGCCGAGAATCGGAATCGCGTATTGCGGCGCATACCATGGGTGAATGCGGATCACGGCGAACAGTCCGACTGCCGCAACCAGCCATGAACTGACCCAGATGGACAGCACGCTGTCCGCACGCTGTCCGGCATACGTGTGGTTGCCGCGCTGGGCGCCCGCCAGGCCGGCGATCAGCGTCATCACGATCATCAGCGGCAGCACGACGAACCAGCGGTCGTTGCGGAACACCCAGCCGAGCACGTAGCCGATCGCCAGCAACTGCACCACGGTGCGCAACGCGGCCCACGCGAGCTTGCGTTCGAGGTCGAGCTTGAGCGCAACCGACACCGCGCCGTTCACGAAGATGAGCAGCGCGGCAATCGCCACGTCCCCGAGACTTAGATTCTGCAAGCTCATTGGCCGTGCTCCTGATGCGCGCATGCGATCTGCGCCGTTTCGTCGAGCACGCCGGCGCGCATCGTCAGATGACGCTTGCTCATGCGCGCGGCCTGCGCCCGATCGTGCGACACCCACACCGATGCATGGCGCTCCGGTTCGGCATCGAACCATGCATGCACGAGCGCTTCGATGGCCCGCGTCGAATCCGGGTCGAGCGATGCGGTCGGCTCATCGAGCAGCAAGACGTCGGGCGCCAGTTGCAGCACGCGGATCAGCGCGGTGATCTGCGCTTCGCCGCCGGAGAGCTCGCTCGCGAGCTTGCCGAGAAAGTCGTCGGCGCGGCCGGCCTGGGCGACGAGGTTCGCCGCGCGGGCGCGATCGAAGCGCACGTCGCGATAGGCGCGCAACTCGAACGGGTAGCGCAGATTGTCTTCGACGGTGCCGTCGAGCAAGGCCGGCCGCTGGCGAATATAGGCGACGTTGCGCCGGTATCGTGGAATCGCGGCGCGCTCGACTGCGGCGCCATGCCACGCGACGCGTCCGGCGTCGAGCGGATCGAGCAGGGCGAGCGCGCGCAGAAACACGCTCTTGCCCGAGCCTGACGGGCCGGTGATCGCGATACGGTCGCCGGCATCGAGCGCGAAGGTGGTAGGCTGCAACAGCGTCTGGCCGCGCAATGGATCGCGCCGGACGATGCCGTCGGCAAGAACGAGGGGAACATCGGTCATGAGTTCGAGGGTAGTGGGGTGGGCGTGGCGGCGACGCGGCCACGCGTATTCATGGCGGCGCGGCCCCGGCCGGTCTCTTATCCGGCTGTCCAGCATGATAAAGCCATGAGCCGGGCGGCGGGCGCCAGCGCGGCCCGGGCACGACGTCTGCTGCCGGGTGTGCAAGGAAGAACAGTTGCGGAGCTTCTCAATGGCAGGGTCGAGGACCATCGGACGGCGCATCGGAAAAGTCATCGTATGGCTGCTGGCGATTCTCGTCGTTCTGATCGTCGCGCTGGTGATTTTCATCATGACGTTCGACTGGAATCGCGCGCGGCCCTATGTCGACGACAAGGTCTCGCAAGCGATTGGCCGCCAGTTCACGATCAACGGCGATCTGAAGGTGGGCTGGCGGCGAGCGGCCGGCGAGACCGGCTGGCGCAGCTGGATGCCGTGGCCGCGCTTTTCGGCGGCCAAAGTCACGGTGGCCAATCCGGACTGGACCAGACAGCCGCAGTTCGCCACGCTCGACGAAATCGACTTCCAGGTGAAGGTGCTGCCGCTGCTCGCGCACGACATCGTGATTCCCGTGATCCATGTCGTGAATCCTTCCGTGGATCTGGAACGTCTGCTGGACGGGCGCGACAACTGGACCTTCAAGCTGCCGTCGTCCAGGCGGCCATCGGAATGGAAGCTCGATCTGCACGACATCGGGTTTGCCAAGGGCAATATCACGCTGTCCGACCAGCAGAAGAAGGTGGATGCGCAGATAGGCATCGACACGCTCGGCCGGCCGATTCCGATCGGCGAAGCAATGAAGCAGCAGCAAGCGGCTTCGCGCAGCGCGTCCGCCGAGACGATCGGCAAGGAAGGCGCTCGCAAGCTGGGGGCGCAGGCCGATGCGCAGGCGGCTTCGGAGACTGCCGCCGCTGCGGCGGCAGCCTCTGGCGCGTCGTCGACGGATAGCCGGGCGTCCGGCACGACGGCGGCCAGTGCAGCATCCGGTGCGCTGACGGCTGGCAGTTCGCCTGCGGCGAGCGCAGCGAGCGAGGCAGGCGAAGCAAGCGGGAGCGTCGCCGCGCCGGGCGCGAGCGGGACCGCGACCGGTACGGCCGGCGGCGCGACGCAGCAGGAGCCGACGTATGCGATGGGCTGGACGATCAAGGGCACCTACAACAAAACTCCGGTGTCGGGCAGCGGCAAGGTCGGCGGCATACTGGCGCTGCAGGACGCGAACCGGCCGTTTCCGGTGCAGGCCGATGTCAAGGCCGGAGATTTGCACATCAGTCTCGTGGGCACCATCACCGATCCGGCGCATCTCGCGGCGGTCGACCTGCGGCTCTGGCTGCAAGGCAACAGCATGGCACGGCTGTATTCGCTGACGGGCGTGACCTTGCCGGACACGCCCCCCTATGCCACCGAAGGGCGGCTGGTCGGCCAGTTCAGGGCGAGCGGCAACGTCTTCAAGTATGAAAATTTTACAGGCCGGATGGGCGGCACCGACCTGAACGGATCGCTCGTCTATACGGCGCGCAAACCCCGTCCGCTGCTGCAGGGCGAAGTGGTGTCGCATCTGCTGCAATTCTCCGATCTGGCGCCGGTGATCGGCGCGGACTCTAACGCCAGCAAGGCCAAACGCGGCGACGCGACCCCCCAGCCGAGCGGCCGCGTGCTGCCGGTCGAAGAGTTCCGCACCGAACGCTGGAAGGCGATCGACGCCGACGTCAAGTTCACCGGCCGGCGCATCGTCAAGAATCCTGACCTGCCGATCACGGACCTCTACACGCATGTCGTGATGACCGACGGCGTACTGTCGTTCGAGCCGCTGAAGTTCGGCGTGGCCGGCGGCTCGCTCGAGTCGAACATTCGTCTGGACGGCAGCACGGCGCCGTTGAAGGCGCGCTTCGCGACCGCGGCCCGGCATGTGAAGCTCAAGCAGTTGTTCCCGCACTTCAAGACGATGCAAAGCGCGCTCGGCGAAATCAATGGCGATGCCGCGCTTACGGCGACCGGCAATTCGCCGGCCGCATTGGCGGCCACTTCCAACGGCGAACTGAAGGCGCTGGTCACAGACGGTACGGTGAGCGTTCTGCTGATGGAAGCGGCCGGACTCAACGTGGCGAACGTCGTCTATAGAAAGCTGTTCGGCGATCGCGACGTGCAGATCAACTGCGCGGCCGCCGATTTCGTCGCGACCAACGGCGTGCTCGATTCGCGCGTGTTCGCGCTCGACACAGGCGACGCGGTGATCGACATCGACGGCCAGGTGAATTTGCGTGACGAGACGATCGACCTGGGTGTGCATCCGCATACCAAGGGCTTCCGGGTGTTTTCGCTGCGCTCGCCGCTCTATGTGAAGGGCACGTTCAAGAAACCGGATGTGGGCGTGAATGCGGCGGCGCTGGCGTTGCGCGGGGGCGCGGCGGTCGGGCTCGGCCTGATCAATCCGTTTGCAGCGTTGATCCCGTTGCTCGCACCGAGCAACAACAAGTCGCTGCCGTGCGGCCGCTTGCTGGCGCAGGTTCGTCAGGCGCCGACGGCGCCGCCGCCGGGCGTCAAGCAGCAGCCCAAGGCGGCGCTTTCACTCGAAGGCGCGCCGGTCAACAAGTCGTCCAACGGAGCGGCGACGTCGCCCGCGGCGGGTGAGAAGAAGAAGCCCGCTGTCATGTCGCCGGCCAGCGCGGCCGAATACAAGGGGAGCTGATGCGGACGACATTGCCAGCGTCCTTGCGAAGTGGAGTGTCGGCGGCGCTCGGTCGATCGACTTTTTGTGGCTGAGCAGCGTGCCGCCTCTGCATGGCATTCCAGCCACGTCACCGGGAAATGAGCATGCACCGCAATGGCACGCCAAGGTGCCGCGCGCCGCACCGGTGCGAGTTGACGAAGTCAGCCTGAGGGAAGGGATGCAGCGCGGCCGCGGTGGAAATCCCGCGGCATTGCGCGATCATTGAAAGTAGCGATGCCAGGCCGACAGATATGCCGACCTCGCGTGCCTGCCTGAGACGCCTACATCAGACGCCTGCCTAAGACCCCTACCTCAGCGAGCGTGGCGTAGCATCACCCGCGGCATCCTGCCGACGCACCCCGCGACGGGCACCCACGCGCGTCGCGCCGAATTCGGTGAGGATCTTGCCGCGCGCCCGGCTGGCAAACACCAGGAATCCGAAGCCGTCAGCCTCGTACCAGTAGCCACCGTTCTCCAGGCCGTCGAGCGGCTGCTCCAGGGCATTGGTGATCGATTCGATGCAGCGCCGCCGCAATTCCGCCGCGGCCGGATACGGCGGTTGCGCGCCGCGCACGCTGCACAGGAGCACGTC
The DNA here is from genome assembly GCF_040812055.1 of Paraburkholderia suaedae. Lineage (NCBI taxonomy): Bacteria > Pseudomonadati > Pseudomonadota > Betaproteobacteria > Burkholderiales > Burkholderiaceae > Paraburkholderia > Paraburkholderia suaedae. The sequence goes on along the minus strand of NZ_JBFOAH010000001.1, from coordinate 608,106 downwards.
GAGCCCAGGCAGCACATGCGCATAAAGCACCGGCTCGTCTTGCGCGCGAGCCCGCGCGATCTTGGTGTCGAGCTGACCGAACGGCTTGAAATGCCGCAGTACCGCGAGGAACGACTCATCGCCGTCCACCTTCGCGCGTCTACGCTTTTTCGGGAAGGACATAAAAATTCGCCTGAAAAAGAATTGCAAGAAACGCAGCGTCCTCATGCGACAACTCCCGGCTTCGCGCGCCGCACGTCGATCTTTTATAGCATACGGCAAGGCTGGATTCACGGTGATTCGGCGATTGCACCGCCTTCACCGCTTCCCGCACGAATCATGCCGAATCGCCTCGCCGCGCGCTTTCCAATCCCAGCACATGTGTTTCCATCATAGACGCCCGAGCCATCGAAAAAACATCCAATACCAATAAAAAACTCATTTTTATGTGGCCGAGCGCATCCTGGCGTGCCGTTGAAATATCCGCGGTTCGCGTCGATAATGGCCCGGCCGGCTGCGCTCGGCCGCTTGCCTGTCCGCTGCAGCGCAGGTGCGGCGGCGCGGCTCGCAATGCAACGCGTACTCGCGAGCCGCTTGCGCTTGTATGTCCTTCGACCCCTTAGGGTGAACATGAAACTCTTCACCAAGGGTCTGCTCCTGATTGCGGTGCCGAGCGCGGTAGAGCTGGCGCTTCTTGGCGTCGTCTTCGATACCCAGGAGCAGACAGCGCAGGCCGCGCAGTGGGTCGACACCAGCAAGCAGATCCTTTATCAATCGTCGGCGATGGTGGCTCCGCTCTTGCGCGAGGCCGCACGGGTGCGCGCGGCGATGGTGACCGGCGACGCGTCGCTGATCGATCGCCATGCGGTATGGGTCGATCTCAGCGACCGGCTGGCGACGCTCGAGGCGCTGGTCGCACCAACGCCGCAGCAACGCGAGCGCGTGCAGCACATGCGGCGTGCGGTCGACGCCTATCGCGCGCACGCGCTCGACATTTCGCAGGCCATGCACGAGGGGCGCAGTCTCGCGCCGTTTGTCGCGCTGGAGAGCGGCCCGTTGCCCGAGCAACTCGCACTGTTTCGTGAGGAACTGGCCGCGTTCGGTAACGAGGCCGCGCGGTTCGATACCGAACGCTCGGCGGCGCTCGCGAGGCGGCGCGAACGCGAGCACTACGCGCTGATCGGCGCCGTTCTCGGCTCGATGCTGATCTGGGCGGCCACCGCGGTGGTGTTCGCGCGCAGCATCGGCCGACGGCTGGAAGTGGTGACCGGCAATGCGCAGCGGCTCGGCAGCGACCGGCCGCTCGCGCCACCGCTGTCGGGCAACGACGAGATCGCCGCGCTCGACGCCGTGCTGCATCAGACCGGCACGCGTCTGCGCGAGGCGGACAAGGAGCACGCCACGCTGAAAGCGCGGCTCGAAGCGCGCGCCTATGAGCTCGCCAGTGTCAACGAGGAACTGCGCCAGGAAACGCAAGACAACGAAATGTTCGTCTACAGCGTGTCGCACGATCTGCGCTCGCCGCTCGTGAACCTGCAGGGTTTTTCGAAGGAATTACAGGTGTCTTGCGACGAGCTGGATAGCATCGTCAGGCAGGCGGGTCTGCCGCACGCGCAACATCGGCACATGGTGCATATTGTCGATGGCGACGTGCGCGAGTCGCTGCGATATCTGCGCACGGCGATTGCGCGGGTCGCGGCGATCATCGACGCGCTGTTGCGGATTTCACGCGCGGGCCGGCTCGAATATCGGGCGCAGCGAGTCAGCGTCGCGCGCGCGGTGGGGCGGGTGGTGGAGGCGCTGCAGGATGTGATCGGCCAGCGCGCGGCGCTGGTCTGCGTGCGCGAGTTGCCGCCTGCGTGGGGCGATCCGGCCGCGATCGAGCAGGTCTTCGGCAACCTGATCGGCAATGCGCTGAATTTTCTCGACCCGGCGCGCCGCGGGCGCATTGAAATCGGCGCGCTGGAGTCCGAGCCGGTCGATCGAAGCGATCCGCGCGCAGTGCGAATGCACACCTACTACGTGCGCGACAACGGGCGGGGGATTCCCGCCGGCTCCATGTCGAAGATGTTCCGCGCGTTCCAGCCCGTGCACGGCGATGCCCCGCCGGGCGACGGCATTGGTCTCGCGGTGGTGCGGCGTACGGTGGAGCGTCATGGCGGGCGGGTCTGGGTCGAGTCGGCCGAAGGCGCGGGGTCGACCTTCTTCGTGGTCTTGCCGGAGCAGCCGTTGCGCAGTTGAACCGGCCGCGGTCGTCGCGGCAAGCTGGCTGCGCGCGGGCAGGCGCGAATCATGGACTCGGAGAGCGTATGAGATACGGGGAGACGGTCGGCATCGTGGTCGCCAGCACCCACGATCCGCGCGAAATCGGGCGCTGCTACGAACCCGGTTGCAACGTCTATGTCCGCAAGCCGGTCCAATACGATGCGTGCATCGAAGCGGTGCGCCGGCTCGGTTTCTTCCTGCAGGTAGTCGAGTTGTCGCCGGGCCATCGGCTCGCGCCGCCATGAGCCCAAGCTCGCGACGATCCGTCCGAAAGCCGCTCGTGGCACGATAGATAATCCGTTCGACCCATCGACACAGCCAGAGAATGCTACGCATGACAGAAGAAGTGTTCACTCCGCATGCCGCGTATGTGCTCGTTGTCGACGACGACGAAGGCATCCTGCGGCTCGCGCGCAAGTCGCTGGAACGCGCCGGTTGCCGGGTCGCGATCTGCACGGGCGTCGCGGCCGCGCGCGAGCGGCTCGACAGCGGCAGTCCCGATCTGCTGGTGCTCGACTACCAACTGAGCGGACCCGAGACCGGGCTCGACTTCTTCCGTCGTCTGCGCACGCAAGGCGTGCGGATTCCCGCGATCCTTGTGACCGGCTTCACCGACGAATCGCGCGTGATCGAAGCGCTGCGCGCGGGCGTGTCCGATGTGGTGCCCAAGTCCGGCGATTACCTCGATTACCTGCCCGAGGCGGTCGAGCGTGTGCTGTCGCAAGTGCGGCTGCAAAAGGCGTCGGACGAAGCCTTGTTGCTGCGCGATCGTGAAGCGCATTACCGCACGTTGTCCGAAGCGTTGCCGCACCTCGTGGTGACCTGCGACGCGGCAGGCGATTGCGATTTTCTGTCGAGGCAATGGTACGACTACACAGGGCTCGCATATGATAGTTCGCACGGTCTCGCGTGGCTCGACGCTGTGCATCCGGACGATCGCGAAGGCGTGCGGCACAGCTGGCTCAAGGCGGTCGCGAGCCAGGCCAGCGACTATCGGCAGGAGATGCGGATTCGCCGCCACGACGGCCAATATCGCTGGTTCGACGCGCGCGCGGTCGCGATGCGCGACGCCGAACACAACGTCAATAAATGGTTCGGCACGTTGACGGATATCCATGCGCAGCGCGAGGCGATCGAGGAACGCGAGCGGCTGCTGGCGGCGGAGCAGGCGGCGCGGCACACTGCCGAACAGGCCAATCGCGCCAAAGACCGTTTTCTCGCCATGCTGTCGCACGAATTGCGCACGCCGCTCACGCCGGTACTCGCCGGCGCGCGCTTGCTGGAGATGATCCCGGATCTGCCGGATGAGGCGCGCAGCAGCGTGCGCATGATCCGCCGCAACGTCGAGCTGGAAGCGCGGCTGATCGACGATCTGCTCGATCTGACGCGGGTCGCGAACGGCAAGCTACGTCTATCGCTCGAAACGGTCGACGTGCACGACGTGCTGGACAGCGTGCTCGAGCTGTTTCGCAGCGAGATTCAGATCAAGCAGCAGGACCTGCACGTGGACAAGCGCGCGACGCACCACTACGTGCTGGCTGATCGCGCACGCTTGCAGCAGATGCTGTGGAACCTCATTCGCAATGCCGCGAAGTTCACGCCGGATGGCGGCCATATTTATGTGCGCACGCGCGACGAACGGATGCGTGTGCAGCTATCGGTCGAGGATACCGGCATCGGCATCGAGCCCGAACAGATCGGCAAACTCTTCAATGCGTTCGAGCAGGGCGGCCAGAACATGACCCGGCAGTTCGGCGGCCTGGGTCTCGGTCTTGCGATCACCAAGGCGCTGACCGACGTCCATGGCGGCACGGTCAGCGCGCACAGCCCCGGCCCGCACTGTGGCGCGACCTTCACGATTACGTTGCCGACCGCGGCTGCGCCGGTTCCCACCCAGCCGGCCACCCCACGCGACGAAGTGCATCCGGCCGGACTGCTGACGATCCTGCTGATCGAGGATCACCTCGATACTGCCGACGTGATGGCGCAACTGATCCGTAACCTCGGTCACCACGTCACGGTAGTGGGCCGCGTCGACGATGCGCTTGCCGCCACCCAGCAGCGAAGCTTCGATCTGGTCGTGAGCGATGTTGGCTTGCCGGACGGCACGGGCCTCGATTTCATCCGGACATTCCGTCAGCATTCGGCTGCGCCGGCGGTCGCATTGACTGGCTTCGGCACCGACGAGGACGTGCGCCGATGTCTGAGCGCGGGGTTTACTTCGCATCTGACCAAGCCTGTCAATTTCGGCCAGCTTGAAACGATGATCGAGGGGGCAGTGAAGCTGAAGGCACAGAAGCGCCTCTGACTCATGCTCTTGCCCGTGCAGCACGAGCGCCTCGCGTTGCGAGAAAAGCAAAGGCCTGTTGCCGCAACAGCGGCAACAGGCCTCTTGATTGCGCCCGGCGAAAAGGCCGGATCGCGGCGATTAACGCGGTGATTCCTTCAACGAATCGCGAATTTCCCGCAGCAGCAGCACGTCTTCCGGCGTTGGCGGCGGCGCGGCTTCGGCCGGCGCCGGTTCGAGTGTTTTGCGCAGATTGTTGATGAACTTGACCATCATGAAAATGATGAACGCGAGAATGAGGAAGTTGATCAGCACCGTGATGAACGAGCCGTAACCGAACACTGCCACGCCCGCCGTTTGCAAGTCTTTATACGACGAGGGGTTGCCATGGTAGGTGGGCGGAATCTCGCCGAGCCGGACGAACTTGTTCGAGAAATCGAGGCCGCCGGTGACGACCCCGACGACCGGCATGATCAGGTCTTTCACAATCGAATTGACGATGGTGGAAAACGCGCCGCCGATAATCACACCGACCGCGAGATCCATCACGTTGCCCTTCAGGGCAAATTCCTTGAATTCCTTGATCATGCTCATGCGGATTCCTCCCAGATGTCGATGTATCGAATGATACCAACCTGGGACGGATAGGCCAGGTGTTTCGGGCTGGCAATGAGCTCGATCCGCGCTCAGTCCGCGCGGAATGCGCGCCGAAACCGCAACCAATGGGACTATCGAGGGAACTGCGACTCGCTATGCCGCGCGCGTTCCAGATGCGCGGCAAAACTCACCGGATCCGTATTGGTGCCGCACAACAGCACGCCCACCCGCTTGCCCTGCAGCTGCTCGCGCAGCGGTCCGAGGAGCGCCGCGGTCGCGGCGGCGCAGGCCGGCTCCACTGCGAGCTTCAGCTCTGCAAACAGGATCAGCATGGCCGAGCGCAGTTGATCGTCGGAGACCGTCACGAGCTGGTCGATATGACGGCGGCATAACTCGTAGCTGTATTCCTCGGTATGCGGCGACATCAGCGAGTCCGCGATGCTGTGCATCTGGCCCATCTTGACCGTGTGGTTGGCGGCGAAACTCTTGCGCATCACATCCGCGCCCTCGGGTTCGACGCCGTACACGTGGATCATCGGATTGGCCAGCCGCATTGCGGTGGAGACACCGGCGGCGAGACCGCCGCCGCCGATCGGCACGATCACCGCTTGGAGGTCCGGGGTTTGCGTGGCCCATTCGTAGCCGAGTGTGGCCGAGCCCAGCACCGTGCGATAACCGTTGAACGGATGCACGAAATAGCGGCCTTCTTCAGCCTCGATGCGGCGCACCAGTTCGAACGCTTCGGCAATGTCCCCGGCGAACACGATCTCGGCGCCATATTGACGGCATAACGCGATGCGCGCCGGGTTCGCCGAGCGGAACAGCACGACCTTCGTGCTGATGCCAAGACGTCGTGCCGCATACGCGAGCGCCACCGCATGATTGCCGCCCGACACGCAGGTCACACCGGCGCTGCGCTGCGCTTCGTCGAGTGCGAGCAGGTTGGTGAATGCGCCGCGCGCCTTGAAGCTGCCGCCCGCCTGCAACAACTCGAACTTGAAATTCACCACCGTGCCTTGCAGCGACGAAAAGTCGAGCCGGTCGAACACCGGCGTTCGCATGACCCACGGCGTCAACGCAAAGTGCTGTGAGGCGATGTCGTCGAGCGTGGGGATCGGCTCGCCGTCGATTGTGTGGTCGGTGTGCTGCGGGCTGGCGGTAGACATGGCGGCGGCCTGGGGTCCTTGATATAGGTAAGACCTGTTTCGCGGCGCTCGGTTTCAGACTGCGTGAGCCTCGATCGACATGCTATGAATGAACTTGTGCAGGAAGCGCTCGCACGCCACCAGTTGATCCAGCGCGACGAACTCATTGGCCTTGTGCGCCTGCTGGATGTCGCCGGGACCGCACACGATGCTCGGAATGCCTGCCAGCGAAAAGAGCCCTGCCTCGGTGCCGTACGCGACCTTGCGCTTGTCCTGGTCGGCCGTCAGCGCGCGCACGAGTTGCGTGATCGCAGCCTGTTCAGACGAATCGAGGCCCGGCGCCGCGGCGATCTTCGTGATTTCGATGCCCGCCGACGGATGTTCGCGCAGCATCTTCGGCAGCAGCGTTTCACGCGCGTATTGATCGATGCGGGCGAAGATCGGCTCGGGATCGAGCGTGGGCAGGTTGCGGAATTCGAACTGGAACCGGCATTCGGCCGGCACGGTGTTCAGCGCATTGCCGCCGCTGATCGTGCTGGTTTGCGCGGTGGTGAAGGGCACGTCGAATAGTTCGTCGAACGGGCCTTGCTCGCGGAACCGATCGGCCATGTCGCGGATGTAGCAGATCAGACGCGCCGCATATTCGATCGCATTCAAGCCCGTGGGCGTGAGCGACGAATGCGCGGCCTGGCCGCGCACGCAACACTGATACGCGTTGATGCCCTTATGCGCAACGATCGGGCGCATGCTGGTCGGCTCACCGACAATGCAGCCGTCGGGCTTTACGCCGCGCTTCATCAGGTCGGCGATGAGCAGCGGGGCGCCCGCGCAGCCCACTTCCTCGTCGAACGACAGCGCGAGGTGAATCGGCTTGGCCAGCCGGGTGCGCTGCATGTCCGGCACGAGCGCCAACGCTGCGCCGATGAAGCCTTTCATGTCGCAGGTGCCGCGGCCATACAGTTTGTCGCCGCGAACTTCCGGCTTGAACGGATCGCTGTCCCATTGCTGGCCGTCCACTGGCACGACGTCCGTGTGGCCCGACAGCACGACGCCGCCATTGGTCTGGCCGTCGTGTGCGGGGAGGGTGGCGAACAGGTTCGCCCATTTGCCGCTGCTGTCGTGGGTGAGCGTGGCTTCGATTCCGAGCGCGCGCAGTTCGTCGCGCACCGTTTCGATCAGGCCGAGATTCGGATTTCGGCTGACCGTGTCCATCGACACGAGACGGGTGACCCAAGGCAGCGAGACGGGAGAGGCGACCGAAGCGGCGGTGGACGATTGCCCGGATTGGGCTGATTCAGCGACGTGCGACATGACTAAGGCTCCGGCGTTCGAGTCTTTCGATCATACCCAAAAAAAAACGCCCGCGTATGCTGCGTGCGCGCATTGGCGCAGCGCAGCATGAAGCGGAAAACGCAGGACGTCCCCCGGTTTTCTCATGCACCGCGAACGCGCGACCTGTGGATCTAGCGTGCTGCGACTGCCGCCGTGGTGCCTCGGCTCGGCGTTGCGAGCGCGCGCAAGGTCTCCTTGACGGTCGCGATACGAACGGCCAGATCGGGGCTGCGCGTTTCGATACGCAGCTTGTCCTGACCGGCGAGCTTGATGTGCTTGTGCTTTTGCACCATCTCGATGATCCGCATGGCGTCGACCGGCGGATTGGGGATGAACTGCAAGCCGATCACCGCTTCGCCCGCATCGATCTTCGATATGCCCAAGGGCTTCGCTGCGAGCCGCAGACGATGCGTTTCGACCAATGCATGCGCTTGCGGCGGCAGCTTGCCGAAGCGGTCGATCAGCTCTTCCTGAATGCCGTCGATCGAATCGCCGTGCTCGCAGTTGGCGAGGCGCTTGTAGAGCGACAAACGCTCCTGCACGTCGCCGCAATAGTCGGCCGGCAGAATCGCCGGCGCGTGCAGATTGATCTCGGTGGTTGCGGCGAGCGGCGCGGTGAGGTCGGGCTCCTTGCCTTCCTTGAGCGCTTTCACCGCGTCGCTCAGCATGTCGGTGTAGAGCTGGAAACCGATCTCGTGAATCTCGCCCGACTGCTTGTCGCCGAGTACTTCGCCCGTGCCGCGAATCTCGAGATCGTGCATCGCCAGATAGAAGCCCGAGCCGAGTTCCTCCATCTGCTGGATGGCTTCGAGCCGGCGTTGTGCCTGCTTGGTGAGCCCCTGCGGATCGTGCACCAGCAGATACGAATAGGCCTGGTGATGCGAGCGGCCGACCCGGCCACGCAACTGATGCAATTGCGCGAGGCCGAACTTGTCGGCGCGGTGCATGAGGATCGTGTTGGCGCTCGGCACGTCGATACCGGTTTCGATGATGGTCGTGCACAGCAGCACGTTCGCGCGCTGCGCCACGAAGTCCCGCATCACGCGCTCGAGTTCGCGTTCATGCATCTGACCATGAGCGACCGCGATACGTGCTTCGGGCACGAGTGCTTCGAGCATCTGCCGGCGGTTCTCGATGGTTTCGACTTCGTTGTGCAGGAAGTAGACCTGGCCGCCGCGCTTGAGCTCGCGCAGCATTGCTTCGCGAATCACGCTGTCTTCCTCGCGACGCACGAACGTCTTGATCGCGAGGCGCTTTTGCGGCGCGGTGGCGATCACCGAGAAATCGCGCAGTCCTTCCAGCGCCATGCCGAGCGTACGCGGGATCGGCGTGGCGGTCAGCGTGAGCACGTCGACTTCCGCGCGCAACGCCTTGAGCGCCTCTTTCTGACGCACGCCGAAGCGATGTTCTTCGTCGATGATGACGAGCCCGAGGCGCTTGAACTGCACGTCCGACGACAGCAGCTTGTGCGTGCCGATCACGATGTCGACCGTGCCTTCGTTGATCTGCTGGATCGCCGCGTTGACTTCTTTGGTCGACTTGAAGCGCGACAGCTCCGCGATGCGCACCGGCCAGTCGGAGAAGCGGTCGGTGAAGGTCTGCGTGTGCTGTTCGGCGAGCAGGGTGGTGGGCGAGAGCAGCGCCACCTGCTTGCCGCCCATCACCGCGATGAAGGCCGCGCGCAATGCCACCTCGGTCTTGCCGAAGCCGACGTCGCCGCACACCAGACGGTCCATCGGCTTGCCGCTCGTCATGTCGCCGATCACGGCTGCGATCGCGGCGGCCTGGTCGGGGGTTTCCTCGAAGCCGAAGCTCTCGGCGAACTTCACGTAGTCTTTCGGCTCGAGTGAGAACGCATGGCCCGAACGCGCGGCGCGGCGCGCGTACAGATTGAGCAACTCGGCTGCGGTGTCGCGAATCTGCTGCGCGGCACGGCGCTTGGCCTTTTCCCACTGACCCGAGCCGAGCGCATGCAGCGGCGCGCTCTCCGGATCGGCGCCGCTGTAGCGCGAGATCACGTGCAATTGCGCGACCGGCACATACAGCTTGCTGTCGCCCGCGTATTCGAGGTGCAGGAACTCGGTGTCGCCTTCGCCGAGATCCATCGTGACGAGCCCCATGTAGCGGCCGATGCCGTGCTGCGAATGCACGACCGGATCGCCGATCTTGAGCTCGGACAGGTCGCGCACCATCGAATCGACGTTGCTGGCCTGTTCCTGGCGACGGCGTCCCGCGCGGCGCGCGAGCGGCCCGTACAGCTCCGTTTCGGTGATGATCGCAATGCCGTCGGACGGCACGGCGAAGCCGTTGGCGAGCGGTGCCACGCCCAGCGAGAAGCGCGCGTCGCCAAGCAGCCAGTCCTGGAAGCTGTCGCACGAAGCCGGGCTCAGATGATTGTCGGCCAGCAATTGCAGCAGCGTTTCCCGCCGGCCCGCCGATTCGGCGGCAAACAGCACGCGGTTCGGCGTGGTGTTCAGATACGCGCGCAACGCGAGCACCGGGTCGTCGGCGTGACGGTCGAGCGCGAGATCCGGCAGCGGCGTCGACCAGCCGCCGCCCGCGTTGGCAGGCAGCGTGAGCCGCGCGAACGGCTTCGCGAAGGCGAAGAAGTCCTGGTCCGTCAGGAACAGCCGCTGCGGCTCGAGGATCGGCCGGTCGCGATCGTGCGACAGGAAGTTGTAGCGCTGTTTCGTGTCGTTGCCGAAACGGCGGATCGCGGCTTCCAGATCGCCGACGAACGCCAGTTGCGCGCCTTCGGGCAGGTAGTGAAAGAGCGTGGCCGTTTCGTCGAAGAAGAGCGGCAGATAGTATTCGATGCCCGCCGAGGGCACGCCGTTGCCGATGTCCTTGTAGACCGACGCGCGGCTCGGATCGCCCTCGAAGGTCTCGCGCCAGCGGCTGCGAAACGCGGTGCGCGCGGCTTCGTCGAACGGGAATTCGCGGCCCGGCAGCAGGCGCACGTCTTTCACCGGATAGAGGCTGCGCTGGGTGTCCGGATCGAAAGCGCGGATCGAATCGACCTGGTCGTCGAACAGATCGATCCGGTAAGGCAACGGCGAGCCCATCGGGTAAAGGTCGAGCAGCGAGCCGCGCACGCAGTATTCGCCGGGACGCACCACCTGGCTCACGTGCTCGTAGCCGGCCAGCGTCAGTTGCGCCTTCAGGCGCGCCTCGTCGAGGCGCTCGCCTTGCGAGAAGGCGAACGTATAGGCCGCGAGGAACGACGCCGGCGGCATCCGGTAGAGCGCCGTAGTGGCGGGCACCAGCAGGATGTCACAGCGGCCTTCGCCGAGATCGTGCAGCGTGGCGAGGCGCTCGGAGACCAGGTCCTGATGCGGGGAAAAGGTGTCGTACGGGAGCGTCTCCCAGTCGGGCAGCAGGCGCACCCGTGCTTCGGGCGCAAAAAAGCCGATTTCCTGCGACAGACGCTGCGCATCGACGGCACTTTCGCACACGACCGCCAGCAACGGCACCCTGTCGCGATAGGCCAGATGGTAGCGGGCGATCAGCAGCGCGTCGGACGAGCCGTGCGTGCCGTCGAAGTTAAAGCGCTGGCCGGCCTTGACGAGCGCGACGGGCGGAGAGTACTGCGATGATGCGGCGATGTCTGGCATAGATGGGAAAAAGCGGCCTCGGGCTCACACGGACGGCCAAGTTTACGCGCGTCGGGGCGCGGATGCGAAAGAACCTATTATAAAATCCGTCCTTTACTTTGACTTCGCGGCGTCCGCATTCGTGACTTCCCGTCTATTTGCCCTGATTCCATGCGCCGGCACCGGCAGCCGTTCCGGCGCCGCGATGCCCAAACAATATCGCACGGTCGCCGGTCGCGACATGTTGCATTATTCGCTGGCCGCGTTCGACGCATGCAGCGAGTTTGCACAGACTCTCGTCGTGATCGCTCCCGACGACCAGCACTTCGACGCCCGGCGCTTTGGCGGGCTGCGCTTTGCGGTGCGCCGCTCGGGCGGCGCGTCGCGCCAGGCATCGGTGCTCAACGGTCTGCATGCGCTCGCCGGGTTCGGCGCGCGCGACGGCGACTGGGTGCTGGTGCACGACGCGGCGCGCCCCGGCATTACGCCCGCGCTGATTCGCACGCTGGTCGCGGCGCTCAGGGAGGACCCGGTGGGGGGCATCATGGCGTTGCCGGTCGCCGATACGTTGAAACGGATCGACGCCGCGTCCGCTGATGGCCGCATTGCCCGCACCGAGGCGCGCGACGGCCTATGGCAGGCGCAAACGCCGCAGATGTTTCGCATCGGCATGTTGCGCGAAGCGATCCTGAGCGCGCAGGCCGAGGGTCACGATCTCACCGACGAAGCAAGCGCAATTGAATGGTTGGGGCATGCGCCCAAGCTCGTGCAAGGCAGCTTGCGCAACTTCAAGGTCACGTACCCGGAAGATTTCGATCTGGCCGAGGCGATTCTGAGCCGGCCGGCGGCTTCGTGACCGATTCCGGTTTTAATAAGCGGACCAGAGGACTTGACGCATATGGATTTGAGAGTGGGACAAGGGTACGACGTGCATGCGCTGGTGCCGGGGCGTCCGTTGATCATCGGCGGCGTAACGATTCCTTATGAGCGCGGGCTGCTCGGTCATTCGGATGCCGACGTGCTGCTGCACGCGATTACCGACGCGCTGTTCGGCGCGGCCGCGCTGGGCGATATCGGCCGCCATTTTTCCGATACCGACGCGAAGTTCGCCGGCGCGGACAGCCGCGTGTTGCTGCGCGAATGCGTTGCGCGCGTGAAGGCGGCGGGCTTTGCCATCGCCAACGTGGATAGCAGCGTGGTCGCGCAAGCGCCGAAGCTGGCGCCGCATATCGAAGGGATGCGGGCGCATATCGCAGCCGATCTCGATTTGCCGATCGAGCGGGTCAACGTCAAGGCCAAGACCAACGAGAAGCTCGGCTATCTCGGCCGCAGTGAGGGGATCGAAGCGCAAGCCGTGGTGCTGCTGACGAGGAGTTGAGCCGGCTTTGCGGATCGGCAGCGGGTCGCCGCAGGGCCGAGTGAAGGCCATCAATCGGCCATGAATCGGTCATCGATCACGACGCGTGCGGCGCAGAAAACCAACCTCCCGCCGCATGACGGCACAGCGCTATTTGTCTTCGGCGGCAATACACTGCGCAGCCGCATTGATCACGGCTGCGATGCGGCCCACGTCGCGCAATTGCGTTGAACTCATGCCTTCGGCAACCAGCGTATCGAAGTGCGATTTCACGCAGAAATGGCATTTGCCGATGATCGAAGCCGCCAACGCATACATCTCGAAGCGCCGCTTGTCCACGCCGCCATGCGACGCGTAAGCGTTCATCCGTAACTGCGCCGGTTGCGATTTGAGGTCCGCGCTTTCGGTCATCTCGACGTACGGGTACCACACGTTGTTCATCCCCATCAGCGCGGCGGCGGTCAGCGCGCCCTGCGTTTCTTCCGGGGACAACACGCCGGCATTACGGATCGCGTCGACGATCACCGTGCTCTTCGCCGCGAAGGCCGCTGCGAGCGCGACGCCAGCCGCGTCGTTTCCTTCGAGCGATGAGCGGGCAATGGTCCCATCGAGATTCAGCCGGATGTCTTTCGCATAGTCGGGTACGCGCGCCTTGATCGAAGACAGGAATTCCATTGACCTCTCCTATAGGCTTGTCGATAAAAAAGCCCGCGGCTCTTGCAAGCGAAGCGGGCTTTTGACGGCACGGCTTACAGCGTTGCGCCGCCGACGGCGCGATTGCAAGGACACAGCTCGTCCGTTTGCAGGCCGTCCAGTATACGCAGCACCTCTTCCGGATTGCGGCCCACGTTCAGGTTGTTCACCGACACGTGCTGGATCGTATTGTCCGGATCGACGATGAAGGTGGCGCGCAGCGCGACGCCCGCTTCCTTGTCGCGCACGCCGAGCTGGTCGATCAGCTCGCCCTTCACGTCGCCGAACGAATAGTGGTTCAGCTTGCTCAGATCCTTGTGCTCGCGGCGCCATGCCAGCTTCACGAATTCGTTGTCGACGCTGCCGCCCATCAGCACCGCGTCGCGTTCTTCAAAGTCCTTCGCAAGCTTGCCGAACTCGACGATCTCGGTCGGGCACACGAACGTGAAGTCTTTCGGGTAGAAATAGATGATCTTCCACTTGCCCGGGAACGACTGCTCTGTAATCTCTTCGAACGCGGATACGCCGTTTTCTTCATGAGTGTTGAAACCCGGCTTCGCAGCAGTGACGGTGAACGCTTCGACTTTATCGCCAACGGTTTTCATGCGAGTGCTCCTTCGTGTGGGTTGAAAAAACAGCATGTTGAGGCTACCAGATCGTGTTCGCGAGCGCATGACACCGCCCAACTATAGGTCTATGAAACCGTCCGATCAATAGTTTATTTCTAACGGCGCCGAGAGTCGTTATTCAACACCAGAGGGGCTGCGAGCGTGGCCAGCGCCGCCAAGGGCTGACATGCTCAGGCGCCTTTGGCCAGCGGAAACTCGATCGTGACTTCGAGGCCCGGTCCAGGCATGCGATTGCGCAAGCGCAACGCCCCGCGGTAACGGCCGACCAGCCGCTGAACGATGGCCATGCCAAGGCCCGTGCCATTCGCCTGGGTGCGCGCCGAATTCACGCGATAGAACGGCCGGGTCACGAGCGCCAGCTGATCTTCGGGAATGCCAGGGCCTTCGTCGACCACCGACAGTTCCACCCGCGAGTGCGACACGCGCGTCTCCAGCATCACATGCGGGATGCCGTCGCCGTCGCTCAAGCCGTACTTGCGCGCGTTCTCCAGCAGATTGCCGACCACCCGCCGCATGTCGGTCTCGTCGGCCTCGATCACCGCGGAAGGCGCGAGCCGCGTGATCAGGCGCATGCTGTCCTCGCTCTGCATGCGCGCGGCCAGTTCGCCGGCGATCACCGACAGGTCGACCGGCTCCGGCACCCGCTGCACCGGGCGCGCGTAATCGAGGAACCGGCCGATGATCATGTCCATCTGCTCGATATCGTCGACCATTGCGTCTTTCGTGCTTTGATCCGATGGGCTCATTTCGGTTTCCAGCCGCAGCCGGGCGAGCGGCGTGCGCAGATCGTGCGAGATGCCCGCGAGCATCAGCGCGCGATCGGCTTCGAGCTGTTCCAGATCCTGCACCATCTGGTTGAAACTGCGGTTGGTTTCGGCGGCCACGCCCATGCCGCGCTCGGGCAGCGGCTCGGGCGACTGGCCCGAGCCGACTTTGCGCGCCGCCATGGCGAGCCGCGCGAACGGCCGGTTCACGAGACTCGTGATGAACGCCGCGCCGAACAGCGACAGCGCCAGCGCGAACACGCCCCAGCCGGCCCATTGCAAGCCGGTCGCGTTGTCGAGCTGGTCACGGTCGAGCGCGACCCAGTAGTCGTCGTCGTCGATCTTGAAGCTGATCCACACGCCGTTGATGTCGTTCACGCTTTGCGCGATGACTGTGTCGTCGCCGAGCCGGCCACGAATGTCGTGCTCGATGAGGCGATTGAGCGATTCGTCCGGCTGGAGTTTGTACTTGTCGGTGGCTTCGCGCGGGTACACCCGCACCCCTTCATTGCTTTCCAGATCCTGCAGCAGCGCGCGGCGCAGGTCGGGATCGGAATAGAGGAGGGCGGTGCGCGTGAGCTTGACGATCGCGACGAGCTGCAAAGCCACGCGCTGCGCGCGCGGTTCTCGCTCGATCACCCGGAAGCTTTGGAACCACGCGGCCAGGCTGACTGCGATCAGCAGAGCGATCAACAGAAAGGTCCGCCAGAAAAGCCCGCCGAACGCGAGCGTCAGGAGGCGCCGGTCGATCCGCATGGGCCCTTCTTATGTGACGTCAGAAATAGAAACGAACTTGCACGGGACAGGCGTCAGCGCTACGGCGCCGACTCTGCTCGACACAGGAGACCCAAGCAAACTCAGGCTGCACCGTCGGGGATGAAGACGTAGCCCAGACCCCACACCGTCTGAATGAAACGCGGGCTGCCGGGATCCGGCTCGATCAGCTTGCGCAGACGCGAGATCTGTACGTCCAGACTGCGGTCGAACACTTCATATTCGCGGCCACGGGCGAGCTCCATCAGCTTTTCGCGCGACAGCGGTTGGCGCGGATGACGCGCGAACACCTTGAGCACCGAGAACTCGCCCGTGGTCAGCGGAATTTCCTGCCCCGCCTTGGTGAGCGTGCGGGTTGCGAGATTCAGCGCGAACTCGCCGAATTCGAATACCTCGGTGGTTTCGGACGGCGCGCCCGGCAACTCGGACGGCGACTGCCGGCGCAGCACTGCGTGAATGCGCGCGACCAGTTCGCGCGGATTGAACGGCTTCGGTAGATAGTCGTCGGCGCCCATCTCCAGCCCGACGATACGATCGACGTCTTCACCCTTGGCCGTCAGCATGATGATGGGCGTACGGTCATTGCTGCCGCGCAGGCGGCGGCAGATCGACAGGCCGTCCTCGCCGGGCAGCATCAGATCGAGCACCAGCAGATCGAAGCGCTCGCGCACCCAGAGCTTGTTCATGGACGGCGCGTTCTCTGCAACGTAGACATTGAAGCCCTGTTCGCCGAGGTAGCGGCGCAGCAGATCGCGCAGGCGGGGATCGTCGTCGACGACGAGGATTTTCGAAGGGTTTTTGGTTTCCATGGTCGGCATCTTAGCGCGATTAGAAAGTGGTGCGCGGTTGCATCGTTTACAGGGTTACAGTCAGTTACAAAATTTACCCCCACTATGGCACGGCGTAAAGCGGGGGCAGCTAGAGTCCTTTACGGAATGCGGCTGTTCGGTGGATACTTCACCCGACAATAACTCTCGCTCCCGGCTCGCTACCGGGGTTTGCATACGCATCTGAGGTAGCCGGTTGCCGCGCCACGAAGGGAACAACATGAAGGGAGGGGTTTGGCCGAACGTGCGCCTGAGCATGATTGCACTGGCAGTAGCCGCAACGCTCGCAGGCTCGCTGGGACCAACGCCCGCCTATGCCCAGCCTTCTGCCGACAGAGCGGCGAGCGCGCGCGCGCCCAGGCCCGGCAATTCCCACGCTCTGCACCACAACCCGGCTGCTGACCCGTCCGCATCGGATCTGATGCTGCGCACCGCGGTCCCTCCCGATCTCGATCAACGTCGTCGCGATGGTCATATGACGCCCGAAGAGCGGCATTTGTTGCGGCAGCATATCGAAGATGCTGTGCGCGAACTGTATAAGCGCTAGTCTTTCTGGCCTGCTCGCGGCGCGGGTGCTCTGTCCATCGCGATGACTGACCGCGACCGGATGCCTATCGGTAGCGGCGGATCGTTGATGTTCCCGCGCGCTGCGCGTTACGGGATATTACTTGCACGGTGAGTTCCCGCGCCCTCGTTGGTCGCTCAAAACGCGTGGCCGCGTCCCGTTGCAAGCGTGAGATAGCGCGCAGCCATCGAGGAGCGTACGCTTCGATGTGACGACCCTGACGCCCATTGCAGAATTGCGTCGACGGTGGCACGGCTCAGGCGATCGCAATCGAACGAGGAGCGGATGAAACGACGCAGCTTTCTTTCGATGAGCGCGGCCGCAGCCGCTGCCGCCACGCTGCCGCTGCGAGACGGGTTTGCCGCGCAGGCGTTCACGCCGCGCGCGCGTTCAAGCTGCGATCCGGGCAAGCTCCTGGTTCTCGTCGAACTGAAGGGCGGCAACGACGGTTTGAATACCGTGATTCCGTTTGCCGACCCTGCCTATTACAAACTGCGCAAGAACATCGGCATCAAACGCGAGCAGGCGATTGCACTCGACGAGCGCACCGCGCTGCATCCCTCGCTGCTGCCGTTGATGCCGCTTTGGCGCGACCAGCAACTGGCCATCGTGCAAGGCGTGGGCTACCTCGGACGCAATCGCTCGCACTTCCGCTCGACCGAGATCTGGGACACTGCGTCGAACTCCGACCAGTATCTGCGCGAAGGATGGCTGACGCGCGCATTTGCGCAGATGCGGGTGCGCGCCGGCCTTGCCGCTGACGGCGTAGTGGCCGGCAACGCCGAGATGGGGCCGTTTGCGAGCGGCGCACGGCCGATCGCGCTCAGCGCCTGGACCGGATCGGCCAACGCATCGCGGGTCGCTGCTCCGGCGCTGTTGGACGAGTGCAATGTCGCATCGTCACGGACTCTCGACGCCGGCAACACCGATCCCGATCTGCGCGCAGCGCCGCATCCAGTGCGGTTCGATACGGTGTTTCCCGGCGGCGTATTCGGTAACTCAGTGAGGGCCGCGATGCAGATGCTCGCCCTATCCGGCATGCCGCAACAACAACGGCGAAGTGGGCGGGGCGTCGCCGCCATCCGTCTGACGTTGAGCGGTTTCGATACGCATCACAACCAGCCGGTGCAGCAGACAGCGTTGCTCAAGCAACTCGCTGAAGGATTGGCGTCGCTGAAAGCGGCGCTCGTCGAACTTGGCCGCTGGGAACGCACGCTCGTGATGACCTATGCGGAGTTCGGGCGCCGCGCGCAAGAGAACGACAGCAGTGGCACCGAACACGGCACCGTGGCGCCGCATTTCGTCATGGGCGCACGTGTGCGGGGCGGTCTGTACGGGCTGCCGCCGACGCTCGCGCGGCTCGACGGCAACGGCGAGTTGCCGCTCGGCATCGACTTTCGACGGTTGTATGCGACCGTGCTTGGGCTTTGGTGGGGGCTGGATGCGTCGGCGATCCTGCTGCAGCGCTTCGAGCCATTGCCACTGCTACGCGTTTGATGCTGGCCAATGCGCAATTGATTCATGCAGGAGTACTACAGGACTTGCAGGCAACCGGTGGGACGCTCGCGCCTCGAGTCGCGTCGACGTGAAGCGGCGCATCGAGCCGCCCAGGGTAATCCGGTCTATTTCGCGCGCCACGCAATCCAGAGTTTGCGGATCGGCGTCAACCCGATGCGTTGATGCAGAACATGATAGCCGTCGCGTTCGATCTCTTCGAGCAATGCCAACGCCAGCGCCCCCAGCGCGAGCAGCGTGCGCTGCGCGCGGCGCTCGGCGGCGGGCACAGCAGCGAGCGCGTTGCGCAACGCCTCGCGCGCACGCCGCGTTTCAAAGCGCATCAGGTCAGTGAATGCATCGCTATATTTTCGATTGATCAGATCGGCAGCGGTGACGTTGAAGCGCTGCATTTCGTCGATAGGAATGTAGATGCGGCCGTGGCGCGCATCGTTGCCCGTTTCGACGACGAACTGTCCAAGCAATAGCGCTTCGCCAAGCGGCGCCGACCAGTCTTGCGCCAGTTCGGCGTCGTTCGCCGTGGCGCGCGCGACCAGCGCCGCGAAGGTGCCTCCCACGCCTTGCACATAGCGCCGCAGATTGGGATAGTCGAGGTAACGCGCCTGGTCGAGATCGATTTCGAAACCGGCGAGCAATGCCTGCAACGCCGGATATTCCTGCCCCACGTCGGGCAGATAAGCCGCGAGCGCGTGGGAAACCGGATGCGAAGGCGAACCCGACGCCAGCGCCGCGATTTCGTTTTGCCACCAGGCGAGTTTCGTGCGGCCGATCGCCGGATCGCTGATCTCCTTGACGGTCTCTTCGAATTCGCGGCGCAACGCGAATAGCGCGGTCAGCAGCGGTTGACTTGCTGCGGGCGCCTGGCGAAGCGCATAGTAAGTGCTCGATCCAGGCGGCGCCGCTTTCTGCTGGCAATATTCGTCGAAATTCACTGGCTTGGATATGTGGGAAAGGAACGGCGAAGAAGACGCACGGCATGCCTGCGCGAAGCCAAAAATTGTAGCATCGGCGACGCTTTTACAGATGCTGCGAAAGGGCAGACAAGCGCGGATCAATCGGTTAGAATCTCGCGCTTACGGTTGCGGGCGCCCGTTTCTTGCGCGCTCGCGAGCAGGCAGGACATCGGGCCGTACGCACAGTGGCGAGCCCGGCTGCGAGGGTGGCGAAATTGGTAGACGCACCAGGTTTAGGTCCTGACGCCCGCAAGGGTGTAGGGGTTCGAGTCCCCTCCCTCGCACCATTCATCTGTACCGCGGAACCCCGTCGAGTCGTTGGACTGACGGGGTTTTTCGTTTCTACGGCGCGCGTCCGGCAACGCCTGCCGACAAAGCTCAGAGCCCCGGCGTGCCCGATTGCGCCTGTGCACCAGACATCTGCGCCTGAGCCGCGCCTTCGAGAAAGCGGCGGGTCGATTCGAATGCTTGCAGCATCTGATCCGGCCACGGCGTTTGCAACATCACCGCCTGATGATTTTCGAATGCTGACGACAACAGCTTTGAGAGCTCGGGCGAGCGAAGATGACGCAGCAGCACACTGACCGCGATCGCCGTCGCCTGGCTCGCGCCGGCGGTCTGGAGTTCTGAAGCGGTGAGTGCCGCGACTTGCTTGTTAATGTCCACTGAAACTTCCCTGGATGAAAAGTGGTGTATGAAGGCGCGCTGGCCCATGGCGAATTTTGACATGGTTGACGGGTTGTCGCGAACCCGGCAGGGGCGGGCGGCTCTTCGATGGCGTGATCACGCGCGCCAGTTTCGTTACTCTGGACGTTCTGCGCGCGTGCAGCGATCATCTGGATAACGCGGTTGCTTTTGCTTCCTTGGCGGCCTGCTGCTGGCGGCAAAGCACCGACCGCTTATTCCTGTTCGACCTGTCAGCCCCGACAGCGATCGTGCGGCTCATGTCTGTCATCTGTATCGGTTCCAGGTTGCGGCCGGCGGGCACTGGTTACCGCGGCCATCCAAGCTTGTGCACCCGGAAATTGAGCAATGAAGCGTCTTTTGATACTGACCGGCGGGTGCCTGGCGCTCGCAGCCCTTTGGACATCGGCGCCCGCTACGGCCGCCGATCTTTTCGCGCAGCGTTTCGCGCTCCAGCTGCAAGACGGCGCCGCGCTGTACAGCGTTCCGCTGTCTGCTGCCGTGTATGAGGCCAGCCGCCGTGGCGATCTGGGCGACGTGCGCGTCTTCAACGGCGCGGGAGAAGCCGTGCCCTATGCGCTCGACGCTCCGCGCGAGCCGGCGCGCATCCCGTCCGCGCTGCGCCCGGTGCGCTGGTTTCCTGTGGCATTAGCGGCTGCCGGCGCCAATGGTCCGCAGCCTGGCGTCGTCATCTCCACCGACGGATCGTTGCGCGCCACCTCGGCGCCCCCGCCGCGCGCCGAACACGACGTGGACGTGATCGATGCCGGCCGCGCGGCGCAGGCCGGCCGCGTCGGCGCGTTGCTCGTTCATCTGCGCAACGACAATTACCAGGGCCGTGTGAGCGTCGAAGCCAGCGGCGATTTGCGTCAGTGGCAACCGGCGGGCGCCGCGCAACTGCTCAAGGTCAATTACAACGGCAGCATCCTGAGCCAGAACCGGATCGAACTGAACGGCGTCCACGAGCGTTACCTGCGTTTGCACTGGCTCGACGGCGCTCCGTACGTCGATTCGATCGATGCCGAGGTGCTCGCGGCTGGCGCCGATGCGGCGCGCCGGGCGGACACACAGCGCGAATGGCACCAAGGCATCGTCGCTCAGCCCGGCCTCAAGCCCGGCCAGTACTTCTTCACGACCGGGCGGCCCTATCCCGTCGACCGGTTGGTCATCGGTTTGCCTCAGCCGAATACGGTGGCGCCGGCGCTCGTCTACTCGCGCATCGGTCTCAATGCGCCGTGGCGGGAGGTCGCTCACGCGACGCTGTTCCGCTTGCATAACGGCGAAGTGGAGCAGACGAACGCGGCGCTCCCGTTGAAGCCGGACACGGATCGTCAATGGCGGGTGGTGGTCGACACGCGCAACGGCGGGATCGGCGCGGGTGCGTTGACCGTTGCGTTGGGCTGGCATCCGGCGATACTGACGTTCGCCGCGCACGGGAGCGCGCCCTTTACGCTGGCGGTGGGTAGCGCCGCGACGACTTCGGCGGCGGTGAGTCTCGACGCGTTGTTGAAGGACGCCTCGTCGGTTGCCGCGACGGCGCGCCTGGGCGACGCGCTGCACGTTGCGCCGCTGCACGTTGCACCACCGGCACGCGCGACGCCCGTCGCCAACAATTCCACGGCGGTGTCGCGCCGCTACCCGCTATGGGCCGCTGTGGCGTTGGCGGTCTTCGCGCTCGGAGTCATCGCGTGGTGGCTTGCGAGGGTTGCGCGAGGGCGGGCCGTTGACGTGGGGACTCAGCGTGACGATCCAGGAACGGGTGCCGCGGACGCAGCCGGAACCGGCAAGCGGAACGGACCCGTCAACGAAAACAAACCATTGTGAGGCTCGGGCGAGACCCGCCGCGAAACGCATCAGGCACCCCGCACCTCGCAACCTGCATCATTCCGGGCGCGCAGTCATCGTCTCGATGACCTTGTCCAGCGCAGCGCCGAATGCCGCCTTTTCCCGCTCGTCGAGACAGTCGAACATATCGCTGTTCCACTTGCGCGCGATCGGCATCACCTTCCGGTACAGCGCACGGCCTTCCGGTGTCAGCGAAACCAGCACCACGCGGCCGTCATCGGCGCTCGGCTGGCGCTGCACGAGTCCCTGGCGGATCATCGCTTCGGCCGCGCGGCTCGCCTGGCTTTTGTCAAGATTGGCGTGCCTCGCCAGATCCATGATCGAGAACGGTCCAAACGAACCCACCGATGCAATCACCCGTGCCTCCGGCAGCGTCACGCCCAGCTTCGCCTGATAGCGCTCGCTGATGCCGCGCTCCGAGAGTTTGTTCAGCACATGCAGCCGGTACGTGAGGAATTGTTCGAGTCCGGCTTTAACGGAGTCCTTCATGGTCATCCCGTGGTAAGTGGAGCCGTCGCGGCGCTGTGATTGTTGCCGCAACCGTCCCGCGGGTCAACGCGTGCCGTATTTGAGGCGGGTCAGCTGTTCGGCCTCGTTGGCGAGCAGGCGCGCAGCGTCGCTGATTGCGGCTTCGAGCGTGATCGGGCCCGGCGCCGGCGAAAAGCAGCCGCTGAAGTAATCGGCGAGGCGCGGCAAAGCGGCGGAATCTACGGCGCCGGACAGCAGCGTGGCGGGCACGCCGGCCGCTTGCGCATGACGGCAGGCGATGAAGGGCGCCTTGCCATGCAGTGTTTGCACGTCCGAGCGGCCTTCGCCGGTAATCAGCCAGTCGGCGCCAGTGAGCGCGGCATCGAGACCGATCTGCCGCGCAACTGTCTCCGCGCCCGGCTCGAACTGCGCGCCTAGCATGTGCAGCGCAAAGCCGAGGCCGCCGGCCGCGCCCGCTCCGGGCAGCTCCCGCGCGCAGCGCCCGAGCGCGGCTTCGAGCAGGTCGGCGAAGCGGGCGAGGGCGGCGTCGATGGTGGCTACCTGGTCCGGCTTGACACCCTTTTGAGGACCGAATACGGCAGTTGCGCCGTGCTCGCCGGTCAACGGATTGTCGACGTCCGACATCCCCACGAACCGGGTATCCGCCAGCCGGGCGTCGAGTTGCGAAACGTCGACGCGCGCAACGCGCGCGAGCTGTTCGGGTGTGCCCTCGAGTTCGTTGCCTTGCCCGTCGAACAGTTTGAGGCCGAGGCCGCTCAGCAGGCCGGCGCCGCCGTCGTTCGTGCTGCTGCCGCCCAGCGCAACGAAAAAGTGCCGCACGCCTGCGTCCAGCAGCGCGCGAACCGCCTCGCCCACCCCGCGCGTACTGCGCGCTTCGACAGGCACGCCCATCCCGACCGGATCCGTGATGCCGACGATCTCGGCTGTCTCGATGATCGCGCTGCCGTCCGCGAGCACGCCGCTCAGCGCTTCGCGCAATTGGCCTGCCGCACCGCGCACGCTCAGCTTGCGCCTCTCGCCGCCGCGCGTGAGCATCGCGTCGAGCGTGCCTTCGCCGCCGTCGGCCATCGGACAGATTCGCACGCTGGCGTCGGGCCGGGCGCGCTGGACGCCGCTCGCGATCGCCTGCGCGACCTGTTGCGCGCTAAGCGAGCCTTTGAAGGAATCGGGAGCAATGACGACGACAGGCGGGGGCGACGAATTCGGCATGGTGTCTCTGAATGGTTGGAATCGTTGCGAGGACGGCGATTGGTTGCGGCGTGCGTTAGCTTATCAGCATGGGCGCGCCGACTGAATAGGCCGAACGGCATAGCCGGAATCGCCAGCGCCGACGCGCGCACCGCTGCGGGCAGATGCCGTAAAGCCGCACGAGCCCGCGAACCGGCCGGGCAACGCGGACTCGCATCGCGCCGAGGGAAGCGCCCAAGCCATGAACGGACCGGGGAAGCGGGCGCACGCTGAATCGAAACCGCACCGAAACAGCGCGAAAACCTGCCGGAACGCCGATAAAAACGCGCCCATTCGTCGAATCCCGGATAGGCGCGCAAATAGTTTGCTAAAATATTCGGCTCTTTGGACCCAACCGTGCTGCCGGCGGCCCGCAAGCCCGCGGCGCAGGCGCGATCGGCTCGCAGCGACGTCGAAAAGCGGCACGGAGAAGATAACTGATTCGCTCGAATAATTTTAGGACGATTGAAGCCATGGCTAACGTTGTTGAAAACCTCGGCAAGCTCGAACGCCGCGTCACGATTTCCCTGCCGAAGGACGCCGTGCAGAAGGAAGTGGACTCGCGTATCCGTCAACTCGCGAAGAACGTGCGCATGCCGGGTTTCCGCCCGGGCAAGGTGCCGCTGAAGATGGTGACGCAACAATATGCGGGCCAGGTGGAAGCCGAAGTGCTGAGCGACAAGGTCGGCAAGGAATTTTTCGACATTAGCCGCGCCGAAAACCTGCGGGTCGCGGGCCAGCCGAGCTTCGCGCCGAAGGCCGACGCGGTTGCCGGCGACTACGCGTTCGACGCGACCTTCGAGGTGTACCCGGAAGTGAAGCTGGGCGACGTCGCCACGGCTGAAATCGAGCGCACCACGACTACCATCGGCGACGCCGAAATCGACCGCACGCTGGATATCCTGCGCAAGCAGCGCGTGCACTATCATGCGCGCGGCGAAGCCGGCGAGCACGGCGACGGCGGTGCGGACACGGCTGCGAAAGAAGGCGATCGCGTAACGGTCGACTTCGTCGGCAAGATCGGCGGCGAAGTGTTCGAGGGCGGCAGCGCGGACGACTTCGCGTTTGTGCTGGGCGAAGGCCGCATGTTGCCGGAATTCGAAAAGGCGGCGCAGGGCCTGAAGGTGGGCGAATCGAAGCAATTCGATCTGGCTTTCCCCGAGGACTACCACGGCAAGGACGTGGCAGGCAAGACGGCGCAATTTACGATCACGATGAAGAAGATCGAGTGGCCGCACCTCCCTGAAATCGACGCTGATTTCGCCAAGTCCCTCGGCATCGAAGACGGCGATCTGACCAAGATGCGCGCCGAGATCAAAGACAATCTCGAACGCGAAGCGAAGCGCCGCACGCAAGCCATCGTCAAAAATCAGGTGATGGACGCGTTGCTGAAGATTTCGGAACTGGAGGTACCCAACGCGCTGATCGAACAGGATCAGGAACGCCTTGTCGCAATGGCTCGCCAGGATCTGGAGCAGCGCGGTGTGCCCAACGCGAAGGACGCCCCGATCCCGGCCGCAATGTTCAAGGAACAGGCGGAGCGCCGCGTCAAGCTGGGCCTCGTGCTGGCCGAGCTGGTGAAGGCGAACGAACTGCAGGCGAAGCCGGAGCAGATTCGCAGCGAAGTGGACGAATTCGCGAAAAGCTACGAAGACCCGAAGGAAGTCGTCCGCTGGTATTATTCCAACCAGCAGCGTCTTGCTGAAATGGAGGCGTACGTCGTTGAAGCGAACGTCGTCGAATTCGTGCTCAGCAAGGCCAAGGTGACGGACAAGGAAGTGAGCTTCGAAGAACTGGCAAGCGCAACGGCGCAAGCTTAAGCGTCGCTGCAACGGCGTGCCGGCTGTCGGAGCGACGGCCAGCACGCCGTTTTTTTGTACTGTTTTGTGTTGGTTCCGTGCTGTTATTCTGCACGACCCATTGCGCTGATCAGCACAACGGCTTCGTACTGATCGCGTACTTGAATACGGGCTCGCCGTACATACCTGTCTAGCATCCCTATCCAGAGTATTTCCAGACAAGGATCCATTGCATGACCTTTCGCGCCCAAATGCTGGACACGTTGACCTCCCAGTCGTCCCGGGATCTCGAAGCGCAGGCGCTCGGACTGGTGCCGATCGTCGTGGAAACGAGCGGCCGGGGAGAGCGCTCGTACGACATTTATTCCCGTCTGTTGAAGGAACGCATCGTGTTCCTGGTCGGCGAAGTGAACGACCAGACCGCCAATCTCGTCGTCGCGCAGATGCTGTTCCTCGAGAGCGAGAATCCGGACAAGGACATCAGCTTCTACATCAACAGCCCGGGCGGCTCGGTGTCGGCCGGTATGGCGATCTACGACACGATGCAGTTCATCAAGCCGGACGTCTCCACGCTGTGCATGGGTCTGGCGGCCAGCATGGGCGCGTTCCTGCTGGCGGCGGGTGCGAAGGGCAAGCGTTTCGCGCTGCCGAATTCGCGCGTGATGATTCACCAGCCGCTCGGCGGCGCGCGCGGTCAGGCCTCGGACATCGAAATCCAGGCGCGTGAAATCCTGTACCTGAAGGAAAGGTTGAATCATCTGCTCGCGCACCATACAGGTCAGCCGGTAGAGCGTATTGCGCGCGACACCGACCGCGACAACTTCATGTCCGGCGATGACGCGCAAGCATACGGCCTCGTCGACCAGGTCGCACACAAGCGTCCTTGATCCGCTAGGAAACAATCGAGTATCGTCCGAGCGCCTGCGGCAAGCGCCGTCACCTTGGCTCAAGTCCCGCCGCGCCCAAACTGCGAGGCGGGGGCAAACGGCGTATCATGTAACTGAGTGTCCGGAGGCTCACACATCTATGGCGGACAAAAAAAGTTCGAACAGCGAAAAGCTGTTGTATTGCTCGTTTTGCGGCAAGAGCCAGCATGAAGTCAAAAAACTGATTGCCGGCCCGTCGGTGTTCATCTGCGATGAATGTATCGACCTGTGCAACGAAATCATTCGTGACGAAGCTGCCGGCGCAGGTATCGAGGCTGGCTTGTCCAAGTCCGATCTGCCGAGCCCGCAGGAGATCCGCGAAATTCTCGACCAGTACGTGATCGGTCAGGAACGCGCGAAGAAAATCCTCGCGGTCGCGGTGTACAACCACTACAAGCGGTTAAAGCATCTCGACAAGAAGGACGAGATCGAACTGTCCAAGAGCAACATCCTGCTGATCGGCCCGACCGGTTCCG
The DNA here is from genome assembly GCF_040812055.1 of Paraburkholderia suaedae. NCBI lineage: Bacteria > Pseudomonadati > Pseudomonadota > Betaproteobacteria > Burkholderiales > Burkholderiaceae > Paraburkholderia > Paraburkholderia suaedae. The sequence goes on along the minus strand of NZ_JBFOAH010000001.1, from coordinate 581,385 downwards.
GCAAGACGCTGCTTGCGCAGACGCTTGCGCGCCTTCTGAACGTCCCGTTCGTGATCGCAGACGCGACCACCTTGACGGAAGCCGGCTACGTCGGCGAGGACGTCGAGAACATCATTCAGAAGCTGCTGCAGAACTGCAATTACGAAGTGGACAAGGCGCAGCGCGGCATTGTCTACATCGACGAAATCGACAAGATCAGCCGGAAGTCCGACAACCCGTCCATCACCCGCGACGTATCGGGCGAAGGCGTACAGCAGGCTTTGCTCAAGCTGGTCGAGGGCACCATGGCCTCGGTGCCGCCGCAGGGCGGCCGTAAGCATCCGAACCAGGACTTCATTCAGGTCGACACTACCAACATCCTCTTCATTTGTGGTGGCGCGTTCGACGGGCTGGAAAAGGTCATCGTCGATCGTACCGAGAAAACCGGTATTGGCTTCGGTGCGAGCGTGAAAAGCAAGCAGGACCGTGACGCGGGCGAAGTGCTGCGCGAAGTGGAACCGGAAGACCTGATCAAGTTCGGGCTGATTCCCGAACTGATCGGCCGTCTGCCGGTGGTCGCGACGCTCGGCAAGCTCGACGAAGCGGCGCTGATGACCATTTTGGTCGAACCGAAGAATGCGCTGGTGAAGCAGTATCACAAGCTCTTCAACATGGAACGCGTCGAGCTGGAGATTCGTCCCGCAGCGTTGCAAGCGGTGGCGCGCAAGGCAATCCGTCGCAAGACAGGTGCACGCGGTTTGCGCTCCATCCTGGAACAGGCGTTGCTCGACGTGATGTACGATCTGCCGCAAATGAAAGGTGTCAGTAAGGTCATCATCGACGACAACGTGATCGACGGCGACGGCAAACCGCTACTGATCTACGAAGACGCGCCCAGGGTCGCGGGTTCGAACTGATCGGCTTTCGGGTTCTGCAAAAAGCCGTTCATGGCGACGTGAACGGCTTTTTCGTTTATCGTGTGGTCAGCATGGTTGTTTTCACTATGGAGTCACTGAACCTTCGGAGTCACTGAACTTTTCCCACACGCGCAGGCTTGCAATATTTTCTGCTGGCCTCACCTATCGAACGAACTGATTCCACTCATGGGGAAATGAAATGTCAGGAACCCAACTCCTCCCGCAGGAACGCATTACGCTCCCGCTGCTCCCGCTGCGCGACGTAGTCGTCTTCCCGCACATGGTGATTCCGCTCTTCGTAGGCCGCCCGAAGTCGATCAAGGCTCTCGAAGCAGCGATGGAAGGCGGCAAGCACATCATGCTCGTCGCCCAGAAAACGGCTGCTAAAGACGAGCCGACCGAAAAGGACATGTACGAAGTAGGGTGTGTTGCCAACATCCTGCAAATGCTGAAGCTGCCCGACGGTACCGTGAAGGTGCTCGTCGAGGGTTTGCAGCGCGCGAAGACGCTTTCCATCGAAGAACAGGAAACCCAATTTTCGTGCGAAGTCATGCCGCTCGAACCGGACCATGCCGACAGCGCTGAAACTGAAGCGCTGCGCCGCGCAATCGTGTCGCAGTTCGATCAGTATGTGAAGCTGAACAAGAAGATCCCGCCGGAGATCCTGACGTCGCTATCGGGTATCGACGAAGCCGGGCGTCTGGCCGACACGATCGCAGCGCATCTGCCGCTCAAGCTCGACCAGAAGCAGCACATCCTCGAGATGTTCCCCGTGATCGAGCGACTCGAGCATCTGCTCGCGCAACTCGAGGCCGAGATCGACATCCTGCAGGTGGAGAAGCGCATCCGTGGGCGCGTGAAGCGTCAGATGGAGAAGAGCCAGCGCGAGTACTACCTGAACGAACAGGTCAAGGCGATCCAGAAAGAACTCGGCGAAGGCGAAGAAGGTGCGGATCTCGAAGAACTCGAGAAGCGCATCACGGCTGCCCGTATGCCGAAGGAAGCCAAGAAGAAGGCCGACGCCGAGCTCAAGAAGCTCAAGCTGATGTCGCCGATGTCGGCGGAAGCGACGGTTGTGCGCAACTACATCGATACATTGATCGGCCTGCCGTGGCGCAAGAAGAGCAAGGTCAACAACGACCTCTCGAACGCGGAACGCGTGCTCGACGAAGACCATTTCGGTCTCGAGAAAGTTAAGGAACGCATTCTCGAGTATCTCGCGGTCCAGCAACGTGTCGAAAAGGTCAAGGCGCCGATCCTCTGCCTCGTCGGGCCTCCGGGTGTCGGCAAGACGTCGCTCGGCCAGTCCATCGCCCGTGCGACGAACCGCAAGTTTGTGCGCATGGCGCTGGGCGGCGTGCGCGATGAAGCCGAGATTCGCGGTCACCGTCGCACCTACATTGGTTCGATGCCCGGCAAGATTCTGCAAAGCCTGACCAAGGTCGGCGTGCGCAATCCGCTTTTCCTGCTCGACGAAGTCGACAAGATGGGCCAGGATTTTCGCGGCGATCCGTCGTCGGCGCTGCTCGAAGTGCTCGATCCGGAACAGAACCACACGTTCGCCGATCACTATGTCGAAGTGGACTTCGATCTATCGGACGTGATGTTCGTGGCGACCTCGAACTCGCTGAACATTCCGCCGCCGCTGCTCGACCGGATGGAAGTGATCCGCCTCGCGGGCTACACGGAAGACGAGAAGGTCAGCATCGCGCAGCGTTATCTGTTGCCCAAGCAGAAGAAGAACAACGGCCTTAAGGAAGGCGAGGTCGACGTGACGGAAACGGCGATCCGCGACATCATTCGTTATTACACGCGCGAGGCGGGCGTCCGTTCGCTCGAGCGCGAAATTTCGAAGATCTGCCGCAAGGTCGTGAAGATGCTGCTGCTGAAGAAGGCGGAAGGCGCGGTGAAGGTCGACGGCAGCAATCTCGACACCTTCCTCGGCGTGCGCAAGTACGACTTCGGTCTGGCTGCGAAGGAAAACCAGGTGGGCCAGGTCACCGGTCTCGCATGGACGGAAGTGGGTGGCGATCTGCTGACCATCGAAGCTGCGGTGATGCCGGGCAAGGGCAATGTGATCCGCACGGGTTCGCTCGGCGACGTGATGAAAGAATCCGTCGAAGCAGCGCGCTCGGTCGTGCGCTCGCGTTCGCGGCGTCTCGGTGTCAAGGACGAAGCGTTCGAGAAGCAGGACATTCACATTCACGTGCCGGAAGGTGCCACGCCGAAAGATGGTCCTTCGGCCGGTATCGCAATGACGACCGCGCTGGTGTCGGTGTTGACCGGCATTCCGGTGCGTGCCAACGTGGCGATGACGGGCGAAATCACGTTGCGTGGCGAAGTCCTGCCGATTGGCGGTCTGAAGGAAAAGCTGCTGGCGGCGCATCGCGGCGGCATCAAGCTGGTGCTGATCCCGGAAGAAAACGTCAAAGACTTGACGGAGATTCCGGACAACGTGAAGAACGCGATCGAAATCGTGCCGGTCCGCTGGATCGACAAGGTGCTCGAACTGGCGCTCGAACGTGTGCCGCAAGCGTTGCCGGAAGAGGAGCCCAAGCCTGCTGCGCCTGTTGCGGCCGAGTCGGGCAAAGACGCGGCCACCGAGTTCGTGAAGCACTAGCGTTGGGTTCGGCTGTTAACGGTTCTATGTCCATATAGCATGCTGGTATCAACGGAACGGAAGATACCAGCATGCCCATGGACGAGCGAAGGCCGAACTTGGGTTGAGTGAAGGTGAGCGCTCGCAACCGACTTCGACAGCGCGTTCCCGCTCGATTTCGGCGGCGTTGATGACGGGTGCGCGCGTCGCACCAGGTGCACTGAAATCATCGACAAGGCAAGTGTTTGCTGAACAAGAACCCGCGGTCAAGACCGCGGTTTTTTTTCGTGCGCGGCATCGCGGAACAGGCTTCGAAGCTCGCGTTTTCCCACCTTTTGAGCAATGCGAGGAGTGCGTACGGCATCATCGCGCGCGTATCGGTCGCACGCCCGAGTTGCCGAAAAAAATCCTCTCGATGAACGCCTCGAATCAGGCTCAACCCGGCTTGACACAAGGGTTTCGGCCCCTTCTAATGGGGCGGCTCGGCGTTCCCCGCCGGCCGCGTGATGCCAGGTGCTATAGAGCACCATCGCGATTGCCATAAACATTCTCGGGGGTTGGAATGAACAAGACGGAATTGATCGATCATATTGCGCAGCACGCCGACATTTCGAAAGCTGCGGCAGGCCGTGCCTTGGATGCGGTGATTGGTGGAGTCAAAAGTACGCTGAAGAAAGGCGGTTCGGTCACGTTGGTCGGTTTCGGCACGTTCGCGGTCGGCAAGCGGACCGCGCGCACGGGACGCAATCCGCGCACCGGCGCTGCCATCAAAATTAAAGCAGCGACCGTGCCTAAATTTAGGCCTGGCAAAGCTCTGAAGGATGCGCTAAACTAATGGGCTTGCTGCTTGACGAATGTTGCGCGGTGAGTTGAAGCAAGAAGCGAAGCACTTCGCACGAAGCACGCTGAACAGAAACGGGTGCTTAGCTCAGTTGGTAGAGCGGCGCCCTTACAAGGCGTAGGTCGGGAGTTCGAGCCTCTCAGCACCCACCATACCGTTTCGTGATTCACGTCCGAGAAGATCCGAAGAGATCTGCTGAAGTAGCCTGAAACCCGCATGGCCATTGGCTCTGCGGGTTTTTTGTTTGTGACGGACGGTCCGGAAACAAGGGCACGCCGATCGTCCGGGCCGCGTTGCAGTTCGTGCTACCTTCCAAACGCATCGGCTGGCACTATCACAAGGTTGATCCTGGCAAGGAGCACGGCGAAGGCAACGTGTCGTTTCCGGTAGCCGGACATGCATTGGTCTCATGAGCCAGCACTCAATGGCGGATTGTCCGGGCAGTGGGTTGATCACTCACACCCCAGCTTTTCCACCTACCGAGCCGTTCGAATTCTCGGCGCCACCTCTGTCTTGACGGCCTGCGTTGCCGCTACATACCCGAGCCGGGCACTGATAGCCTGCGCCTCTTGTCGGACTGCTGTCGCAATCGATCCATCGATAGACGAATCGAATCCTCCCGTCGCGCCCAGCGCCGTCAGCGTCGCGCACAGTCGGCCGTTGAAATCGAAAAGAGGTGCGGCGACAGCACTGATTCCTTTCAGGTTGGTGTCCTTGACCGTCGCACAGCGGACGGCTTGAACGTCGCGCTTTAACTGCCCGATGGGATCGTCGCGGTCGAGTTGTGCAAGCAGATCGGCAGGCGATTGCCGTAACTCTTCTTCCGCGAGTGCCCAAACGCGGGTTTCGTCGAGCAGTCCCAGGAAAAGCCGGCCAGTCGCCGACCACAATAGCGACAAGACCGACCCGGCACGCACGTTTACCGTGACAGGCAGCCCCGGCTCCTCGAAGCGCACGATCGTCGGTCCCCGATTGCCCATCACGGCGATAAAGCAGGTGACTTCGAGGCGCTCTCTGAGCCGGACCAGCGACGGTTCGGCCAGCCGGATCGGGTCGGCGAGTCGCATGGCCGCGAGGCCGATAGCAAGACACTCCGTTCCCAGCATGTATTGCTGGGTGCCCGCTTCTTGCGTCACCAGCGATTCTTCCATCAGGCTCACCAGATAGCGGTGCACCTTCGCTGGACTCTCGCCGATATGCGATGCCAGCGCCGTGAGTGACGCGCGTCCACCGACCGCCGCCAGTCCCTTGAGTACGACCATGGCGGTCGATGCGGACTGGACGCGCTGACGGCGCTCGCGTTCCGGTAAAGCGAGTCCTTCCCCGTGTGTTGCAGGTATTTGAGATTTCTTCATGCATCCATTCTAGCGGGCGGTCGGCGCCGTCCGTCAGCATAGACACGTTTACCCTGGTAGTGAATTACGCAAAGCGTACTATAGTTACGCAAAACGCAGTCAGGAGACGTGAGATGAGCGAAGTCATGAACGCGGAGCACGCCCCAACGTGTCCCTTTCAGAAGAGCGCCGGCAGCAGCGTTTCGGCGACGCCGACGGGTTGCCCGGTCAGCAGCCGCGCGGCAGGATTCGACCCGTTCGAAGACGGCTACCAGCAGGACCCGCCGGAATACGTGCGCTGGGCGCGCGAACAGGAGCCGGTTTTCTACAGTCCGAAGCTGGGCTATTGGGTCGTGACGCGCTACGAGGACATCAAGGCGATCTTTCGCGACAACGTCACATTCAGCCCGTCAATCGCACTCGAAAAAATCACGCCGACGGGACCGGAGGCGAACGGGGTGCTGGCTTCATACGGCTATGCAATGAACCGGACGCTCGTGAACGAGGACGAGCCGGCGCACATGCCGCGCCGCCGCGCTCTGATGGACCCGTTCACGCCCGAGGCGCTCAGGCACCACGAGCCGATGGTGCGCCGTCTCGCGCGCGAATATGTCGATCGGTTCATTGACGACGGGCAGGCCGATCTGGTCGATCAGATGCTGTGGGAGGTGCCGCTGACCGTTGCGCTGCATTTCCTCGGCGTGCCGGAAGAAGACATGGACACGTTGCGCAAGTACTCAATCGCGCACACCGTGAATACCTGGGGACGGCCCAAGCCCGAAGAGCAGGTCGAAGTCGCGCATGCGGTCGGCAAGTTCTGGCAGTTTGCGGGCAAGGTGCTCGAGAAGATGCGCCAAAATCCCGATGGTCCGGGCTGGATGCAATACGGCATTCGCAAGCAGAAGGAAATGCCCGAGGTCGTCACCGATTCGTATCTGCATTCGATGATGATGGCGGGCATCGTAGCCGCGCACGAAACCACTGCGAACGCGACCGCGAATGCGATGAAGTTGCTGCTTCAGCATCCACAGGCGTGGCGCGATATCTGCGACGACCCGAGTCTGATCCCGAATGCAATCGAAGAGTGCTTGCGGCATAACGGTTCTGTCGCAGCGTGGCGGCGTCTGGCGACCCAAGACGTTACCGTCGGTGGGATCGACATTCCGGCGGGATCGAAGCTGCTGATCGTGATGTCGTCCGCGAATCACGACGAACGTCAGTTCGCCGATGCCGACCTGTTCGATATCCGCCGGGAGAATGCGAGCGAACAACTCACGTTCGGCTATGGTTCGCATCAGTGCATGGGCAAGAATCTCGCGCGCATGGAGATGCAGATCTTCCTCGAAGAATTCACGCGTCGACTGCCGCACATGCGCCTTGCCGAACAGCGCTTCACGTACGTACCAAATACGTCGTTTCGTGGTCCTGAGCATCTGTTCGTTGAATGGGACCCCGCGCTCAATCCCGAACGCACCGATCCCTCGGTGCTGCGACCTCGCGCCGCGGTGCGGATTGGCGAGCCATCGGCGCATGCGATCAGCCGTCCCGTCGTCGTCACGTCAGCGAGTTACGTGGGCGCGGATGTTGTCCGCATCAAGCTCGCGTCGCCCGACGGCCGGCCACTGCCTCGCTGGACACCGGGCTCGCATATCGACGTTGAATGCGGCGACACCGGCATCTCGCGGCAATACTCGCTGTGCGGTGATCCGGACGACAAGGGGGTGTTCGAGCTCGCTGTGCTGAGAGAGCCGCACGGGCGGGGCGGGTCAGAATGGCTTCACGACAACGTCAAGGCGGGCGCCTTGCTGCGCATACGCGGCCCGCGTAACCACTTCCGGCTCGATGAAACAGCGATGAAGGTCGTCCTGATCGCAGGTGGCATTGGCATTACGCCGATCAGCGCCATGGCCCGGCGCGCGAAAGCGGTGGGCCTCGACTATGAACTGCATTTTAGCGGACGCACCCGCGTTTCGATGGCGCTGCTCGACGAACTTTCGGCATTGCATGGCGACCGCATGCGGGTGTACGTGTCCGATGAAGGTACGCGGAACGACTTCGACTCACTACAGATCGTCGACGGAACTCAGGTGTATGCGTGCGGCCCGGCGCGCATGCTCGAAGCGTTGCAACGCGCATCCGCAGCATGGCCCGACGACTCGCTCAAAGTCGAGCATTTCGAATCGACGATCGGCACACTTGATCCGGGCAAGGAGCAAGCGTTCGAAGTCGAGCTGAAGGATTCGGGGCTCGTCCTGACGGTGTCGGCCGATCAGACACTGCTCGCCGCGCTACGCAAGGCGAACGTCGACGTACAGAGTGATTGCGAGGAGGGTCTGTGCGGCTCATGCGAAGTGCGCGTGCTGGCAGGCGAAGTCGATCATCGCGATGTCGTGCTCACCAGAGGCGAGCGGCAATCGAATACGCGGATGATGACCTGCTGCTCGCGCGCGAAAGGTAAGAAGCTCGTGCTGGAGCTTTGACGCTGTACACCCTTTAAACGGCAGGCCGCCATGCAGCACGGACTGCAGACGAGAGCGGCTGGCTTTTCAGGAGACGGGTAATGAGTAAGAAGGTGGATGTCAACGCACTGGTCGATGACGGCCGGTTCGGCCTCTATCAGTTAATGGTCGTCGTGCTTTGCGCTGTGTGCCTTGTCATGGACGGATTCGACGTGCAGGCGATGGGCTACGTCGCGCCGGTTGTGATCCGCGAGTGGGGCATTGCGAAAGAAACGCTGGCGCCGGTCTTCGGCGCAGGGCTGTTCGGCATGCTGGTCGGCTCGCTTGCGTTCAGCACGCTTGCCGACCGGATCGGCCGCCGCCCCGTGTTGATCGCGGCGACGTTCTTTTTCTCGATATGCATGTTTGCGACCGGCTTTTCGCATTCCATCATCGAACTGGTCGTCTGGCGCTTTGCGGCCGGACTCGGTCTCGGCTGCATCATGCCGAATGCAATGGCGCTGGCCGGTGAATACAGTCCGCGGCGCATCCGGGTCACGCTGATGATGATCGTTTCGTGTGGCTTTACCATCGGTGGCGTGGTCGGCGGATTGATCACTGCGGCGTTGATTCCGAATTTCGGCTGGCGAGCGGTGTTTTTCGTCGGCGGCGCGATTCCATTTGGACTCGGCGTGCTGATGTGGACGGCACTGCCCGAGTCGCTCCAGTTCCTGATTTTCCGCAAAGGCGATGTTGCCCGTATCCGTCGCGGGCTTGCGAAGATCGCGCCCGCTGCCGACCTGCCCACGGATGCGGTGTTCGAGGTCAGTGAACAGAAACCGAAGGGCGTGCCGTTCGTCGAACTGTTCAAGGACGGCAGAACACGTGTCACGCTTTTATTATGGGTCGTCAACTTTGCGAACCTGCTCGCGATGTACTTCCTGTCGAACTGGTTGCCTACGGTGATTCGCGAAGCCGGCTACTCGACGTCGATCGCGGTCTACGCGGGAACAGCCTTGTGGGGCGGCGGCGTGATCGGCACGCTTGCGCTTGGACGCATCATCGATCGCATCGGCTTTACCCGCGTGCTGGCAACGACTTTTCTGCTGGCGATCTTTTCGACCGCTGCGATCGGCAATCCGCTTGTGGTCGTCTCCGTCGGCGCGCTATTCGTCGCGATTTTTCTCACCGGTTTTTCGGTTATCGGCGGACAGCCTGCGCTCAATGCGCTCGCCGCGACTTACTATCCGACAGCGTTACGGTCGACGGGCATTGGCTGGAGTCTTGGGGTAGGCCGGATCGGCTCGGTGGTCGGTCCAGTGCTGGGTGGCGCATTGATACATCTGCAGTGGTCTCCCGCATCGCTGTTCGTTGCCGCAGCTGTGCCGGCGGCCATCTCGATGCTCGGCGTGCTTTGCATTCACCTGTCCATGCGTGGTGGCGCGCATGCGCATGGGGTCACGCGCGCTTTCCAGTAAGCGTCGACTGTGCCGCGCATAGTGTCGGCTTGGGGCAGGGCCGCTGCGCATGGGTGAAGACTCCGCAACACAAACCTTCGGGAGACAGGTTGATCCCCCGTGACGACCCGAAGAAACCGCTGCCCGGCTGTGCGGCGTCGTCACCGTAGTTTGACGATGGTCGATTTCAACTCGGTGTATTTTTCCAATGCATGCAGCGAGTTGTCGCGACCGTTACCCGATTCCTTGAAACCGCCGAACGGGAAGTTCATATCGTCGGTTTCCTCGTAACAGTTGACCCACACCGTACCGGCGCGCAGACGGCGCGCCGTTTCATGTGCGGTCGTCAGGTCGGCGCTCCAGACCGATGCGGCGAGCCCGTACACGGTATCGTTGGCGAGAGCGACCGCCTCGTCCAGCGAGTCGAAGGTCACGACTGACAACACCGGACCGAAGATCTCCTCGTTCACGAGGGCGATATCGGCACGCGGACAGTCGAATACGGTCGGTTCGATATATTGACCGCCGCTGCCGTGCAACGCGCGGCGACCGCCAGTGAGCAGCGTGGCATCGTTGCGTCCGCGCTGGACGTAGCCCAGAACTCGATCGACTTGCGATGCATCGATCAGGCTGCCCATGCGTGTGTCCGGCGAAAGCGGATTGCCAGGCGCATAGCCGTGCGCGGCGGCGAGCACCCGTTCGACGAACTCGCCCTTGATCTCGCGATGGACCAGCAGGCGCGAACCTGCCGTGCACATCTGCCCGGTGTTGTAGAACACCGCATGCGCGACCGTGCGCGCGGCACGGTCGAGGTCGGGACAGTCGGGCAGTACGATCTGGGGCGATTTGCCGCCCAGTTCGAGCCATGCACGCTTGAGATTGGACTCAGCGGCGTACCGCGCGATTTTGCGGCCTACCGCCGTCGATCCGGTGAATGCGATGCAGTCGACATCCATATGGCTGGCGAGCGCCTGTCCGGTATCAGCGAAGCCCGGCACAACGTTGAGCGCGCCTGGCGGCAGCCCGGCCTCATTGGCCAATTGGGCAAGCCGGATTGCACTGAGCGGCGACTTCTCCGAGGGCTTGAGTACGACGCTATTGCCGACGGCGAGCGCCGGCGCACATTTCCATATCGCGATGAGTGCAGGAAAATTCCACGGTACGACGGCGGCAACGACGCCCACCGGCTCGCGTGTCACGAGACCGAGCAAGTTCGCACTGGTGGGCGCGACCTCTCCGCCGACCTTGTCGATGGCTTCCGCAAACCAGCCAATGCTATAAGCGGCCGACGGAATGTCCACACTCGTGGTATCGGCGATTGGCTTGCCGGTATCGAGCGTTTCGAGCAGGGCAATCTCATCCGAATGTTGGCGTACGAGTTCTGCCCAGCGCAGCAGCACGCGCTTGCGCGCGCGAGGTTCCATGCCTCGCCAAGCGCCGCTTTCGAAGCAGCGCCGCGCGGCGCTGACCGCCTGGTTCACGTCTTCCTCGCTGCATCGCGCGACCGCTGCGAGCGCGCGTCCGTCGATCGGGCTGGTGCTGGGAAATGTCGCGCCATCGTGCGCCTCTTTGAGTGCGCCGTTGATGAAAGCACGCCCTTCAATGCGGAGCTCGACGGCGCGGCGACTCCATGATTCGAGTGTCATATTCTGTTGTTTTAGCGGGTAAGGCGGCGATGGTTGATTGCAATGACGCGTCCTGCGTCGGCGGGACGCGGCTCTCTCCAATGTCAAGTCCGGAACACATCGAGCGGCGTCTGCGGTTGTAGTGAAAAGACGCTGCGCGTCCTGCTTGGCATCAGTCGTGCCGCCGGCGACCGCTCACGCGCCTTTAAATCGATAGTAGACCGAATTGAACGGTTTTTCAACGTCAACTCAAGCACCCTTCATGCAAACACTGAAGCACAGTTGCTCTGTGTTTGTATTGAAAAATCGTTCAGTAATGCAAGTGCTCAGCCTCCATTGCATGACGCGTGTATCACCAGGTGTGTTCGCGACTTGTTCGACAGGCGTGGAGGCATCTCGAATGCCTGCTGCCGTTCCATTCGGGCGGTTTGGGGCGTGACGCATAAGGTCGTCTGAACTGTTGGCCGCTTTATTTGCCGGCCTTAACCCCCGGGTTAAAGCGGGCAAACAGCATTGCATCAAACGTCGAGACGGATCAAGGCATCCACCGCCACTGCGTCGTGTTCGAGCACCAACAGCGGATTGACATCGAGTTCCATAAGCCTGTTGGAGTGTGCCTGCGCGAATCTGGCAATCGCCATGATATTGCGCACGACCGCATCGAGATCGGCATGGCGGCCACCGCGATAGCCGGTCAGGAGCGGGCCAAGTTTCAGTCCCAGCAGTGCCGCGCGCACGTCTGCCTCGCCAACGGGCAACAGCAGGGTTGCCGTATCGCGGATCAGTTCAACGAGCACACCGCCACTGCCAAGCACGAGCGCCAACCCGAAACCGTCCTCACGCTTGATGCCGACGATCAGTTCCAGAATCGGCTCGCCTGCCATTCGCTCGACCAGAATGCGCTCAACCTTCACCTCTGGCGCGTACTGCGCGACGCTTTGCGTCATGCGCTCGATTGCCTGCGCGACGGCTTGCGGCGAATCCAGTTTGAGTGCCACTGCGCCGGCGTCGGTCTTGTGCGGGAGCTGCTCGCTCACGACCTTCACGCACACCGGAAAACCCAACCGCCGGGCCGCTGCGGGTGCATCGGCGGGCGCCACCAGTTCGCTCGCGGGCACCGTCAATCCGTATTGCGTGAGCATGCGCTTGCTGTCCCATTCATCGTACAGGCGGCTCGATTCCGTGACCTGTCCTGCTTGCAGCACGGGCAGCGCTGAGAGGCTGTCCGCTTCCAGAATGCGTGAGCGCGTGGCGCCGTACCACATCGCCGCACCGATCGCCGTGATACCTTCGGAGAGCCCTTGCAAGGGCGCGACGCCGGCGGCCGCCATTTGCGCGCCATGTTCGGGTGGCGTCAGATCGGGAAATACCGAAATGATCGCGCCGGTGACACCATGCCGGCGAGCGGAATCGGCGAACGCGTGGGCGGCGATATCGCATGCAGGGCGCTCGCCGGTGCTTTCTTTGGGGTAGTCGAGAATCATGGCTGCCGCGCCCGGGCTATTGCTCAACAAGGCGTCGCAGCAGGCGCGCATTGCGTCCGGATTGCCCCACGGCGTTGTCGTCAAGTCGAGCGGGTTGACGATGTGCGCGTAAGCGGGCAGTACTTGTTGGAGCGTCGCCCGGCCTTGTGCGCTGACAGGCGAAAACTCGATGCCGTGTGTTTCCGCGAGATCTGCGACGAAACCCGCATCGCCGCCAGACGTCGCGAGCGCCGCGAGTTTGCGGTTTTTTGGCACGCCGCCTAGCGACACGAACTTCAACGTTTCGACGAGACTGACAGGATCCTTGACGCGGATGATGCCGAGCCGTTTGAAGAGCGCGTCGTACAACACGTCGGAGCCCGCGAGGGAGCTCGTGTGGCTAAGCGCGAGTTGCGCGCCGAGCTTCGATACGCCGCTCTTGAGCGCAACGATCGGCACACCTTTCGCCAGGGCGCGGGCGGCCGCAGTGCTAAACGCATGGACGTTCCCAAGCCCTTCCAGATGGACGCCGATCGCGCGGACCTTGGCGTTGTCGAGGAACGCGTCGATCAGCAGGGCCACGTCGATCATCGCCTGATTGCCGACACTCACGAGATACGCGAACGGCACCGTACGGCTAGTCATCGAGAGGTTGTACGCGAGATTGCCGCTTTGCGTGATCACCGCCACGCCCTCGTCGACGCGTGCGGCGCCGTGAGCGACGGGCCATAGCGCGCTGCCGTTCAGCCCGTTTAGCAGTCCATAGCAATTCGGACCGAGCAGGGGCATCTCGCCGGCGGCTTCGAGCAGGCTGGCTTGCAAGGCGGCGCCGTCCCCGCCCATCTCCGCAAACCCCGATGCATACGCGACTGCGCCACCGGCTCCGCGCGCGGCAAGATCGCGCACGACGCCGATCGTCTGCGCAGCCGGCACCGCGACGAATACCGCGTCAGGCGCGCAGGGGAGTTCGGCGATGCTCGCGTGACTGCGGACGCCGTCAATCTCGGCGTGGGTCGGATTGACGAGGTAGATATCGCCGGTAAAGCCGAAATCGCGGCAGCGCTGCACCGCGCCGGCGATGCTGCGGCCACCGATAAACGCAATGCTGGCGGGATTGAGAAGCCGGCGCAGATTTGCGGCCCGCAGAACAGCGCGGCTCGCGGCGGCGGGAGTATGTCCCATGAAGTGTCTCTTTAATGTTTGAGTGCGCGCATGCAGTGCGTGCCCTGCATTTTTTTTGGCAGCGCGGCATCGTGCACGATATGCGCACGATGGCCGCGCCGGCCGCAAGCAATACGGCTCTAGCTGTACCTTCTAAGGATTTCCTTCGAGAGGATATGCCGCTGGATTTCCGAGGTGCCTTCCCAGATGCGCTCGATACGCGCGTCGCGCCAGAAGCGTTCGATCGGCAGTTCGTCCATCAAGCCCATCCCACCGTAGATCTGGACCGCATGATCGGTGACGCGGCCGAGTGTTTCTGTCGCGAGGAGTTTGGCGAGCGCGGCATCGCCATCGGTCATGGTGCCCTTGTCGAGTTTGTCGGCGGTGAAGAGTGTCACGAGTTCGGCGGCGCGAATCTCGGTCGCCATGTCGGCGAGCTTGAACGACGTCCCCTGGAATTCGCCGATGCGCTTGCCGAACTGCTGCCGTGTGGCCGCCCATCCGGCGGCCATTTCGAACGCCCGCTGTGCACGGCCGATGTTGTTTGCCGCGACCATCACGCGACCAGCCGTTAGCCACTCGCTCGCCAGCTCGAAGCCGCGGTGTTCTTCGCCAAGTATTTGTTGCGCGCTGACGCGGCAATCCGAGAAGAAGATCGCCGACTGATGATAGCCGCGCAGACTCGTACAATGCGGGCCCCGATGCAGCGTCATGCCAGGCGTACCCTTGTCGATCAGAAAGCAGGTGACCTGTTTGCGTTCACGTCCACGGACTTCCTCTTCACCAGTGACCGCGAAAAGAATCACGTAGTCCGCAGTTTCAGCGTGACTGATGAAATGCTTGCTGCCGTTGATGACGTAGTCGCCGCCGTCGCGCACCGCGCGGGTGCGAATGCCCATCGCGTCGGAACCGGCGTCCGGTTCGGTCAACGCGAAGCAGTCCACCCGTTCGCCACGCACCGTAGGCTTCAGATAACGCTCGATCTGGTCATCTTTGCAGGCCATCAGGATCTTGCTGGGACGGCCGACGAACACATGTAGCGCCCAGCTCGTGCGACCCAGCTCGCGCTCGATGAGCGCCTGCGTCACAAAGTCGAGTCCCGCGCCGCCGACACTCTCGGGCATATTGAAGGCATAGAAGCCCAGGTCGATGGCTTGCTTGCGAATCGAGGCGGCCAGTTCCGGTGAAACTTCGTCCGCGCGATCCACAGCGAATTCGTGAGGCTGCAATTCCTTCTCGACGAAAGTGCGCAGTGAAGAGACCAGCATGTCCTGCTCATGGGTGAGCGAAAAATCCATGAATTATCTCCCTGCAAACTGCGGGGCGCGTCCTTCAACCGATGCGCGCAATGCTTCCTGACCATCCTCGCTATGTCCGCACGCGACACCGGCTGCCATCTCGCGCTCCAGTTGTTCGGCCAGCGTGGCGGATAAGGAGCAAGCCAGCAGTTCCTTTGTGTGACCGAAGGCGACACTCGGGCCGCTTGCGAGCCGGTCGGCGAAACGGTCGACATGTTCCTGAAACGCGTTGTCTTCGATCACCTCGGAGACAAGTCCGGCGGCGCAGGCGTCCTGCGCCGACCAGCGCTCGTTCAGAAAGATGAAGCGTTTCGCCACATCCGGCCTTGCAATACGGGGCAAAAACCAGGTCCCCCCCATGTCGGGGCCGTAACCCATTCCCGTATACCCGCATCGAAGCGAGGCCGATCTGCTGGCGATGCGGAAATCGCAGGCGAAACCGATGTCCGTGCCGGCGCCGACTGCCGAGCCGTTGATCGCCGCCACCGTGGGGCGCGGAAAGGCCGCTAGCACCTGCACCAGAGCATGTGCCTTATCGGTCCAGCCGTAGGTGGCCAGTTCGCCGCGGGCTTCGGCTGCGGCCCACTCGTCGACATCCGCCCCTGCACAGAAGGCCTTGCCGGTTCCGGTAATCACCAGGCACCGCACGGACGGATCGTTTGCATAACTGTCGATCAGTCCGTGCAAGGCGTCCAGATGAGGACGCGCCAGCGCGTTGCGCTTATATGGACGGTGGAGACGAATAGTTCTGACACCGTTATGTTGTTCAACATGAATGTCTTCGATTGTCACGATGATCACCTGTCTCCTTCGTTGTTGAGACGCTAGTTGCGGCCTTCGTTTCCGTATAATATACGTGCAATTAAATGAACGTTCAACCTGTAATGGAAATGGGACGGCTATCAACGCGGTTGTCGCAGCTCACCGGCATCGTGACTACTTCGTCGCCGATCCCGCAAAAGAGGGGCCGGCGGCCTTTGAACTTTGCTACTTCGGAGAGGATTTCGATATGAAGGTATTGATCGTTCACGCTCATCCCGAGCCACAGTCCTTTACCTCGTCGATGCAACGGCATGCAGTGAAAATACTGCAGGAACAGGGACACGAGGTGATCGTGTCGGACTTGTACGCGATGAAGTGGAACCCGGTGGCGAGTGCAGCCGACTTTGGCACGCGAAAGAACAGCGACTATTTGGTCTATGCGCTCGAACAGCGCGAAAGCGTCGCCGCGAACACGATTGCACGGGATATTCGCGTGGAACTCGAGAAGCTGCTCGCTTGTGATCTGATCATCTTCAGCTTTCCACTTTTCTGGTGCTCCGTGCCAGCGATCATGAAGGGTTGGCTGGACCGCGTGCTGGTGTCGGGCAAGGTCTACGGCGGGCGGCGTTTCTATGACCGCGGCGGCATGCGCGGCAAGCGCGCGATGCTGGCTTACACGTGCGGCGCCCGCGATTTCATGTTCGATGACGAAGGCGTGCACGGCGCAATGGACCTGATGATGCGACATATGCTGCGCGGCACGTTCGGCTATGCCGGCTTCGAGGTGCTGCCGTCGTTCGTGGCCTATCACGTGCCTTACGTCAAGCCGGCCGAGCGCGAGGCGATACTCTGCCGGTACGGCGACTATTTGAGGAAACTGGATCAGCTTGAACCACTGGCTTTCCCGTCGCTCGATGATTTCGATGCGGAGATGTACCCGCGCGTGCGAACGCAGCAGATGAGGGGGCAGGGCTGAAGCGAACAACGGCAATTGTGAGCACGAAATGGAAGTCTTGGGTGCGGGTATCAAACCGCGACGGGGTATCAAACCGGCTTCCCGACTGATGGATGAAATCGCATGAAAACAGTGGGCATGTATCTCGTCGAACTCCTCGCGGCCTATGGCGTGGACACCGTCTTCGGCATTCCAGGCGTACATACGATCGACCTGTACCGTGGACTTTCCGGAAGCTCCATACGCCATATCACGGCGCGCCATGAACAGGGGCTCGGTTTCATGGCGGACGGCTATGCGCGGGCAACCGGTCGTCCCGGCATATGCTTTGTGATCACCGGCCCAGGCGTAACCAATATCGTCACGGCGATGGCGCAGGCCTTCGCCGATTCGATTCCGATGCTGGTGATCTCCAGCGTCAATGCACTGGGGCAGCTTGGCTCCGGCAATGGCCACCTGCATGAATTGCCCGATCAACGTCAGCTGACCAACGGCGTAGCGGAGTTCAGTCATACGGTGACGCGCGCCCAGGAGTTGCCGCAGGTCGTGGCGCGCGCGTTCGCCGTGTTTTCGAGTGGACGGCCGCGCCCGGTGCATATTGAGTTGCCGCTCGACGTGATTACCGCTTCGGCGCGGGATTTGCCCGCTATTCCCGCAACACCGCCGCGCGTGAGCACGGGACCGGCCGCACCGCGCGCTATCGAGGCGGCGCTCGAACTCATCGGCAAGGCGCGTGCGCCGTTGATTCTGGCGGGCGGAGGCGCGTTGGCCGCGGCGGAAGAAGTGCGATGGTTTGCACAAGAGCTCGATGCGCCTGTCGTCATGACCATCAACGGACGTGGCATCCTGCCACCCGAACACGCGCTGGGCATCTCGTGGTCCGCGTCGAGCGAGGCAGTGCGGGCCTTGATGCGTGAGTCCGATCTGATTGTCGCGCTCGGCACAGAATTCGGACCGACTGACTATGATCTCTATGCGAACGGCAGTTTTGCGCCGCCGACGAATCTGTTGCGCATCGATATCGACGCCCAACAGCTCTTTCGCAACGCGGCGCCGACATTGCCCATGCTAGGCGATGTCGGGGAAACACTGGCCGCGCTACGTCAGGTGTGGTCCGCGCCTGAGCACCGTGGCAACGGGGCGGCGCGGGCGGCCGCGTGCCGTGCCGCCGGCGAGCGCGAGCTCGACGCTGTCACGCGGCGTGATCTCGACCTGCTGGCGTGTGTCAGGCAGGCTCTGCCGACCGCGAGCATCGTCGGCGATTCCACGCGCTTTGTGTACTCCGGTAATGTCGGCTATGCCGCGCCGCGCCCGCGGTCGTGGTTCAACGCGTCGGTGGGGTTCGGCTCGCTCGGTTACGGCCTGCCTGCTGCCATCGGCGCGAGTCTTGGCGACCCCACCCGCCCCGTGGTATGTCTCGCTGGCGACGGCGGTCTTCAGTTCACCTTGGGCGAACTCGGCACGGCAGTGCAACATGAGGCGCGCGTGATCGTACTGTTGTTCAACAACGGTGGGTACGGTGAAATAAAAAACGCGATGCTCAGTCGCGAGGTCGAACCCATCGGCGTCGATTTGCATACGCCCGATTTCGTCGCGATTGCGCAGGCATACGGATGGGCCGCCGAGCGACTCGACGAAGGCATGCCGCTGACTGAAGCATTGGCACGCGCGGCGCAGCAGACAGCGCCCTCGTTGATCGAAATCACGGCCGCTCGCGTCCGCCGAGCCGCTAGTTGCTGACATACCGGTAGGTCCGTGATGAGTGTCGGACTACCCCGGCCTTGAAAGTAGCATCCCCCTGAGGATGGCGGTTTTTTCTTTACCGGGCCGGTCAACCGGCTAGTACGCGCAAACTTGCGCGTTGGTCACGCACGCTTCCTGCTCGTCTTTGCCGGCGGCAGGAAGCTTTCCACGACCCGCAGGCAGCCGCGCAGCGCTTCTTCGGCCGTGAAGGAGGTGGGGTCACGTGCAAGTTCGAGCCAGAACCCGTCGATGACCGCTGTGAGCGTCAATGCCGCGAGCTCGCTGTCGACTGGCGCACTGCGCTCCGCGCCGATCTGGTCGAACAGTCGCTTCAGCGCTTGCTTGTAGCCGCTGTACAGTTCCTTGTGCGCTTTGCGGATCACCGGGTCGCTATGCGCGACACTCCAGAACCCGAGCCAGACCTTGACGTTCCTGGATGCAAATACAGGCGCAGCGAAACTCACCTTGATGATGGCATCGAGTTTCTCTTCGGGGCTTGTGGCATTCGCCGCTGCCTCCCTGGAAAGCGCAAGCAGATCCGCGGCGAGCCGTTTGTAAGTTTCCGCCATCAGTTCGTCTTTCGACTGGAAATGATGGTTGATCAGGCCGCGCGAGACTTTTGCCTCGGCGCAGATGCGGTCGATGGTGGTTTCGGAATAACTGTAGCGGGCAATGCAGCGCATCGTCGCGTCGATGATCGATTGCTGACGCACAGCAGGCATTTCTCGGACACCGCGTCCGCGAGTCGCGACGGCTTCCTTGCCGATGACCTTTTTCACTCCATGGCCTTTCAGAGTCGTTATGCGGCCGATTATATGCGAGTCCAGAACGATTGTTAAATCGAGCCGTTTCGAGGTTTGCTTCGGTACTTCGCTTCGACAGGCGCCGTTGCGTTTCGGCCTCTGTATTCAAGCGTATTGCGTGATTGTTCGATGCCCGTTCACAAGCGCAGGGAAGACTGGAAAATCCTGGCGCGAAACGTGAAAGTTGTTGAACCATTGTTCAGCAGCCCATATAATCGTACGCACATGCAGGTTGGTCGTCCATTCAACAAGAGATCGCGGCACCGGTTACGAGAAATGCTAGCGAAGGATCAAGGAGACAGCATGTTAGCCCTAGTCAATGGCAGCAGGGTAGAGGCGGCGGAGCGAGTGCGTATCGAGAATCTCCATAAGAGTTTCGGCGATCTGGAGGTTCTCAATGGCGTCTCCCTCACAGCGCACGAAGGCGAAGTGATTTCTCTGATTGGCGCAAGCGGTTCCGGTAAGAGTACCTTGCTTCGGTGCATCAACCTGCTGGAAATACCTTCGCAAGGCACGATCGTCGTGGACGGCGAACAGATCCAGTTGGGTATCGATCGAAAAGGTCGGCCCATCGCGCGCGATCCGCGGCAAGTCGAGCGAATCCGCACCCGGCTCGGCATGGTCTTTCAAAGCTTCAATCTCTGGGCACATCGTACCGTGCTAGAAAACGTCATCGAGATGCCGATTCATGTGCTCGGCGAAGCGCGCCCCGAAGCGGTCGCGCGCGCCGAACATCTGCTCGAACGTGTGGGCCTTGCCGATAAACGCGATATCTACCCGGCGTTCCTTTCCGGTGGACAGCAGCAACGGGTCGCGATTGCACGAGCCCTCGCGATGCGGCCACAAGTCATGCTGTTCGACGAGCCGACCTCCGCCCTTGACCCCGAACGTGTCGGCGAGGTGCTGAAAGTGATTCGCGATCTGGCTTGCGAAGGCCGCACCATGATTCTTGTGACGCACGAAATGGACTTCGCACGCGACGTGTCGAGCAAGATCATGTTCCTGCATCAAGGCCGCGTGGAAGAGAGTGGCGCGCCTGCGGAGGTTTTCGACGCACCGCTGAGCGAGCGATGCCGTCAGTTCGTCAAGGCGCACAAGCAACGCTAGTGCGTACCGCATCGAAGCTGGTGAGTTTGAGTCCGCTAGTGAATCGTTCGTTTGCGATGGCCGACTGTTCCAGATAGAGAAGAAGATCGATCATGAAAAAAATATTGCGCAATCTCGTTTTCACGGCAAGTGCCGCCCTCGCGTTGCTCACTTTCACGGCGCCTCTCAGCGCCGCGCAGGACAAGTTGCGTTTCGGCGTGGCCGCGGAACCCTATCCACCGTTTCTGATGAAGTCGCCGACACGCCAATGGAGCGGCTTTGAAGCCGATCTGATCCGTGCGCTGTGCGTCCAGATGAAAGCCGCGTGTGAGATCAAGGAGGTGGCGTGGGACGGCATCATCCCCGCGCTGCAAAGCGACAAGATCGACGTGATATTCAATTCGATGTCGATCACGCCGGAGCGTGAGAAGGTCATCGCGTTCTCGCGTCCGTACTATGAAACGCCCGGTGCCTTTGTGGCGCCGAAAAACGTGAGGATGACCCTCACGCCGGAAGGCCTGAAGGGCAAGATCATCGGCGTGCAGGGTTCCACCGCGAACGCCGAGTTCATCAAGAACACTTATGGCAAGACAGCGACTGTGCGCCTGTACAACTCCCAGGATGATTGCAATGCGGACCTCGTGGCCGGCCGCATCGACGCGATGTACCTCGATCAGTTGGGCGTCATCGCTTTCCTCAAGACGAAGGACGGCGCCGCGCTCGAACTGAAAGGTCCGGGCAGCGTCAAGATGGATCCGGCCGTGTACGGCTCCGGGATGGGTGCGGGTTTGCGCAAGAGCGACACCGCGCTCAAACAGCGTATAGACCAGGCGCTGACGGAATTGCACGATTCGGGCAAGTACGCAGAGATCTCGAAAAAGTACTTCCCGATCGATCTCTGGCCACACTGATATCCGACGCCGCCACAGACGGGAGACCGCATGAACTCATGGGCTTGGGTAGCGTACCTCGGGATGGACCCGGATGGTTGGGGCGTAGCGCTGCTGCAGGGCGCCATAGTGACGCTCGAAATCTCGATTGGCGCGTTCGTCGTGGGCCTTGTGCTTGGGCTGGCGGGGGCATTCGCGAAGCTCTCAGGTGTGCGCATGCTCGAGCGGATCGCGCAGGGGTACACCACAGTCTGCCGTGCGGTCCCCGAACTGCTGCTCATCCTGCTGCTTTACTACGCCGGCACCGACGCCGTCAATCTGCTCATGACGTCGGTGGGTATCGGGCCCGTGAATGTGAATGGCTTCGCGGCGGCGGTCATCGTGCTGGGCATAGTGCAGGGCGCGTACGCGGCGGAAATCATCCGTGGGGCGATCGTTGCCATTCCCTACGGTCAAATCGAAGCGGGCAAGGTGTTTGGCGCACGGCCGGCGCTGGTGTTCCGGCGGGTCATCCTGCCGGCGATGGCGCCTTACGCGCTCGCGGGATTCGCCAACCTGTGGCTGATTCTCGTCAAGGACAGCGCGCTCATCAGTGTGGTGGGCTACAACGAATTGCTCAACACCGCCAAGCAGGCGGCGGGCTCGACGCGCGAATATCTCCACTACTACCTGATGGTCGGGGCCGTTTATTTCGTCATCACGTCACTGTCCGGTCTGCTCTTTCGTGAGATCGAGCGGCGCTTCGGCCGCTGGATGCCGAATTTCTGATTGCCGTTTATCGATCTAAGCGGGTGCCTGCCATGGATCTGAGTGTGTTGTCGTCGTATGCGTCGTTGCTCCTGCTGGGTGTAGTCACGACGCTCAAGCTGCTGGTGATTTCTGGCGGGTTTGGTTTCGCGCTTGCCGTTGCGGTGGCATTCGCGCGGATTTCGCACAACGCGCCGCTTGCAATTCTGAGCAAAGGCTTTACCGAGGTGGTTCGCGGTACGCCGCTGCTCGTGCAGATCTATATCATTTACTACGGCCTCGGCTCGCTCTTTACCGGTTGGCCGTCGTTACGTGAGAGCTTCTTGTGGCCGTTTTTGCGCGATGGCTTCTGGTATGTCGCGCTCGCGCTGGTGATCAGCGTGGGCGCGTATGTTGGCGAAGTGATCCGCGCCGGACTGCGCGGTGTGCCGAAAGGCGAAATAGAAGCCGCGCGCGCCATGGGGATGCGTCCTCGTCTCGTGATACGCCGGGTCTGGTTGCCGCGCGCAATCCAGGCCCTGTTGCCGACCCTCGCGGGTGAAACGGTCATGCTGCTGAAATCGACCGCGCTGGCGTCTACGGTCGCGGTTATGGACGTACTCGGCGCCGCTAACTATATTCGCGCGCAAACCCTGCGCACGTATGAGCCCTTGCTCGCGATCGCGATCATTTATGTCGCTCTCGCCTTCGCCATTGAAAAGGCGTTTGGTTATGTGGAACATCGCGTGCCTGTCCGTTCGTCACGTTGAACCTGAACCGCGGCGATGGAACTTGCGCGAACTAGCGGTCTCGTGTCTGCCACTACAAGGAGTGCCGGATGAAGTATTCGGATCTGGTGGAACGCCTGCAAGGTAAGCGAACCTCGGCCTGGGAGATTCATTACGCGGCACAGAAGGCGCTTGCTCAAGCCGAGGACGTCATTTTACTGAGCGTAGGGGATCCCGATTTTGCTACCCCGGATGTCATCGTCGAGCGCGCGGTCACCGCATTGCGCAGCGGCGATACCCATTACAGCGAGGTGGCGGGCCGCCCCGCGTTGCGCACGGCGATTGCGCGGGAACATATGCGTGCGACCGGCCAGGCGGTTGCCGCAGAGAATGTGATTGTGATGGCGGGTACGCAAAATGGGCTGTTCGCCGCATCGCTCTGCCTGTGCCAGGCGGGCGATGAGGTGATCGTGCCGGAGCCGATGTATCTGACCTACGAGGCAAGCGTGCGCGCATCGGGCGCCACCCTCGTGCCTGTGCCGGTCGATCCGGCGCGCGGCTTCCATGTCGATTGCGATGCCCTCGAAGCGGCCATCACGCCGCGCACGAAGGCGATTTTCTTTGCCACACCCTGCAATCCGACCGGCGTCGTGATGCCGCGGGCCGATCTGGAACGGATTGCACAGTTGGCCTGCCAGCACGATCTGTGGGTGCTTGCCGACGAGGTCTACGCCGACCTGACCTTCGAGCGCGATCATGTGAGTATTGCATCCCTCGCCGGCATGGCCGGGCGCACGGTGACGATAAGCAGTCTGTCGAAGTCGCACGCGATGCCCGGCTGGCGGATAGGCTGGGTAATTGGGCCGGCGCCGCTCGTCGAACATCTTGAACGCCTGGCGCTGTGCATGCTCTATGGCTTACCGGGTTTTATCCAGCAGGCGGCGCTCACGGCGCTGGAGCACAAAGCGCAGATCGTCGCCGATATGCGCGAGCTCTACCGGCGTCGGCGCGATGTGGTCTACCACCGTTTGCGTCAAGTGCCGGGCTTGCGTTGCCTGTTGCCAGAAGCGGGCATGTTCATGATGGTGGACGTGACGGGCACGGGCCTCAACGCGTTCGATTTCACATGGCAGCTATTTCGCGCGCAAGGCGTGGCGTTGCTCGATGCCAGTGCGTTTGGCGATACGGCGAACGGTTTCGTGCGTTTCGGGTTCGTCGTCGATGAAGCGCGGTTGGGGGAGGCGTGTGAGCGCATCGCCACATTTGTCCAGGGTTTGGGTATCCGCACATCAGCGGGCGCATCAACCCGCTGCATCAGCGAATGAACCGGCGCGGCGCGCTGAATCAGGAGCCTGTTCATGCTCGAAGCCATGATGATCCACTTCGACTACTCTCCAAGGAACCAGGCGCGGATTCGCGTGCGGGCAGCGCGGCTGGACGGCAACGAACATTGAGCGCTGCAGTTTCCACTGACCGATTACATACTTCGTAGCCCTACATTTCGCTGGCCAATAGTCCGGCTCTCACGAAAGGACTCGCTTTTTCGTACCAAGCTATTGGTCAGAGCAGAACTTTGCCTAAGTGGTACAGCAATGATGTACGTGGAAAACGTACTACGTTACAGCCCAGACAACGCATGTTGCGTTGCGAGGTTAGTCTGGCGAAGCGCAAACAGCGCGCCGATGACGAGTTCCGTGGTTGCATAGATGCAACAGTCGGCGAGTGCAATAGCCGGGGATGAAAGTTGCGCTCGGCGGACGATGCGGACATGACGCTGTCTAACCGCAATAGCACGGCCGACAACCACCTCATTTGGCGCGATCCTGGCGAACCCATCGACTGCCTCGACGCAGTCGTCAGGCGCGTGGCTGGCATCCCTCGTCTGCGTCGGCTCGCGTCGCCACTTCGAGCAAAGCTCATAATAAGTGGTCATAGCGTCTTATCCTTGACAGGCCATCTGTCACTCATCAGACTTTGTTCGGGCAGCCTTGTGTTCATCTGGTCGCTGGGAGAAAGATCCATGAGAACCATACGGAAAGGTCTACGTCGCACCGCGATTGGAATGCTCGCGGCGATCGCATTGTCAACCCAGGCCTTGGCGGCCGGTCCGAAGGTGGTCAATGGACCGGGCGCCGATCCAGGCTGTTTCAAGCCGCAATCGGCAAGCACGAAATTCTTCCAGTGGCCGGCCCGGCACGGGCCCTATCGCATTGCCCTGGTAAACGGATTCATCGCCAACGACTGGCGCGTCCAGATGATCCGGGTCGCCAAGGCTTATGTGGCTCAGCCTGCGGTGAAGAAGGACATCAAGGAATTCAAGGTCGTCTCCGTCGGCCAGGACATCTCCGCGCAGATCGCCGCCGCCAACAATTTCATCGACCAGGGCTTCGACGCAATCATCGTCGACGCCAATAGCGCCGCCGCTTTCAAGGGTGTGGTGCAAAAGGCCAATGCGAAAGGCGTGGTGGTGGTGTCCTTCGACAACGTGATCGACAGTCCGGATCAGATTTCGGTCAACGTCAACCAGCAGGGCCTTGGCGAGATGGCCGCCACGTTCCTGCTGAAGCAAGCCAGGAAGACGGGTGACCTGACGTTCCTGCACGTTCGGGGTCCGTCCGGTCAGCCGGTGGACCTCGCTCGCGACAAGGGTTTCCACGAAGTGCTCGACAAGTCGGGCCGTAAGGTGAAGGTGGTCGACGTGATCGGCAACTGGGCGCCAGGCGATGCGCAAAAAGCGACCGCCGACGCGATCGCCGCGGGCGGCGTGTTCGATGGCATCTACGTCCAGGGTGGATCGCAGGGCACGGTTCAGGCGATGCTCGACTCCGGCAAGTTCAAGGCGCCGATCTCGGGCGAGACGGAGAACGCCTATCGCATGCTCTGCGACAAGGACGACCTGACCTGCCAGTCCGGTGGCACGGGCCCGGCGCAGAGCGCGGTGGCGATCAAGATCGCAATCGCCGCGCTGCAGGGCGAGGTGGTTCCGCAAAGCATCGCCCTGCCCACGTCGGTCGACTATTCGCCATTCAAGCCCGGCGAGAGCGTCTTCCCGAAACTGCCGGGCAGCTTCTTCGCCGGCAACAATTTCCCAAGCTGCCATATCGGTTTCTCGGCCGAAGAAATTGCGACCCAGTCCGGCACCAACGACTGAACCAGGCGCGCGGCGGGGACAGCCCTGGCCGCGCGGCGCGAACAGAGAGGCGGCAGGATGATCGAGGAGACGCCGGGCCCACTACTGCGGGTGGAAGGTGTTTCGAAGCAGTACGGCGGCGTTCGGGCGCTGGAGGGCGTGCAATTCTCGTGTCGTGCCGGCTCGATCCACGCGCTACTGGGGGAGAACGGGGCGGGCAAGTCCACATTCATCAAGATCCTCTGCGGCGTGGTGCAGCCTGATAGCGGGCGTATCTTTCTCGGCGGCGCGCCGGTCGCCTTCGCTACGCCCGGGGCGGCGGCGGAGGCGGGGATATCGTGCATCTTTCAGGAGCTTTCGCTGCTGCCCGATCTGACCGTGGCCGACAATATCTGCATCACCCATCCGCCACGCCGGTTCGGACTCATCGACCGGGCGGCGCAACGGCGGCGCGCGCAGGAGGTGTTGACGCGAATCGGCGGTGAAGACATCCATCCTGCCGCGCCGGTGGGCGAGTTGCCGCTGTCGCGCCAGCAGATGGTGGAAATCGCCAAGGCCCTCGCGCGGCGGCCGAAAGTGCTGATCCTCGACGAGGCGACCTCGGCGTTGACCGCGGCCGACGTGGCCAAGGTCTTCACGCTCCTCAGGCAACTGCGGGCCCAGGGGATGGCGATCATCTACATCTCGCACCGAATGCACGAGATCGCCGCACTCGCCGACGATTGCACGGTTTTCCGCAACGGCCGCTACATCGAGACTTTTGTCGCCGGCACTCGATCAGATGATGCGATCGTCGAAATGATGATCGGCCGGGAATATTCCAGCGTCTTTCCGCCACTCGGTAAGACCCGGCGTGAGGGCAAACCCGGGCTCGCGGTGCGCAATCTCTCCTGGGCCGGCGAGTTGAAGAACGTCACTCTCGACGTGTATCCGGGCGAGGTCGTCGGTCTGGGCGGGCTCGACGGGCAAGGACAGCGACAGCTTCTGCTGGCCCTGTTCGGAGCGTTGATCGGCGTGGGAGGCGAGATCGAGGTGGCCGGCAAGCCGGTGAAGATCTCGAGCCCCCGTCAGGCAAAGTCGCCGGAGCTGGGCCTCGCGCTGATCCCGGAGGATCGCAGGAACGAAGGGCTGATGCTGCCGATGACCGTGCGTGAGAATCTGTCCTTCGCCGCCCTCGATGCGGTAAGCAGCCTGGGCCGCATCGACCGCAAGGCCGAGGCCGTGCTGATCGACGCAGTCGTGCGCCAGCTTGCGATCAAGTCGGACGGACTGGATGGTCCCGTGGCCGGGTTGTCGGGCGGCAATCAACAGAAGGTGGTGATAGGCAAATGGCTGATGACCAAGCCGCGCATCGTGCTTTTGAACGACCCGACAAGGGGGATCGATGTCGGCACGAAACAGGAAATCTACCAGCTGTTGCGACAGCTGGCGCAGCAGGGGACGGCGGTGCTGTTTTATTCCACCGACTACGACGAGCTCATCGGGTGCTGCGACCGGGTGGCCGTCTTCTACGACGGCACCATCGTCCGAATGCTGCAGGGCGCCGAGTTGACCGAGCACAACCTGATCGGTGCCGCGCTGAACCTGACATCCGCGGCGCAGCGGCCTGCCCGGAATGTCGCGAGGTAGCCGAGTGAACGCCGAACGAGGGCTGACCATGATGGGCAGACGGCACATGAGCAACTGGCGCTACTGGTTTGCGGCGCAGCGCGGGGCGTTAGTCTCGGCGGCGATCTTCGTGGCCATGTTCGGCGTCTACGGGGCTGCCCAGCCGATCGGCCTCACCTCCGATGTCGTCAACACGGCGGCCAACAAGGGCGCGCTGTTGGCGCTCGTCGCCATGGCGCAGACGTTGCCTGTGTTGACCGGGGGACTCGATCTTTCCGTCGGCATGATATTCATGCTGGCCAATTGCCTCGCGTCGTCGATCGTCACCGGCGATCCGGCGAGCACTGCGCTCGGCATTGTCGCCGTGCTCGTCGTGGGCCTCATCTGCGGCCTCGTGAACGGGTTGATCGTGGTCTACGGCAGGCTGCAGCCGCTGATCGCCACGCTTGCGACGAGCGCGATCTATTTCGGCATCGCGCTCGCCCTGCGGCCACAGCCGGGCGGCGACATCAACGGCGATTTCGCCGCTCTGATGACACGCTCGACCTACGCCGTGCCTTCGTCCGTCCTGCTGATCCTCGCCGCTGTCGTCTTCGTCTGGCTGCCGTACCGGGACTCCACCCTGGGGCGGGCCGCCTATGCCGTGGGCTCGGCGGAACAGGCAGCGTACATGTCCGGCGTACCCATTGCGCGGGCGAAGCTGTTGGCCTATACGCTGGCCGGGCTGTTCGCCGCACTCGGCGGGCTCCTGCTGACCTGCATCACCTTTTCCGGCGAAGCGCGGGCCGCGCTTGGCGCGGACTACACGCTGAACTCCATCGCCGCGCTGGTGATCGGCGGCACCTCGCTGTTCGGGGGATCGGGCGGCGTGGTCGGCTCGGTCTTCGGGGCCTTCGTGATGCGCACCGTGGGCGATCTGCTGATCGTATTCAATATCAATCCGGTGCTGCAGCCGCTGTTCGTCGGGGTCGTCCTGCTGTTCGCGGTCAGTCTCGGCTCGCTGCGGCTGCTGCGCGTGCGCAACAAGCTCGATCTCTATCGCTAGCGCCCGCCATGCTTCGCATCTTGCCAAAGATCGACGCCGCGACGCTGATCGCCTTCGGCTGCGTTGTGCTCCTGCTCCTGCTGGGTGCGGCCGCCAAGCCAGGCTTCCTGTCCGTCGAGTACCTGGCCCAGCAGCTTCGGGTCGCCTCCTTCCTCGGCACGATCGCAACGGGGGAGATGATCGTGATTTTGATGGGGCAGATCGACCTGTCGATTCCCTGGACGATTGCGATGGGCGGCATGATGGCCACCGGCGCAGCCGGCATCCTCGGGCCCGCCCTCGGCGTGCCGCTCGCCATTCCGTTCGGAATCTTTTGCGGTGTTGTGGTCGGCGTGGTGAACGGCTTGGGGGTTGCGTATCTTCGCGCGCCTTCGATGATCTTCACGCTCGGCATGAATGCCGTCGCGCAGGGCCTCATGGTTTATCACACCGGCGGCTTCGCGCCCCAGGATCGGGCCACCGCACTCATGATCGCCGTCGGCAGCGGGCAACTGGTTCCCGGAATCGCCAATCCACTGCTCGTCTGGATCGCGATCGGGGCGGCTACGATTTACATGCTGACGCGCACCCGGCTTGGCCGGCAGATCTATGCGATCGGCAATCGGGAGCGCGCGGTGTTTCTCTCCGGCGTCGATACCCGGCGCGTCACCCTGCTCGCCTTCGCACTGTCCGGTGCCTGCGCCGCGACCGGCGGTGTGTTGCTTGCCGGCTGGGCGAACCGGTCCTATCAGGCGATGGGCGACCCTTATCTATTGCCTACGATCGCGGCTATCGTGCTCGGCGGCACCAACGTGCTCGGCGGGCGCGGCACCTATCTGGGCACCGTCGTCGGCGTAATCCTGATTACGCTTTTGCAATCGATCCTCTCGGTGCTGCAGCCGCAGGACTACTTCGGGGAGTTCGGTATCAGACTGCCAGCCGACGTCTTCCGCCAGGTGGTCTTCGGGCTGGTCATCATCGTGATGATGATGCTCTATGGTCGCGAAAGGGTGGTTCCATAGCGGCGATATGCCGATGGCCGCGGTCCCGACACCACCGGCAACGAGCGGTCAGCCACCCGTAACACGCTCCCATCCGTGCCGCACGGCAGCCTTGAATCGTGTGCACCTGCTTTGCGGATAGCGCGACGCCCAGTTCTCGCAATAGGCAAGTCGGCGAAACGCAGCCCGCTCTTCGCGCGCCCAACCGGTACCGGCAAACCACCGCGCGCCGCTACCGCGCCATCCCTCGCTAGAGCAATCGACCGACACGTTAGCGCCGCTGTGAAGACCTTGTACCAATTACAGCTGCAACAACGCTTTCGACAACCGGCGCCCAGCACTGGGAGGCGCATTCGCGAATGAATGTCCGTGCGCAGCGGCGCATAATGTTGATGTCTTGACCCTTGGCAGGAAGAGGGTTGTATGCGCTGCACAAACTGCGGGTCCGAGAGCTCCGCCGACGCAAAGTTCTGCGAAGCGTGCGGGGCTATGCTGTCTCGCACATGTTCGCGTTGCGGCCATGAGGCCGGGTCGGCTGCCCGATTCTGCAGCGAATGCGGAGCGCCGCTCGGCGAGGCACCGGCAACGCGATCCCGCTATCGCCCATCCGTTTCGGAACCGCCGCCCGCGCCCGTTCATTACACACCTCACCATCTTGCCGAACGCATCCGTGCGGAACATGCGGCCATGGAAGCGCGGGGCGAAACCGCTGGCGAGCGCAAGACGGTAACGGCGCTGTTCGCGGATATGGCCGGTTCCACCGCCTTGATCCACGATCTCGAACCCGAAGTGGCGCATCGCCTGATCAAGCCCGTCGTCGCGCTGATGATGGAAGCCGTCCACTACTATGAAGGCTACGTGGCGAAGTCGCTCGGCGACGGCATTCTCGCGTTGACCATGTGGTTTCAGGGGTACCCCGATGAGGCGCGCAAGCGCAGCTGCGAAGCGCTTGCTCTTGCGCAGAAGCTTGCCTATGGTCCGACTCTCGCCTTTAGCCTGACCTACGCCGCCCAGTTGCACCAACTGCGGCGCGAGTCGTCGCTCGCCGGCGAGCGTGCGCAAGCCGTGATTACCGTCTCGACCGAACACGGCTTGCCGTACTGGCTCGCGTGGGGAACGCTTCTGCGGGGCTGGTCGATGACCGCGCAGGGAAACATTGAGGAGGGCATCGCGCAGATGCGCCCGGGCCTCGACGCGCAACGAGCCGCTGGCGGCGAAGACCAGCGGCCTTATTTTCTGGCGCTGCTTGCCGACAGCTATTGGCGCACAGGAGACAGCGAGGCCGCACTGCGCATGCTCGACGAGGCCATGTCGATTGTCGAGAAGTCGGGCGAACATTGTTACGAGGCCGAGTTGTACCGGCTCAGGGGAAACTTCTCGATGGCTGCGACGAACAACGAAGGTCCTGTGCGGATGTGCGACCACAAGGCCGCGGACTGTTTTCACGAGGCGATCGCACGGGCGCGCGAGCAAGGCGCCAGATCGCTGGAATTGCGGGCGGCGTCGGACCTCGCCCGGCTGTTGCAGCGGCAAGGGAACCCGGCGCAGGCCAGGCAAGGGCTATCCCAGGTGTATTCCTGCTTCACGGAGGGGTTCGACACGGCTGACCTGTGAGACGCGCAAGCGCTACTGGATGCGCTCAACACGGGCGCTGGGTGACCCCACCGATGACGGACGGCGGCGAGCGGCGCTCCGGCATCCAGCCCACTGCTTGACGCCGCTCCGCGCAGACGGGGAGCTGAGGAGACGGGCATGACGACCACGCACACAAGACGCCGCGACGATGAACCGCCGAAACAGATCGCGCTGGCTTTACAGGGCGGCGGGATGCACGGCGCGTTCACTTGGGGCGTGCTCGACCGGCTGCTCGAGGACCGCAGGCTTGCGATCGAGGGCGTCAGCGCGACGAGCGCCGGTGCGATGAACGCCGTCGTGCTCGCATATGGCCTGCTACAGGGCGGCGAAGAGGGCGCGCGCCAGGCGCTGCACGATTTCTGGCAGGCGGTCGCGCAATCGGCGGAGCGCTACAACCCGCTGCGCTGGCTGCCGTGGCTAAAAGGCACGCACAGCTTCGGGCTCGATCATTCGCCGCTTTATGCATTCGCCGACATGGCGCTGCGCATCTTTTCGCCCTACCAGTTCAATCCGAACAACCTCAATCCGCTACTCGAAGTGCTCAAAAGCCAGGTCGACTTTACCCGGCTGCGCAACCACTGTCCGATCCGCCTATATCTGTGCGCGACGAACGTAGAGACGGGGAAAATCCGCCTTTTCACAGGCGAGGATGTCTGCGCGGACGCGGTACTTGCATCGGCATGCGTGCCGACATTGTTCCAGGCGATCATGATCGACGGCGAGTACTACTGGGATGGCGGCTATATGGGCAACCCGGCCATCTATCCGCTGATTTACAACTGCACGACACGCGACATCGTGATCGTGCATATCAATCCGCTCGTGCGCCGTGGTGTGCCGATCACCACGGCGGAAATCCTCAACCGTATCAACGAGATCAGCTTCAACTCGTCGCTGATGCGCGAGATGCGAGCGGTTGCGTTCGTCACCGAGCTGATCCAGCAGGGCAAGGTCGATCGCGGCGAGATGAAGGAAATGCTGATCCATTCCATTCGCGCCGACGATGCCATGTGCGCCTTGAGTGTGTCGAGCAAGTACAACGCGGATTGGGGATTCTTGAGCGAGCTGCGCGACAACGGGCGGCGTGAAGCGGATGCGTGGCTCGCGCATCACTACAAGAGCATCGGACAGAGGTCGACTATCGACATTCGCAAGGAATTTCTCTGAGCATCGCGATCACGTTGGCACGGGGCCGTCGTGCGTAGACGCTCGGGCAAAGGAGCGAGCATGAACCAGACGCAGGCGCGTTTCGTCGCGTTGTGGTCGCGCAGCGGCGGGGCGCATGCCGAGGACGTCTATGCCTGTCTTGCGCGATGCTATGCAGAGCCAGCGCGTCGTTATCACACGCTACGGCATGTGCGCCGCTGTTTGCGCGATCTCGACCTGGCTCGTGGCTTGATTCCCGATCCAGATGCCGTCGAACTCGCACTTTGGTGCCACGACGTGATCTACATTCCCGGCGCGCTGAATAACGAGCAAAGCAGCGCGGACTGGTTCCGGCGCAGGGCCGAAGGTCGCATTGCCGCATGCGAGCGCATCTGCGCGATGATCATCGCGACAACGCACAAAAGCCCGGCGCAGGAGCTGGACGCCGGTTTCGCTTGTGACATCGACCTTGCAGTGCTTGGCGCTTCGCGCGGCCGGTTTTGCGAAGAGGGTGAACGCCTGAGGGCCGAGCGGCCCGATCTCGACGACTACGCATACGATCAACTTGAGCGGGCTTTTCTGGGCAGATTGCTGGCGCGCCCGCGCATCTATCAAACGGATTTTTTCCGCGCGCGCTGTGAGGCGCGCGCGCGCAGCAACGTGACCTGGCGGCTCGGTCTCTGACGGGTGACTCCGGTTGACCATCACGTCTGAGCGGAACGCGTTGCTGGCAACAAGGTAAGCCGAGCGACGGAGGTTTTGATGAGGCCTCTGATATGGAACCGGACATCGAACC
This sequence comes from Paraburkholderia suaedae, assembly GCF_040812055.1. Classification (NCBI taxonomy): domain Bacteria; kingdom Pseudomonadati; phylum Pseudomonadota; class Betaproteobacteria; order Burkholderiales; family Burkholderiaceae; genus Paraburkholderia; species Paraburkholderia suaedae. The sequence continues at coordinate 548,240 of NZ_JBFOAH010000001.1, read as the reverse complement.
TATCCTTCGTCCGCTGCAAAAGGCCTACACTGAAGATGAGACGATTTTCGGAGCAATGTCATGGTCGACGCCACCCCCCAAAGCACTTTTCGCGGCCTTCCTTTGACTCCGGAGCAAGACGCCGAAGTCCGGCACTACATAAAGAAGAAAGAGCAGCATGGCGCGCCGTGGGATACACCGGAACTGGCCGCCATGCTTCGGGACATGCTGGAGCCTCCGGCGGATGATGATGGCGGACTGGGCGCCACGGTCGATGAAACGAAAGCGGCCACGGAGCGCGCCAGCGCTTCCGTCGACGAGACAATGGAGCCCACTGAGGCCTGCGAAGAACGCAATGCCGCCATGGAAACCGAAGGCATGAGAAGACCCAGGCGCTAAGCCTCAGGATAGGCGCGAGGAAAAGGGGGAGCTTGTTGTCAAGCGACAGTCGATCGCCAATCCGCCAGGTCGGGTATGTGCCATACCGTCAACGGAACTCACTGAGCGGATGCGTAAAAGCAGGCGGCGCTCCTGCGCTCGTGCCGTATCTACCCGCGCGGGCTGGACTATTCCGGCCGTGGGTGACGAACGTGAGTGCGGACTCCCGAGGCTCCGAGCCATGCCCAGACACGCTTGCCCCAAGGCTTGCGCAATCTGTCCACATCCGGATCGATGCCCGTCGTATGCGGTTTTGGCGCGACAGCCGTGGCAGCTTTCGTTGCCGCCGCTCCCGCTTCTCTGCGGCTCCTGTTTTCCGCTATTTCTGCCATGTCCACCTGGTCATCAGTCATGCTGCTCTCCCACTTGAATATGAATCGGTCCGAGCACTGGCTTTGGGCTGTGTCGGGGACGGAAAAGGAACCGCTCATCGAATCGTGTTGCAAGCCGTGAGTTTGACGCACCGTGGCCGTCTCGCGTGAGCTCAATTCGTCGTTGCGTCGACTGCCCGGGCCGGCTTTGAGGCGGGGGGCGTGCAGGCCAATGACCCTCGGGACACGGCGAGTCAAGAGAATGCCGACAGGTACCCGGTAACCGCCGTCATAACGGAAGCACCAATGTGGCTTCTTTCCGAAGTGGTCCGGGGCGTCCGGCAAGACCTGGACCTGGCAGATCTGGGAGCATGCCCGCGAGATGGCCGCAACTTATGAAATCGAATATCGGTTCTGCGCACCACCGACATACAGCTTCTTCGCGATATCGAGGATCTTTTCGCGGCCCTGGTCGAAAGCACCGAGTATCGACCGCTCATCGGATCCCACGCCAGGCTGCAGATTTCTGAGGATGGCGTCGTCGACCAGGAAGGTGATTTCGCGCGAGTTGTCGTAGCCCCAGAAACACACACAATGCCGGGAGGCATCGTAGCTACGGCTCGGGTTGGGAAATTGAAGCGCCACGATCAGCTCTTCATGCCTGGGGCCGGATAGCGCCACTTGCTAGCGTTGGAGTCGATGGCAGCGAAATTGGCGCGCCTCTTTTCCGCTCGTACAGCATCCGCTGTATCGAGTACGTGAGCACGCGTTCTGCGCTCGATGGAATACTCGCTCTCGCTGCCAACTGTCACAGAGGCGGATTTAATCGGCGATCGCATGATGGAGCCCCAGAGATGGATGTCGCTCAAGGCGACCGGTGTTCCCACTGTATACCCTTTGGCTGGCCAAGCGCTTTTTTATCTGAAACTGGGAGCGCAGGTGATACGCAAGCTACTGAAGCTTATGAGGGAGTCCTAAGTTGAACCGTACAGACGGACCCCTATCCTTTTGAAGAGACGGTGCGAAAAAGCGGCAAGCATCGCAACTCCGTACTGGGCGGAATTCGGGTCGCAAATGGTGGGGTTGGTGAAGGCCGGGCGCACGTCGGAGGAACTGGCGAAGGCGTTCGAGCCGAGCGCGCAGCCCCTCTATAGCTGGGTGGTACGAGCGGGTCGCGATGCCGGTGTGACCATGACGGATTGCCGGGCGCGCGAAGTTTTCGTTGGGGCCGGTCGAGTTGCAGGCAGATTTTCGTTGCCAGACTGCGACATTTGCGGCAAAATCTCACGTCGTTGCTTTTTAGTTGTATTTGTATGATGGAACTGGGGAAAGCTTGGTCCGTCAAGGCAGGCCAGAGGGTTTTGAAACCTCCCGGCACCCACCAGTTTCAGATCCAGGCTAGTGTTACCAGGCAGTCAGCGCAGTACAAGGAGTGGTAGTTCAGTCGGTTAGAATACCGGCCTGTCACGCCGGGGGTCGCGGGTTCGAGTCCCGTCCACTCCGCCAGTATCCACGCAAGGCGAACTCCGGTTCGCCTTTTTTATTGCCCGCTGTTGTAAGATCGGGCGTTCTGTTTTCGGCACTCCTTACGCATGCTCGATTTTTTCCGCAATCACAAACGCCTGATGATGTTCATGCTCATCCTCATCATTGTGCCGGGGTTGGGTTTTGTGGGTATCCAAGGTTTCCGCGGCTTCTTTGACGAAAGTGCGAACGTCGCGAGCGTCAACGGTCGCAAGATCACGCGCGCCGAGTATGACGACGCCATGCGTCAGCAACTCGACCGAGCCCGTCAGATGCTGGGCGCGCAATTCGACGCGAAGTCGTTCGATACGCCGGAACACCGTCGCGACATTCTCGACGGTCTGATCGAACAGCGCGTGCTGGCCGATGAAGCGCAGCGCCTGCATCTGACTGCCTCCGACGACGCCGTGCGCCGCGTGTTGCTGAACGATCCCGTCATCTCGTCGCTGAAAAATCCCGACGGCTCGATCGACGTCGAACGTTACAAGCAATTGCTTGCAATGCAGGGCATGACGCCGGACCAATACGACGAACGGGTGCGCTACAGCCTCGCCCTGCAGCAGTTGCCCGCGAGCATTCAAGGCAGCGCGTTCGTGTCGAAAGTACTCGCACAGCACCTGACCGAGCTCGCCGAGCAGCAGCGTGAAGTACAAGGCATGGCGTTCCATCCGCGCGATTATGCGGCCAAAGTCCAGCCCACCGACGCGCAACTGCAGGCGTACTACGACGCGCATCGCAACGAGTTCGCGACGCCGGCCACTGCGGCCATTCAGTACCTCGTGCTGTCGCCGCAAACGCTGGCCGCATCGATCCAGCCGAGCGACGCGGACCTGAAAAAATACTACGACGACAACATCGCGCACTACCGCACGGAAGGCGAAGTGCGTGCCAGCCACATCCTGATCGCCGCGCCCAAAGACGCCAGCGCGGCCGACAAGGCCAAGGCGAAACAGAAGGCCGAAGCGTTGCTCGCCCAGGTCAAGGCACATCCGGAGCAGTTCGCGCAGGTCGCGCAGGCGAATTCGCAGGACCCGGGCTCGGCATCGAAGGGCGGCGATCTGGGGTACTTTGGCCGCGGCATGATCGCGGGCGGCAAGGCGTTCGACGACGCGGTGTTCGCTCTGAAGAAGGACGAAATCAGCGGCATCGTGCAGACCGACTTCGGTTTTCACATCGTCAAGGTGACGGACGTCAAGCCGGCGGTTACGAAGCCGTTTGACGAAGTGAAAGATCAGATCGCCAAAGACCTGAAGGCGCAACTGGCGAGCAAGGCGTTCACCGACAGTTCGGAAGGCTTCACGTCGCTCGTGTACGAGAAGGCGAAGAGCCTGCAGCCTGCAGCCGACAAATACAAGCTGCAACTGCAAACCGCTACGGTGACGCCGCAGCCGGACCCCAAGCTGCCGCCGGGCAGCCCGCTGAACAATCCGAAGTTCCTCGCGGCAGTGTTCGCCAACGACGCGGCAGTGCAACGCAACAACACCCAGGCAATCGACGTCGGCGGCAACACGTTGATCGCGGCGCACGTCACCGACTATAAGCCTGCGGCTGTGCCGGCCTTCGAGGCTGTCAAAGACGCGGTGCGTCAGAAGGTGTTCGCCGCGCAGTCGAACGAAGCGGCCCATAAGGACGGTGCGGCGAAGCTGGCCGAACTTGAAAAGTCGAAGGCCACGACCGGTTTCTCATCGCCGTTGAAAGTGTCGCGCAACGACGCTCAGGGCGTGCCGCCGGCTGCATTGAGTGCAATCTACAAAGTGGATGGCCAAAAATTGCCGGCGTACGTGGGTGTCGACCTGGGCGACGACGGCTACGCGATTTATCGGGTGAATTCGGTGGTGGCGGCCCCCCCACCCGATCCTCAGCATCTCGCCGCCGCCCAGCAGCAGATCGCACAAGTGAATGCGCAGTCCGAAAGCGAGGCCTACCTCCAGGCGCTGCGCGCCCGTTCGAAGGTGAAGTTCTACGGTTCACTCGACAGCGGCAACGCGCAAGCGACCGACCAATAGACGTCATCAAAACGAGGCTCGCGGGGTGAGCAGCAATGCTGCACCCGGTGCAGAGGCAAGAAAGCCCCGCATTGCGGGGCTTTCTCATTTGACGATACAACGTGCTTCAAACGTGAAGCGGCATTGGCTCAAAGGCAGGCGCTGATTGCGCCGGTAGCGTTGCTGTTCGCCGTGCCCGCGCCACGGAAGCCGACCCACGTGCCCTTGCCGGTGTACGACGGACGCACCACCGCGGCAGCGCCGTTAGGAGGCTGCTGGCCGGGAACATAGACATCCATCGCCTGATCGTGGGCAAGCGTATTTTGCGAGATCACCTGTTGCTGGGAGCTGTCCGCCCATTTCTGCGCGATGCAGCTGGCGACGGCACTGGGGGGTTGCTGGCTCTGTCCGACAGATTCAACGCCAGCGGGCGGTTGAGCGGCGCAGGCAGACATTGCCACGGTCAAAGCGATTAACGGTAGGTATTTCACTTTATCTCCTGGGAAGTCGCTCAGAATCGAGCCGGTCACACGGATGTGAAAGTGTCAGAACGACGCCTGCCACCCGTGTTCCCACAGTTCTGGAAACAAGTTGTTAGCACGCTTCTCAGTGCGGCGAACCTGTGCGAAGAAGTGGCTTGAGAACGGGCCACACGTTCCCGAGTAGCACCGCTTGTGCCTGCTGCGCCGGATGGATCTGATCCGCCTGGAACATGTCCGGCTGGTCGGCGATGCCCGCGAGCAGAAACGGGACCAACGGCACCTTCAGTTCCCTCGACAATTCGCCATACATGCCGTGGAACTTGCGGGTGTAGTCCGGGCCATAGTTCGGTGGGACATACATGCCGACGAGCACGACCCTTGCGCGAGCCTGCTGAGCCTGCTCGATAATCGTGCGCAGATTGTCTTCGGTGGTGGCGAGCGGCACGCCACGCAATGCATCGTTCGCGCCGAGCTCGACGATCACGATGCTCGGCTTCAAACGCTGCATCAGCGCCGGTAAGCGAGCCCGCCCACCGCTCGTGGTATCGCCGCTGATGCTCGCATTGGCGACGCTATAATCGAATCGCTCCTTGGCGAGACGCTCGCGCAGCAATGCCACCCAGCCCGTGTCGCGGGGCAAGCCGTATTCGGCCGAGATGCTGTCGCCGAGCACGACGATCACCGGCTTGGCCGGTTCGGGCGCATTCGCGGCGCGAACCGGCAAGGCCATCGAAAAAAGCGCAGCGCTCACGACGACTGAGCCTGTTGCCGCAGCAATCCGAGCCGTGGTGCTAAAACCCATGGCGAGCACTTTCAACCTACGCTTCACCATGCTAAACAAAACTGATCCGGTCATTGAAGTACGGGGTTTGTGCAAGAAGGTTAAGGATGCAACGGGCGACCTAACGATTCTCGACGACATCGATCTTGCTATCGATGCCGGCAGCAGTGTGGCGATCGTCGGTGCATCCGGGTCGGGCAAGTCTACGCTGCTTGGCTTGCTCGCGGGATTGGACAGCGCGAGCTCGGGCTCGGTTCGGTTGCTCGGCCGCGAGCTGACTGAACTGAGCGAAGACGAACGGGCCGCATTGCGCGGCGGCTCGGTCGGCTTCGTGTTCCAGTCGTTTCAATTGATGCCGCATCTGACCGCGCTCGAAAACGTCACGTTGCCGCTCGAACTCCAGGGCGGCATCGGCACGCGCGAGGCTGCCGCGCGAGCGCGTGCGCTGCTGGAGCAAGTGGGTCTGGGGCAGCGCACCGGTCATTATCCGAAGCTGCTCTCGGGTGGCGAGCAGCAGCGCGTCGCGTTGGCGCGGGCTTTCGTCACGCACCCGGCCGTGCTGTTCGCCGATGAGCCGACCGGCAGCCTCGATGCCGCCACCGGCCATGCGGTGATCGATCTGATGTTCGAGATGAACCGCACGAACGGCGCGACGCTGATCCTCGTCACGCATGACATCGAGCTGGCGCGTCGTTGCGATACCATCGTGACGATCGAGGCGGGACGACTCGCGTGAACGGCGCGCTAGCGCGCAGGAGGCGCGAGCTGTGGCCATCGAATCGGTGGCCATCAATTGAAAAGCCAAGCGGGCCGCATGACGGCCCGCTTTTTCACATGCGCTTCGTCGTGAACCGCCGAACGTAACGCAGCAACATGCGGTAACCTGAAGCCACCCCGTATCGCGCTAAACGACGCGGGTAGCCACGCAAGTGCATGCTGCTGATCAGCTCACTGACATGACACTAGCGCCCGGCGCACATTCACCGCTTTATTCACCGCTTTAACGCCGCGCGCGCCCGCGCGATCAGCGCCGACGTCGACGAGTCGTGCTTCTTTTCGTCGACGCTGCCGGCCGTCAGGTCGGCCTCGACCACCTTGCCGAGAATCTTGCCCAATTCGACGCCCCACTGATCGAACGGATTGATGTCCCACACCGACGCCTGGACCAGCACCTTGTGTTCGTACAAGGCGATCAACGCGCCGAGCGAACGCGCGGTGAGCGCGTCGACGAGCAGCGTCGTGGTTGGACGGTTGCCCGGAAACACCAGGTGCGGCGCGAGTTCGGGCTTGTCCGGGCCGGCCACTTTTTGGGCTTCCTCGAGGGTGCGGCCGAGCATCAGCGCCTCGCTTTGCGCGAAGCAGTTGGCCAGCAGCTTAGGATGATGGCTGATCAACGGATGCTCCGGCGTCAGCACCGCGATGAAGTCGATCGGCACGATGGTCGGGCCTTGATGGAGCATCTGGAAGAATGCGTGCTGGCCGTTCGTGCCCGGTTCGCCCCAGGTCACGGCGGCAGTCGGATAGTCGACCATCGCGCCATCGAGCCGCGCCGACTTGCCGTTGCTCTCCATCTCGAGTTGTTGCAGATACGACGGCAGGAAATGCAGCGCTTCCGAATACGGCGCGACCAGATAGCTCTGTAAGCCGAAGAAGTTGCGATACCAGATGCCGATCATGCCGAGCAGAACCGGCAGGTTCTTTTCGAGCGGCGCGTCGCGGAAATGCTGGTCCATCTCGTTGGCGCCGCCGAGCAGTTCGCCGAACTGTTGCGGACCGATCGCGATCATGATCGACAGGCCCACCGCCGACCACAGTGAATAGCGGCCGCCGACCCAGTCCCACATTTCGAACACGTTCTCTTTGGCGATGCCGAACTTGACGACTTCGGAAGGGTTGGCCGACACGCCGACGAAGTGCTTCGCGAGCGCGCTTTCCGGGCAGCCGCTCTCGATGAACCAGTCACGCAGCGAGCGCGCGTTGGTCATGGTTTCGAGCGTGGTGAAGGTCTTTGAGACGATGATCGCGAGCGTCTCTTCGGGGTCGATCTGCTGCATCACGTTGTACAGGTCCGCGCCGTCGACGTTCGACACGAAGTGCGTGGCAATCTCCGGCGCAGCCAGATGATGCAGCGCATGCACGACCATTTTCGGCCCGAGGTCCGAGCCGCCGATGCCGATGTTCACGACATAGCGAATCCGCTTGCCGGTATAGCCCGTCCATGCGCCGCTGCGCACCTGGTCGGCGAAGGCGGCCATCTTCGCGCGCTCGGCCTGCACCTGGGCGAAGAAGGGCGCTTTCGGATCGGTTGCGCGCAGTGCGGTATGCAAGGCCGCGCGGCCTTCGGTCGGGTTGACCACGTCGCCTGCGAACATCGCGTCGCGGCGCTTCTCGACGCCGGCTTCGCGAGCGAGTTGCACCAGCAGATGCAGCGTCTCATCGGTCATGCGGTGTTTCGAGAAATCGGCCGCGAGACCGCCGCCCGAGAACGTGAAGCGCTCGGCGCGGGTAGGGGCGGGATCGTTCTCGGGGGCGAACCAGTCGCGCATATGCGCATTGCGAATCTTTTCGTAATGCGTTTGCAGCGAGGACCAGGAGGGGAGCGAGTTCTGGGTCATAGCGTCCGTCTAACCAGGGGCAGGAGGGAAGGCGCGCGCATGAAGCGCTGCCGGGAATGAGGCAACGAGGCTGTCAGAGCGATGCCGCGCGGCCCGGTTCGGCGATGGCGGTCGCCGAGGCTCCAGGGGTGCCATCCAGCGCGTGGATGTCCGTTGAAGCCTCGGCGTCATCCGTGATCGACCCGGCGCGCAGCGCAGTTACTCAGTATAGCGGCGTTGCGTGACAGGCTGCACCCGATCGCGCTGCGCGCGCAAAGGTTATGCATGCGCCGGCGGATAGAACAGACGGTTGAGCAAGGTCCGCACCATGGGCGCGAGTTCGCCCGCCGTCAGGCCGGCCGGCCCGTGGCCTTGCGCGCTCAGGGTGTCGGCGGCGAGGCCGTGCAGGTAGACGCCCGCGAGCGCCGCTTCGTAGCGCGGCAGACGTTGCGCGAGCAGCGCGCCGATGATGCCGCCGAGTACGTCGCCGGTGCCACCCGTCGCGAGCGCGGCGTTTCCCGTCGGATTGATGGCGAGGCGGCCGTCCGGCGCGGCGATGATCGTGCCGCTGCCTTTGAGCACCACCACGCTGGCAAAGCGCGCGGCTAGCGCGCGCGCCGCGCTCAGCCGGTCGCGCTGCACGCCGGGCGCGTCGCTGCCCAGCAGGCGCGCGGCTTCGAGCGGATGCGGCGTGAGAATGCACGGGTCGCCTTGCACGCCGCGCGCGGTGAGTTCGGCGGCGAGCGCCGGGTCTTTGGCGATCAGGTTTAGCGCATCCGCGTCGAACAGCTTCGGCACGTCGAGCGGCAGGACGTCGTGCATCACCCGCATCGCACAATCGCGATGCCCCATTCCGCAGCCGACGGCGAGCGCGTCCATCGTGTCCAGCGGCAGATCGTCGAGCGCATGCAGCATCAGCTCGGGATGGGGCGGATCGTAGGGCGGGGCGCCCTCGCCCAGCAGCGCAACGTGCACTTTGCCGGCGCCGCAAAAGAGCGCCGCGCGCGCCGCGAGGATCGGCGCGCCGCACATGCCGGTGTCGCCGCCGACCACTGCGAGGCTGCCGAAGGTTCCTTTGTTGGTCGCGAAGTCGCGCGGCGGCAGGTATGTGCTGAACAGTTCGGGCGCGTTCAGTTGCACGCTCGTGCGCTGGCTACTGTCCACGCCGATCGGCGCGACCGTTACCGCGCCGGCAAGGTCACGCCCCTGCGCGGTGAACAGACCCGGCTTCGCGCCGATGAAAGTGATGGTGTGGGTCGCGTGCACGGCGGCGTCGCCCCCATTGCCGACGATCGTGCCGGTGTCGCTGTCGAGGCCGCTCGGCACGTCGAGCGCGAGCACGCCGCCTTTCCTGGGCCGCGCCTTCGCGCGTTGCGACAACTGCCGCGCGACGTTCGCGAACACGCCTTGCAGTGGTCTCGTCAGCCCTATGCCGAACATGCCGTCCACCAGCCAGCGGTAGCCGTCGAGCGATGCCGGCGGCGCCGCGGTGATCGGCACGCCCGCGGCGCGGGCGGCGTCGAGCGCCCAGCGCGCGTCGTCCGGCTTCACTTCGACGGGCATGCAGAGTTCCACCGTGATGCCGGTTTCATGCAGCCGGGTCGCGAGGACCAGCGCGTCGCCGCCGTTGTTGCCGGGGCCGGCAATCAGCCACACGCGCTGCTTTGCGCGGGCGATCGACGTGTCGCGGGTGATCTGTTCATGGAGGAAGCTCGCGGCCGACTGACCCGCGCGCGCCATCAGCGTGTGAGGCGGCAATGCCGCCGCGGCTTGCGTTTCCGCGATGCGCAGGTCGGTGAGCGTCAGCAGGGGCAGCGCCCGACGGTGTGGGTCGATGAGCGTCGGGGGAGCGTTTTCGGCGTCTGTCATGGCGAGGCCTGATGGTTCGTCCGGTGATTCCGGTCGTTGGGGTTGCGTCCGGGCGTTGCGGTCGTTGCGGTGGCGGCGTCTGGTGGTGCGGTCCGGTTCGGTTCAGTTGCCGCTGTTGCATTGCGTTGGGCCCGGTCGATCCCATGCCCGCCGCGAAGCTTGCAAACCGCTATGGTAGTGCCGATACAGCCGCAGCGCTCGGCTCTTTCGGCCCGCTTGCGGGCGGGCCCAAGGCGCGGTGCGCGAGAGCTGAAAAAGCGCATTGCCGATGTAATCGGACGTTGCTGCAAGCGGTCTACACGCGGTCGGTCCAGCCCGCTCGCGGGCGGCTCAAAGCACGATGCGCGAGAGCGGCAAGCGCATGGCCGCTGAAATCGGACGTTACCGGAAACGGTCTACGCGCGGCTCCTTCGTTCCGCTCGGGGACGGGCTCCAGCCAGCATGCGCGAGAGCTCGAAGCGCACTACCGCTGAGACCGGACCTTACTGGAAACGCTCCGCGCGCAGCGCGGCCAGCGTATCGTCCGGCACATCCGGGGCGTGCCCCGACAGCAGGTCGGCAACCAGCTTGCCCGCACCGCAGGCCAAGCCCCAGCCCGCCGGGCCATGGCCCGCGTTGACAAAGAGCCTCGGGTGCAGCGCGTTGCCGATCACCGGCAAGCCGTCCGGCGACAGCAGCTTGACGCCTTCCCACGGCAGCGCCGCCGAGATCCGCGCCGCGCCCGGAATCCAGTCGTGGGTCGCCTGGCCGAGCAGCGCGAGCGCTTCCGTGGTCACGGCTTCGCCCAGTGGTTTGTCGATCTGGCTTGCGCTTTGCAGCACTGCGCCCCCTGCGATACGCAGCCGCTGGTTCATCCGGCTGATGCCAATCCGCTTGACCGCGTCGACGATCGCCACGTGCGGCGCGCATTCCTCATGCGCGATGGGCGCGACCAACGTGTGCAAGCGCAGCCGATGCAGCGGCAGCCGCAAGCCGGCGCGCTCGAGCAGCGCAAGGCTGCCGTGACCGGCGGCCACCACGACCGCGTCCGCATGGATCACTTCGACTTCATGTGAACGGGCGGCCGCCGCGGCGCGCGGCGCCAGCTCTACGGACGCGCGCTGGCCTTCCAGACGGATCGCCGAGACCTCGCAGCCCAGCATGAATTGGACGCCGCCTTGCGAATCGAGCGTCTGCTTGATGAGCTTGGCGAACAGCGGACAGTTCGCCGTGCGCTCCTGTTCGAACAGCACCCCGCCGGCGAATTGCGGCTCGGTGCGCACGGAATGCTCGTACGCGGCGCATTCGGCCGGCGTCAGCACCTGATGCGGCACTTCATACTGGCGCAGCAGGTCGAGCGCGGGCTGCGTCAACTGCCATTCATGCTCGCCGCGCACGAGATGCAGCAGCCCCGCCGTCTGTTCGAATTCGAGACCGAAGCGCGCTTCCATGTCGGCGAGCGCGTCGCGCGACGCCTCGATCAGCGCACGCAAGCGGCCATACTGGCGCGCGAACGCCTGCGGTTCCTGCAGCGCGGCGAGCTGCTTGACGAACTGACGCGCCGCTCCGTTAAAGCCGATCTTGTTGACGACGCCGTTCCTGGCGTTCTGGCGGCTCGCGAGGAACGTCGGGCCGAACCAGACGTCGAGCGGGGTCGGCAGCACACTGCCGCCGTGCCCGTAGGTCGCGCCTTGCGCGACGGTGGCGTGGCGCTCGACGACGCATACGCGATGGCCGGCCGCGCGCAGGTGATAAGCGGTGGCGACGCCCGCTATCCCGCCGCCAATGACGATGACATCCATGTTTTGATTCGAATTGCCGACGGCACGCCGAAGCGGCACATTCCCGTTGAGCGTGGCATGCGGCGCGCGTGCCCGGCATGGCTCGGGCGGCTCGCGCCGATCTGATGAAAGCGCGCATGATAGCAGCCAAAGCGCCGTCGCGGCCACGCGCTGCCCACCACCCGGCGGCGCCCGCGCGCGGGCCGGGAGCGCACCGGCAGGCCCGCTGCAAGCGCGTTGCCGGGGTATAATCCCGGACTTCCTTTCCGCCTCATGTCGCCTGCATGCGCGACTTCTCGGCATCACTGAGCGACGCAACGTCAAGTCCATGGCCCACTTCTCGTGTTTCCCCGGCGCTTCGGCCCTTTCCGATTTCCGTCAAACCCGTCTGCTCGAAACGCTTACGCGCATCGACCGGAATATCGCCGGCGTGAGCGGGCAGTACCTGCACTTCGTCAATGCGCAGGTCCCGCTGTCCACTGAAGACACCGCGAAGATCGAGGCGCTGATGCACTACGGTCATCCCCTCGAAGCCGGCAACGAGCGCGGCGCCGCCGAAACCTTCCTCGTCGTGCCGCGTTTCGGCACGGTGTCGCCGTGGGCCAGCAAAGCGACCGACATCGCGCATCTGTGCGGGCTCACCCAGGTGCGCCGCATCGAGCGCGGCGTCGAGTACACGGTCACGCTCAAAAGCGGCCTGCTCGGCGGCAAGAAGGCGCTCTCCGACGAAGCCCGCGCGGCCGTCGCGGCGGCGCTGCACGACCGCATGACCGAAAGCCTGTCGCCCTCGCGCGACCACGCGCTGCATCTGTTCGACGAGCTGCCGGCGCGGCCGCTGCAAACCGTCGACGTGCTGGGCCACGGCCGCGGCGCGCTGGAAGGCGCGAACCGGGAGCTAGGCCTCGCGCTTGCCGACGACGAGATCGACTACCTGGTCGACGCCTTCACGAAGCTCGGCCGCAACCCGACCGACGTCGAACTGATGATGTTCGCGCAGGCCAACAGCGAGCATTGCCGCCACAAGATCTTCAACGCGGACTGGACCATCGACGGCGAGAAGCAGGAGATCTCGCTGTTCAACATGATCCGCAACACCGAGAAGTTGAATCCGCAAGGCACCATCGTCGCGTATTCGGATAACTCGGCGATCATGGCGGGCGGCATGGCGGAACGCTGGTTCCCGCGCACGCCGGCCGAGCTCGGCGCAAGCGAATTGCCGGAGCACTACCGCCGCAGCGTCGAACTCACGCACACGCTGATGAAGGTCGAAACGCATAATCACCCGACCGCGATCTCGCCGTTCCCGGGCGCCGCAACCGGCGCAGGCGGCGAGATCCGCGATGAAGGCGCGACCGGCCGCGGCGCGCGTCCGAAGGCGGGTCTGGCGGGCTTCACGGTGTCGAACCTGGCATTGCCGGACGGCGTCGAAGCATGGGAAAACGCGCGCGACGCCGCTCAGCCGCTCGCGCACCGCAATCCGGCCGAGCAGCACGAAGCGTACGGCCGTCCCGATCGCATTGCGTCGCCGCTGCAGATCATGATCGACGGCCCGCTGGGCGGCGCCGCGTTCAACAACGAATTCGGCCGGCCGAATCTGGGCGGGTATTTCCGCGTTTATGAACAGAACGTCGCAGGCCTCGTGCGCGGCTACCACAAGCCGATCATGATCGCCGGCGGCATCGGCAATATTTCGGACCAGCACACGCACAAGCTCGATCTACCGGAAGGCTCGCTGCTGATCCAGATCGGCGGCCCGGGCATGCGCATCGGGATGGGCGGCGGCGCGGCCAGTTCCATGGCAACGGGCACCAATACCGCCGAACTCGACTTCGACTCGGTTCAGCGCGGCAATCCGGAAATCGAGCGCCGCGCGCAGGAAGTCATCAACGCGTGCTGGCAACTCGGCGACAAAAACCCGATTCTGAGCATTCACGATGTCGGCGCGGGCGGTCTGTCGAACGCGTTCCCGGAAGTGGTGGACGGCGCGGGCAAGGGCGCGGTGTTCGAACTGCGCAAGATCCAGCTGGAGGAAAGCGGCTTGTCGCCGCGCGAAATCTGGTCGAACGAAGCGCAGGAGCGCTATGTGCTGGCGATCGCGCCGGACGATCTGCCCGCCTTCGAAGCGATGTGCAAGCGCGAGCGCTGCCCGTTCGCGGTGATCGGCACGGCCACCGCCGAGCGTCAGTTGAAGCTGATCGACTCCGAACTGAACGACGCCGCCGCGCATCAGCCGGTCGACATGCCGATGGAAGTGCTGCTCGGCAAGGCGCCGCGCATGCATCGCGACGTCAAGCGCGTCGAGCAGCGGCTCGAGCCGGTGGTCGTCACCGGTCTCGCGTTGGCGGACGTTGCGCAAAGCGTGTTGCGTCATCCGACGGTTGCCAGCAAGTCGTTCCTGATCACGATCGGCGACCGCTCGGTCGGCGGCACGACCGCGCGCGACCAGATGGTCGGCCCGTGGCAAGTGCCGGTGGCCGACGTCGCCATTACCACAATGGATTACGCGGGTTTCCGCGGCGAAGCGATGACCATGGCCGAGCGCACACCGCTCGCCGTGATCAACGCGCCCGCTTCGGGCCGCATGGCGGTCGGCGAGGCGATCACGAACATCGCGGCGGCGCCGATCGCGTCGCTCGACAAGCTCAAGCTGTCGGCGAACTGGATGGCCGCATGCGGCGCGCCCGGCGAAGACGCGGCGCTCTACGACACGGTCAAGGCGATTGGCATGGAGCTGTGCCCGGCGCTCGGCATCAGCATTCCGGTGGGCAAGGACTCGCTGTCGATGCGCACGAGGTGGGAAGACCGTGGCGTCGCGAAAGAAGTGGTCGCGCCGGTCTCCTTGATCATCTCCGCGTTCGCGCCGGTCGAAGACGTGCGCAGGCAGCTCACGCCGCAACTGCGCCGCTCGAGCGAGGTCGGCGACTCGGTGCTGATCGCGATCGACCTCGGCCGCGGCAAGCATCGTCTGGGAGGCAGCATCCTCGCGCAGGTCACGCAGCAGGTCGGCGACACGGTGCCCGACATCGACGATCCGCAAGACCTGAAGCGCTTCTTCAATGCGATCCAGGCGCTCAACAGCCAGGGCAAGCTGCTCGCTTACCACGACCGTTCGGACGGCGGCCTGTGGGCGACGGTGTGCGAAATGGCGTTTGCGGGTCACGTCGGCGTGTCGCTGAATGTCGACATGCTGGTGCTCGATCCGCATCATGAATCCGATTACGGCGACGCGAAAGACTGGGCGAAGCAGACCAGCGGCCGCCGCGAGGATCGCACGATCCGCGCGCTTTTCACCGAAGAACTTGGCGGCGTCATCCAGGTGCGCGCGGCGGAGCGCGACGCGGTGCTGGTGGCGTTGCGCGAACATGGGTTGTCGGCGTGCTCGCATGTGATCGGCAAGGTCAACGAGCGCGACGCGATCGAAATCTATCGCGACGCGAAGAAGATCTACGAAGCGCCGCGCACCGAACTGCATCGCACATGGAGCGAAGTGAGCTGGCGCATCGCGCGCCTGCGCGACAATCCGGCCTGCGCCGACGCCGAATACGATGCGCTGCTGGACGCCGCCGATCCGGGCATCACGCCGGTGCTCACCTTCGACCCCGCCGAGGACGTCGCGGTGCCGTTCATCGGCAAGGGCGCGCGTCCGCGTGTGGCGGTCATGCGCGAGCAGGGCGTCAATTCGCACCTGGAAACCGCCTACGCATTCGACCGTGCCGGCTTCGACGCTCACGACGTGCACATGAGCGATCTGCTCGCGGGCCGCGCGAACCTGGCGGACTTCGCCGGCGCGGTAGCGTGCGGCGGCTTCTCGTACGGCGACACGCTGGGCGCAGGCGAAGGCTGGGCCAAGGCGATCCGCTTCAATCCGCAACTGGCCGACATGTTCGCCGCCTTCTTCGGTCGCGAAGATACGTTCGCGCTCGGCATCTGCAACGGCTGCCAGATGATGAGCAGCCTCGCGTCGATGATCCCCGGTGCCGAAGCCTGGCCGAAGTTCACCCGCAACAAGTCCGAGCAGTTCGAAGCGCGCTTCTCGCTGGTGGAAGTGCAGGCGTCGCCGTCGATCTTCTTCGCCGGCATGGAAGGCTCGCGCATTCCGGTCGCGGTCGCGCACGGCGAAGGCTACGCGGACTTCTCGCAGCAAGGCGATGCGTCGAAGGTCGCGGTGGCGATGCGTTATGTCGATCACCGGGGACAGCCGACCGAGCAATATCCGTTCAATCCGAACGGGTCGCCGAATGGCATCACGTCGGTCACCACCGCCGATGGCCGCTTCACCGTGCTGATGCCGCACACGGAGCGCGTGCATCGCGCGGTGCAGATGAGTTGGCACCCGGAAGGCTGGGGCGAGGGCAGCACGGACGCGAGCCCCTGGATGCGCGTATTCCAGAACGCGCGCCGCTGGCTGGGCTGAACTGAGGCATGCAGGGCCGCCGCCTGGTTTAGGGGCGGCGGTGTCGTCCGGCTCCATGCTGCAGTGATTCACAGCGTGCGACGCGTTTTGCGATGTGCGGCAAGTCGAGCCTTACATCTGCGTTGCCTGCGTTCGCGCCGACCTTCGCACAAAGCGGAAAAACCGCAGTAACAAAAAAGCCGCCCCAGGCGGCTTTTCTGCTTTCACGCTTCAGACGAAGCGCTCGCTCTACAACCACTCACTGAATCTTCGCGTTCTTGCGCAGACCTTCTTCGAACGCCTGCAGCTTTTCCTGCTGGATCTGCTGCACGATTTGCGGGCGCACCTGTTCGAGCGGCGGCGGGGTGGTGTTGCGCACGTCGTCGACACGGATGATATGCCAGCCGAATTGCGTATGCACCGGCGTGTCGGTCATCTGACCTTTCTGCAGATGCGTGGCCGCTTCCGCGAATTCAGGCACGTAGGCCTTCGGGTCCGACCAGTCGAGATCGCCGCCGTTCTTGCCCGAACCGGGGTCCTTCGAGTATTGCTTGGCGAGGTCTTCGAAGCTTGCGCCGGCCTTGATCTTCGTGATCAGGTCCTTCGCCTGCTGCTCGTTGTCGACGAGGATGTGGTGCAGGTGATATTCCTTGCCGCCCGCGTCCTTGACCAGTGCGTTGTAGCGCGCGGTGACTTCGGCGTCGCTCGGCTGGTTGTTCTTCACGAAGTCTTCGATGAGCGCGCGCAGCACGACGGTTTGCTGCGCGACGGCGACTTGCGCCTTGACGTCGGGCCGATTCGGCAGGCCGCGGCGCAGCGCTTCCTGCATCAGGATTTCGCGGTTCACCAGTTCTTCACGCACTGCCGTTTGCAGTTGCGGCGTGTTTTGCTGGCCCTGATGAACCAGCTGATCGATCAGCGCATCGGCGCGCGCTTTGGGAATCGGCGTGCCGTTCACCACAGCGATGTTCTGTGCAAATGCAGGTGCGGCCGCAAACGCAGCCAGCAATACCCAAAGGCGGGTTTTCTTCAAGGTCATCGGAAGTTCCTAGCGGGGCAACAAAGCAAATTCTTCGGGCGTATACGCCGTGATGGCAAGGGCATGAATGCCGCGCTCCATGGCGTCGGCCAGCGCATCATACACCATGCGATGCCGCGCCACGCGGGGCTTCCCGGCGAATGCGGCGGCCACGATCGTGACACTGAAATGGCCGCCGGCGGCGGCTCCCGCGTGGCCCGCATGCTGTGCGCTGTCGTCGGTGATGTGAATCGATTCGACCGGCGCGAGCGCGGCCGCGAGACGTGCCTCGATCAGCGCGGCGCGCTCGGCGGTGCTCGCATGCATGAATACATCGCTCGTCATGTCATTCTTCCTTCATGTACTTCGCAAGCCACAAACTCTGTCCGACGATGAACACCAGCAGGCATCCGGTCGCACCGAACAGCTTGAAATTGACCCATTGGTCGGTCGTGTAGTGATACGCGACGAACAGATTGACGAGCCCAAGCAGCACGAAAAATACCGCCCAGACCACGTTCAGCTTGCCCCAGACCACGTGCGGCAGCGTGATCTGCTTGCCCATCATCGCTTCGATCAGGTTCTTGTTGAAGCCCAGTTGCGAGACGATCAGCGCGACGGAGAACGCCCAGTACAGCACCGTCGGCTTCCATTTGATGAAGGTGTCGTTGTGCAGCACCAGCGTTGCGCCACCGAACACGGTGACAACGCCGAGGCTCACCCACAGCATCGGATCGACCTTGCGGTGGCGAAAGGCCACCCACGCGATCTGCACCAGCGTGGCGACGATCGCCACTGCCGTCGCCGTGAAAATGCCCCATATCTTGAAGGCGACGAAGAACAGGATGATCGGGAACAGATCGAACAGGAATTTCATTATCTGGTCGGGAATTCGCAGAATGAGTCGAAGGTGAGGGCGCAGTGAGAAGCGCCCTGTGGTGAGAGCGTTGCGGACCGGCCAGGGACAACACTGAGCTGTTCGCCGCGAGCCTGACGCGCCCGCCTGACGAAGCCGCAGGCCGGATCAGCGGCGTTGCGGCCCTCGGACGCCCGATGGCGCGCGCTGCCGGCCAGGCGCCGCGCTTCGCACAGCGTTACTTGGGCTCGAATTGTAACGCAGCCGAATTGATGCAGTAGCGCAGACCGGTCGGCGCCGGCCCATCTTCGAACACGTGGCCCAGATGCGCGCCGCAGTTCTTGCACTGCACTTCGATGCGCAGCATGCCGTGCGAACGGTCGGTTTTCTCGTCAATCACTTCGCCGTTGATCGGCTTGAAGTAGCTCGGCCAGCCGCAGCCGGCGTCGAACTTGGTGTCCGATTCGAACAGCGGCGTGCCGCAACAGACGCAGTCGTAGATGCCGCGCTCCCAGTGATCGTGGTAGCGGCCTGTGAAGGGACGCTCGGTGGCCGCGTGGCGGGTCACCTCGTATTCGATGTCGGACAGCTGCTTGCGCCACGCTTCGTCGTCTTTCTGCACGGCGGGGGCAGCGGGGTTCAGGTCATCGGGTTTGTTCATGGTCGGTTCCTGTCTCTAACTCGGTTTGGAGGCTGCCTGTCTCGCGCACGCGTCACGACGAACAACTCACTTCGAGCGAGCTCGCCCAGTCGGGCGGCAAGCCCGCATAAGCTTGGTACTCGGGCTGCTCGTCGAACGGGCGGCGCAGCACGGCCGCCAGACGCTCCACTTCGGAAAAGTCCTTCTCCTTCGCGCGGCGAATCGCCGTTTCCGCCAGGTGATTGCGAAGCACGAACTTGGGGTTCACACGGTTCATTGCAATGGCGCGCGCCGCGTCGTCGCGTGTTTCTTCCGACAACCGCGCGCGATAGTCGTTCGCCCACGCATCGAACGCGGCGCGATCGAGAAACAGGTCGCGCACCGGTGCGTCGCCGCTCGCATCGTGTTTCGACACGCGCGCCAGATTGCGGAAAGCCAGCGTGAAATCAGCGCGGTTCGCGTGCATCACGTCGAACAGGCGATTGATCAGCGCCGCGTCGCCGTCGCGCTCGTTTTCGAGGCCGAGCTTCGCACGCATGCGTCGCTCCAGCGCGGGCGCGAAGCGCTCCTTGAAACTGCCCAGCACGCGCTGCGCGTCTTCGATGGCCTTGTCGCTGCGCACGCTTTCGTCGTGTTGTTCTCCGAGCAGGGGCAAGAGCCCCTGCGCGAGGCAGAACAGATTCCAGTATGCGATTTGCGGCTGCATCCGATACGCGTAACGGCCTTGCGAGTCGGAGTGGTTGCAGATATAGCCGGCGTCGAAGCCGTCCATGAAGCCGAACGGACCGTAGTCGATCGTGAGGCCGAGAATCGACATGTTGTCGGTATTCATCACGCCGTGACAGAAACCGACTGCCTGCCATTCGACCATCAGGTCGGCGGTGGACAGCACCGCTTCGTTCAGCAGCGCGAGGTACGGATCGTCGGCATCGCGGCAATGCGGATAGAAGCGCTCGATCACGTGATCGGCGAGCGCGCGCAGTGCGTCCACGCGATCGTTCGAATAGAAGTGCTCGAAGTGGCCGAAGCGCACGAAGCTCGGCGCGACGCGCGTGACCACGGCGGCGGTCTCGATGGTCTCGCGCCGCACCGGCAGATCGGAGCCGATCACGCACAGCGCGCGGGTGGTTGGAATGCCCAGGTGATGCATCGCTTCGGAACACAGAAACTCGCGGATCGACGAGCGCAGCACCGCACGGCCGTCGCCCATGCGCGAATAGGGGGTGCGTCCGGCACCCTTGAGCTGCAGCTCGAAGCGCTGGCCGCCGTGTTCGATTTCGCCGAGGCCGAGCGCGCGGCCGTCGCCGAGCTGACCCGCCCACACGCCGAACTGATGGCCCGAGTACACGGACGCATAAGGCAGCGCGTCGGCCGGCCATTCGCGCGTCGCGTTGCCGCAGAACAGTTCGGCGAAACCCGGATCGTCGCGAAGCTCGGGCGGCAGACCAAGCAACGCGGCAGTCTCCGCGGAGAAGCCGACCATGTACGGCGCGCTGAGCGGCGCGGCGGGCAGACGTGTGAGAAACGCACTGCCGAGTTGCGCGAACGCGCTCGGCGGGGGAGTGAGAAGAGCGTTGGACAGCTCCGTTAAAGCTTCGGATAACCCTGTAATGCTTGGGGAAAACGACATGTTGAGCGCCTCTGGATTAACCGATATTGTAAGTCCGCGCCCGCGGAGCTGCTGGCCGGCCTTTGGACGATGCTGCACCCGCATGCGGTAGTCAGATGTGCTACCCCGGTCTCATCCCCATCTGTCGCCGGCTTTGCGGATTTCGCCACCCCGCAGTCAGACACCTTCAATCGGCTCCCGGACCGCAACCCGATCGAAACACAAAAGCCGAGGAGACCCCGCTTTATGACGACGCCGCTGCTGGGCCAGATGATGGACGTGCCGCTCACCGTGCCCTCGTTGCTCGCGCATGCCGCGCGGCACTTCGGCGGCACGGAGATCGTCTCGCGGCGCATCGAGGGCGACCTGCACCGCTATACGTACCGCGACTGCGAAAAACGCGCCAGGCAGCTCGCGCAGGTGCTGATCGCGCTGGGCGTAGCACCGGGCGAGCGGATCGCGACGCTCGCGTGGAACGGCTACCGGCATCTGGAAACCTACTACGGCACGACCGGCTTCGGCGCCGTCTGCCACACGATCAACCCGCGTCTCTTTCCCGATCAGATCGCCTACATCGTCAATCACGCCGACGATGCGTATGTGCTGTTCGACACCACGTTCGCGCCGCTCGTCGACGTGCTTGCGCCGCAGTGCCCGCGGGTGCGCGGCTGGATCGCGCTCGCCGACGACGCGCATCTGCCCGTGATGCAAACGCCGGTGCTCAGCTACGAGACGCTGATGGCCGCGCAGGACGGCGAGTTCGACTGGCCGGCTATCGACGAGCGGCAGGCCTCCTACCTTTGCTACACGTCGGGCACCACGGGCAATCCCAAAGGCGCGCTCTATTCGCATCGCTCGACGGTGCTGCATGCGTTCGGCGCGTCCTTGCCGGATGCAATGAGTCTGTCTGCGCGCGATTGCGTGCTGCCCGTCGTGCCGATGTTCCATGTGAACGCGTGGGGCATTCCGCACGCCGCGCCCTTGACCGGCGCGAAGCTGGTATTCCCCGGCAAGGACCTCGACGGCAAGTCGCTGTATGAGCTGATGGAAAGCGAGCGCGTCACGTATTCGGCCGGCGTGCCGACCGTGTGGCTCGGCCTGCTGAACTACCTGCGCGAGGCGGGCGTGAAGTTTTCGTCGCTGGAGCGCACCGTGATCGGCGGTTCCGCGTGCCCGCCGGCGATGCTGCGCACCTTCGAAGACGACTACGGCGTGCAGGTGATCCACGCGTGGGGAATGACCGAAATGTCGCCGCTCGGCGCGCTGGCAAAGCTCAACTGGGAGCAGAGCCAGCGGCCGCTCGCCGAGCGGCGCAAATTGCTCGAAAAGCAGGGCCACGCGATGTACGGCGTCGACATGAAGATCGTCGGCGAGGACGGGCGCGAATTGCCGTGGGATGGCGTCGCGTTCGGCGACCTGTATGTGCGCGGTCCGTGGGTGATCGACCGCTATTTCCGCAAGGACGACTCGCCGCTGGTGGACGGCTGGTTCCCGACCGGCGACGTCGCCACGATCGACCGCGACAGTTTCCTGCACATCACCGACCGCTCCAAAGACGTCATCAAGTCCGGTGGCGAATGGATCAGCTCGATCGATATCGAGAACGTCGCGATCGCGCATCCGGCGGTGGCGGAAGCGGCATGCATCGCGTGCGCGCATCCGAAGTGGACCGAGCGTCCGCTGCTGGTAGTCGTCAAGCGCGCCGGGTGCGACGTCACGCGCGAGGAACTGCTCGCGTTCTACGAAGGCAAGGTCGCCAGGTGGTGGATTCCCGACGACGTCGTGTTCGTCGACGACCTGCCGCATACCGCGACCGGCAAGCTGCAGAAGCTCAAGCTGCGCGAAATTTTCCGCGACCACGTGCTGCCTTCCGCGCTCGAGGACGAACAGCATTGCCCGCTTGCCAGGGCAAACCCCGCCCCAACGTGAATGGAACGATCGTGCTTTTGTGTGTATTCTTGCCTGCAAACGCGGGACTAGCCGTCGGCTGCCTGATTCAATGATCTGAACTACGAGCCGCTTGGATAGCCCCGACGCCCGGCGCGCAATGTGCCGCCCTAACCGCACGATCGGCATGCTCAGCAGGATCGGCATGGTTGCATGGAGGCAGGCAGATGGCAGTGGACTACACAACCCGGGACGGCGTGGCCGTGATCGCGCTGAACAATCCTCCGGTGAACGGCCTCGGCCTGTCGACGCGGGTGGGCATCGTCGACGCAATCGAGCGCGCGCAGAACGATCCGGCGCTCGCGGCGATCGTACTGACCGGTGCGGGCAAGGCCTTCTCGGGCGGCGCCGACATCACCGAATTCAACACGCCGAAAGCCACTCAGGAGCCCACACTCGCCACGGTCATCAAGATCGTGGAAAGCAGCGCGAAGCCAGTGGTCGCGGCGATCCACAGCGTCGCGATGGGCGGGGGCCTCGAGCTCGCGCTCGGCGCGCATTACCGCATTGCCGCGCGCGGCGCGCAGATCGCGCTGCCGGAAGTGAAGCTCGGCATTCTGCCGGGCGCGGGCGGCACGCAGCGGCTGCCGCGCGCCATCGGCCTCGAAGCGGCGCTCAACATGGTCGTCTCGGGTGCGCCGGTGCTGTCCGAACAGCTGGACGATTCGGGCCTGTTCGACGGACTCGTCGCTAGCCGGGACGACCTGGCCGCAGCGGCGCTCGTGTTCGCGCGCAAGGTGGGGGCGAAGGAAGGCCCGCATCCGAGGCTGCGCGATCGCCCGATCGAGCATCCGAATGCGGCCGGATTCATCCAGTTCGCGCGCAATAGCGTCGCGGCGGTGGCGAAGAATTTTCCGGCGCCGCACAAATGCATCGACGCAGTGGCAGCGGGCGTGCAGAACGGTTTCGACAAGGGCCTCGCATTCGAGCGCGAGTGCTTTGTCGCGCTGGTGCAGACGCCGCAAAGCCGTGCGCTGCGGCATGCTTTCTTCGCCGAACGCGCGGCCGGCAAGATTGCCGATGTGCCTGCCGATACGCCGGTGCGCGAGATCCGTCAGGTGGCCGTGATCGGCGCGGGCACCATGGGCGGCGGCATCGCGATGAACTTCGTCAACGCGGGCATTGCGGTTACGCTGCTGGAAACGACACACGAAGCGCTCGAGCGCGGGCTCGCAACGATCCGCAAGAACTACGAAGCTACCGTCAAGAAGGGCAAGCTGGGGCCCGAAGCGCTCCAGGCGCGGATGGCGTTGATCACGCCCACGCTGTCCTACGACGACCTGAAGAGCGCCGACCTGATCGTCGAAGCCGTGTTCGAAGAACTCGGCGTCAAAGAGCAGGTGTTCAGGCGTCTGGACGAAGTCGCGAGGCCCGGCGCGATTCTCGCGTCGAATACGTCCACGCTCGACCTGAATAAGATCGCCGCGTTCACGAAGCGTCCACAAGACGTCGTCGGCATGCACTTCTTCAGCCCGGCCAACGTCATGAAGCTGCTCGAAGTGGTGCGCGGCAACGAAACTGCCAAGGACGTGCTCGCCACCGTGATGCGGCTCGCGAAAAAGATCGGAAAGACCGCGGTGGTGTCCGGTGTGTGCGATGGGTTCATCGGCAACCGGATGATCGAGCAGTATTTCCGTCAAGCGCTCTTCATGCTCGAAGAAGGCGCGCTGCCCGCGCAAATAGACAAGGCCATCGAGAACTTCGGCTTCGCGATGGGCCCGTTGCGCATGAGCGATCTGGCCGGCAACGACATCGGCTGGGCAATCCGCAAGCGCCGCTATCAGGAACGTCCCGAGATCCATTACTCGAAGCTCGCCGACCGTCTGTGCGAGATGGGGCGCTTTGGACAGAAGACCGGCGGCGGCTGGTACGACTACAAGGCGGGCGAGCGCACCGCATATCCGTCGAAAGTCGTCGACGAGATGATCTGCGCTTACTCGAAGGAAATCAACGAAAAGCGCCGCGAGATCAGCGACGAGGAAATCGTCGAGCGCCTCGTGTTCGCGCTCGTCAACGAAGGCGCGAAGGTTCTCGAAGAAGGGATTGCATCCAAAGCGTCGGACATCGATGTCGTTTATCTGACGGGCTACGGTTTTCCGCTCCATCGCGGCGGGCCGATGCTGTACGCGGACACGGTCGGCCTGTACAACGTTGAGCGGGCGATCCGCCGCTACGCAACGCAGCCGAACGGCGATGCGTGGGAACTTGCGGCGAGCATTGGCAAGCTGGCGGCCGAAGGCCGCGGGTTCAACGGCTGAGCAGCCGATGGCCGATGGAATTGGATGACTGAGGTAGGGCGCCAAAGCGCTAACTGGGGTTGAAGGAGACGTACATGACCGACGCCGTAATCGTATCCACCGCCCGCACGGGCCTCGCGAAATCATGGCGCGGCGGGTTCAACATGACGCACGGTGCAACGCTCGGCGGCCACGTGACGCAGGCCGCGATCGAGCGCGCAAAAATCGACCCGGCCCGCGTCGAGGACGTGATCATGGGCTGCGCGAATCCGGAAGGCGCCACAGGCGGCAACATCGCGCGGCAAATCGCGTTGCGCGCCGGCTTGCCGGTCAGCGTGCCGGGCATGACGGTGAACCGTTTCTGTTCGTCAGGACTGCAAACCATTGCGCTCGCCGCGCAACGCGTGATCGCCGGTGAAGGCGACGTGTTCGTCGCGGGCGGCGTGGAGTCCATCTCGTGCGTGCAGAACGAGATGAACCGCCACATGATGGCCGAGGGCTGGCTCAGCAAAAACAAGCCGGAAATCTACTGGTCGATGCTGCAGACCGCCGAGAACGTCGCGAAGCGCTATTCGATCTCCAAGGAACGTCAGGACGAATACGGCGTGCGCTCGCAGCAGCGCGCGGCCGCCGCACTCCAGGCCGGCAGGTTCAACGACGAGATCGTGCCGCTGACGGTGCTCGCCGGCGTCGCCGACAAAGCGAGCGGGCGTCTTTACACCAAGGAAGTCACCGTCAGCAGCGACGAAGGCATTCGCGCCGATGCGACGCTGGAGGGCGTGTCGAAGATTCGCACCGCGATGCCCGGCGGCGTCATCACCGCCGGCAATGCGAGCCAGTTTTCGGACGGCGCGTCGGCCTGCGTCGTGATGAATGCGAAAGTGGCCGAGCGCGAAGGACTGCAGCCGCTCGGCATGTTCCGCGGCTTTGCCGTGGCTGGCTGCGAGCCGGACGAAATGGGCATCGGCCCGGTGTTCGCGGTGCCGAAGCTGTTGAAGCAGGCGGGGCTGAAGGTCGAGGACATCGACCTGTGGGAATTGAACGAGGCGTTCGCCGTGCAGGTGCTGTATTGCGCGGATAAGCTCGGCATCGAGCACGATCGGCTGAACGTGAACGGCGGCGCGATCGCGGTCGGCCATCCGTATGGCGTGTCGGGCGCGCGGCTCGCCGGCCATGCGCTGATCGAAGGCAAGCGGCGCGGCGCGAAGCGGGTCGTCGTGACGATGTGCATCGGCGGCGGGCAGGGCGCGGCGGGCTTGTTCGAAGTGGTTTGATGCGGGCCGTACGTGAGGCACCTAAGACGGGGCGCGCGGCGCTAACGTGCAACCGGCGCTCGATCCGTGCCGTCCGTTTTCCGTTCGCGCCGATCTCGCGGATCGGTTGCTCGAAGCAAGCGCCCCTATCACTGCCAACCCGCGCCAAGCGACGACAGACTCAACGTTCCCTGATTGGTGAAGCGCGTCGTCCCCGTCATGCCGCCCGCGAGCTTGCCGCGCAGGATGTACGGAATCTGGCCTGACTGCGCGGCGTCCGCGACCGCAAAGGCCTGGCGCACGGCGGCAAAAGCCGGCACCGTCAGCGGCACCGTGACGATGGTCTCGCTAAAACGCTGCACCGTTCCCGCCTGATCGCTGACGCCGCTCGCAAACGGCTTGCCGTTCAGTTCGAGATCGAGCGACACGCCGTTGAAGCTGACCGTGGAATCGTTGGGATTTTGCACGCGCAGTTTGACGTTAAAGCGCATCTCCAGCCCCTGGCTGGCGATCGGTTCGAGGCCGGCCACGCTGACGCGCAGCGGGTCGGCACCGAACAGGCCGGCGCAGCCATTGAGCGTCAGCGCGACGAGCATGAAAAACGTGGAGACGGCGAGCAGGCGGTAAAGACCGAATATGCGGCTGGACAGCGGCGCGCGCGATGAGGACATGACCAGCACCTCCAGGCAAGCGGGTTGGTCAGGCATTGTACCGGGCGAAGTCGCGCGAAGAGAGCGTTGCAGGCGGCGCGTCGCAGCCGCGTTCCGACGAGCGCGGTCGACTGCCGCGCGGCGCGACCGATGCAACGCTGCATGCCGCGATGCGCATGCGCACGCAGCACGATGGCCGCCGGGAACGCGCCGCGCCGATGGATGGCGCGCGCCCGCCTCGCACTGATCGACGACGATCCGTGCCGCCAACGCGTCGCCGCCGGCCATGCATGCGACGGTGCGATAGCGGGTATCATTTCTTGCGGCGCACCGAAGGTTGATCGTGCGTCCGGCTGCAATACGACGCGACGACTCGTGATGGGAATCATGATGTGAATGCCAAAGCTCAACGAACAAGCGAGTCCCATCGGCGCACCATTTCGCTGCGCCGACCACGAACCCTGAATATGCAATGACCGATTTATCTCCCTCCCCGAACGCATCCAGGCCATCGTTGCCCGAGAGCCCGTTCGTCGACCGTCTCGGCGTGCAGTTGCTGTCGGCCGCCGACGGCGTCAGCGAAATCGTGCTGCCGTTGCAGCCCGATCACATGAATACGTGGGACGTCGCGCACGGCGGCGTCACCATGACGCTCGCCGACGTCGCGCTCGCAATGGCCGCGCGCAGTCTGGCCGGCGACGGCGTCGGCGTCGTCACCGTCGAAATGAAGGTCAACTTCATGCAGCCGGGCCGCGGCGAGTTACGCGCGAGCGGGCGCGTACTGCATCGCTCGACCACCATGGCTTATTGCGAAGGCGAGATCCGAGACAGCGAAGGGCACTTCGTCGCCAAGGCGCTCGGCACCTTCAAATACATGCGACGCCTTGCGGTCGGCCGCGACGTGACCCGCCAGCGCTTGCGCAGCGACCCGTCGGCCAAACCCGGGCCGAGCGACGGTTGACGGGTTAGGGCGCGAGTGTGCGGCTTCGGCGGCGCGACCACGGCCAGGAGCTTGAGCCGAGCGAGCCGTGTGCGCGGGCGGAATCACCGCGCAAGCTATTCAACACATTGATCGATCAGATCGCTGACTCGCTAAGGGCCGGTGAAAGCGCACATTCTCTTTCGCGTGCAAACGTCTATCGCCTGCCGCCGTTGTCGGAACACGGCTTTCTGATGTTTGCACTCCGATGACAGCGACGACGTCGCTCAGTCCCGCGTCGGCGTCGAGGCGGTAAGAAAGGTCGAGGCGGTAAGAAAGGTCGAGGCGGTAAGAAAGGTCGAGGCGGTAAGAAAGGTCGAGGCGGTAAGAAAGGTCAGGCAAGTAGCCGCGCGACGAGCTCCGGTGTCGCCTTGACTCCGTATTTTCGCAGCAGGCTTGCGCGATGAATGTCGACCGTGCGAGGGCTGATATTCAACTCCTTGCCGATCTCTTTGCTGGACATGCCGTGAACAAGGAACGCCGCAACGTCGCGCTCACGTGCCGTCAACGTGCTCGCGACCTGAGGTTGCTGCGGGCCTTCCGATGAGTCGGTAAAGGTCCAGATGGCGAGTTCGAACGGTCGTTTCGGGTTGTATCCAAAACCGCAAACAGTGACCCAGAAGTGGCTTCCGTCGATGCGCCGCATGATGCGGTCGTCGCTGAACATCGCGCGTTTTGCGATGAGGGGCGCGAGACGGCGGCCGGTCGTCGCAAAGTCCTTGCGCTGGGGGTAAAGGACGGAGAACGACTGACCGACGATGTCACTGCGTTGCGCCCTGAACATTTCCAGGGCTCTCGAATTGCAGTCAACCATGACTCGTTCTCTGGCCACGATGACAGCGACGGGAAGATGCCTGAACAGATCCTGGTAGTTCAGCGTGGACTTCGCGTCGGTCATATTTCTTATCCTTTCGCCAGGACCGTGGGGTAATCCGATTCTCGTCGCAATAGACAGGCATAGCTTATTTCGACGCGTGCAGGTAGCAATCACGCGTCGTCAAAGCTTCGATATCGCGCCAGTGGCAAGCGGACGGGTAGCCGCCCATGCAGAGATCCCGGGCGTACGGCTCGCACCCTGGTGATTCGTCGACTGCGGCGTAAATCGTGGCGGCTACTCATTGCATATACCGGTTCAGTTGGGCCTGCAAGCGGCGTGCGCCCGCGGCGCTCAGCTGGTCCTTTTGATCGCGTGTTCGACGCACGCGCCACCACTCGCGCGTTGCGTTGCCGGGCCCGCTTCCTCGAGTGCCGTTCTGGACGTTTCGCGCAGTGCGAGTCCGCCGATCATTGCGAGGATCGACACTGCGATCAGGTAGTACGCCGGCGCGAGATTCGTTCCAGTCTCGGCGATGAGCCATGTTGCGACGAGCGGCGCGGTGCCGCCAAAGATCGTGTAGGCGAGGTTGTACGTGATCGCTGACGCAGTGTATCGGGTCTTCGTCGCGAAGACCTCCGACAGAAGAGGCGCGGTGACCACACCGGAGAGCACGGCGCCCACGGCAAGCAGTGCCACGCCGAGCAGTGACCGGGACAAGTCGCCAGATCCGCCGAGGGCGAAAGCGGGATAAACGGAGACGATGATGAAGACGCAGGTACTCGCGATCGTCGTGCGACGGCCGACCCGATCGGACAACCAGCCGGCGAGCGGGCAGCAGGCCGCCGCGAAGAAAAGCGCCAGCACCGTCACGAGGAGCGAGGTCGCGCGAGAAAGATGCCCGGCTACCTGAAGGTAGGTTGCGAAGTACGTCGTGAATGTATAGAAGGACAGCGCCGTCACCGATATGAATGCGCCGAGTTTCAGGATGTTCCCGGACTGCGAACGCAGGGTTTCCATCAGAGGGGCGTGCGCGACTTCTTTTCTGCCCGCGAGTGCGAGGAAAGCGGGCGTCTCATGCAGGTTCACGCGCAAATAGACGCCGATGAGGCCAACCGGCGCCGCCGTCAAAAACGGCACCCGCCATCCCCAATCGATCATCGCGGCGGACGCCAACGACGCGTCGAGCGCGTAAGCGACGACTGCCGCGCACGCGAATGACGAGAAGGTCGAAACGGGAATGAAACTACCGAAGAACGCCCGGCGCCGGCGCGGTGCATGCTCCATCACATAGGCGCAGGCCCCGGCGTACTCGCCACCTGCGGAAAACCCCTGGACGCAGCGAATGACGGTGAGAAGCAGCGGCGCCCAGTAGCCGATGCTCGCATAGGTCGGGAGAAGGCCAATCAGCGTGGTCGCGCCGGCCATCAACAGGATGGTGACAGCGAGGGTTCTCTTGCGGCCGATCCGGTCTCCGACGACCCCGAAAAAAAGCCCGCCGAGCGGTCGGAACGCGAAGGCGACCGCGAATACCGCGAACGTCTTCAAAAGCCCAACGGTAGGATCGCCGCTCGGAAAGAACTGTCGCGTCAGGATGGTCGCGAGAAAGCCGTATGCGGCGAAATCGAACCATTCGACAAAGTTTCCTATCGAAGCCGCCGCGATGACACGTCGTAGCGTCCTGATATCCACCTCTTGCGCTTTCTGGGCTGACATCGTCCTCTCCACTTTCACTTGTCGGTTTCGGTTCAATCTCGAAAGCAATGTAGGTGCTCAAATTACCTGGGTCCATACGTGTCGATTACCTAGGTAATCGATGGCTCGCTTCAGTGCATGACGCGAGCCCACGGTAAGATGTGGACCTCAACGGGCATGTCCCGCTGCGGTCACATCTCATTGGGCGTAGTCCAACGGCTACGCAAACCTGTCGGTCCGCCTTGGACTTGCCCAAGCGTGCATTTGCTTTCCTCATCGCCAACTCCCGGAGACGATCCTCATGCCCCAGATCAACCGTCAACTCGTGCTCGCTTCCCGTCCGCAGGGCGCGGTCACGCCCGACAATTTCCGGCTCGTCGAAACGCCGCTCGCGCCCTTGGCCGATGGCGAGTTGCGCGTGCGCAATCACTTCCTGTCACTCGATCCGTACATGCGCGGCCGCATGAACGACAGCAAGTCGTACGCGGCGCCGCAGCCGCTGAACGAAGTGATGATCGGCGGCACCGTCGGTGAAGTGGTCGAGTCGAAGAACCCGAAGTTCGCGGTGGGCGACAAGGTCGTCGCCATGTTCGGCTGGCAGGAATACGGCACGTCCAACGGTGCCGGCGTGCAAAAAGTCGACGATACGCATGTGCCGCTATCGGCCTATCTCGGACCGGTCGGCATGCCCGGCGTGACCGCATGGTACGGGCTGAACCGGATCATCGCGCCGAAAGCGGGCGAGACGGTGGTGGTCAGCGCGGCGAGCGGCGCTGTGGGGAGCGTGGTCGGTCAACTGGCGAAGCTGGCCGGCGCGCGTGCGGTGGGCATCGCGGGCGGCGAGCACAAGTGCCGTTACGTGGTCGAGACGCTCGGCCTCGACGCGTGCATCGATTACAAAGCGGGCAACCTGTCTCGCGATCTCGAGGCCGCGACGCCAGACGGTGTGGACGGCTACTTCGAGAACGTCGGCGGTGAAGTGCTCGATGCGACGCTCGCGCGCATGAATGCGTTCGGGCGCATTGCGTTGTGCGGATTCATCGCCGGCTATGACGGTCGGCCAGTGCCGCTGAAGAATCCGTCCACGATTCTCAGGCAACGGCTGCTCGTGCAAGGCTTCATCGTGAGCGAGCATGGGGATGTGTGGCCGCAAGCGCTCGAGCAACTGGGCGCGCTGGTCGCGCAGAAGAAGCTGCAGTATCGCGAGACCATCGCACAAGGGCTCGATGCGGCGCCCGAGGCGTTCATGGGTCTGCTTAAAGGCAAGAACTTCGGCAAGCAGCTCGTCAAGCTGATCTGAACCTCGAAGCTCGGCAGAAGCTGATGCGCAAGCCGCGCGCCGCGTTCGTAGTTCAGTAGCGGCGGCTTTCGTTTCAGCGTGCCGGGTTCACAGCGCGGGTTGCAGCGCATCGGAACAATTCCGGACTACGAACCATGCGAAGCTCCCGGAACCGGCCTCAGGCCATCTCACGTTCGACATTGAACGCGAAGCTGCGCTCGAAATCGCCCGGCCGCACGATCCGATGCGAGCCGTTGTCGTCGCTGCGCTCGGCGACGGCCACGCTAATCACGGCGCCCTGCGCGCTTACGCGCAGCGCCGTGGTGCCGCGCGTGCCATAGTCCGCAGACTCGATGAACGCCGCCGACAACACCCGCTCACGTTCGAGCGGAATGCCGGTGGACGGCAACTGGTCGTCGCGCGCGACGCGCGTGTCGCGCATCAGCTCGATCAGACGTTCGAGCGGCGGCGTCGCATCGCGCGCGAGGAGCGTGCGCAACTCGGTGCGCTTGTTCACGAGCTTCGGCCACGCAGTATCGAGCACCGCGTTCGAGATCCCGTGCGTGCCCGGAGAAAGCAACGCAGGCGCGAGATCCGCCCGGTTGCCATACCAGGCGAGCTCCCGGCGTGTCCAGTCGCCGACCAGCAGATTAAAGCCGTTGTAGATGTCGCCGGTTCGCGCAACGTGTTGCAGATACGCGAGCGGGCTTTCGTGCGCGTTGCCGTCCGCGTCGCGCGCGGAACGGGTTAGCCAGTTGCTGACGAGCGTGCCGCGAGTGGGCGCATCGGCGCGCATTTGGTGCGGCGCGCGATAGTTGGTCAGCGCGGCGAAGCGGCCGTCGCGCGACAGGCCCAGCCATGTTCCGCCGCCCACCAGGTCGCGGCCGGCCAGCACGCCTTGCGCGTCCTTCCACCAGCTGATCGGCTCGGCGGTGCGGCGAAAGAATTCGTCACGGTTCGCGGCGAGCGTGAAAAGCGGGCCGTCGAGCGCGTCGGGCCGCCAGTCGAAAACGATCAGGCACATCGGGGAATGTCTCCCGGTGAGAGCGTTGGCGTTCGTTCGCGTTGTCTATCCCGGCAAAAAAGCGGCGCTGATCGCGCCGCTTGCCGTGATGCAGGGGTCAAACCTCTGTCGGCAGCCCGTAGGGCAGCGCAAGGAAGCGCAGCGTCGGGCCATCGGCCGCGCCCAGATGCACGGCGCCGCTTTCGAGCGCGGCGAGCTTGATCTCGACCAGCAGATCGACACCGCCAGCGTGCGCCCACGCCGCGTTCACGATCATCCCGCACGGCTGGCCCGGATCGTCCGAATGGAACAGTTCCATGCCGGGCCGCACGCTCGTCAGTTCGCCTTCCACGTTGGCGAGCGACGTGCGCCGCTTGATCGTGCCGCGATACTGGCTGCGCGCGACCACTTCCTGGCCGGGATAGCAGCCCTTGCGGAAATTCACCGCGCCGAGCACGTCGAAGTTGACCATTTGCGGCACGAACTGTTCGACCACCGGCTGCGTGATGCGCGGTTCGCCCGCGCGGATGTCGAGCCAGTCCCACACCGCCGGCGACACGCGCTTGAGTTTGTCGTCGAGCGAGGGCAGCAGCACGTCGACCTGAGCCTTCGGGCCGATCCATAGATAACGCAACCGCTCCAGCGCATCGGGCACGCGAATCAGCGAGCCCGCCGTGCCGTCCACCTGCACGTGCACGCCGTCGGGCAGCGCGTCGAACACCCCGGACAGCGCGCGACGCACGTCGCCGGCAAGACCCACTACGGCAAGCTCGCCGCTTGCGTCGACCAGCTTGGCCTTGGCGCGCAGGATGAACATGGACAGCCGCTTCTGCACCGCCGCCTGCAGGTCTTTCGACAGCAGCAGGCGAATCGTGTCGCCGCTGCGCCATGTCAGCACCGACGCGAGCAGACGGCCTTTCGCCGAGCAGTAGCCGGCCAGACGCGCGTGGGCGGCGTCCAGATGCTGGGTGTCGTTGGTCAGTTGGCCGTGCAGGAAGCTCGCTGCCTCGTCGCCGATCGCATCGATCACGCCGAATTGCGTGAGCGGCATGTACGCGCCGTGCTGAAGCACGGCATCGAATTCATCGGCCGACGGGCGCGGCAGCACGGCGAGCGCGGCTGCCGGATGTGCCACGGAGGGTGCGCCTGACGTATTGCCTGAAGCGGTAGCGAGCGGTGTGTTCATGGATTCGGAGAACAGTCAATTCTGACTTTGGCTGAGGCAAACAGTCATTATATGCAGTCCCACCCGGCTACGTCGTCCATGTCCCTACTTGCATGAGGCCTGCGCGCAGTTCGTGCGGCAGCGGGGTGCGCGGGTTCTGGTCTGGACGTGCCCTTTGTGGCACCGGAGCACCGGCGCAAATACGAACTTTCCGTTCTCGATGGCAGGGCCGGCCATCAGATCTCGGGGTATTCATCGCATAAGTCCGTACCCAACAGGATTTCGTCTTGCGACGCAGTGGCGGGCGTACTACAAAAGCCCGAAGCGCTGTGCTATCGAACAGACGCAACGGTCTCGCCCCGTCTGTTACGACTGCACGTTTTCTCAAGCCTCCAAGGAGCCGCTCGAATGACATATCTCGATGGCATGGATGCGAAAACGGCGTTCATCAGCCCCGAAAGTGCGCGCGACAAGGGAAAGGAACTTCAGGCTGCCTATGTAGGCGCGAGTCCCTTCCCGCATATCGTCATCGACAATTTTTTGCCAGACGAACTGGCCAATCGGATTCTCGATAGCTTTGGATCCAGCGCGGGCGGGAACGACCTGAATATGAGTTATGACCGCGCGCAGGAGCGGTACAAGACCAGCTATCATCCCGACACCCTCAACCCCGATCTGCGCGCTATTTTCTACGCGTTCAATTCGCGCCCTTTCGTGCAGGTCGTCGAGAATATGACGGGCATCAAGGGACTGATCCCGGACCCCTATTTTCTCGGTGGCGGCCTCCACGAGATCAGTCAGGGCGGCCATCTGTCTATGCATGCCGACTTCAACCACCACACGCCTCTGAACCTGGAGAGGCGTATCAACATGCTCATCTACCTGAACAAAGACTGGAAGGACGAGTACGGCGGCCAGCTCGAATTGTGGGATAGCGAAATGACCAGAAAGTATCACTCGATCGTTCCTGACTTCAACAGATGTGTCGTCTTCAACACGACATCGAAAAGCATGCACGGCAACCCACAGCCGGTTTGTCATCCGGATAAAATCTCCCGCAAGTCGGTCGCTCTGTACTACTACACATCTACCTGGGATGGCTCGAAGAGGTCGCATACGACGCAGTTCAAAGTCCGTCCTGGCAGTGGCGACCAACAGGATTGGACCGTTCGACTTCGCGAATTGAGACAGGATCTGATTCCCCCGCTGGTGAACCGCCAGATCAGCAACCTCGTGCGTCGATTGAGAAAAGTGCGTGACAATGTCTAGGCCTGCCGGCATGCACAAGCCGGGGGGGGGGGCGATACCGCTCGAAGTTGAACAAGATCGAAATCCGCCACCGTGGCTGAACAGCGGGGCGCCGCACTGAACGGAATCACAAGCTACCCGTCGCGATAACCGCCAATAGCCGGCAGCCCGTTCGACGATCGTTATCGACGCAGACCGCGCGGGCAAAAATGCCACTCTTTGGCTTGGTGTGAAGCCCTGCTGACGTGCAGGTGCCAAGGCCTATCCAGTCTGTCCATGCACGGACCCACGGTTGTTGGTGCCGTAGCGCGCCCATGAGCAGCGTCGATAAGGCGGCGCAGGTGTGCCAGATCCTTCGCGCATCTATACAATACGGGTCGAAAAGGGCCGAAAAGGCTGCCAACTGGCAAAGTCCCGAAGCTGACCGGCGCGAGACACTTTCCTTCTGAATCAACCGCTTGCGGTTTAAAACCTAAAACGTTCCTCGTCGTGTCCTTGCTGAAGAAATGTTTCACCGCCGGCGCGCTTGTCGTCGTGCTGGCCGCAGCCGCGCTTGCCGGCGGGTACTACTGGGCCACCCGGCCGCTCGAGTTGACCCCGGCTCAACTCGACGTCACCGTCAAGCCGCACAGCAGCCTGCGCAGCGTCGCACTGCAGCTCAATCGCGGCGGCGTGCCGCTCGAGCCCGAGTTGTTCATCGCGATGACGC
This sequence comes from Paraburkholderia suaedae, assembly GCF_040812055.1. Taxonomy (NCBI): domain Bacteria; kingdom Pseudomonadati; phylum Pseudomonadota; class Betaproteobacteria; order Burkholderiales; family Burkholderiaceae; genus Paraburkholderia; species Paraburkholderia suaedae. The sequence goes on along the minus strand of NZ_JBFOAH010000001.1, from coordinate 513,022 downwards.
GCCTGCTGGGTTTGCAAACCGAGCTCAAATCCGGCAACTACGAGTTCAAGACCGGCGTGACGCCCTATGAGGTACTGCAAAAAATCGCCCGCGGCGACGTCAACGAGTACGTGGCGACGATCATCGAAGGGTGGACTTTCAAGCGCATGCGTGCCGAGCTGGACGCCAATCCGGCGCTCAGACATGACACGCTCGGCATGAGCGACGCGCAGCTGATGAGCGCCGTGGGCGCGCCCGAGGCGTCGATCGGCAATGGCGAGGGGCTGTTTTTTCCGGACACCTATCTGTTCGACAAGAACACCAGCGATCTCGACATTTACCGCCGCGCTTACCGGCTAATGCGTGTGCGGCTCGACGAGGCGTGGCTCGCGCGGGCGCCGAACCTGCCGTACACGACGCCCTACGAGGCATTGACCATGGCCTCGATCATCGAAAAGGAAACCGGCAAGACGTCGGACCGGCCGATGGTAGCGGCGGTGTTCGCGAACCGGCTGCGCGCGGGCATGCCGCTGCAAACCGACCCGAGCGTGATCTACGGCATGGGTGAGAGCTACACCGGCCACATCAGGAAGAAGGACCTGCAGACCGACACTCCCTACAATACCTACACCCGGATGGGCCTGCCGCCCACGCCCATTTCGTTGCCCGGGGTCGCGTCGTTGCAGGCGGCGCTGAATCCGGCGCAAAGCTCCGCGCTGTACTTCGTGTCGCGCGGCGACGGCAGCAGCATCTTTTCTGACACCCTCGGCGATCACAACAGGGCCGTGGACAAATACATTCGAGGGCAATGATGGCGCGCGGCAAATTCATCACGTTTGAGGGCATCGACGGCGCCGGCAAGACGACCCATCTCGACTGGTTTCGCGAACGGCTCCAGGCGAAGCTCGGCAGCACCGGCCGCTCGGTCGTCATGACCCGCGAGCCGGGCGGCACGCCGCTCGGCGAGCAGGTCCGCGAGATCGTCCTGCACCAGAAGATGGACCTCGAAACCGAGGCGCTGCTGATGTTCGCGCTGCGGCGCCAGCATCTGGCCGAAGTCATCGAGCCGGCGCTCACGCGCGGCGACTGGGTGCTTTCGGACCGTTTCACCGACGCGACTTTCGCGTATCAGGGCGGCGGCCGGGGCCTGCCGCGCGACAAGCTCGAAACGCTGGAGCGCTGGGTGCAGGGCGGCTTCCAGCCGGACCTGACGGTGCTGTTCGATTTGCCGCCCGAGCTTGCCAACGACCGGCGCAGCGCGGCGCGCGATCCGGACCGTTTCGAGAGCGAATCGGCGGCGTTCTTCGCTCGCACCCGCACCGAATATCTGCGCCGCGCGGCAGAGGCGCCGTACCGGTTCGCTATCATCGATTCTTCGCAGAGCATCGGGCGAATCCAGAAACAGCTTGAAGAGTTGATCGCAGTGCTTTGATATTTAACACATATATTGTGTGTTTATATCACGGCGACAAGAGAAGTTCCGCTCCGACTTGATGCAACGCTTCACATAACGCTTTCAACCGCTTGATTCTAAAGATATACGATGATCTATCCGTGGCAAACCGATGACTGGGACCGCCTGCAGCACCTGCGTGGCCACTGGCCGCACGCATTGCTGCTGCATGGGCAGGCGGGCATCGGCAAGCTGCGCTTTGCGCAGCATCTCGCGCAAGGACTGCTGTGCGAGGCGCAGCAAGCCAACGGCGAACCGTGCGGCGCATGCGTGGCCTGCAACTGGTTCGCGCAAGGCAATCATCCGGACTACCGGATCGTCGTGCCCGAGGCGCTCGCCGCCGAAGCCGGCGTGGGCGCCGCAGCCGAAGACAAGGCCGAGAAGGCCGACACCGACGAAGGCAAGAAGACGCGCGCGCCCAGCAAGGAAATCAAGATCGAGCAGATTCGCGGCCTGCTCGACTTCGTTGGCGTGGGGTCGCATCGGGGCGGCGCGCGGGTGGTCGTGCTGTATCCAGCGGAAGCGCTGAACATCGCGGCAGCCAATGCGCTGCTCAAGACACTGGAAGAGCCGCCCGCGGGCGTCGTGTTCCTGATGGTGTCGGCGCGCATCGACCGCCTGTTGCCCACCATTGTCAGCCGCTGCCGTCAATGGCCGCTGAACGTGCCCGCGCCGCAGGTGGCGACGAAGTGGCTGACGCAGCAGGGCGTCGCCGAGGCCCCCGCGCTCCTCGCCGAAGCGGGCGGCGCGCCGCTCGCGGCGCTCGCGCTCGCCAGCGACGAGAACCGCACGCTGCGCGACTGGACGCTCAGGCAACTGGCCGCCGGGCCGGAGTGCGACGCGTTCGCCTGCGGCGAGGCGCTGCAGAAACTCCCCGTGCCGCTGGTGCTAGGCTGGCTGCAACGCTGGATGTACGATCTGCTGGCGCAGCGCACCGCCGGCGCGCCCCGTTATTTTCCGCAGGCTTCGGCGGCGTTGGCGCGCTGCGCGTCGCAAGCGCACGCCAGCGCGATTGCGCGCTTCATGCGCACCGTGACCCGCCAGCGCGCGGTCGAAAACCATCCGTTGAATGCGCGCCTCGTCTTCGAGGAACTGTTTATCGGCTACCGCGAGCTGTTTGCGTGAGCTCGTCCGCGGCCGCTGCAAGCCGCCGCGCCGCCGCAGCGGGCAAGGGCGTTGACCCCGCCGCCCGGCCATTCGTCCCGCAATCCGTGTTTAATCTCAAAATAAAAGCACTATGAGCCTTGCCTACCGCGATGCTACGCTCGACGATCTGCCCGCGATCGTGGCCATCTACAACTCGACCGTGCCGTCGCGGCAAGTCACCGCCGACCTCGAACCGGTCAGCGTCGAAAGCCGGCATGGATGGTTTCACGCGCATGGACCGCAAAAGCGTCCGCTGTGGGTGGTGGAGGATCCGCAGCAGCCCGGCCGCGTGATCGCGTGGCTGAGCTTCTCGGATTTCTACGGCCGACCCGCCTATCAGCGCACCGCCGAAGTCAGCATCTACCTCGACGAAAGCGCGCGCGGCCAGGGGCTCGGCAAGCAGATGCTGGCGGCCTCGCTCGCGGCGGCGCCGGCGCTCGGCATCGACACCGTGCTCGGTTTCGTGTTCGGCCACAACGAGGCGAGCCTGCGCCTCTTTCGCGGTTTCGGCTTCGACGCGTGGGGCACGCTGCCGCGCGTGGCCGTGCTCGACGGCGTGGAGCGCGATCTGGTGATTCTCGGCAAGCGCCTCGCTACCGACCAGCCCGCCGCCTGATCGTCCCGGTCCACAGCCATTCGCCGCAAGCTATTTTTCGCAGGACGTCATCATGTTTGTCGACTCGCACTGTCACATCAACTTCGAAGGACTCGCCGAGCGCTTGCCGCAAGTGCTCGAGAACATGCGCAGCCATTTGGTCACCCATGCGCTGTGCGTCTCGGTCGATCTGGAGACGCTGCCGTCCGTGCTGGAGATCGCGAGCCGGTACGACAACGTCTATGCGTCTGTCGGGGTGCACCCCGATCACGAGGACATGCGCGAGCCGAGCGTAGCCGAGCTGATCGAACTGGCCGAACATCCGAAGGTGGTGGCGATCGGCGAGACGGGCCTCGACTATTACCGTCTGGAAGGACGCACGATCGCCGACATGGAATGGCAGCGCGAGCGCTTTCGCACGCACATCCGCGCCGCGCATGCGAGCGGCAAGCCGCTGATCGTCCACACGCGGGCGTCGGCGGAAGATACGCTGCGCATCATGGCCGAGGAGCGCGCGAGCGAGCCGGGCGGCGTGATGCACTGCTTCACGGAGCCGTGGTCGGTCGCCGAGCAGGCGCTGGCGCAGAATTTTTACATCTCGCTGTCGGGCATCGTTACGTTCAAAAGCGCGACCGACGTACAGGACGTCGCGCGCCGCGTGCCGCTGGAGCGGCTGCTGATCGAAACCGATTCGCCGTACCTCGCGCCAGTGCCGTACCGCGGCAAGCCCAATGAACCTGCATACGTCAGTTATGTCGGACGCTTCATTGCGCAACAACGCGAGATGCCAGAGGAGGCGCTGGCGGCCGCCACGACGCACAACTTCTTCCGCCTTTTCGGGATCCCGGCGCCCAGCGCTGACTGAGTCGAAAAACGCTGCAACATCAACAGGATAGGGAATTTTCCTAACGTATCTTATGAAAATCATTTCGATGTCGACCACTGCACTTGAACCCACTTGCGCGATGCGCGCGGCGCTCGCCTCGGCGCGGCGCGGGGCAAGGCGCATCGCGTTCGCGGCCGCCGTCGCATGTGGGGCGTTGACGGCGCTGAGCGCCGCGCCGGTACAAGCCGCGCCAATCGATTCGCTGATCAAGTCGGTCAAGTTCGACGACGTCGACGGCGTGAACAAGCTGCTCGCCAAGGGCATGGACCCCAACAGCGTCGATGACCAGGGCATGCCACTGCTGGTGCTCGCCGCGCGCGAGAAGTCGGACAAGGTGGGTGCGGCGCTGCTCGCCAATCCGAAGACGAACATCGAGATCGAGGACAAGGCCGGCGAAAACGCGCTGATGATGGCCGCCCTGGGCGGCGACCTGACCTTCGTCAACCTGCTGCTCGCAAAGGACGCCGAGGTCAACAAGAAGGGCTGGGCGCCGCTGCACTACGCGGCCGCGAACGGGCACGACGACATCGTCAAGGTGCTGCTCGACCGTTCGGCCTACGTCGACGCCGGTTCGCCGAACGGCACCACGCCGCTGATGATGGCCGCGCGCGGCGGCCATGTTTCGACAGTCAAGCTGCTGCTCGACAATGGCGCGGATCTGACGATGAAGAACCAGATCGGCATGACGGCGCTCGATTTCGCGAAAACGTACAAAGAGCCGGACGTGGTGGAAGGCCTGAGCGCGCGCCTGCAGCAGATGCAACAGAAATGAACCGCTAGCCGGCACCTGGCGAGGCGCAGAGGGGGCCTGGCCGTCGGCGCCGGTTCGCCATGCGTTGCCTGAGCTCGGGCCTGAGGGTTGGCCCGCGCATCGGCCCAATGCTTCGCCCGGGACATCGGCATTCCAGTAGCCCGGCTGCTGCCGCGAAGTAAAACAGTGCAGAATGACGACTTGGCGCGCCGCGCGGCGCGTCCTGTGGACGCGGCGTAAGACCGCGTGATAAACGACCCTGGAAAGGAACACCATGCTGCGGGCTTTGATTTTCGCCAGCGCGTTTGCCGTACCGCTCTCGGCAGTTGCGTTTACCGGAGGCGACCTCAACAAGCTGTGCACCAAGACGGATGTGGCATCGCGAAGTGCGTGCGCGGCCTATATCGAAGGCGCCGCTGACGGCATCTTCAACACCATCGACGCGATCGGCGGCACGACCGGGCCGCGGGTCGGCCAGTACTTCTGCCTGCCGGCCGACGCGCGGTCGCTGCAGCTGACCGACGCGGTGCGCAAATACATCGCGGAAAATCCGATCGTGGCGGGCTACAACGCCAGCACGGCGATCTCGCTAGGGCTCGGCAAAGCGTTTCCGTGCAGGAGCGGAACTTGAGCCGGGAGCCGATCTCGCAGACGATTCGATTGATCCCATAGCGCACTGCGGACGCTGCGCGGCGTGCTTGCCAGCGCGCCTTGCGTCTGCCACTGCTCGTTCCACGCAGCGCGCACTGCCGCGAGTCGAAAAGCGACCCCGCGACACACGCTTCGAACGGGTGAAATTCAGGCTGCTTCCGTACGGCGGGGAGCCTGGGCCGGCTGGGGTCCCGGCTTCGACAAGGTCAACGCCACGATGCCGGTAGTATCGGGGCTGTGCGTCGGCGGCTATCGCGTCGTCACTGCGGGCCGGCACGACACCGCGCCGACCGTCATCCCGCGCCCTGCGCCCGCATGACGGGCGCGGCGGTTCTGTCTACCCTCGAGCCAGGAGGCCAATCCCCGTCATGCCTACTCCCGACAAGTTCAGCTTTGCGGCCGAGGCGCCGCTGCACACGTGGTTCGGCGCTCTGGTCGTATCGGTCGTGCTGATGGCGGTGGCCCTCGGCGTTCACCGGCTGGGCGCGCGTATCGTGAGGCGCATTGCGCGGCCGCACCCGCTCACCAGCGTGGTGCTGCGCTACATCGACAAACCTTCGCTGTTCGTCCTCGTCATCCTGGTGCTGCAATGCGTGTGGTCCGAGGCACCCGGCACGCTCAACTACATCGAGCCGATCCGCGACGTCACCGCCATTGCGCTGATCGCCGCGCTCACGTGGCTGTCGGTGCGCTCGGCGGCGGCCATCGGCGAGGCGATCATCCGCGCCCATCCGCTCGATAGCGCCGACAACCTGCAGGCGCGCCGCATCCACACCCAGGCGCGGGTGCTGGCGCGCTCGGTGATGATCCTGATCGTCATCGTCGGCACGGGCGGCGCGCTGATGACCTTTCCGAACGTGCGGCAAGTCGGCGCAAGCCTGCTGGCGTCGGCAGGCGTGGCCGGTCTGGTCGCCGGTATCGCGGCGCGGCCGGTCCTCGGCAATCTGATCGCCGGTTTGCAGATCGCGCTATCCCAGCCCATCCGCCTCGACGATGTCGTCGTGATCCAGGGAGAGTGGGGGCGTATCGAGGAAATCACCGGCACGTACGTGTCGGTGCGTCTGTGGGACCAGCGCCGGATGATCGTGCCGCTGCAATGGTTCATCGAGAATCCGTTCACCAACTGGACGCGCAGCAGTTCGCAGATCATCGGCACGGTGTTTCTGTTCGTCGATTACCGGATGCCGCTCGCGCCGCTGCGCGAAGAGCTCGCACGCATCGTCGAAAGCGCGCCCGAGTGGGACCGCCGCGTGCAAGTGCTGCAGGTCACCGACGGTACCGAGCGTTCGATGCAATTGCGTGCGCTGGTGAGTTCGCCGGACTCCGGCCTGAACTGGGACCTGCGGTGCCGCGTGCGCGAAGGTCTGCTGGGTTTCATCCACCAGCACTATCCCCAGTATTTGCCACGCACGCGGGCCGAAGTATCCGCGGAACTGGAAACCGGCCTGGGCCAACCGCTCGACTGGGTGCCGCGCAGCACGCAGGCCCCCGCCGGCAGCACCGCCGCGCATACGGAGGCAGACCCGGTGGCGAGCCGGATCGCTCGGATGGATGCGGTGGAAGTCTCGCGCAAAGCGAAGGAGCGGGTGTAGGGGGCGCAGTGCATACTGCCGTGAGGGCGTGCGCCTTACAGCGTGCTCTCGCAGATCGGTGCGTGAGCACGTCACCGTTCGAACCCGCGCGGCTGCGGCGGGCGATCGACGTCGCGCGAAACCATGCCTCGAACCGATCGTGGCTTCGGGCGGTCGAAGCGTCCACTCATTTACCAACCTGGCGCGGCACGAACTCCGCATCATCGTGCGTCGGCATTGCGTAGCATTCGCGACAAGTTCGCAACACGTATTGCCGCAGCCGACTGGCCCGCGCCGTGTGAACCAAGGAGGATATCCAACATGGGCCGACTGATCGTCGTGTCGAATCGCGTCGCAACGCCGACGGAAACCAAAGGGTCGGCGGGCGGCCTCGCGGTCGGCGTGTTCGGCGCGCTCAAGGATGCGGGAGGCGTGTGGTTCGGCTGGAGCGGCGACGTGGTCAGCGAGACCGTCGCCAACGCCGGACCGACGCTCGAGCAGGACGGCGCGGTGACCTTCGCGACCGTCGGCCTCACGCGCAAGGACTACGACCAGTACTATCGAGGCTTCTCGAACGCGACGCTCTGGCCGGTGTTCCACTATCGCAACGACCTGGCCCGCTACGAGCGCGAGGAATACGCGGGCTACCGGCGTGTCAATGCATGGCTCGCGCACAAGCTGATCAAACTGCTCGAACCCGACGACGTCATCTGGATTCACGATTACCATTTGATCCCGTTCGCCGAGGCCCTGCGCAACGAGGGCATCACGAATCGCATTGGCTTTTTCCTGCACATCCCGTTTCCCGCGCCGCAAATCCTGCTCAACATTCCGCCGCACGAAGAACTGGTGAAGTCGCTGTCGTGCTACGACCTGCTGGGCTTCCAGACCGCCACCGACGAACAGGCGTTCCACGACTACGTGACCCGCCACGCGCGCGGCGCGGTGCGCGGCGACGGGGTTGTCGAAGCGTTCGGGCGCAAGCTGCGCACCGGGGTCTACCGGATCGGCGTGTTCCCTGACGAGATCGCCGAGCAGGCCAAGCGCTACGAAAGCCGGCAGCATGTGCTGGATCTCAAGCAGAGCCTGGAAGGGCGCAAGCTGATCATGAGCGTCGATCGGCTCGATTATTCGAAAGGGCTGGTCGAGCGTTTCCGCGCGTTCGAACACCTGCTGGAGCGCTCGCCCGAATGGCGCGGCAACGTCACGCTGGTGCAGATCGCGCCGCCCACCCGTTCAGACGTCGCCACGTACCAGAAGATCCGCCAGGACCTGGAATACGAAGCAGGACGAATCAATGGCCGCTATTCCGGTCTCGACTACACGCCGATCCGCTATCTGAACCAGCAGTACGACCGCTGGAAGCTGATGTCGCTGTTTCGCGAATCGCAGATCGGCTTCGTCACGCCGTTGCACGACGGCATGAACCTCGTCGCGAAGGAATACGTCGCCGCGCAGAATCCCGACGATCCGGGCGTGCTGGTGCTGTCCATCTTCGCGGGCGCGGCAGCCGAGTTGTCCGGCGCGCTGCTGGTCAATCCGCATGATGCGATCGGCATGTGCGAAGCGCTGCAACGCGCGCTGCAGATGCCGCTCGACGCGCGTCAGCGGCGTCATGAGATCAACATGGCGGTATTGCGCAAAAACGATCTCGGCGTGTGGCGCGACACCTTTCTCAACGATTTGCGCAGCATGCCGGTGCAGCAGCCGGGCGCAGGGGGCGGCCACAAATGAAGGCACGCGGGCATGCAATGCAGATGGCGCACGAGCCGCCGCTCGCGTGTGGCCGGTGGGCCGCCGCATGCTGAGGACTTTGGCGGTCGCGGGATACCGGTCGCTGCGCGAGTTGATCGTACCGCTCGGGCGCCTGAATTTGATCACCGGCGCGAACGGCAGCGGCAAGTCGAGCGTGTATCGCTCGCTGCGCCTGCTGGCCGAAACGGCGCGCGGCGGGGTGATTACGTCGCTCGCGCGCGAAGGCGGCTTGCCCTCCACACTGTGGGCGGGTCCCGAGCGCTTTTCGCGCGCGATGCTGGCGGGTGACGCGCCGGTGCAGGGCACGCGGCGCACTGAGCCGGTGAGCCTGAGGCTCGGCTTTTCCGGCGATGAATTCGGTTATGCGATCGACCTCGGCTTGCCGCCGCCGATGGAGAGCAAATTCGTGCGCGACCCGGTCATCAAGCGCGAGTGCATCTGGAGCGGAGCGGTGCTGCGGCCTTCCGCCTTGCTGGTCGACCGTCATGGCGTCGCCTTGCGCACCCGTGACGAACAGGGCGACTGGCAGACCGTACCGCAACCGGTTGCGAGCTTCGACAGCATGATGACGGAGTTCTCCGACCCGCGCAGCGCGCCCGAAATGACCACGGTGCGCGAACAGATCCGTTCGTGGCGCTTCTACGATCATCTGCGCACCGACGCGCAAGCGCCCGCCCGGCTGCCGCAGATCGGCACGCATACGCCTGTGCTCTGCGACGACGGCGCGGACCTCGCCGCGGCGTTGCAGACCATCCGCGAGATCGGCGACCCGGCCGCGCTCGACAGCGCGATCGACGATGCGTTTCCCGGCTCGCAGCTGGATGTCACGGCCCACGACGGCCGTTTCGAAGTCGAGATGCGCCAGCACGGGCTGCTGCGGCCGCTCAAGGGCGCGGAACTGTCGGACGGCACCTTGCGCTATCTGCTGCTGGTCGCCGCGTTGTTGACGCCGCGTCCGCCCGCGCTGCTGGTGCTCAACGAACCCGAGACCAGCTTGCATCCCGACCTGCTGCCGGCGCTCGCGCGGCTGATCGCGCGGGCGTGCACGCAGTCACAGGTATTGGTGGTGTCGCATGCGTCCCGGCTGATCGCCGCGCTCGAACGGGAGGAGGCGAGCCAGTCCATCGTGCTGGAGAAGCACCTCGGCGCCACCCGCATCGCCGACGCCGACGACCGCGACACCCCCGCGTGGAAATGGCCGTCGCGGTAGCTCCCGCCGCAGGGCGCGGGCGACGGCCGATGTAAGTCGACTGTAACAGCGCACAGCAAATGCAAGATGACGGGGCTTTTTGCGGTCCGCCAGGGAATAATGCTCCGATGCCGGGGTGCATCGCGCGCGAGCGGCGCCCCGCAGCATTGATTGGAGGGTCACTGCGCTGCCATACCCGGCATCGCTGACTCGCAGCGTCACAATGCGCAAGCCGTCAGCTCATGGAGACACACAATATGAAAATTGCGCAAATCGCCCCCTTGACCGAATCAGTGCCGCCCCAGCTGTATGGCGGCACGGAGCGCGTCGTGTCGTATATCACCGAGGCGCTGGTCGAGCTTGGCCATGACGTGACGCTGTTCGCAAGCGGCGATTCCGTCACCGGCGCGAAGCTCGAGCCGGTCTGGCCGCGCGCGTTGCGCCTGGATCCCGGCATTCGCGACCGCATCGCGCCGCACATGCTGATGATGGAACTGGTGCGCCGCCAGGCCGAAGACTTCGACGTGCTGCACTTTCACCTCGACTACTACTCGTTCTCGGTCTTCAAGCGCCAGCCGACGCCGTTCATCACGACGATGCACGGTCGGCTCGACCTGCCCGAGCAGCAGCCGGTCTTCGATACCTTCAACACGGCCCCGGTGATCTCGATTTCGAACGCGCAGCGTCATCCGCTGCCGCAGGCGCGCTGGCTCGCCACCGTCTATCACGGCTTGCCCGAACAGCTGTACACGCCGCAAGCGGTCGAGCAGAAGTACCTCGCGTTTCTCGGCCGCATCTCGCCGGAAAAACGCGTCGATACGGCGATCCGGATCGCCGGGCGCTGCGGCATGCAGATTCGCATCGCCGCAAAGGTGGACGCCGCCGACCGCGAGTATTTCGAGCGCGACATCCGGCCGTTGCTGGATCTGCCGCACGTCGAGTTCATTGGCGAGATCGCGGATAACCAGAAAGCCGAATTCCTGTCCGGCGCGCACGCACTGCTGTTCCCGATCGACTGGCCTGAGCCGTTCGGTCTGGTGATGATCGAAGCGATGGCCTGCGGGACGCCCGTGATCGCGTTCAATCGCGGCTCGGTGCCGGAAGTGCTGGAAGACGGCGTGACAGGGTTTATCGTCGAGGACGAGATCGGCGCGGTGGCGGCCGTCAACCGGCTGCACAAGATGCCGCGCGCGGGCGTGCGGCAGCGCTTCGAGGAGCGCTTCACGTCGCACCGCATGGCGCAGCAGTATGTGGACGTGTATCAGTCGGTGATTCGGGCGCAAAAGCGCTCGCGCTTCACGGTGATCGATACGTCGGCGGGGAGTTGAGACTGCGTGACGGTGCGTGTGCGGTGAACATGCTGACGCACGCAGCGTGCTGGAAAGCGCGGCATGGTGAGAGAACGGCGGTGTGCAGTGCGCACCGCCGTTTTTTATCGTCGCTTGATATTGGAGATGGAATGCGCTGCCGCCCGATCGGAGGGGCAAAGCCCGAGAGGACCGGGGACGGGCGGTGAAGGCGGCTCGCCGCAGTGCGACCGGCGGCTCGAACAAACGTGCGCCGCGCGCCCGCTACGATGCAGGCGCGGATGCCATTCCACTGAAACGACCGTGGCCTGCCGAGGCGCGCGTCTGACGCGGCCACGGTCCGTTGGTTAGGAAACCGGGCGGTCAGACGCATACCCCGCAGACCATCGAGCAGATAAACCGCTCAAATCTTCAGTCGCGACACCTTTGTGCCTTGCAGCGACAGGTCGCCCATCAGGCCGGCGTTGGTCAGCACGAACACCTGCACCGGCGCGGTGGCCGTCGTCGTGTCGATTGCGCCGTTCGCGCCGATCTTCACGAGGGCGACGGAGGCATCGCCGCCGACCGACCAGCCGTCCGCATTGCGGAATTTGTCCAGCGAGTCCTGCGTCATGAACAGGAAGATGATGGCCTTCGACTGCGCGCCCGCCTGCAGACCGAACGAGCCCGAAGCGGTGCTGTAGTAGCCGACCGAAGTGCCACCGACGCGCAACGCGCCTTCCCCGTACTGGCCGCCGACCACGAGGCCGGCCTGGATGACCGACGGAAACACGAGCACGCCGCGCGCCTTGGAGACCAGTTCGCGCGAACCGCTCACGGTTGTGTAAAGCCGCGACAACGTGCCGTCGACTGCGGCGTCGATCGAATGGCGTTTGGATGCATCCGTGCTGGGCGTCGCGTTGTTGCTGCCCGGCGGCGTAGTGGTGCAGCCAGCGAGTGCAAGGCCTCCGAAAGCGAGCGCAGCGGTCGTCTTCAACATGAAGTTTCGTCTTTGCATCGTTTTTCTCCGTATGGTTCCGGGCGCAACCGGGGGCGATTTCGCCGCGGTGCCTTTGAGTTATATCACACGCAAGCATAAAAGGGGCGTGTCGCCGTTTCCCGAGAAGCCTTGTGCAGCGGGGCTTTGCGGCTAATCGTAAGGGTTCTGGCTGTAAATTTTACCGCCTCCCGGAAGGGGCGCAAGCGGGCTCGAACCGCGCGTTCATGGGGCGTTGTGGCGAATTCTGCCTGGCAGCGAAGCGGCTGCCAGCGCGCGGCCCTCGGGTCGTGCGCAAGGCGCGTTTTTACCGATTTGCGGCACCTTGCGCAGCGATGAAATCGAACTGAAAGTGTTGCCCGGATGCCGCGCTCGGACGCGTCGTCGACTGGGTATCGTGGCCGAGCGCGTTGATGGATGGAGACGCCGTGACCGGCGAGCGCGGCGCGTGACGGCGAGCGTCGAGAGCGCGGCGCTGCTGTCATCCGTGATGATTTGCCGGGCTCTTGACCTGCGGCGGGCGCCGCAGCGCGCGGCGCACCATGCCCATCAGCACGCCGAGCAGAAACAGGCCGGCCGCCGGCACCACCCAATAGCCGACGAACGCGTGCCATAGATAAGCCATCAGCGTGGTGCGGCGCACGCCGTATTCATTGCGCGCCTCCTGTTGGCGCGGCGCATTCGCGGCCAGCACGTCGGCCGGACAGCCGGCGGCTTGCGCCTCGTCGGGCTTGCCGTGGCAGCGCGCGGGGGCACCGGCGGCGCGTTGGGCGTCGGTGAAATTCCAGGTGGTCAACGCGCGGTCGAGGTCGACGGCGTTGTAGGCCATCTCCTCGCGGATCTCGTTGACAGCCACGATCGCCACGGGCACGGCCCAGAACACGATGACGACCAGCCACCGCCTTAACCAGCGGTTTTTATGCTTCGATACCATCCTTGCCTCCAATCGATGCTCAGCAGCACCAACGACAAGATGGCGGCCCGTCTAATGTTGTATATGAGGGTGGGCCGTCTCCGCAGCCATCATAGAAGAAAACGGCGGACTGCGGCGAGAGGACCGCGAACGGCTGGTTGCGAAAAGGGGACGACGAAGCAGATCGGACAGGGCCACGCCAGCAGACGGCGTGGTCCTGTCCGAGCGATGTGCGCTCATGCGCCGTGTTCGTCACACGACGCGCGAGCCCAGCACCTTGCGCGCATTCACTGGGCGGGCGCCGACGACAGGCAGGTCTTCATGAACGCCTTGCGATCGTCGCCTTTCTTGTCGGCGGCTTGCGTGTTGCACACCTTCATCTTCTCCTGCTGCGTCATGGGCGCGGCGGCCGGCTTCGCGGACAGGCACGTCTTCATGAACGCCTTGCGCTCATCGCCTTTCTTGTCGCCGGCCTGCTTGTTGCAGTCGGCCATCTTTGTCTGCTGGCTGTTCGCGGCGAACACCGGCGAAACGAGCACAGCGCCGAGCACCAGCGTAGCGACTGCGGATTGGATTTTCATGTGACACTCCATCAGTGGTGGAAACGTTTTTTGGTCGCTCATGCGCGCGGGCGTCGACGGCATCCAGGGCCCGTTTGCAGATCGATTATGGCAAATGCTGTGTCCGAGAACGTATAGAAACACCGGTCGGTTGACAGGCGGCCCCGCTCGTTTTCCCTATGTGACGGAGCGAGCGACGCAGGCGTCGGTTGAAGAAGGCGAATGGCGGCAGCGTCGAAATTTGTTAGGCAATACAGATCGTTTATTCGCCGCCATTTCGATGCAGCGCCAAGCGATTCTTATCGAGTCATGAAAATAAATCTGAACGCAACGCGCATTGCTTGGAATAAAACGAATAAATAACCGATAAGAATTCAAGAGCGGTTCAGAGTAATGAAATTGACTTCAATCGGGGCGGATGTCCTTGTCTGCTGCCCCGTCTCTAACGCAAGCCATAGGAGGCTCACCATGCACTATCTGTTGATGTACGAGCTCGTGCCCGACTATCTGGAACGGCGTCCGCAGTATCGCGATGCACACCTGAAGCTCGCGTGGGCCGCGGCCGAGCGAGGCGAGTTGCTGCTCGCCGGCGCACTGGCCGAGCCTGCCGACAGCGCTGTTCTACTCTTCGAGGGTGATTCTCCCGATGCCGCGCAAGCCTTTGCCAGAGCGGATCCATACGTGCTTGCCGGGCTGGTGGCTCGTTGGCGCGTGCGGCAATGGACCACGGTTGTCGGCGAGCGCGCGGCGAGACCGGTTCGCTAAGGGTAAGCGCCGCGAACCGCGTCGAAAAGCGCATGCAGCGCGCGTGCGCTGTGCCACACTGGGGGCGCGATTTGCCTGCCGCTCCTCTGGGTGTCGACACGCCATTCTGGTTGCGCCTCGGTTGCCGTTGATCGAGATTGGGGCGGCAAATGTGCAATGAAACAGACACGCAAAGTGCGGCGCCAATAGCGCAGAAATAAAAACGGACGCCTCGCTCACGCGGCGTCCGTTTTTTTGACCGCTGCGCAAGTCACGAATGACACGCGAAGCGGCCCTGCCAAAACAGCGTCAAGCCTGCCGCTTTACTTCGAGCCGGAACTTGTGCAGCAACGGTTCCGTGTAGCCGCTCGGCTGCCGGCGTCCTTCGAACACCAGCGCTTGCGCGGCCTTGAACGCGATCGTATCGAAGCCCGGCGCCATCGGCGTGTAGTTCGGGTCACCGGCGTTCTGTGCGTCGACTACCTTCGCCATCCGCTCGAACGTCTCTTCGACGAGTTCGCGCGTCACGACGCCGTGATACAGCCAGTTGGCGATGTGCTGGCTCGAAATGCGCAGCGTCGCGCGGTCTTCCATCAGGCCGACGTCGTGAATGTCCGGCACCTTCGAGCAGCCCACGCCCTGGTCGATCCAGCGCACCACGTAGCCGAGAATGCCTTGCGCGTTGTTGTCGACCTCGCTGCGGATCTCGTCGGCGCTCCACTTCGCCGATTCGACGACCGGAATCGTCAGCAGACCGTCGAGCAGTTCGTCGCGCACCTTCGCATAGTCGGTGCGCTCCAGTTCCTGCTGGACCGCCTGCACGTCGACCTGGTGATAGTGCAGCGCGTGCAGCGTCGCGGCGGTCGGCGAGGGCACCCATGCGGTGTTGGCGCCGGCCTTCGGATGCGCGATCTTCTGTTCGAGCATGGCGTGCATCAGGTCGGGCATCGCCCACATGCCCTTGCCGATCTGCGAGCGCCCGCGCAAGCCCGCGCTCAAGCCGACCAGCACGTTGCTGCGCTCATAGGCGGCGATCCATGTGCTCGACTTCATGTCGCCCTTGCGCATCATCGGGCCCGCTTCCATCGCCGAGTGCATCTCGTCGCCGGTGCGGTCGAGAAAGCCCGTATTGATGAACGCGACCCGCTCCGACGCTTCGGCGATACAGGCGAGCAGGTTCACGCTGGTGCGGCGCTCCTCGTCCATGATGCCCATCTTGATCGTGTTGCGCGGCAGCTCGAGCAGGTCTTCCACGCGCGCGAACAGTTCGCTCGCGAATGCAACTTCGGCCGGGCCGTGCATCTTCGGCTTGACGATGTAGATCGAGCCGGTGCGCGAATTCAACTGGTTCCTGCGGTCGGGCAGTGCGCACAGCGTGGTGATCACCGCGTCGAGAATGCCTTCGGGGATCTCGTCGCCGTCGCGCGTCAACACTGCCGGGTTGGTCATCAGATGGCCGACGTTGCGAATGAACAGCAGCGAGCGGCCGTGCAGCACGACCGGCGCGGTGCCGTTCGCAGCGACGTACACGCGGTCCTGGTTCAGCCGGCGCGTGAAGGTCTTGCCGTTTTTCGTGACCTCTTCGGTCAGATCGCCGTTCATCAGGCCGAGCCAGTTGCGATAGAGCTGCACCTTGTCGTCGGCATCCACGGCGGCGACCGAGTCTTCGCAATCGATGATCGTGCTCACCGCCGCTTCCACCACCACGTCCTTCACATGCGCGGCATCCGTCTTGCCGATCGGATCGTTCGCGTCGATCTGGATCTCGACGTGCAGGCCGTTGTGTTTGAGCAGCACCGCGGACGGCGCACTCGCGTCGCCCTGATAGCCGATGAATTGCGCGGGCGTTTGCAGCTCGCTCGTGCCGTTCTTCAGCGCGACGACCAGCTTGCCGCCGGCCACGCTGTAGCGCGTCGCATCGGCGTGCGAGCCGTTCGCGAGCGGTGCGGCCTGATCGAGAAACTTGCGCGCGTAAGCAATCACCGCCGCACCGCGCACCGGGTTGAACGCCTTCTGCCTCTGTGCGCCGTTGGTTTCGGGGATCGCATCCGTGCCATATAGCGCGTCGTACAGGCTGCCCCAGCGCGCGTTCGCCGCGTTCAGCGCATAGCGCTGATTGGACAGCGGCACGACAAGCTGCGGGCCGGCCTGCTCGGCGATTTCGGTGTCCACGTGGTCGGTCGTGGCTTTGACATGGGCCGGCGCCGGCACGATATAGCCGATGCCTTCGAGAAACGCCCGGTACGCGCCCAGGTCGCGGACCGGCCCCGGGTTGGCGCGATGCCAATTGTCGAGTTCGCTTTGCAGCCGATCGCGCTCGGCGAGCAGCACGCGATTTTTAGGCGCCAGGTCGTGCACGAGGGCGTCGAAACCCGACCAGAATGCGGCGCTGTCGATTCCGGTGCCGGGCAGGGCTTCGGTTTCGACGAACCGGTCGAGGTTGGCGGCGACCTGCAGTCCGCCGCGCGTGTTCATCTGAGTCATCGACTGCTCCATCTGTCTGAATGGGACCGATGAGGGGGCATCGGTCCGCGGGGTTGCAACGGGTTACTTCAATTGATCGGGGGGCGCCGTTGCGAACGGCAGCCGGTCTTTACACGGCCAGCGCCGCGATGCCGGCCCTGGCGATCTGCGCGTCCTGATCCGACTTCACGCCCGACACGCCGACGGCGCCGACCACGTGGCCCTCGACGATCACCGGCACCCCGCCTTCCAGCGTGCCTTGCAGCGGTGCGCTCAGGAACGCCGTGCGGCCGTTGTTGATCATGTCTTCGTAGACCTTGGTCTCGCGGCGGCCGAGCGCCGCGGTGCGCGCCTTTTCGGTCGCGATATAGGCGCTGGCCGGTGCACTGCCGTCAAGGCGCAGCATGCCAAGCGGGTGGCCGCCGTCGTCGGTCACGGCGATCGCGACCGCCCACTGGTGCTTGCCGGCCTCCGCCTGGGCGGCTTCGAGGATGCGGGTCGTTTCGGCAACGGTCAACACGGGTTTGCTCAGCATGGTCAAGGTCCTGTCTCGGTTATGGTAAGGATGCTTCTACACGTTCTATCCAATGACGCACCGGCGTACGGCCGGCGCTCTCCAGATGCGTCTGCCAGCCGATGTTGGCCGTGACGATCGACTCCGGCTTGCCGCTCTCAAGTGCATCGAGCCGGTCGCGGCGCAACCTTTGCGCAGGCTCGGGCGGGGTGATCGAATACGTGCGCGCCGAGCCAGCACAGGTACATGCGTCGGATCGAAGCCGAGCCGCTGCAGGCTCGATTCGACCGCGCCGCCTGGCTTTGCGTGCATGCTGCAGCATGCATGAGCAGTCAAAGGCGATGCGCCGCCGCAGCCGGCCTGCGTGGCATTGGCGATGCCGACGCCGAGCCGGTCGAGCAGGCGCACAGCGGCCGCGTCGGAGTTCGGCGACAGCGCGGGTTGCACGCGGCCTTGCAGCATCGGCATTGTGCGCGGATGCCGCGGCGCCGGCCGCGCTTTTGGGCGGGCGCCCCGCTTGGGATTTTACGTCCAAGCGCGGCCGGAAGAAACGGCCGCAGCGCGCCGCCGGTCGTGAGCCGCGCGTCGAACCCCGCGGGATGCGGGATCGTCGGTGCAAAACCTCGCGCAGCAGACGTTGCGCCGCGAGGCGTCGGACCCGCCGCTCAAGCGACTTACAATCGAGCCTCACGCCCAACATCCAACGCTCAACCACGCGTTCACACCGCCATGCCTATCATCAGCGAACTGTTCGTCTATCCGATCAAATCCTGTGCGGGCATCGCGCTGCGCGAAGCGCGGCTTCTGGCAACCGGCCTCGAATACGATCGCAGCTGGATGATCACCGGTCCCGACGGCGCAATGTTCACGCAGCGCGCTTATCCGCGCATGGCGCTGATCAAGGTCGAGCTTGGCGCGCAAGATCTGGTGCTGCGCGCGCCCGGCATGAGCGAGTTGCGCACGCCGCTCGACGCGGGCCGACTCGACGGCGCGCGCAAGGTCCAGACCTCGGTATGGCGCGACGCGGCCTACGGCATCGACACGGGCGAACCAACCGCCGCCTGGCTCTCGACGTTTCTCGGCATTCCGGCGCGGCTCCTGCGCTTCGATCCGGAGCAGACGCGGATCGTCGATCCGAACTACACCGGCAGCACCGGCGGCGCCACCACGTTGTTCGCCGATGGCTTCCCGCTGCTGGTGGCCGGCCAGTCTTCGCTCGACGATCTCAACGCGCGCCTGAACAGCAAAGGTGCGCCGTCGATTCCGATCGACCGGTTTCGTCCGAATGTCCTGCTGAGCGGGCTCGATGCGTATGAAGAGGACTATGTAGAAACGTTGAGCATCGACGGCGGCACGCAGCAGCAATCGTGCGTGCAACTGCGGCTCGTCAAGCTATGCGCGCGTTGTCCGATGCCGACCATCGATCAGGCGAAGGGTGCGCCGAATCCCGAATGGCCGAACGAACCGACCGATACGATGCGTGCTTACCGGGCGAAGCCGCAACTCAATGGCGCGCTCGCGTTTGGCATCAATGCGCTGGTCGCAAGCGGCGCGGGGGCATGGCTGCGAGTGGGGCAGGCGGTTCACGCGGAGCTGGGTTTCGGCGATTGATGCGGGAGCGGGCGGTCTGCGAAATGCGCGCGTATCCCCCATCTCCCGCGTGACTTGCCGACGGCAACCCGACCGGCTGATCGTTTTCCAGACGGAATCAGTGGCGTGTGGGCGTAGCGGGCAGCCCGATGGGCCGCACCGCGTACATATCAAAACATGATGCTTGTCGGCGTTAAGCGCGAGCGCGCCAACCGCGTTACGCAGCACACCCGATCGATTCGCGCTCGAGGGCATCGTCCGCTTGCCACACAGCGCTCGCTTCGCGCGGATCGCCATGCTCGCCCCATCTGCGCTCGACACTCTCGCCAATGGCGCTGCCCACCAGGATCACCGCGGGACTGTCGAAGCCCGCGTCGGCGGTGTCGGCGGCAAGCCGGTCGAAGGCGCGCAGCGCACCTTGCGCGTGCCTGTGTCCCGCACGCGCAAGGTGCTGCGTCGCACCATCGATGTGCCTCGCCGCATCAAAACGCGACGCGCGCCGGCCCCGCCGCCGCCGTCGGCGATCGCCCCGAAAGCCCCGAGCAAGCGCCCCGGGCGCACATTTCCCGAAGCATGGCACAGGCTTTGCTTTATGCCTTGCCATCGGATCAACGACGATCCGCCGCGAGCGCAACATCGGGCGCTCGCCGCAGCATCCAGGTCAGGACAACGGCGTCCCCCGGATTCAGTCATCGACTGGGTTCGCGGGACGCCGTTTTTATTTTCGCCAACGCTTCGCCCGATGCCAGAAGACATACGGCGACGCTCGAAGCCCAAGCACATCGAGGACACCGCGCTCATGAAAATCATCGTTATCGGTCACGGCATGGTCGGCCACAAACTGGTCGAGACCCTCGCCCAAGACGCCGAGCACGGCATGGACATCACGGTGCTGTGCGAGGAATCGCGGCCGGCCTACGATCGCGTGCACCTGTCCGAATTCTTCGCGGGCAAGACGGCGGACGACCTGTCGCTCGTCGCACCGGGCTTCTTCGAGCGTCAGAACGTGCAGCTCAAGCTGAACGCGAAGGCTGTCGCGGTCGACCGCGACGCGCGTACCGTGACGGTGTCGAGCGGCGAAACGCTGCCGTACGACAAGCTGGTGTTCGCCACCGGCTCCTATCCGTTCGTGCCGCCCGTGCCGGGCCGCGAGCGCGCCGATTGCTTCGTGTACCGAACCATCGACGACCTCGAAGCGATGCGGGAATGCGGCGCACGTTCGAAAACGGGCACGGTGGTGGGCGGCGGGCTGCTCGGTCTCGAATGCGCGAAGGCGTTGCGCGACCTGGGCCTGGAAACGCACGTGGTGGAATTCGCGCCGCGCCTGATGGCCGTGCAGGTGGACGACGGCGGTGGCCGCATGTTGCGCACGAAGATCGAAGCACTCGGCGTGACGGTGCATACGCAGAAGAGCACGACGGCGATCGTGGACGGCGAAGCGGGCACGCATCGCATGCAGTTCGCGGACGGCAGCCACCTCGACACCGACATGATCGTGTTCTCCGCCGGCATCCGTGCGCGCGACGATCTCGCGCGCGAATGCGGTCTGACGCTCGGCGCGCGCGGCGGCATCGTGATCGACAACGCGTGCCGCACCAGCGATCCGCACATCTACGCGATCGGCGAATGCGCGCTGTGGAACGGCCAACTGTTCGGGCTGGTCGCGCCGGGTTACGACATGGCGCGCACGGTCGCGAAGCAACTGCTCGCGCATCGAGCCAAGCCGGCAGCACAACCGGTTGCCGAAGCCGTTGCCGAATTCAGCGGCGCCGACATGAGCACGAAGCTCAAGCTGATGGGCGTCGACGTGGCGAGCATCGGCGACGCGCATGGCAACACGCCGGGCAGCCGCGCGTACCAGTTCAGCGACGAACGCAAGCAGGTCTACAAGAAACTGGTGGTGTCCGAGTGCGGCAAGTATCTGCTGGGCGGCGTAATGGTCGGCGACGCGGGCGAATACGGCACGCTGCTGCAGATGATGCTTAACCGCATCGAACTGCCGCAAGCGCCGGAATTCCTGATCCTGCCGCAAGCGGAGGGCAATGCGAAACCCGCGCTCGGCGTTCAGGCGCTGCCGGCCGCCGCGCAGATCTGCTCGTGCAACAACGTGTCGAAGGGCGAACTTTGCGCGGCGGTATGCGCGGGCGCCACCGACATCGGCGCACTCAAATGCGCAACGGGCGCCGGCACTTCCTGCGGCGGGTGCGTGCCGCTCGTCACCCAGGTGATGAAGGCCGAGATGAAGAAGCAGGGACTTGCGGTCAACAACCACCTCTGCGAGCACTTCGCGTATTCGCGCCAGGAGCTGTACCACATCGTGCGCGTCGAAGGCGTGCGCAGCTTCGGCGAACTGCTCGCAAAGCACGGCCACGGACTGGGCTGCGAGATCTGCAAGCCGGCCGTGGCGAGCATTCTTGCCTCGCGCTGGAACGAGTTCGTGCTGAAGAAAGAGCATGCGTCGCTGCAGGACACCAACGACTACTACCTCGCCAACATTCAGCGCGACGGCACGTATTCGGTCGTGCCGCGCATGGCGGGCGGCGAAGTGACGCCCGACGGTCTGATCGCGGTCGGCCAGATCGCGAAGAAATACGGCCTCTATACGAAGATCACCGGCGGTCAGCGCGTCGATCTGTTCGGCGCGCGCGTCGAACAGCTGCCGCTCATCTGGGAAGAACTGATCGAGGCCGGCTTCGAATCGGGGCACGCATACGGCAAGTCGCTGCGCACAGTGAAGTCGTGTGTCGGCTCGACGTGGTGCCGCTATGGCGTCGGCGATTCGGTGGGTCTCGCGGTCGAACTCGAGAACCGCTACAAGGGCTTGCGCACGCCGCACAAGATCAAGTTCGGCGTGTCGGGCTGCACACGCGAATGCGCGGAAGCCCAAGGCAAGGACGTGGGCGTGATCGCCACCGACAAGGGCTGGAATCTCTACGTGTGCGGCAACGGCGGAATGAAGCCGCGTCACGCTGAACTGCTCGCGTCGGACCTCGATAAAGACACGCTGATCCGCTACATCGACCGCTTCCTGATGTTCTACGTGCGCACCGCCGACCGTCTGCAACGCACCAGCGTATGGCGCGAGAACCTGGAAGGCGGGCTGGACTATCTGATCGACGTGGTCGTCAACGATCACCTGAACGTAGCCGCCGAACTGGAAGCGGAAATGCAGCTCGTGATCGAGACCTACGAGTGCGAGTGGAAAAAGGCCGTCACCGATCCCGAAACGCGCAAGCGCTTCCGTCATTTCGTCAACAGCGGCGAGCCCGACAGCAACGTTCGCTTCGTCGAGGAACGCGGACAGATCCGGCCCGCGACGCCCGCCGAGCGGCAGTCGAGGCTCGCGGCGATCCCTGTCGTCGTCGAGACGGCCTGAGTTTTCCGTCATACGGTTGCATCACTGCTTGCCCATTCATTGCTCACCTTGCGAGGACTACTGCCATGAACAACGATCGCCCGCCGCGCCCCTGGACGGCCATCTGCCCGCTCGACGACATCGTGCCGAACACGGGCGTGTGCGCACTCGTCAACGGCGAACAGGTAGCGGTTTTCCATGTGGACAACGGCCGCGACAACATCGTGTACGCGATCGAAAACTTCGATCCGGGCTCGCAGGCGGCCGTGCTCTCGCGCGGACTGATCGGCAGCCTCGGCGACCGCGTCGTGGTGGCGTCGCCCATCTACAAGCATCACTTCGATCTGCGCACCGGCGAATGTCTGGAGACCCCGGCGTATTCGGTGGGAGCGTTCGAGACGCGCGTCGAAGACGGCCACGTGTGGGTCGCGCTCTGAGCCGTCGAATTCCTGACAACTTCTTTTGCAAGACGACGCCCCTCATGTCCTCCACTAGCGTAAAAACGGTGTGCCCCTACTGTGGCGTCGGCTGCGGGATGGTGCTGCACGTCGAGGACGGCCAGGTCGTGAAGATCGCCGGCGACAAGGAGCATCCGGCTAACTTCGGACGGCTGTGCACGAAGGGGCAGTCCGCCCATGTGGCATTGCGCAAGTCGGGCCGTCTGGAGAGCGCGTTCGTGCGGCATGCACGCGACGAAGACCCGGTGCCGCTGCCGATGGCGCAGGCGCTCAGCACCACCGCCGCGCGCCTGCGCGGCCTGCTCGACGAACATGGACCGGACGCGTTGTCGTTCTATGTGTCCGGCCAGATGTCGATCGAGGCGCAGTACCTCGTCAACAAGCTCGCCAAGGGCTTCGTCGGCACCAACAACATCGAGTCGAATTCGCGTCTGTGCATGGCGAGCGCGGGTAGCGGCTACAAGCTCTCGCTGGGCGCGGACGGGCCGCCGGGATCGTACGACGACATCGACCATGCGGACCTGTTCTTCGTGATCGGCGCGAACATGGCCGACTGCCATCCGATTCTGTTCCTGCGGATGATGGACCGCGTGAAGGCCGGCGCGAAACTGATCGTCGTCGATCCGCGCCGCAACGCGAGCGCCGAAAAGGCGGACCTCTTCATGCAGATCAGGCCGGGCACCGATCTCGCGCTGCTCAATGGCCTGCTGCATCTGCTGCGCGAAAACGGCCACACGGACGCCGCTTTTATCGCCGAGGCCACCGAAGGCTGGGACGCGATGCCCGCGTTTCTCGCCGACTATACGCCAGAGCGCGTTGCCGAAATCACCGGGCTCGCCGCCGACGACATCCGCCGCGCGGCGCAGATGATCGGCACCGCGAAAGAGTGGATGAGTTGCTGGACCATGGGCCTGAATCAAAGCACGCACGGCACGTGGCACACCAACGCCATCTGCAATCTGCATCTGGCGACCGGCAAGATCTGCCAGCGCGGCAGCGGGCCGTTTTCGCTGACCGGCCAGCCGAATGCGATGGGCGGCCGCGAAATGGGCTACATGGGGCCGGGCTTGCCGGGCCAGCGTTCGGTGCAGGTCGACGCGGACCGCGCGTTTATCGAAGACCTGTGGGGCATCGCGCCGGGCACGCTTTCGACGAAAGTCGGCAACGGCACGATCGACATGTTCTCGCGCATGGCCGCGGGTGAGATCAAGGCGTGCTGGATCATCTGCACGAACCCGGTGGCGAGCGTCGCCAACCGTCAGAATGCAATCGCCGGTTTGCGCGCGGCGCAACTCGTGATCGCGCAGGACGCGTTCCTCGACACCGAGACCAACCGCTACGCCGACGTGCTGCTGCCCGGCGCGCTGTGGGCCGAAGCCGAAGGCGTGATGATCAACTCCGAGCGCAATCTCACGCTGATGCAAAAGGGCATCGAGCCGCCGGGCGCCGCGTTGCCGGACTGGCAGATCATCGCGCGCATCGCGTGCGAAATGGGCTTTGCCCACGCATTCAGCTATGCCAGCGCCGAGGAAGTGTTCGCCGAACTCACCCGCGCGTCGAATCCGAAAACCGGCTACGACCTGCGCGGCGCGAGCCATCGACGGCTGAAGGAGACACCGCTGCAATGGCCGCTGCCGGCAGCCGATTCAGCCGATCGCAATCCAATTCGCTATCTGAACGATGGCGTGAGTCAGACGCTACGAG
The DNA here is from genome assembly GCF_040812055.1 of Paraburkholderia suaedae. Taxonomy (NCBI): domain Bacteria; kingdom Pseudomonadati; phylum Pseudomonadota; class Betaproteobacteria; order Burkholderiales; family Burkholderiaceae; genus Paraburkholderia; species Paraburkholderia suaedae. The sequence continues at coordinate 488,462 of NZ_JBFOAH010000001.1, read as the reverse complement.
AGTTGCCCGACGGCAGCCGACCGCGCCTCGCGTTTGCGACCGCGAGTGGCAAGGCGATGTTTTTCGCGCGAGCTTACGCGGCCCCGGCGGAATTGCCCGATCGCGAATTCCCGATCGTGCTCAACACCGGCCGCTTGCAGCATCAATGGCACACGATGACCAAGACCGGAAAAGTCGCGATGCTCAACAAGCTGAATCCCGGACCATTCGTCGAGATTCATCCCGAAGATGCCGCCGCGCTCGGCATCAACCCGAAAGACCCGGTCGAGATCCGCTCGCGCCGTGGCCGCGCGGTGCTGCCGGCTATCGTTACCGAGCGGGTGAGCGCCGGCAACTGCTTTACGCCGATGCATTGGAACGATGTGTTCGGCGATGACCTGTGCATCAACGCGGTAACGAGCGATGCCATCGATGCGGTTTCTCAGCAGCCCGAACTGAAATTCTGCGCGGTCGCGCTGAGTCCCGTCACGCTCGACGCGCTCGTGCCGGTTCTGCCAGATCGTGACGAAGTGCCGGCAGACGAGCTTGCCGTCACCCCAAGCCTGAAGGATCAGCACATGCCGCGTATCGAAGCACTCACCAGCCTGTTGCAACTGCCGCGTACGCCCGCGCCGTCACTCACGGATGCCGAGCGCGCCTATCTGGCCGGCTTCGTGAGCGGCCTGCGTTCGGCCGAAGGGCAGGGGATCGACAGCGTGCCGATCCTGCCGCGCAGCGCACCGTTCGATACGGCGAGCCGTTTGCACGTGGACGGTCTGCTCGCCGGACTTTATAGCCGCAGCACGGCGGGCGCGACAGTGCCTGCCGCTGCGGCAGTTCCGGCTGCGCAGGTCGACAGCGCGTCCGGCGTGCGCATCGTGCGCGTGCGTCCGAAGGTGACGCTGCTGTGGGCCTCGCAAACCGGCAACACCGAATCGCTCACCGAGCGTTACGCCACCCGGCTGATGGAGTCGCGCTTCGAAATCCGCACGTCGTGCATGGAGGACTATCAGGTCTCCTCGCTTGCCAAAGCGCAATACGTGTTGCTGATGACGAGCACGTTCGGCGATGGCGATGCGCCCGACAACGCGCAGAGCTTCTGGACGCAATTGCGCGCCGACGATGCGCCGCGTCTGGACGGCGTGCGCTTCGCGGTGCTTGCGCTGGGCGACCGCAACTACGATCAGTTCTGCGGCCACGGCCGCCGCCTCGACGAACGTCTGGCCGCGCAAGGCGCACTGCGTCTGATGGATCGCGTCGATTGCGATGTCGAGTATCAGCAGAGCGCCGACGCATGGCTCGAACGCGTGATCGTGCGCATCAACGAAGAAGATGCGGCGCTGCACGCGGTGCCGCCGGGCGGCATGGTCAACGCGGTGGTGCCGGGCGCAGTGCCGACCCGAGCGCGCCCGGCCGCGTCGCGGCTCGTTAGCAATCTGCGGTTGAACCGCCAGGGCACGACGAAAGACACGCGTTACTTCTCGTTGAACACCGGCGACTCGGGCCTCGAATACGAAGTGGGCGACGCGCTCGGCGTATGGCCGAGCAACTGCCCCGAACTGGTCGACGAACTGATCGACCTGAGCGGCCTCACCGCGGACGCGCCGGTGCACGTGGCGGGCGCGGGCGACATGCGGCTTGCCGATGCGCTGACCCGACACTACGAGATCGCGCGGCCGGGCGCGGACGCGCTCGCCTTCATCGCCGCACGCAGCCGCAACGGCATGCTGCGCGAGCTGCTCACGCCCGAGCGCAAGGGCGACCTGAAGCAATGGCTGTGGGGCCAGCAGCTTGCGGACGTGCTGCACGAATTTCCGGTGCGACTCACGGCCACCGAATTGACGGGCTTTCTCAAGCGTTTGCAACCGCGTCTGTACTCGATCGCGTCGAGCCCGAAAGCGCATCCGGGCGAAGTGCATCTGACGGTGTCGGCGGTGCGTTACAACAACGGCCGACGTCACCGCAAGGGTGTGTCGTCGACGTTTCTCGCGGATCGCGCGAACGAGGCCGACGTGCCCGTGTTCGTACAGAAGTCCGCACACTTTCGTCCTCCTCACCATGCCGACACGCCGATGATCATGGTCGGCCCCGGCACCGGCATCGCCCCGTTTCGCGGCTTTCTGCACGAACGTGGGGCACGCGGCGAGCGCGGACGCAACTGGCTGTTCTTCGGCGAACAACATGCGGCCACCGATTTCTACTACCGCGACGAACTCGAAGCGATGCGCGACAGCGGCTTGCTCACCCGGCTCGACGTTGCGTTCTCGCGTGACCAGGCCGACAAGATCTATGTGCAGGACCGCATGCGCGAACACGGTGCGCAACTGTGGTCATGGCTCGAAGACGGTGCGCATTTCTACGTGTGCGGCGACGCGAACCGGATGGCGCGCGATGTCGACACCGCGCTCAAGGATGTGATCGCCACCCACGGCGGCATGAGCGATGAAAAGGCCGCCGAATACGTGAGCCGTCTGTCGCGCGAAAAGCGCTATGCGCGCGACGTCTATTGACCGGCGCGGCTTGTGGACACAATGGGCGCAAGCGCGACAGACAGCATTCAAAGAGCAGGCAGTGAAGGTTTGATTAACGCAGCCGATGGCATGGACGTTGCATATTGAAGTCGGCTTTCAACATCGTGACTCGTTAGCGGATGGCGCATGCCAACGCTGGATGATCGAAAATCAGTTTTGTGAGGATATCTGATGAAAAACGTGATGAGCTCCCTTAAGAGCGGAGACTGGCGCGCGCTGGTGGCGTGTTTCCTCTATTTCGACACCGGCTTCACCGTCTGGGTGCTGTATGGGCCACTCGCGCCGTTCATCAGCAAGAGCATTGCGATGACGCCCGCGCAACAAGGTCTGCTGGTCGCAGTACCGGTGCTGTCCGCGGCGATTCTGCGCGTGACCCTCGGCAATCTGTATCAGTCGGCGCATGGCAAGCGCATCGCGTTGCTGGGCGTGTTGCTGTCGGCGGTGCCGACCATCGTGTTGCCGCTGTTGCAATCGGTGCCCTCGTACGAAATGCTGCTGGTGCTCGGCGTGTTCCTCGGCGTGGGCGGGGCGAGCTTCGCGGTGGCGCTGCCGATGGCGGGCAGCAACTACCCGCCGAAGGTGCAGGGCCTCGTGCTGGGACTGGCCGCTGCGGGCAATATCGGCGCGGTGCTCGACGGCTTCCTGTTCCCGCAACTCGCGACGCACTACGGTTGGCAAATGGCCGCCGGCGGTGCACTGCCGCTACTCGCAATTGCCGCCCTCACGCTGTATTTCTGGGCCAACGACGCGGGTGTGAAGTCAGGCAGCGTGCTGCGCGCATTCGGCAGCTTCGCGGTGACGCTGGCCGGTTTGATCGTGCTCGTGCTGCTGGTCGAAGCGGGTCTGTTCGGCGCGGGCAAGACCGGCGTGCTGCTGTTGCCGGTGGTGGGCGCGCTGCTGGCCATCGCGGTGCTGCCCAGGCGCTATCGCTCCGTGCTCGGCGAGCGCGACACGTGGGTCATCATGCTGGTGTACAGCATCACGTTCGGCGGCTTTGTCGGCATGTCGTCGTATGTTTCGCTGCTGCTCACCAATCTCTACCAGTTGTCGAAGATCGACGCGGGCCTCTTCATGGCGCTGCTCGCCGCCACCGGCGCGATGGTGCGCCCGCTCGGCGGCCTGATCGCCGACAGGGTGTCCGGCGTGCGCGCCCTGACCGTGCTGCTCGCCATCATCTCGCTGTGCGACTTTGTGTTTGCGGCCGCAATGCCTTCCATCGTGGGCGGCATTGCGTTGCTGTTGTGCCTGTACGTAGCGTTCGGTCTCGGCAATGGCGCGACTTTCCAGCTGGTGCCGCATCGCTGGGCGGGCCGCACGGGTTTGATGTCGGGCATCGTCGGCGCGGCGGGCGGCATCGGTGGTTTCTATTTGCCGGTCGTGATGGGCATCGCGAAGGAAAGCACGGGCAGCTATCAGATGGGCTTTGCGACGTTCGGCGCGCTGGCCGCCTGCGCATTCGTCGCGATCGTCGCGCTGCGCCGTCCGTGGATGGCGTGGTCGATGCGAGCCGGTGTGATGCACGCGCATGCGACCGAGTGATGTCACGCGAGCGGCGCGACACAGCGGCACCTGAAAGTGCGTGGTCTCACGACGGACGCGGACCGGCGATCGAGCGCGCCCGCGGACGCGGGCGCGGCGGCCGCGCGTGGACGAGGGTCCACGCCGCCGCGAGGCGCGATGCTCGCGTGAGTGAGCCCGCGCAACGCACGGTTCGTCACCCGCAAAAAGAGCGCGACGAATCGTGACAGATTCTACGGAAAGCCGTGTTTAGAAAATGCAGGCAGATGATTGCATGTTGCCGCGGGCCTTTGTAATATGCAGTCAGGAGGCTGCATATGAACACATCGACCGATCGCATTGAAAAGCAGATTCGGCTGAAGTCGCCGCGCTCGCGGGTCTGGCGCGCGTTGTCCAGCGCCGAGGCATTCGGCAGGTGGTTCGGCATGAATCTGGCCGGCAAGCAGTTCATCGCCGGCAAACCCGTGCAGGGGCATCTGACCTATCCAGGCTATGAGCATCTGGTGATCGACCTGCTGATCGAGCGCGTCGAGCCGGAGCATCATTTGTCGTGGCGCTGGCATCCGGCCGCGATCGATGCGTCGGTAGACTATTCGTCGGAGCCGACCACGCTGGTCGAGTTCGAACTGACCGAGGTGGACGCAGGCACCTTGCTGCGTGTCGTCGAATCGGGTTTCGACCAGATTCCCGCCGCGCGCCGCAACGAAGCGTTCCGGATGAACACTGGCGGATGGGAGCATCAGCTCGTCAATATCGAAAAGCATGTCGGCAAGGGCTAAAACAGCGTCGGCCAGGGCGGTTGTGAAGGCGTCAGTGCTGCGACAGTGCGCACCGGTGTTCGCGGCGCTCGGCGATGAGACGCGCTTGCGGCTGATCGCCGTGTTGTGCGCGGGCAGCGCGATGTCGATCGCGCAATTGACCGCGGGTACGGCGATGACCCGGCAGTCGGTCACGCAGCATCTGCAGGTGCTCGCCAACGCGGGGCTCGTGCGCGACGTGAAGGCCGGGCGTGAGCGCTTGTGGGCGTTCGAACCGGCTCACGTGGAACAAGCGCGCCGTGCGCTCGATGCAATTTCGCAGCAGTGGGATCAGGCGTTATCGCGGCTAAAGGCGATGGTGGAGCAGTGAGTGGCGCGTGACGCGCGCTCGCTTCCATGGCGGGCTTGCCGGAGGTGGGCGCCGAGGTGGGCACTAAGGTCAGTCGAGACGGCGAGGGCGGCGCCTGAAAAAACGCCGGCCGCGTCGTGCGCAGCTGAGCGTCCAAGCATCATTAGGCGACCGCGAATCTCGCGCAGATTCCAAATCTCGTCAATTCCCGCTCGGACAAGCAGTTCTCGGTGATCGTCGAGCTACAGCGCGTCGGGTTACAGCGCAATTTCAGAGCGCGCCGCAAGCGCTAGATCTTTTTGGCTGGCTTCAATCCGCGAGGCGCCGGTCCGCCAGTGCGTTCTGGCAGTCCGCGAGCACCTGCTTGAGCAGTCGCGCTTGCGGATCGAGTTCATCGGTGTCGAGTATTTCTTCGACCGCGTCGCGCGCCCAGTCGGCATCGACGAAGCGGGCGTGTCGCTGCGCGATTTCGACCGCCGTGGCCGACAGTTTCGCGATGCACAGCCAGTCGGCTTCGCGCGCATGGTGGTCGAGCCACTTGTGGGCGGCCTGCACGTGAAACGCCGCGTCGGGCCAGTCCTCGTTCAGGTAATAAGCACCCAGGCTTCCGCATGTGAGCCAGCACAACAGCTCCAAACGGTCGCGTGGGCTCAGATGTTGGCGTACATCACTCATGGCGACGCTCGCTGCTGTAAATTGCCCGGTGAGGACGGCGGGCCGCCATCCTCCGCTTTCAGCAACAATATCACGCAAAATTCAAGCACGGCAATTCCCTGCGTACCCTGGCGCACCGTTGCCACACAAGCATTGCGGGAGAGCCGGGCAGTGCCTCGCTGCGCCAGCGCGCCTAGCGCGTCGCGACGATAAAAAGCCGCGGAAACGGCAGCAGCACCGTGCCATCGTCGAACGCGGGATACGCGGCGGCGATCTCGTCGCGGTACCGCTGCAGAAACGCCGCTTGTTCGGCCGCGTCGAGCTTCGCGAGAAACGGCCGCAGCGCGCTGCCCTTGAACCACTCAAGCACCGCGTCGGCGCCGCCCGCGAGCGGGTGGTGGTAGACGGTGCGCCACACGTCGACCCGCGCGCACAGCGGGTGAAGCAAGCCGTAATACCAGCGCGCGCCGTGGCGCACGGTCCGCTCCGCGCCTTCGAGCCGGCGCGCCCACGGGCCTTGCGCCGCCACTTCGCGCAGCAGACGGTGCGCGGGTTCGTCGAGATTGTCGGGCATCTGCACGGCGAGGCTGCCGCCCGGCGCGAGTCGCGTGACGAGAGACGGAAGCAGGCGCTCATGATCGGGCACCCATTGCAGCACCGCGTTGGCGAGAATCAGGTCGTACGGTCCGGCGGCGTCCCATGTCGTCACGTCGCCGGTGTCGAACTGCAAGTGCGGCAGCCGCTTGCGGGCGGCAGCGATCATGTCGCTGGAACTGTCGAGCCCGCTGATCGCGGCGCCCGGCGCGTGTGCCGCTAGCACTTCGGTGGAGTTGCCGGGTCCGCAGCCCAGGTCTACGGCCATGCGCACGTCCGTTGCCGGCACCGCCGCCAACAGGTCGCGCACCGGGCGTGTGCGCTCGTTTTCGAACAGCATGTACTGCTTCGCCTGCCAATCCGTCGTCGCTGTCATCTCACTGCTCCTTTGTTTTCTGAAGAGCCGAACCGGCGGTGGCCGTCCGCGTCGGCGGCCGCTGAACCGATCCAGGGTTTGCATTTTCTGCGCCGCCGCCCGCGCAGTAAAATGAATTGATGATCCCCATTCGTTTATTTTTCTAATGAAAATCGACACCCTCGGCGTGCAGGCATTCGTGGCGATCGCGGATCGTGGCAGCTTCCAGGGCGCGGCAGATTCGCTGCATGTCACGCAAACGGCGATCACCCGGCGGCTGCGCAAGCTCGAAACGTATCTCGGCGTCACGCTGATAGAACGAACCACGCGTTCGATGGCGCTGACCGTGATCGGCCGCAGTTTTCTACCGCAGGCGCGGCGCCTGCTCGGCGAACTTGCGGACGCGTTGGTCGAAATCCGCGAAACGGGCGAGGCCCGGCGCGGGGACGTGTCGATTGCCTGTGTGCCGACCGTCGGCGTGCAGTATTTGCCGCGCATTCTTCAGGCGTATGCGGCGCGCTATCCGCACAACCGCATCAAGATTCTCGATCACGCGTCTGGCGCAGTGGAGCAAACCGTGCTGCGCCGGGAGGTCGAATTCGGCATCAACATCGCGCGCGACCCACACCCGGATCTGGCCAGCGTGCCGCTGACGGCCGACCGTTACGTGCTGATCTGCGGTCGCGATCATGCACTGGCCAAGCGCCGGCGGATCGCGTGGCGGCAACTGCAAGCCTATCCGCTGATCTTTGCCGGCGAGGTGAGCGGCAACCGCGCGCTGCTCGACGTCGCGCTCAAGACGAGCGGAGTGGCGCTGCGCTCGTTCTACGAAGTGCAGCGCAGTTCGACCGCGGTGGGGTTGGTCGCACAAGGCGTCGGCGCGGCGGTGGTGCCGGCGCTCGCGCTGCAGAAGGGCGCGTATCCGATGGTTCGCGCCATCGAATTGACGCAGCCGGTCGTATCGCGCACGCTCGTTCTGCTCGCGCGCAAGAGCGCGCAGTTCTCGCCGGCCGCGCAGGCGCTGTACGACATGATCCGCGAGCAGGCAACGCTCGAGCCGGCCGACGAATGAGCGAGGCATGCGCGCTCGTGAGCATGCCGCGCCGCGTGACGCGCCTTTTTATGTATGCGCCAGTTGTCGTCGTCCGGTTTACCGGCCATCGCAACCACTCCAGACACCACGACCATGCTCCAGATACTCGGCAAGACTCCATCCATCAACGTGCGCAAGGTGCTGTGGACCTGCGCGGAACTCGGGCTGTCCTTCGAGCAGGAGGACTGGGGCTCCGGATTCCGGCCAACCGACACCGCCGAATTTCGCGCGCTCAATCCGAACGCGATGGTGCCGGTTATCCGCGACGGCGACTTCGTGCTGTGGGAGTCCAATTCGATCATCCGCTACCTGGCAGGCCGCTATCACGGCGACGCGCTTTACCCGACGGACCCGTGCGAGCGCGCGCGTTGCGATCAATGGATCGACTGGCAGGCGAGCGAGCTGAATCGCTCGTGGAATTACGCGTTTCTCGCGCTGGTGCGGCACTCGCCGGCTCATCGGGACCGGCAGCAGATCGAGCTGTCGTGCGCGAACTGGACGAGGCATATGGCGATCGTCGAAGGGCAGCTGGCGCAAACCGGCGCGTTCATCGCGGGGCAGGCGTTTTCGCTCGCGGACATTCCGATCGCACTGTCCGTTAATCGCTGGCTTGAAACGCCGCTGGAGCACGCCGAATTTCCGGCGCTTGCGCAGTACATGGCACGGCTTGGCGAGCGTGAAGGGTATCGCGAGTATTGCCGCAACGGCACGCCGTGAGCGGCGCGCCGCGCGGCATCGGCGAGCGCGTGGCGCGCGGGGCACTGTGCGTCGCTTCAGAAGTGCTTTGCAGTGCCGGCACCGCTGCGCCAATGCTTTCTCCGTGCTTACGCGACGGCGGGCGCGCAACGCTTGTGTTCACCGCATCGCGACTCACCTACAATGGCCGCCTTTGCGACTGTGTTGAAGGTTCAGGCATGCGGGTATCGAAATTGGCGCTGGCTCTCTTGACAGCGTTTTTCACGGTGAGTGCGAGCGCCGAGATGACAGCCGCGCAATACAAACAATGGGCGCATGCGGATAACAACTCCGTCTACGCCGCGTACATAACCGGCACGATCAACGCATTCGGCTGGGCGAACGGCGATCTGGTCGCGAAAAAGCGTCCGCCGCTCTTCTGCCCGCCGCAAACACTGGCCATTGGCAATCAGAACGTCTATCCGTTGCTCGACGCGTTTTTCGCCGAGCACCCAGGTATTTCGGACGATTTTCCGATCGGCCTCGCAATTCTGCGCTCGCTTCAGCGCGCATTTCCCTGCTGAACAGGCTGAGCCTTTCGCGTTGCGCCAGCCGGGCAACGCGAAACGAACGGCGCGATCACGCGACCAACCCGCTGCGGGCGAGCTAGCCGCCGCACTCGATCAAACCTGCACGAGCTTCGGAATCTGCACGTCGGGATTGACGTCCGCGTCGTAGTCCACGCCCGCCATCTCGAAGCCGAAGAGCCGCAGGAAATCGGTCTTGTAGCCTTTGAAGTCGGTGAGTTCGTAGATATTGTCGTTGGTCACCTGATTCCACAGCGCCTGCACACGCCGCTGCACGTCGGGGTCGAGTTCCTTGTAGTCCGCGCGCAGCCGGCCTTCGTCGTCGACATGCGGCGCCGCGCCGTACAGGCTCTCCTTGAACAGGCCATAGACCTGTTCGATACAGCCCTCGTGCGTGCCTTTCTCCTTCATCACCTTGAAGAGCAGCGACAGATACAGCGGCATCATCGGAATCGCCGAGCTGGCCTGCGTGACGACCGCCTTGAGCACCGACACGCGCGCGTCGCCACCCTTGGCCGCGAGCTTCGCGCGGATGCCCAGCACTTTCTGATCGAGGTCCTTCTTGGCCGCGCCGATCGAGCCGTTCCAGTAGATGTCGTGCGTGATCTTTTCGCCGAGGTAGGTGAACGCGGTGGTTTTCGCGCCGGCCGCGAGCACATCCGCTTCGAGCAACGCGTCGATCCACATCTGCCAGTCTTCGCCGCCCATCACCGCCACCGTGTGGTCGATCTCGGTTTGCGTGGCCGGTTCGAGGACCGTTTCCTTGATGACTTCCTTGTCCGTGTCGATGCCGCGCAGATTCATCGCACGGCCGACCGGCTTGAGCGTCGAGCTGAACACTTCGCCGGTCTTCGGATGCGTGCGCTTGGGCGCGGCGAGGCTGTAGACGACCAGGTCCACCTGACCGAGATCGCGCTTGATGATCTCGATGGTGCGCTGTTTGACTGCGTCGGAGAATGCGTCGCCGTTGATGCTGGTCGCGTACAGGCCCTTGTCCGCAGCGAATTGCTCGAACGCGGCGCTGTTGTACCAGCCGGCGGTGCCCGACTTCGTTTCGCTGCCGGCGCGCTCGAAGAATACGCCCAGCGTATCCGCGCCGCAGCCGAACGCGGCGGTGATGCGCGCGGCGAGGCCGTAGCCGGTCGATGCGCCGATCACCAGCACTTTCTTCGGACCATTGGCGATGGCGCCGCGTGCAGTGACGTAGTCGATCTGTTCCTTAACGTTGGCTGCGCAGCCGGTCGGATGGGTGGAAACGCAGATAAAGCCACGCACGCGCGGTTTGATGATCATGAAGCACCTCTTGTCGGAATTTTGCGACATTATAGTTGGCGCGCGATCGCCGCGGGCGCCCCGCACGGCTTTGACCGATTCGGCGGATGGGTGCCGGTCCGCGCCGCCTAATGCCGATTTAGAGGCGTTCCCCGCGAAATTCGGTTGCCGCCGCGCATCTTGGTAGGATTGCGCCTTTCTCGGTAGACGGTAGCAAGCGTGAAGCGCCTTTTCCCCTCGTTTCTGACGGCCCTCGACAAGGGGCTGACCTTCGTGAACCCGCTGGTGGCGCAAGCCATCTGGCACCTGCGCCATCCGACCCGGCGCGGCGTGGCATCGGCGTGCGCCGCGCTGCCCGTGCTGCTGCTCCTGTATGTGATCGCGCTGATTCCGTTCACGCCCGGCATCGGCGACATCCGCAAGGCGAAAATCGAGCTGCCCGCGCGCATTCTGTCGGCGGACGGCAAGCTGCTCGCCGAATTCAAGCCGTCCAACCGCGAATGGGTCAAGCTCAAGGACATCTCGCCGAACGTGGTGAACGCGCTCATCGCCACGGAAGATCACCGCTTCTACCAGCATTTCGGCCTCGACTGGCGGCGCACGGCATCGGCCGCGCTGCATACGTTCTCGGGCGACCGGCAGGGCGGCTCGACCATCACCCAGCAGCTCGCGCGCAACCTCTATCCCGACGAAATCGGCCGCGCGCCGACGCTCACGCGCAAACTCAAGGAAGCGATCACGGCCTTCAAGATCGAGGCGCTGTACACCAAGGACGAGATTCTCGAGACCTACCTGAATACCGTGCCGTTTCTCTACAACGCGTATGGCATCGAAATGGCCGCGCGCACGTATTTCGACAAATCGGCATCCGATCTGAACGTGCTGGAAGCCGCGACGCTCGCCGGCATGCTCAAGGGCAACAGCTACTACAATCCGGTGCTCAATCCGCAGCGCGCACTGCAGCGCCGCAATACCGTGCTCGCGCAGATGGTCAAGTACGGCAAGCTGTCGCCCGCCGCTTATGACACGCTCAAGGCGCGAGCGCTGCGCATCGACTTCGAACGCCAGACGGAGCCGCCAGGACCCGCGCCGCACTTCGCGCAGCAACTGCGCAAGTGGCTGGTGGCCTGGGCCGATCGCAACGACTACAACATCTACTCGGACGGCCTGGTGGTGCGCACCACCATCGATTCGCGTCTGCAGGCCATGGCGACTCAGGCGGTCACGCTGCAGGGCAACCGGTTGCAGGCCATCGCGAATTCGGCGTGGGGGACGCGCGCGGGCTGCGCGGCCGACAAGGATCTGCTGCAGACCTTCCTGCGCGAGACACCGGACTATCGCGCCGCGAAACAGACGGGCCTCACCGATGACGATGCGCTCAAGCGCGTCGCGTCCGACCGCGATCTGGTGCGCGCGGTCTGCGAGTCGAAAACGCGCGTGCAGGCGGACTTTCTCGCGCTCGACCCGTGCAACGGCCAGATCAGGGCGTGGGTGGGCAGCCGCGACTTCAGCCAGGACCCGTTCGATCACGTGCAGCAGGCACGCCGTCAGCCGGGCTCGACCTTCAAACCGTTCGTCTACGCAGCGGCCTTCGAGGCCGGCGCCAAGCCGTCCGATACCTTCGTCGACAAAGCCGTCGAAATCCCGCTGGCGGGCGGCGAAGTCTGGCGTCCGGGCGACGAGGACGAGCCGAGCGCGCGCGCGATCAGCCTGCGCGACGCGCTCGCGTATTCGCGCAACCGCATCACCGCGCAAGTGATGGAGACGGTCGGCCCGAGCAAGGTGGCGCGCCTCGCGCGCGCAATGGGCGTGCGCGACAGCGAACTGGACCCCGTGCCGTCGCTCGCGCTCGGCACGAGCCCGGTGACGCTCAAGGAGATGGTGTCGGCGTATGGCACGATCGCCAATCTCGGCGGCTATGTGGAGCCGGTGATGGTCACGCGCATCGAGGACCGCAACGGCGAGGTGCTGGCCGAGTTCGCGCCGGCGCCCGCGCAGCAGGCACTGCCCGCCGACACGGCCCGCACGCTCATCGACGTGATGCGCGATGTCGTGAGCCGCGGCACGGGGTCGAGCATTCGCAGCCGCTTTGGCGTGCGCGGCGATGTCGCCGGCAAAACGGGCACCACCCAGGGCAACGCGGATGGCTGGTTCATCCTGATGCATCCGCAACTGGTGGCGGGCGCGTGGGTCGGCTTCAACGACAGTCGCGTGACGTTGCGCAGCGACTACTGGGGGCAGGGGGCGCATAGCGCGCTGCCGATCGTCGGCGATTTCTTCCAGCGCGCGCAGCGCTCGCGGCTGGTCGACAGCCATGTCAGGTTCGAGACGACGCAGGAGCCGGGCTGGTTCGCCGAGCGCCGGGCGCGCTTGCGCGAGTGGTTCCAGCACCTCTTCGCGGCGGCGCCGGCCAGGCCGGAGAAGCCGGTGGTGACACGCGCTCCTGCGCGCCGCACGCCGGTGGCACCGGTGGCGCCGGTCGCGACCGCCGAGGGCGGGGCCTCGGCGGGGTCGGCCGCGGCCGCTGCGGTCGCTGCGTCGGCGGCCGGGCAGGAAACGGTGCTCCAGCCGCGCGCGCTGCCGCCTCTGCTGCCAGCGCCTCACCCGGCTGCAACGGCAGCTGGCGGGACCGTCGACGGGCAAGCGCAAGGCGGGGGCGAGCCGGCCATCGCGCCGACGCCCACGCCGGACGATGTCGTGCCGCCTGATGCCGGCAGCGCGGCCGACGCGGGCGGATCGGCGGCGCGGTGAAGAGCGATGGTGCGCGGGATGCGGCGTCGCGGCTCAGGTTCGATGCGCGCGTGATTGCGTGATTGCGTGATTGCGTGCGCGCAGTCTCGCAGCGCGGCCGACGGGGGCAGCTCGGCCGATGGCGGTGCGGCGGCGCGGGCGGGTCGGCCGATGGCGGCGCGACGCGGGCAGCTCGGCCGATGGCGGCGCGACGCGGGCAGCTCGGCCGATGGCGGAGCGGCGCGGTGAACCGCTCTGGCTCGCGCGCCGACTGATCGGCTCGCTCGCTGCGCCGCTAGGACCGCGCCACCTTGGTCGCCGCCGCCCGCGAATTGGGCGCCCCCGAGGACGCCGCCTCCAGCGACGCATCGTGATGCAGCAGCAGCGCGGCCGCCACGCCTATCAGCCCCGTGCCCGACAGGCACAGCAGGCCGGCGCCGAAGCCGCCCGTGCTGTCCTTGATCCACCCCATCGCGAACGGGCCGAAAAATCCGGCGAGATTGCCCAGCGAGTTGATCGCCGCGATGCCGCCCGCAGCGGCTGCGCCCGACAGGAAAGAAGCCGGCAAGGTCCAGATCACCGGCAGGCAGCCGAAAATGCCGAAGCCGGCGATCGACAGCGCGATCATCTTCTGCACCGGACTGTCCAGACCGGCCGCCGCCGCGATGCCGCCCGCCGCGACCAGCAGCGCGATCGCCACGTGCCAGCGGCGTTCGAGCTTGCGGTCCGAGTGACGCCCCCACAGCACCATGCTGATCACGCCAACGATATACGGCAGCGACGTCACGAACCCCGTCTGCAGATTGGTGAGCCCGAACGCCTTGACGATCTGCGGCAGAAAGAAGCTCAGCCCGTAGTTGGTCGCGTTCGCCCCGAAGTAGATCAGCGCGATCGCGAGCACGCGCGGATTGATCAGCGCTTCCTTCACGCTGAAGGTCCGCACGGACTCGCGATGCTCGCGCTCCTGCTTTTGCCGCGCGACCAGCCAGGCGCGCTCCTCGGTGGGGAGCCAGGTGGCATCGGCGGGCTTGTCGGTCAGATAGAACAGCACCACGAACGACAGCAGCACGGCCGGCAGCGCCTCGATCAGGTACACCCATTGCCAGCCGGCCAATCCACCGCGGCCGTCCAGCGACAGCAGCGCGCCGGAAATCGGGCCGCCGATCACCGTCGACAGCGGAATCGCCGCCATGAAGTAGCCGACCACGCGTCCGCGATAGGCGGCGGGAAACCACAATGTGAGCAGGAAGATGATGCCGGGAAAGAAGCCGGCCTCCGCCACGCCGAGCAGGATGCGTAGTCCGAAGAAGACGTGCGCCGGGGAGAATCCTGTGAAGCGCGAGATGTCGGGAATGAACGCCATGGCGCCTGCGAGAATGCCCCACGTGAACATGATCCGCGCGATCCAGCGACGCGCGCCGAAGCGTTCGAGCAGCAGATTGGACGGCACTTCGAAGAAGAAGTACGCGATGAAGAAAATGCCCGCACCGAAACCGAACGCGCTGGCCGACAGGTCCAGCGCCTTGTTCATCTGCAGCGCGGCAAAGCCGACGTTCACGCGATCCAGATACGCGATGAAGTAGCAAAGAATGAGGAACGGCACGAGCCGGACCGTCACGTTTCTTATGGTGCGTGCCTCGAGTTCCATCGATCTCTCCTGCTGTTCAGGTTCAGGTTCAGGTTCAGGTTCGTGTGCGCGGTGTGGTTACAGGCTAGACGCTCAGGCGCGATTGCGAAAGGCGTTTGCGAGAAGCTGTGCGGCACGCCTCTCGATGCGGGAGCGACACTGCTGGCCGCGTACGACACCCGCTGATGCAGCATGGACTATGCCGCGCACGGTCTGGCCGATCGACCGCATGTTGCCGCGCCCCGGAACATTGTTCACATGCGCACAACGGTGTTTTCGGAGCGAAGGGACTGATCTGTTGCGCTCGATTGCGGATAATCGACGCTTGGGCAAAGCAGACAACGCAGGTCACAACATGGACATTCACGGTTCGAAACGAAGGCTCCGACGCGACGATGGGTCCGTCGCGTTCGTCAGTCGACTCGCGTCATCCACGCGCATGCGCGGCATCGTCGGCATGCTCGCCGTAGGCGCGAGCCTCCCCGGATGCGCATCGACGAGCGACGTCGTCGCCGCCGACAAACCGGGTACCTATACAGTCGCCGCAAGCGCGACGGGCGGGCGCATGGCGTGGGCGCGGGCGCACGAGCACGCCGTGAACGAGGCGCGCGAGTATTGCGAGCGTCGCGGCATGCAAAGCAGTGTGACCACGGAAATCGTCAGCGGCGTGCAGGTGATGTCCGAGCATGTATCGTCGGTCAATTTCGAATGTCATCCCAGGTTCTAGGCTGAGGCGGGCAGGGACGGGGATAGGTTCGCTGCCCGGCACCGGCCGCTACCGCGCAATCGCTTGTTGGCGGATCACGCAGCACGCTTGGCGTTGAGCGCCCAGGCGACGTACGCGATTTTCACGGCCTCCGTCCTTCCGATCGTCATTGGGGCTGAAGGCAGATGGAAGGCTCTCAAGTGACCGATCTGGCTTATTAGAGGTATCCGCTTTGTCGTGGCTAACGAGCCGCGCAATATGCCACCCGATGAAAGAGTGAATGCCGCAATTTCGCCGCCGGTGTGACGTGGGCGATCTATCGCACTCGCGAAACCCCGACGCGGCGTTTGCCGATCGGCAAAGTAGGGCTGCTCTCGCTCGTCGCCTGGGTCGGGACGTTGCAGATCATGCTCGACAAGCGCAAGGATCTCGACTGGTTCAAGTCGCCGGTGATCGTCGCATTGAGCGTGTTCGCGGCGATCAGCTTTGCGTTCTAGCTGACCGAAAAAATCCAATCGTCGATCTGAGACTGTTCGGAAAACGAAATTTCCTTGGGGGCGCGCTTGGACTCAACGATATTGTCTGGCTGTCGACGGTGATCTTCATAGCGATCATTCCGCTGATCTGGGTGACCAAGCCCGATCGCGCCCGCGCAGCGGCGGGTGCGGGGGCCGGCGGCCATTGAACGGAGGCGGGCGGTTGCGGCGTGCATCCGCCGGTGCGGTCAATGTGGGAGGCGCATCAGGCCGAACACATCTGCGCTGCACCGCTAGCCGCTACCGCTCGCGATTTGCCGAGCGCTTGACGAACGGCCCGCCAGCAAGATCGATCGAGGCGCGCCCTCGCGGCGCGGCCTTCGACCGGGAGCGGCGAGCGGGCCGCCCGGCTGCCGGTTCCGCACGCGCTGCTTCGAGCCGCCGTGACATCGTTTCGAGGCGCTGCCGAAGCAGCTCGGTGGACGCAAGCCGCTCGGCGAGCAACGCGTCCTTCTCACGCAGTTGCGCGTCGATCGCCGCACCTCGTGCCGTCGATGCCGCGAGCTCCGCCTTCGCGGTCGCGAGCCCGTCGCGAAGCGCGTCGCGCTCTGCGCGATGTTCTTTCTCGATCAGCGCGATCCGTTCATTGGCGGCCTGAAGCTCCTTGCGCGCGCGGTTCGCCGCAGCCCGTTCGCTGTCGATTTCCAGCAGTGCCCGTTTTTCGGCGGCGGCCAGCCGCTGCTCGTTCTGATCGTGCGATTGGCGCAGCTTGGTCAGCTCATCGGTGAAATCGCGTCTTGCGTGCGCCAGCGCAGCGGCTGCCGCCGCGATCTCGTCTTTCGACGCCGTCAGTTGACCGCTCAGCATGTCGTTGGCGGTCTGCAGTTCGACGAGGCGCGCTTCGAGTGCGCCGATCTGCTGGCCGAGCGCGGCGGCGGCGCTCGCCGCCTGGTCGGCTCGCAACGACGCATCGTTGCGTTGCGTCTCCATCTGCTGGGCCTGCCGGCGCGCATCGGCGATCCCGGTTTGTGCCTCCTGCCTGAACACCTCAAGCGCGGCGCTCGCGGCGTCGTTCGACAGACGCCATAGCTGTGCCGCGAGGTTCCCGGCCGCCGTGGCGACCTCGGGCGGCAAGTCCGGATGTCCGACATCGACGCGGGTCTTTTCCCGCACCTCGGCCCAGAAGTCCCGTAATGCTTTGGCCGGCGCGCTCATGCTTCCTTTACGCACGAGCTGATATAGACGGTTCGCGGTCGGTGTCTCGCCGTAACGGAAGAACAGCAGCGCGCAAACCTCGCGGTACAAGGCCTGGGTGTCCGGCGCATGTGCACGGGCGGCTTCAAGGTCGGCTTCGAGTGTCATGAGAGCGGGCGGTTGTTTGGCGAATGGTGTGTTGATAATACAACGTAAAATGTAGAAAGTCCTGAACTACGTTGCATCTAACACGACATTAGTACTATAATGTCGTGTACGCTGTATGTTTTCGCCGCAATCAGGAGCACCCGAACCTTGCCCCAAGCCCAACTCGCCACCGTACAGCCGGTCGAATCGCTCGCCGTCCCGGAAAGCCTCGACGGGCGCGACGGCACCAACCGCGGCGCGATCGAAAGCTCGCAGCTCGCCGCCCGCAACGATCTGGACGCCGTGCGGGCGTGGCTCTCGAACTACGCGGACACCAAAACCACGTTCGACAACTACCGCAAGGAAGCTGAGCGGCTGCTGCTGTGGGCCGTCGTGCAACTGGGCAAACCGCTGTCGTCGCTGACGCACGAGGACCTGCTGGTGTTCCGGTCATTTCTCGCCGATCCGCAGCCGCACAGCCGCTGGGTGTCCAGTAGCGGCGGCAAATACGCGCGGGGCGACGAACGCTGGCGGCCATTCAATGGGCCGCTGTCGCCGGCCAGCCAGCGTCAGGCGCTGATCATCCTGAACGCGATGTTCACGTGGCTGGTGAACGCCGGCTATCTGCGCGGCAATCCGATGGCGCTGCTGCGGCAACGGGCGAAACGGTCCGCGCCGCGAGTCACGCGCTATCTGTCCACCGCGCTGTGGGACGAAGTCAAGCAGTTCGTCGAACAACTGCCGCAGGAAACGGATGCACAGCGCGCGTACTACGCCCGTTGCCGATGGCTGACCACGCTGTTCTATCTTCAGGGCATGCGCATTTCAGAAGTCGCCGGCGGCCAGATGGGCAGCTTTTTCCGCAGGCTCGGCGCGGATGGTCAGGACCAATGGTGGCTGGAGACGCTGGGCAAGGGCGACAAGGAACGGATCGTCCCGGTGTCGACCGAACTGGTTCAGGAGTTGCGTCGCTACCGGACGCACAATGGCCTCGCCGCCCTGCCCACTCGTTCCGAAGAGACGCCGCTCGTCATTCCGTTCAAGGGGAGACACCGCGGCCTGTCGCGCTCCGCGATCCACGATGCGATCAAGGGTATCTTCGCCGGCGCCGCTGCCTGGCTGCGCGCGCGAGGCCCTGAGTTCGCCGACCGCGCCGACGAACTCGAACGCGCGTCGGCTCACTGGCTGCGGCACACCGCCGGTTCCCATCAGGCCGATGGCGGGGTCGATTTGCGCACCATCCGCGACAATCTCGGGCATGTGTCGCTGAGCACCACGAGCCTTTATCTGCACACGGAAGACGACGCGCGGCATACGGAAACCGTTAAACGCCATCGGATGAACTGGGGTGCGGCCGAAAGCAAGGACGACGAGGCGGGCAATGGGTAGTGAGCGCCAGGCGCCGCAAGTGCTTTACCAGGCCGTGACACAGCGCCCATTTCGCCCGATGGTCCACTAGAATGCGCGGCTTTGCCCGCTTCGGCCTCGCCACAAGGCAAAATACGGGTTTTGCGCGCCGCAAGCGCGGCGCGAGCGCCGGATCACGCGTTGCCGGCGTTCGCGAATCCGCCCGAGCCCTGCCGGCGCAGCCCGGCATGACCGCGCGGCCCGGCGCGAGCCCCGCAGCGAGGACAGCTCGTCCTTGAACAGAGCACCTCAGGAGCATTCATGACCGACTCGAACCCATCCATCTTCGGCAGGATTTCGCTTGCCGTGGCCGCCTTTTTCCGGATTCTCGGCGATGGCCGTTTCGCCGCCGAAGTGTCGCGTCTGCGCGAAGACGGCACTGCGGACAGCGCAGCCGGCGCCCCAGCCGCCGGCGCAAACACGCCCGCGCCGGCTCCGGCTGCAGCGCCGGTGGCCGCCCCTGCTCCCGCCCCCACGCTGAAACAGGCCAGCCCCGACGCCGCGCTGCAACTGCTCGGCCTGCTGCAACGCGACGCGCGCTTCATCGATTTCATCGAGGAAGACATCCGCAACTACAGCGACGCCGACATCGGCGCCGCCGCGCGCCTCGTGCACGAGGGCTGCCGCGCCACGCTGCGCGAGCACTTCACGATCCGTCCGGTGCGCGACGAAGCCGAAGGCAGCCGCGTCACGCTGCCTGATGGCTTCGACGCAAGTCTGGTTCGGCTGACCGGCAACGTCGTCGGCCGCGCGCCGTTTAGCGGCAGCATCAGCCATCGCGGCTGGCGGGTCGACGAAGTGCGTCTGCCCAAGCTCGCGGACAGCCATAACGCCAACGTGATCGCCCCGGCCGAGGTGGAGCTATGAGCGGCGCACGCTATTGCATCGGTATCGACCTGGGCACCACGCACTGCGCGCTGTCGTACGTGGACGCCAGCGCGAGCGACGGCGAAAACACCGTGCTGCAGGTGCTGCCGATCGCCCAGCTCACGGGCCCCGGCGCGATCGACCAGCTGGAGCTGCTGCCCTCGTTCCTCTACTTGCCGCACCCCGACGAGCTGGCGCCGGGCGACCTGCACCTGCCGTGGACCGGGCAGCGCGAGTTCGCGGTCGGCGAGTTTGCGCGCAGCCGCGGCGCAGCCACGCCGATTCGGCTCGTCTCCAGCGCGAAGAGCTGGTTGTGTCATCCGGGTGTCGATCGTCGGGCAGCGATCCTGCCCAGCGACGCGCCACCCGAAGTCGCGCGGGTCTCGCCACTGGAAAGCTCGGTGCGCTATCTGACGCATCTGCGTGAAGCCTGGGACCACACGCATCCCGACGCGCCGTTCAGAGAGCAGGACATCACGGTGACGATCCCCGCGTCGTTCGACCCGGCCGCGCGCGAACTCACCGCCGAAGCGGCCGAAGCCGCCGGCCTTGGCCGCATGACGCTGCTCGAAGAGCCGCAAGCCGCGCTGTATAGCTGGATCCAGACGAGCGGCGGCCAGTGGCGCAAGCAGGTCAGGGTCGGCGACATCATCCTCGTGGTCGACGTGGGCGGCGGCACGACCGACCTGTCGCTGATCGCGGTGATCGAGCGTGAAGGCAACCTCGAACTGCATCGCGTCGCGGTGGGCGAACACATCCTGCTCGGCGGCGACAACATGGACCTCGCTCTCGCGCACGTCGTCGCGCGCAAGCTCGCGGCGCAAGGCACCCAGGCCGACGCATGGCAACTGCGCGCCCTCACCTACGCGTGCCGCTCGGCCAAGGAAACGCTGCTGAGCGACCCCGTCATCGAGACGGCGCCGCTCGTCGTGCCGAGCCGCGGCTCAAAGCTGATCGGCGGCTCGATCCGCACGGAGCTCACGCGCGCGGAGCTGACTCAAACGATCCTCGAAGGCTTCTTCCCGCAGGTGGACAGCGCCGCGCGGCCGCTCACGCGCGCGCGTGTCGGCCTGACGCAACTCGGCTTGCCGTACGCCCAGGACGCGGGTATCACGCGGCATCTGGCGGCGTTCCTCGGCCGTCAGGTCGGCGCGCTGGCCGAGCTCGAAGGTCTGCACCATGTCGAGGGCAGCGCGAGCGGCGACGCCGCAGCAGGAAGCGCGAGCTTCCTGCATCCCACCGCCGTGCTGTTCAACGGCGGCGTGTTCAAGTCGACGC
Organism: Paraburkholderia suaedae; assembly: GCF_040812055.1. Taxonomy (NCBI): domain Bacteria; kingdom Pseudomonadati; phylum Pseudomonadota; class Betaproteobacteria; order Burkholderiales; family Burkholderiaceae; genus Paraburkholderia; species Paraburkholderia suaedae. The sequence goes on along the minus strand of NZ_JBFOAH010000001.1, from coordinate 467,665 downwards.
TGCTGGTCGAGCGCCTCATGTCCACGCTCAACAAGTGGCTCGCGGCGGAAGGCGCGGCGCCGGCCCGGCTGCTCGAAGGCGCGGACCTCGATCTCGCGGTCGCGCGTGGCGCGGCCTACTACGGTTACGTGCGACGCGGCCGTGGCGTGCGCATTCGCGGCGGCACCGCGCGTGCGTACTACATCGCAATCGAATCGGCGATGCCGGCCGTGCCGGGGCTCGAACCGCCGGTGCAGGCGCTGTGCGTCGCGCCGTTCGGCATGGAGGAAGGCAGCGAAGCCGAACTGCCCGCGCAGGAGTTCGGTCTGGTGGTCGGCGAGCCGGTGCACTTCCGTTTCTTCGGGTCGTCGGTGCGTCGCCAGGACCAGGTCGGCACGCTCCTCGATTACTGGAGCCCCGAAGAATTGCAGGAGCTCGATGAAATCCAGGCGACGCTGCCCGCCGCCGGCCGTACCGCCGGTGAAGTCGTGCCGGTGAAGCTGCATGCGCGCGTCACCGAGGCGGGCACGCTCGAACTGGAAGCCATCCCGCGCGGCTCGGACGAACGCTGGGAAGTCGAGTTCGACGTGCGCGGCAACGCGAATGCGTGACTGAGATGAAGCGGTACTGCGTCGGTATCGATCTCGGCACCAGCAATACGGTGCTCGCCTATGCGCAAGCGGGTGGGTCACCGGGTGGCTCACCGGATGGCTCCCACACCATCCGCGTGTTCGAGATCGAGCAGCTGGTGAGTCCCGGCGAAGTCGCCGCGCGGCCGCTGCTGCCGTCGGTGCGCTACCACGCGGCCCCCGGCGAACTCAGCGCGGGCGATCTGCAGTTGCCCTGGTCCGGCAGCGCGCACGCGGCCGACGACGACGCGGCGCAGCCGGTCGTGATCGGCCGGCTCGCGCGCCTGCTGGGGGCGCAGGTGCCGGGGCGGCTGGTGACGAGCGCGAAGAGCTGGCTGTCGCACGCATCGGTGGACCGCATGGCGCCCATTCTGCCCTGGGGCGCCGCCGACGAGGTCCGCAAAGTCTCGCCCGTCGAAGCGAGCGCGAGCTACCTGGCCCACGTGCGCGCTGCGTGGAATCAGCGCTTTCCCGACGCGCTACTGGAACAGCAGGACGTCGTGCTCACGGTGCCCGCGTCGTTCGACGAAGGCGCACGGGCCCTCACCGTGCAAGCGGCGCGTCTGGCCGGTCTGCCCGCGTTGCGGCTGCTCGAAGAGCCGCAGGCCGCGTTCTACGACTGGCTGTTTCATCATCGCGAACGGCTCGCGAGCGAGCTTGCGCACACGCGTCTCGTGCTGATCTGCGACGTCGGCGGCGGCACCACCGACCTCACGCTGATCGAAGTGAGCCTGCGCGACGGCGAGCCGCAGCTCACGCGCATCGGCGTGGGCAATCATCTGATGCTCGGCGGCGACAACATGGATCTCGCGCTCGCGCATCGGGTCGAGGCGCGGCTGCCGGGCGGTGACGGCCGCTCGCGTTTGTCGGCGGCGAGTTTGTCGCAACTGGTGGAGCGCTGCCGCAGCGCCAAAGAGCAACTGCTCGGCGCGCAGGCGCCTGATTCGGCGTCGATCACCTTGCTGGGCGCGGGGTCGAAACTGGTCGGCGGTGCCCGCACGGTGCAGCTCGCGCGCGAGGAAGTCGAGCGGGTGATCGTCGATGGTTTTTTTCCGGCGGTAGGCTCGCATGAACGGCCTGGCCGGGCGCGCGGCGCAATCGTCGAATTCGGGCTGCCCTACGCGCCCGACGCGGCGGTCACGCGGCATATCGCGGCGTTTCTGAGCCGCTTCGCGGCGCAGTCGCGCAAGGCGCTAGGGGCAAGTGCTGCCGATCAGAGCGAGGCCTGCGCCTCGAGCGGTGCTGCTGCTGGCCACGCTCTAGCGTCGGGCGAGCACGACGCAAGCAGCGTGAGCAACGACGACCTGCTGGCCGTGCCCGACACCCTGCTGCTCAACGGCGGCGTATTCCGCGCCGAAGCGCTCACGCGGCGTCTCGCGGACACGCTCGGCGCGTGGCGCGGCGCGCCGCTGAACGTGCTGCACAACGAGAACCCCGATGTGGCCGTCGCTCGCGGCGCGGTGGCCTATTCGCTCGCGCGCGCGGGCAACGCGCCGAAAATCGGCGGCGGCTCGGCGCGCAGCTATTTCCTCGTGCTCGACGACGACACCACCGCCGCCGACAACAAGCCCGATACCCAATCCGCACCGCGCGGCATCTGTGTGCTGCCGCGCGGCACCGAGGAAGGCCGCGAGATCCTGATCGCGGACCGCACGTTTGCGCTGCGGCTCGGACATCCGGTGCGCTTTCATCTGGTCTCCTCGAGTGCGGACACGGTGTATCGCGCCGGCGAGCTGACCGATCTGGCGGGCGGCGACTTCGTCCGGCTGCCACCGCTCGCGACCGTCGTGCAGCCGCGCGGCGAACGCGGCACAACGCAAACCGCCGTACGGATCGCGAGTTCGCTGACCGAAGTCGGCACGCTGGACGTGCATTGCATCCAGCTGGATGATCCGGCGCAACGCTGGCTGCTCGAATTCCAGCTGCGTCGCGACAGCGCACAAGTGAATCTGCCGACCGATTCCGCGCCGTCGCGACACCCGGCGCTCGATGGCGCGATCGAGCAGATCGACCGCTGTTTCGGCTCACGCTCGCAAAACGTCGGCCCCAAAGACATCAAACGGCTGCGCTCGCAACTCGAACACCTGCTCGGGCCGCGCGAGAGCTGGAACAGCGCGCTGCTGCGCGAACTGTTCGGCGCGCTGTGGGAGCGTGCGCGCCGGCGCCGGCGCTCGGCGGATCACGAGCGGCTCTGGCTGAATCTGGCCGGCTACTGCGTGCGGCCCGGTTTCGGCTTTCCGCTCGACGCATGGCGCGTCGAACAGCTATGGTCGCTGTTCGACGACGGCATCCAATACGTCCACGAAAGCCAGGTATGGTCCGAATGGTGGACGCTCTGGCGCCGCGCGGCGGGCGGCCTCGACGAAAGCGCGCAATTGCGTGTGCTCGACGCGATGGCGTACCTGCAAACGGCCGCGCAATCGCGTCACAAGCTGCCGTTCGACATCGCCAGAACGGGCGTCGCCGATAGGGTGCGGCTAAGCGCGTCGCTCGAACGGATTCCCGTTGAACGCAAGGTCGAACTGGGCGAGTCGGTGCTGGCGCGGCTGAAAAAGCCCGCCGAAAACCATCAAAGCTGGTGGGCGATCGGGCGCATCGGCGCGCGGCAGCCGTTCTACGGCAGCGCACATAGCGTCGTGCCGCCGGAGATTGCCGCCCAGTGGCTCGACGCGATACTCGCGCTCGACTGGCGCAAGGTCGACCCTGCCGCGTTTGCCGCCGTGCAGATCGCCCGCATGACCGGCGACCGTTCGCGGGACCTGCCCGACGCGTTGCGCCAGACGGTCGTGCGCCGACTGGAAGCGGCGAATGCGCCGCGCGCCTGGATCACGATGGTGAGCGAGCGCGTGGAGCTCGACAACGCGGACGAGGGCCGCGTGTTCGGCGAGTCCTTGCCCGTGGGGCTGAAGCTGATCGCGGCTTGAGGCCTGCGCGGCGTCGCTTCGTGTCGCGTCAATGCGGGGCGTCTCAAAGCCGCGGCTGGTATCGCGCTGTCAAGTTTCAGGCTCGCAAGCAGTCTGGCTCGAAGTTCAATACGGCTTGCGCCGCACTCGGCTCATTGCGTTTCTCCAGGCTCTCCGCCAGCAGTTCCCGGAAGACGACGAGCTTGTCCGCGCCGTATCGCGCGCGAAACTCGTCCATTACCTCCGTGATCGCGATGCGTTGCGTCTGCGGACTCAGCGTGCTGGCAATGTGCGAACTGCCTCTGGCCAGTTCGACAAGATAGACCGATTTGTAGAGATTTTTGTCGGCCTGCTGGGTGCGTTTGGGTCCTCTGGGCATTTGTGCTGTTCTCAGCCGTCCTGTTGTGCGCGTCGTGCCGCGAGCCATGCCCTGCTCCGCCAGGCGTTCGCGCAGTGTTGATGCGAGAGCACGCGCCTCGTCGACTCGCTTGTCTTCGGATGTCGACGACGTGCGGTCGAATGGATTGAATCGGAGTCTCGAACGATCGTCAGGATACCTGACCGTCTACCTCTCAGACATCTGCCAGTGGCGGCGACCGTAACGCGGCCATGCGCGGCAACGCACGTCACTCCCACTATGCAATCGTCACCTGATTCCTGCCGCCATGCTTCGAGCGATACAACGCATGGTCGGCAGTCGCAAAGCCATCCCGATGAGCAAGCCGCGAGCGGTCGGTGACGTGTGTCAACGAGGCGCCCACGCTGACTGTCACCACGCCGAGCGGTGAAGCACGATGCTCGATGGCCAGTTGCTCGACGCCCTGCCGCAGCATTTCGAGCGTGTCCCCGAGCGCAGCGTATTCGGACTGCAACACCAGCAAGCCGAATTCCTCGCCGCCCATGCGCCCGACCACGATGTCCTCGCCATCGGCCGCGGCCTGCATCACCGCGGCCACCTGGCGCAGGCAACTATCGCCCGCCGGATGACCGTAGGTATCGTTGTACTGCTTGAACCAGTCCACGTCGACCACGACGGAGCCGATCACGTCGCCGTCCCGCGCTTCCTTCCAGCGGCGCGCAATGCTTTCGAGCAGGAAGCGGCGGTTGTACAACTGCGTGAGCGGATCGATGGCAGTGGCCGTGCGCATCTTCAGATCGTTTTCGATCATCGCGCGCAGATGGTGGAACACGCCCCGCTGCCCCGCGTCGAGCCGGCCGGGCGACGGGTCCATCGCGCACAACGCGCCGACGATCTCGCCGTTCGGCGCGCGCAGTGCGATCGCCGCATAAAAGCGCACGAACGGGTAGCGTTGCACCAGCATGCATTCACCGAAGCGGCTGTCGTCGTGCGCGTCCTCGATCACGAACAGCTCCGCGTCGCGCACCGCATAGTCGGCGAGCGAGCGCGCACGCGTAACCAGCGGCATCGCCATGCCGACCTCGGCGCGGTAATACTGGTACTCCTCGTCGAGCAGCGCGATCGCGGTGATCGCGGCGCCGGTCACGCTCTTGAGGATTTCCGCCGCGTGCGTGAAGCACTCGCGCATCACCTGATCGTCATGCAGCAGCCACTCGATGACCGACGATTCGACCTCGGCTTCGCCCGTGGCGCACGCATCGACAGCCATGCTGCTGGACAGACGATCGTTACTGTAAGCGAGTTGCACGGCACGGTTCCAGAAGGTGATTAGCTTGTGTCAACGGCACGCACGCACGAAACTTGAGCGTGGCAGCGCTTCCTCGCGCGAATGGATCGCCGCGCCGGGCCTGGCCGCGCGGCTCGGCATGCGGCAGCGCGAAGTACAATCACACGCCAGCCGCGCGCCGCCTGGCTCGTGCCAGTGGAGGCTCGTGTCGAACCAGCTGGCGCGGGCCATCCAGCCGACCATTGCACGCGCACTTCGCGGCGCCGCCAAGCGGCGGCGCCAACGCCTGCGTCCTCATCGAGCCATGAACACGACCGCCGCCGCTTATCCGCTGACGAACGCCACGCTCATCACGAACGTCCGCCGCATCGACGGCGCTCGCGTCGACGTATCGGTCGCCGGTGGCCTGATCGCCGCGATCGGCCCGGACTTGCCGCGCGAGCCGGGCGTCGCGATCGAGGACGGCGCGGGCGCCCTGCTGCTGCCCGCTTTCGTCGAAGGTCATACGCATCTCGACAAGACCCTCTGGGGCATGAGCTGGTATTGCAACGAGGTCGGACCGAAGCTGACCGACCGGATCGAAAACGAACGGCGCTGGCGCGCGCAGAGTGGCCACGATGCGGGCGCGCAGTCGCTCGCGCTCGCGCGCGCATTCCTCGCGGCCGGCACGACGCGCGTGCGGACTCACGTCGACATCGACACCGAAGCGGGCTTGCGGCACCTCGAAGGCGTGCTGGCCACACGCGCCACGCTGCGCGATGCGCTCGACATGCAGATCGTCGCATTCCCCCAATCGGGGGTGCTCGGCCGGCCAGGCACCGACGCATTGCTCGAGCGCGCGCTGGACGCGGGCGCCGACGTGCTCGGGGCGCTCGACCCTGCGCTGATCGACGGCGATCCGGTCGCGTCGCTGAACCTGACGTTCAGTCTTGCGCAGCGTCATCAGAAGCCGATCGATATCCATCTGCACGAGCCCGGCGAAATCGGCGCGTTCACGCTCGGGCTGGTGCTCGAGCGCGTCGCCGCGCTGGGCATGCAGGGCCAGGTGGTGGTGAGCCACGCGTTCTGTCTGGGCGCGCTGGCAGAACGCGAGCGCGATGCCTTGCTCGCGCGCCTCGCCGATCTGCGCGTCGCGCTGCTGACCACCGCCCCGCCGTCGATGCCCGTGCCGCCGCTGAAGACTTGCGTCGAGCGGGGCGTCACGCTGTTTGGCGGCAACGACGGCATTCGCGATACGTGGACGCCCTTCGGCTCGCCCGACATGCTTGAACGCGCGATGCTGATCGCCATGCGCTACGGCCTGCGCCGCGACGACGAGCTCGCGCTGGCGTTCGACTGCGTGAGCCGCATCGCCGCGCGCGGTTGCGGCTTCACGCAATATGGCCTGCAAGCCGGCGCGCGCGCGGAGTTGGTGCTGGTCCAGGCCGATACCCTGGCGCATGCGATCGTCGCGCGGCCGCCGCGCAAACTGGTGATGGCCAACGGCCGCATCGTCGCGCGCGACGGTGCGCTCGCGCTGCATGGATGCGGCTCGTGAAGCGCATGCGCTTTCGCAATCACCTCGTCCCCGCCGCCACAATGAATCCGTCTTCCCCACTCACATGATCAATCTCTTTCAGGCCATGCAGGCTTTCGTCAAAGTTGCCGACGCAGGCAGCTTCGCGCAGGCCGCCGCGCATCTCGGCGTCTCGACTTCGGTCGTCACGCGCCATGTGGCCAGCCTCGAACAGCATCTGGGGATTCGGCTGTTCCAGCGCACGACCCGCAAAGTCGTGCTGACCGAAGCCGGCGCCGGTTACGCCGATGGCTGCCGCGTCCTGCTGTCAGAACTCGAAGAAGTGGAATCGCGTGCCGCCACGACCTCGAAGGAAGTCGCAGGCGATCTGCGCATCGTCGCGCTCGGCAGTTTCTCGCTGTTTCGCCTGACGCCACTTTTCGCGGACTATCAGTCCAGGTTCCCGCATGTCGATCTGCGCGTCACGCTCACCGAAAAACGCGTCGATCTGCTCGAAGGCGGTTTCGACGTCGGCATCGTGACCGAGCACATGATCCGCTCCGAGTCGCTGGTGGTGCGGCGTCTGCTGAACTCGCACGCGGTACCGGTGGCGGCGGCCGCGTATCTGGCGCGGGCCGGTCATCCACGCGCGCCCGCCGATCTCGCCCGGCACCGCGTCATCGCCGCGCCGCTCGACACCAGTCCGCAAAACTGGATCTTCAGCCGGCGCGACGGCGGCAACGAGAGCGTCGCGCTCGATGCGTCGTTCACGGTGAACAGCATGATCATGCAGAAACAGGCGGCGCTCGGAGCGATGGGCATTGCATTGCTGCCGCTCGAGATGGTCGCCGACGAATTGCGGGCCGGCACGCTGGTGCGCATTCTTGAGGACTGCACGGTGGTCAACGGCGATGTCGCGGTCTCGCTGGTTTATCCGAGCCGCGAATTCGTGCCGCGCAAGGTGCGGGAATTTATCGACCTCGCGATCGGGTACTTCAAGTGAGCATGCGGTTGCCGGGTTGGTGGTCGTCGTTGCTAGCGCTGTGGCGGGCGGCCGCGGGTCTCGATTCCTGGCGGCGCGCATTGCACGGCCGCCTGTTTCCATCCAATGCCGATGCGCAACTGTGCGCGCGTGAACCGCGCACTGACTCCTCGCTCCTTTTCCCTCACGCCGCTTGCGCCAACGCCTTGCGCGCCTCGAGCGCGGCCGCCGGCGGCGCCGCGTGCGCGACGCCCATCGCCTGCAACGATCTGGCGCACGCCTCTACCACGCGGCGCATCACGTGCTCGTCCACCTGACCGATGCAGCCGATGCGAAAGCTGTCCACCACCGTCAGCTTGCCCGGATAGATGATGAAGCCCTGCTGCTTCATCAGATCGTAGAAGCGCGCGAATTCGAACGACGGATGCGCCGGCGCGAAAAACGTCACGATGATCGGCGAGCGCCAGCGCGCATTGAGCAGCGGCTCGAAGCCGAGTTCGTGCATGCCCGCCACCAGCACGTCGCGATTGTTCGCGTAGCGGGCAAGACGCGCGGGCTGGCCGCCCTCGAGCCGATGCAACCGGAGCGCTTCGAGAAACGCGGCGACGGTGTGGGTGGGCGGCGTGAAGCGCCACTGCCCGGTGCGGTTCATTACATCCCATTGATCGTAGACATCGAGCGCGAGCGAGTGGCTGCGGCCCTTCGCTTCCTGCAATGCGCGCTTGTGGGCGATCACGAAGCCGAAGCCGGGCACGCCCTCGATGCACTTGTTCGCCGACGACACGAACGCCTCGCAGGCGATCTCGCGCACATCGAGCGGCAACGCGCCGAATGCGCTCATCGAATCGATCAGCAGCTTGCGGCCCCGCTTCGCGGTGGCGGCGGCGATCTCTTCGAGCGGATTCAGAATTCCCGAGCTGGTTTCGCAGTGCACCGCGACCACGTGCGTAATGCCCGGATCGGCGTCCAGCATGCGTTCGACTTCGGCGCCGCGCGGCGGCAGATAGTCGCCCTTGTCGAGCACCGTGCAGGCGCGGTCCAGGTAGCCGAGCGTGCTCGCGATGCGCTTGCCGTACGCACCGTTGGCGAGTACGAGCGCATGGCCGTCGCGCGGCAGCAGGCTGCCGAGCATCGCTTCGACGCAGTACGTGCCGCTGCCCTGGAGCGGCACGCAGTCGTAGTCGCCGGCGGTGTTGCCGGCGATCTCCAGCAGGTGCGCGCGCAATTGCGCGGTCATCGCGCGGAAGTCGGCATCCCACGAGCCCCAGTCGCGCAGCATCGCCTGCCGGGTCGAGAGCGCGGTGGTGAGCGGCCCCGGTGTCAGCAGATACGGCTCCCTGCCGGCCGGCGCGGCGCAGGTCGCCATTGAAGTCGCTGCCGGTGCATTGCCGAGCGCGCTTTCCATGTTCGAAGCTCCGGTTTCGCTAGGTGGATGCGTAACACACTACCGAATGCACGGTCATCGGTGAAATCAATATAATCGATGGCGACATCGTTAAAACTTATCGACGACGAGGCACGGATGCAATACGCGCAATTGCGGGCGTTTCATGCGGTCGCGGAACATGGCGGCTTTTCCAAAGCGGCTCACGCGCTGTCGCTGACACAGCCAGCCGTGTCGGATCATGTGCGGCGGCTCGAGCAGGACTACGGCGTCAAGCTGTTCGAACGGGGGCCGCGCGGCGTCACCGCCACCGAACTCGGCTTGCGTCTCTTTAGCGTGACGCGTCACATGCTGCGCTGCGAGCGCGACGCGCGGCAACTGCTTGAGTCGGCGGGCGGTTTGCAGACCGGCTCGCTGTCGCTCGCGGCGGACGCGCCCGATCTGGCGGTCGCGCTGATCGGCGCCTTTCGCCAGCTGCATCCGGGCATCGTCGTGACGCTGTCGATCGCCAACGCCGCGGACTGCATGCAGCGCGTGCTGTCCAGCGCGGTCGACGTGGCCATCACCGCCGCGCCGCAAGTGCACAGCCGCCTGACGTCGCGCGTGTTGCGGCGCGACCCGCTAGTGGCGATGGTGCCCGCCAGCCATCCGGTCGCGAAGAAGCGCAAGCTGAGCTACGCGGAGCTGGTCAGGCAGCCGATGATTTTCCGCGAGTCGCAATCGGTCACGCAGCAGTTGCTCGAAACCGAACTGGTGCGCGAGTCTTTGCGGGTGGCGCCGGTGATGTACGTGGACGGCCGCGAGGCGCTGGAAGAAGCGGTCGCGCAAGGCATGGGGCTGGGCGTGATTGCGCGCGCCGAATTCAAGGAGTCGCGGCGCATCAAGATGATTCCGCTGCAGGATTGCCGGGTGCAGATGATCGAATCGCTGACGCGGCTTGCCGAGCGGCCCGGATCGAATCTGCTCGATGCGCTGTTCGCGGTGGAGTTGACGGCGTCCGTTAGGGGGACTGCCGGATAGAAAAGCGAGCCGCTGCAGAGGCGCTGGCAGAGCCGGCGCAGCGGCCCACATCACTTCGTCACTTCTGTGCCCGTTGTGCCGCTTTCACTTTGCATCGCACGCAGCACGGCTTCATCGTCAACGTAGCCGCGCCGCTTGCGATCGCTCAGCACCAGGCAACCACGCTCAACGCGATCCGCCGCTCGCAATCAGGCTCTCGCCGGTCATCCAGCGCGAGTCGTCGGATGCGAGGAACACGACGACATCCGCGATATCGTCAGGCTGGCCGATGCGTCCGAGCGGCGTCGTGCTGACCGCCCACGTTTCGAAGTCCGAACCGATGATGCCCCCGCTGTGCGTGCCTTCCGTGGCGACCATGCCCGGGTTCACGGAGTTCACGCGAATCTTGCGCGGCCCGAGCTCCTTCGCGAGCACGCCGGTGATACCGTCCACCGCGCTTTTGGTCGCCGTATAGACCGAGCTGCCCGGCGGCGTGATCCGGCTCACCACCGAGCTGACGTTGACGATGCTGCCGCCTTCGCCCAGGTGCTTGACCGCCGCCTGCGTGGTCAATAGCAGACCGAGCACGTTCACATTGAAGTGCTTGTGGAAATGCGCCTCAGTGATCTCTTCGATCGGCGCGAATTCATACACGCCCGAGTTGTTGACGAGAATGTCGAGGCGGCCATAGGTTTCAACTGCGGTATCGACGATGCCTTTCGCGTCCGTTGCCTTGGAGACGTCGCCTGCCACCGCGATCGCCTTGCCGCCCGCGCTGGTGATCGCGTCGACTACGCTGTCCGCGCCCGCTTTGCTCGACGCGTAGTTCACCACCACCGATGCGCCGTGCGCCGCCAATGCTTTCGCAATGGCCGCGCCGATGCCTTTCGATGCGCCCGTTACAACCGCAACCTTGCCTGTGAGCTTGCTCATCATCATGTCCTTTAGATCGTTTCGCGCCGACACGCTGTCCCGACGATTCGGGGTCGCGCCGATGAAGCTGGAGATCCAGTGGCGCTGTCACTGGACACAATGTAGGCATCGGAGCCGGTTGGATCAAGCGGCTGATGGCGAATAGATAGGTCGGTTGCGACGAACAATCCCGACTGGGACGACGCGGCGGGTGATCGAGGCGCGCACCGATGCCGGCGCAAACGCAGACGTTCCCGCGCGAGAACGCCTGGCGGTCTCGCGAAAGCAGACTAACGCCGCGTGTGAAGTCAGTGCTTACACAGCAGCGCGACCTGCGCGCCCACGCTGGCCAACACCGCCAGCGCACCGAGCGTTTCGAGAATGACCTGCAACACGATGTCGCCCCCCTGGTTCGCTGCGATCGCCCTTCCGATCAAACGAACCCGCGTGCCATCAGTTCAATCCCGGCGCCAGGCTGCGGGCGGAAAGATCATCTGGAGATTTCATTGAACTGATGTAGCGATTTTCAATCGTGCCTTGCACTTCACGGCACGCACGATACGTACCGTGAATCACGCTATGCCAAGGGTTTGAGCCAGCTTGGCCAACTCACGCGCGTGGATCTGCGATTTCTTGTTATTGTGACGCGCCGCATTGCGTCGCGTTTCGGCTTTACGGAAATAACGGCTCGATCCAACAGCAAAGACGACGCGCTCGGGGCGTCTTTTTCTCCCCTGGTGTCCTCAGCGGTCGTCGTCGCGAATCGACGACGCGTGACGGCACAGCGCACGCACCTCGACATCCATATACGGAAACAGCGGCAACTGGCTCAGCACGTCGTGCAGATGCGCGGGGCTGTCGACGTCGAACACGCTGATATTCGCGTAGCGTCCCGCGATACGCCACAAGTGCCGCCAGACGCCTTCCTGCTGCAGCTTTTGCGACATCGCCTTCTCATCGGCCTTAAGGCGCGCGGCGCGCTCGGCGTCCATATCGGACGGCAGATTGACGGTCATTTCAACGTGAAACAGCATGCTTGCTCTCCTCGTGCGAGTGATGTGATGGATTGAATTCGTGCAGGACGTTCAGGCGTTCTCGCTGGCCGCGCCCAAGGCATCAAGCTCGGGCACGTCAATCAGTCTTCGGAGAACGGGTCTTTCAAGCAGTTGCGACACTTGCGCCTTTGCGCGTGTCACGTCGCAGACGGTCGATCTTGTCCCAGTCGAGCGCGATGCCAAGACCCGCACCTTGCGGCAAATGCAGCGCAAAGTTCTCGTAGCGCAGCGGCTCGGTGAGAATCTCTTCGGTCAACAGCAAGGGGCCGAACAGTTCGGTGCCCCACTTCAATTCGCCGAAAGTACTGAAGAGTTGCGCCGACGCGATCGTGCCCACCGCACCTTCGAGCATGGTGCCGCCGTAGAGGTCGACGTTGGCGGCCGAGGCGATCGCCGCCAGTTGCGCTGCGCCGCTCAGGCCGCCCGCTTGCGCGATCTTCACCGCGAACACATCGGCGCCGCGCGCGCTGGCGATCGCAAACGCGTCGGCTGGGCCGTGCAGCGCCTCGTCGGCCATGATCGGCACATCGGCCAGCGCGCTCAGGCGTTGCAGACCGGCGCGATTGTTCGCGGCGATCGGCTGTTCGATCAGCGTGACCCCGGCATCGGCGAGACGGCGGCCGGCCCGGATCGCTTCGGATTCGGTCCATGCCTGGTTCACGTCGACGCGGACTTCGCCATAGCCTTGCACTGCCTGGCTGATCGCGACGACATGCGCGACATCGTCGGCCACCGCGCGCGAACCGATCTTCAGCTTGAACACGCGATGACGTTTCCCCTCATACACGCGTTGCGCTTCATCGATATCGCGCTTCGTATCGCCGCTCGCGAGCGTCCACGCCACCTCCATCGACTCGCGCACGCGCCCGCCGAACAGCTCGGACAAAGGCACGCCGACGCGCTGCGCCTGCGCATCGAACAACGCGGTTTCCAGCGCCGATTTAGCGAACCGGTTGCCTTGAAACAGCTCGCGCAGTTTTGCCATCGCGGCGCCGGGACGGGTCGCGTCCATACCTTCGAGCAACGGCGCGAAATAGGTGTCGACGTTCACCTTGATGCTTTCCGGGCTTTCCTCGCCATACGCGAGCCCGCCGATGGTGGTGCCCTCGCCCACGCCGATCACGCCGTCCGCGCAACGCACGCGCACCAGCACGAGTGTCTGGCAGTTCATCGTCGCGACCGAGAGCCGGTGCGGACGGATCGTCGGTACGTCGACGAGTATCGTCTCCACGCTGTCGATCTTCACGGGTGTTGCTGTCATTGCTTGCACTCCTGAACTGCGATACTGGGAGCGCTCATATTAGAAACAAACCGTCGACGCGGTCCAACACCGATTCAGACTGTTTCCATACTTTGGCGGTATGAAGCGCCGTCAGGCGCGCGCGGCGGCGCGTTGCGGCGGGCTGTGATAGAGGCAGCGGATCGGGTTACGCCCGCTCTGAGAACCGATGGACGACGTCCCTCACGGTCTTCGAAGCGCGCTGGACCGTGAATGAGGATGGGGAGTGACGAGCGTTTGCGCCGTGCGGGTTTTTTCCAGGCCGTGGCGGGCCGCCCCGCCGATGAACCGCCGTCACTGCGCCGAGGTTCGCATCGCCCGATACTCGCGCCGCACGATATCCATCAACTCCGCGACCGACGTGCTCGCGGCTTCGCGTTGATAGGTCACGCGGCCGCGCTGCATCAGCATCACGCGATCCGCGATATCGAGCGTCTGCGCGTAGTTGTGCATGATCATGATGATGGACAGCCCGCCCTTCTCCTTCAGACGCAAGACCAGATCGATGATGAGCCCGGCTTCGCGGGCACCCATTGCCGCAAGCGGTTCGTCGAGCAGCAGAATCCTCGCATTGGAATTGACCGCGCGCGCGACGGCGATCGCCTGGCGCTGTCCCCCGGAAAGCTGCTCGACGGGCAGTTCGACCGAGGGCACGTGCACGCCGATCTCTTCAAGACATTCCGCCGCGCGCTTGCGCATCGCGCGGTTGTCCAGCAAACGGAACGGGCCGCGGCGAATGATCTCGCGATTGAGGAACATGTTGTGATAAATGCTCAGCGAGTTCGCGAGTGCGAGATCCTGGTACACGCATTCGATTCCGAGCGATCGTGCATGATCCACGGAACGAAGCATGGTTTCCACGCCGTGTACGAAGAGCTTGCCGCTCGTCTGCTGGTGAAACCCCGTCAGAATCTTGATCAACGTCGACTTGCCCGCGCCGTTGTCGCCGAGCACGCCGAGTATTTCGCCGGGCTTGAGCGTCAGCGACACACCATCGAGCGCCGTCACCGCGCCGAAGCGCTTGACGATATCCTCGCCGCGCAGGGCTTCGGCAGGCTCGGACATCAAAGCTCTCCCTTGCGTGCGAGGCGAACCACATGAATGTTGAAAATCATCGCCGCGAGAATGGCGGCGCCGAGAATCATGTTGAAAGTGAACGCGTTGATGCCGATCAGCGTGAAGCCGTCGTTGAGAATGCCGAGGACCGCCGCGCCGATCAGACCGCCGATGATCGTGCCCGATCCGCCGGCGAGCGGCGTGCCGCCGATCACCGCTGCGGCCACCGCGAGAAACATGATCTGGTTGCCGCCTGCTTGCGGGTCGATCGAGCTGATCCGGAAGGCTTCGAGAATGCCGGTCAAGCCCGCCAGCACCGCCGCAAGAATGAAGTTGCCGAGTTTCAGGCGTTTGACATGAATGCCGGCTTCGCTCGCGCCGAGCGGATTCGCTCCGCCTGCGATGGTATGCAAGCCCCAGCGCGTATGGCGCAGCAGAATGTGCATGACGAGCGCGATCGCAAGCGCCCAGATGATCTCGCTGTAGCCCCAAGCGCCCATGATCGCCGAAAACTCCGTGCCTTCCGGCGGCGAGACCGGCGTGCCTCTGGAAATCGTCAGCGTGAAACCGTTGACGAAAAAGAGCGTGCCGAGCGTGGTGACGAACGACGGAATACGCAGATACACCGTCACCGCGCCGTTGACGAAGCCGACTATGGCCGCCGCGAGCAGACCGGCGAGAACGGCGAGCCATACCGGCATGCCGGCTTCGTTGGCGAAATACATGACGAACGGCGCGAACGCGAACACCATGCCGGCGGAGAGATCGATCTCCCCGCCGATCATCAGCATGATTTCTCCGAACGCAATGATCGCAACCGGTGCGATGAACTGCGACAGGTTCTCGAGACTCGCACGCGTTAGCAGGAAATCACGATTCGCGGTTTCGAAATAGGCGCACAGAATCAGCGCAACCGCGAGGATGCGAATCTCGCTCGAACGCCAGACCGGTCTGGACCCTAAGCGCCGGCGCTCGCGAGGTTTCGGTTTGTCCGCCACGGAAGACGTCATCCCTTGATTGCGCCCGAGTGCGGCACGATCTGCGGCTTCGTGCTCTTGCCTTCATAACGCGTCGACGTGTTCAGGTAAGGCTCGACCGTGTCTTTAGTGACGAATTTCAAGCCCGTGTTGACGTTCGCCGGGCCGACGAGTCCGCCGGACGACAGGAACACGAATGCCTGAACCACAGTGTAAAAACCCTGCACATAGGGCTGCTGATCGATCGTGAAGTCCAGGAAGCCTTCATGGATCAGTTGGACCGTGCGCGGCAACAGGTCGAAGCCGCCGCCGTGCACGCCCTTCGAAGGCAAGTTGGACGCCTTCATGACTTCGGCCACGCCCTGGGTGCTGCCGGCGTCGACCGCAAACATGCCCTTCACGTCCTGGTGGCCCAGGTAGAACGACTTGATCTTCGAAAGCTCTTCGTTGACGGTCGCGCCCGTCGCGATGGTCTGCACATCGATCTTCTTGCCCGACTTCTTGATGGCGGCGACCGCGCCGTCCAACCGCGGCTGAATGTTCAACTGCCCCGGCGTCGCGATGAAGATCGCGACCAGACCGCTATCGATCAGGCCGACGATGCGCTCGCCCATCTGATACCCGGACAGATACAGATCCTGGCCGATATACGCGAGGCGCGGATTGGCGGTGCCTTGCGGCGCATCGGCGTTGTAGGCGAAGACCGGGATGCCGGCGTCGAGGGCCGCCTGGATCGGTTTGTCGAACGCCTTCGGATCGACGATCGGCACCGCTATGGCATCGGCTTTGCCCGCAATCGCCGCGTTGACCGCATTCACCATCTCGGCAATGTCGGCATTGGCCGAGCCCGTCCACTGATAGTCCATCCCGAGCAAAGCTGTGGAGTCCTGAATACCGTATTGCGTTGGAACGAAGAATGGATTGGTCGTGACGTGGTTGACGAAGACGATTTTCCAGCGCTTGTGCGGCGGAAATGGACTTCCCTCCGCGGCTTGCGCGGGCGTCAACGCTCCACCGAACATGGCGAGCGCTGCGCCGAGACCCGCGCCTTGCAGTAATCCGCGGCGCGTACGCTGCACCTGCTCCTCGCCGTCCTGCCCTTCCTGCTCTTGCGCCATGTCAGTCTCCCGTGTGTCACTTATTGAACAACCGGCTGTGCATGACGGCGCAGGCCAGCAAAGCGCCAGTGCCGGGCGCCACCACACGCGAATAGACAACGCGTGTGCATGCGCGTGCGCCAGACGACCCTGAGGAAAATCCTATATCACGCGCTTTTAGCCTCAATCAATGTATACCCTTAACTAGTCCGACTATTTCACGCGCCCGCGAATTGAATTGCGGCGATGCGCTCGTAGCGCGGCGCTTGCCTATTCAAACGATGCGATGGTTCGGGCGGCGCTGCGATAGCGTGTCTATGTTTCAATCTCGGTGCACCAGTGTGGCGCTAGCTGGCGATCCGCTGGCGGCGAGCAATGGGTGCCACCACAATCACAGATTCGCCGGTCTCGCTTCAGTGCAACTACTGAAAGATGGTCGGGCACGCCACATCAATAGTAAGACTATCTAAGCAGACCATGAGAAGCGCCGGCCTCACGCGCGCGCCGTCACGCCGGGTGATGGCTGCCGAGCTCCAGGATGCTCTCCGCGTCGGCGCGGGCGTTTTCGAGTTGGACGAGACTCGCGTGCCGCGCGCCGAGCGGGTCGCGGTTCTGGATGGCGGTGAGGATGGCCTTGTGCCGCGGCAGCGACAAGGCATGCGTGTCGGGATGGCGGCTCGTCAGCCTGATCGACTCCGACAACGCGAGCGACAGCATATTGCCGATATAAGCCAGCATGTCGTTGTGAGTGGCCGCCATGATCGCGCGATGAAATTCGAGGTCCGGCTCCAGCAGCTCACTCGCCGTTGCGGCGCGTTCCATCCGGTCATACGCGGATGCGATACGCGCGAGGTCGTCGCTCGTCGCCGCGCCGGCGGCGAGCGCCGCCGCCGCGGGCTCGATGACGCGGCGCACCGTCAGAAGCGAGTTGAAGAATTCGCCTTCGGGAACGCTTCTGATGGTCCAGTACAATACATCCGGATCGAGCATATGCCAGTCCGCGCGCGGCCTGACCACACTGCCCACCCGCGGCTTCGACACGACGAGGCCTTTGGCGGCCAGCACGCGCGTCGCCTCGCGCAATACCGGGCGGCTCACGCCATAGCGTTCGCACAGCACCGTTTCTGCCGGCAAGCGCTGACCCGGTTGCAGCTTGCCACTGACGATACCCATGCCCAGCTCCTGCACGATGCGGCCATGCATGCTCTTGCGCTGTTGCAGATGACGATAGTCCATGCTCGGAGCTCGCGGTCGTGCACCGTTCGGTTTGCTCCGATCTGTTCGGCGTTTGACACGGCACTGACTCCGTTGTCGACTCGGACAGGCTTCTGCTGCATGGAGCGCCGATGCTTGGTCAAGCATAGCACGCGCTATCGGGCCGCATTGCAGGTTGCGGATGCTGGGCGTGGTCGGCGCGCTGCGCACCATCATCGCGTTCGAGGCAACGTCCAGCACCAACAAGAATCTTTATACGACCAGAGGCATGCATGGAACTTCGCCAGCTCCGCTATTTCATTGCGGTCGCCGAAGAGATGAACATCACGCGGGCCGCCAATCGCCTGCACATGACGCAGCCGCCGCTGAGCCGGCAGATTCAGCAGATCGAGGAAAGCGTCGGGCTGCCGCTGTTCGAACGTGGCTCGCGTCCGCTGCGCCTGACCGAAGCCGGCCGCATCTTCTACGCTCAGGCCAAGCGCCTGATCGACGATGCCGATGAGCTCGCGCCGCTCACACGCCGGCTCGCGCAACTGGCCGAGCGCATCGTGATCGGCTTCGTGCCGTCGACACTGTACGGCGCGCTGCCTGCCGTGATCCGCGCGTTTCGCGAAGCGGCGCCGCATATCGAGCTGTCGCTGATCGAAATGTCCACGATCGAACAACTGGGCGCGCTCAAAGGCGGCCGTATCGACGTCGGCTTTGGCCGTCTGCGTTTTGACGATGCGCAACTGGCGCGCGAAGTGCTCGTCGAGGAACGGTTGATCGCAGCGCTGCCGCAGGATCATCCCCTCGCCCGCCAGAAAAAGCCGCTGACGCTGGCCGCGCTCGCGCAGGAGACGCTGATCGTCTATCCGAGCACGCCGCGCCCGAGCTACGCCGACCAGCAACTCTCCGCGCTGCACGATCACGCGCTCGAGCCCAAGGCGATTCATGAAGTGAGGGAATTGCAGACCGCGCTGGGTCTGGTGGCCGCGCAAGTGGGCGTGTGCCTCGTGCCGGAAAGCGTGGAAGGCTTGCGCGCGCACGGCGTCACTTATCGGCCCATTCCGGCGGCCAACATCGCGTCGCCGATCATCATGAGCCGCCGTTTGCAGGACGAATCGCCCGCCACTACGCTGATGTGTTCGCTCGCCCGCCAGCTGTTCAAGCGGGGGTGATCCCCTGTCGTGTGAATGCTCGTTCAAGCGCCGCACGATTGCCGCGACCCGATCGAGCAAGCAAGCAGACGTTGCGTCGTTCCTCGTGGACATGCGCGTGCGAGTGCATCGTCAAGGCCGCGGTCGGCAAGCCAACCGGACAGCCGTAGACGATGCGCGCACGAGGACCTGCTAGCTGCTCACGCTACTTCACGTTGAAGCCATAATCGCCTTGCGTGCGATGCCCGTCCGATGCCACTGCGACCCAGTGCACCGTATAGTGACCCGCCGCGAGCGACGGCAGGCGCACGGTCATCGTGCGCGGCTGATGCGGGTCGACCGAAGCCTTTTCAGTGGTGAGCTGCTTGCCGCTCGCGTCGGTGACCGTGAGCGAACTGAATGCCGGCTCGAGCGGCCCGTCGAACGTCACGCGGACCTGCGCCGGCGACGCCACCGTCGCGCCGGCGCCCGGCTCCTGCTTTTGCGGAAACACATGTGCAAACGCGGCGCTCGCGAACGCGAGACCGGCGGCAAGCGCCGTCAGTTTCGCGACCGCGCGCCTGCCGATGCGCTCCGATCTGTTCAGCACCTTATCCATCGTCTCTCTCCTGCTTTAGGGAAACAGCGGTTTGCCGAGGGTGGTGGGCGCCACGTCGTCGAAGAAAATGTGTGCCTGCACCAGAATGCCGACGTGCGATCCGCTCGCCCGATTGATCGGAATTTGCGCCTCGACACCGAACTGCCCATAGCGGTTGATCCAGATGAAGCCCGGATTGACCGTGCCAGTGGTTTGCCCCTGGCTCCTCGATAGCGGAATCTCCACCAGCGGGATCAGGTTCGCGAACGGCTGCGGCAGACCGGCGTCGTGCACGTGCTGCTGGAGATACGGCAAGCTGTATTGCACGGTGAAGCCGTAGTTGAACGCGTTCGGCTGACCCGCGCCGGTGGTCAGCGCCGGGCCCGCTTCGGCGGTGATCGCTACGGGCCGCAGATAAGCGAGCGAGTCCGGCAGATCGCCCATGCCCTTGCCGACGTACACCGTCGGCGAGATCGTCGAGAAATTATCGGCGATGGCGCGGCTGCCTGTGCCGCCGAGTTCGGCGTGCACGCCGATCGAGGACATGAATTCGTGCGCGTCGTTGACGTACAGCAGGTACTTCAGGCCGACGCCGAAGTTGTCGAAGCCGCGCGCAGTCGGATTGTTTTGCATCGCATAAGTGCCGTCGACGGACACCGCAAGGCGAGGCGTGATCAGCTTGTCGTATTCGAAGCTAAAGGTGTTGATGCTTTGGTCGCCATCATCGCCGGGCACGCGCTGATGGCCGTACTCGAAGTTGGCTTCGTCGCCGACGCCGGGGTCGTCGACTGCCATCGTCGACGGGAATACGCGGTTGCCCGCGATCGCGTGGGCCTGGACGAGCGACGGCGTGCAGAACACGAGGCTCGCGGACAATGCGACGAGCGGCGCGGCGCGCAGCGGCCGGCCGCCGCGCGTGAGTGAGGTTGCCATGGTTCATCCTGTCAGATCGGTCGTGAAATGCCGGCGCGCACGTTCGAACGGGCACGCGGCGGCAGACGCGATGCGCTTGAACGCACCGCGCTTGGGTGACTCGGTTCAGGATGCGGACGGTGGCGCGCGCGGCCGCGCAAAGGTGAGCGGTTCGACGCGGCGCGTGCTGTCAAAGCGCGTAGCAACGGTGTGCTGCGTCACCCGGACGACGACCAGAAATAGCGCCTCGACGCTCGGCATGACCGGCAGATGGACGAGCAGGCTGCAATAGCCGCAGGCGTCGCCGTCGGACATCTGCGCGGGCTTGTGGGTGGAATCGTCGGGCGCGGCGGGCACATGCGCCGGTTGGTCAGAGACCGACGAGATTGCGTCCATCGACCCGATCGATGCTGCGGAGCAGAGAACTGCCGACATCGGGTCGCGATCCGCGTGCGCAGCGAGCGTATGCGAAATCGTCGGCGCGAGCGAGGCCATCAGGATCGCAATCAATCCGAGCCAACTGCCGATTTTCCGCTGGAAACGCCTCAAGATTCGCCCACCGATGCGATGAAAAGCTGTCGCGGATTATGCCACGCTAATTGGCGCATGCCAGCCCCAGCAATGGGGCGGATCGATGCATGGCTTATCACGACCGACAGCGATCGAGTCATGCTGCCAGCTCCCTGGAGCAAACTGCCGACGACAAACCAGGCGCTTACAGTAGACAATTGCCCCACCCCGGATTGCGCCCACGGAGTCTCCATGAAAGCGCTGCGTCAACGTCCCCCACGATTTCCCGGCAGCCATCCGCATGCCGAATGGCGCGATCACACGCTGCCGTATGTGATCGTGGCGGTCCTCGTCGTGCTGGTGATCACACTGCTCGTATGGGTGGCCGATCCCGCGCCGCCCAGATCCATCACGATCAGCGCCGGTCCGCGCGACAGCTCGTTTCTCAGCTTCGCGAATCAGTACAAGAAGATTCTCGCGCGCAACGGCGTCCGGCTGAATGTGCTGGAGTCCGACGGCTCGGAGCAGAATCTGCAGCGTCTGCTGGACCCGAAGCAGCACGTCGACGTGGCGCTGGTGCAAGGCGGTCTCGCCGACGGACTCGACACGTCGTCGCTGATGTCGCTCGGCAGCATGTTCTATGTGCCGGTGGTGGTGTTTTATCGCGGCACAGGCGTCACGCGCCTGTCGCAGCTGGAAGGCAAGCGGATCGCCATCGGCCGCGAAGGCAGCGGCACGCGCCGGCTCGCGCTCAAGCTGCTGGACGCGAACGGCATCGAGCCTGGCGGCGCCACGGTGCTGCTGCCGAGCGACGGTCTGCAGGCCGCGACACAACTGGTCGCGGGCCAGGCGGACGCGGCGATTCTGAGCGGCGACTCGGCAACCCGTGATCTGATGCTGCGTCTGCTGAGGGTGCCCGGCATCTCGGTCATCAACTTCGACGAAGCGAGCGCCTATACGCGCGTCTTCCCGTACCTGGACCGGATCGACCTGCCGCCCGGCGTGCTCGATCTGAAGCACCGGATTCCGCCCGAAACGGTGCATCTGATCAGCCCCACGGTGGAACTGCTCGCGCGGACCCATCTGCACCCGGCCATCTCGGATCTGTTGATCGAAGCTGCCCAGGAAGTACATGGCATGCCCGGTTTGTTGCAGTACGCGGGACAGTTTCCGAATCCGGTCGCCCACGAATATCAGATCAGCGAGGACGCGCAGCGCTACTACCGGAGCGGCAAGAGTTTCCTCTACCGCACGCTGCCGTTCTGGCTGGCAAGCATCGGCGACCGCGCGCTCGTGCTGTTGCTGCCGGTGGCCGTGCTGCTGTTTCCGACCATGCGGGTGATTCCCGCGCTTTATCGCTGGCGGATACGTTCGCGGATCTATCGTTATTACGGTTCGCTGATTGCGATCGAACGCGCCGCGCTCAGTCATTCCACCGGCAACGAGCGCAAGCAGCTCTTCGCACAACTGGATGAGATCGAGGCGTCGTTGAATCGGCTGCGCATGCCGCTCGCTTATGCCGACGCGTTCTACGTGCTGCGCCAACACGTCGGCTTCGTGCGCAGCCGGCTGACGGCTGCCGAGCGGCAAAACGGCACCGCGTAGCGCGGTGCCGCGAGCCTCAGGCTGAAGGTGCGACCGGCGCGGTCGGCGAAGCTGGCGGGTGCACAACGGCCGCGTTGTCTGCGCACGGTTCCGTCGGGCTGGCCTCACGCGGCGTGGCGGATTCGCCCGGCGCTGGGGAATCGGCGGCGGCTTCGTCGGCCGCTGGTGCGGGCGCTGCTGCCGCCACTGAACCTTGGGCCGCTCCCGCTGCCCCTGGAGCATCGGCCGCTCCCGCTGCCCCTGGTGTTTCGGCCGACGCTGCCGCCACTGGATCTTGCGCCGCCGCCGGCGCTTCGGCGGCGGGCGCACCCGCGGCCTTAGGCGTGCCCTTGCCCGCGCGGTGCGCTTGCAGGCGCTGCGCGCCCGCCGCTTCCTGTGCGGTGACCTTGCCGGCTTCGACGCCGCTCAGGTCGACTCGCGCCGCGCCTTCTACGAGGCACTTCCAGTAGCGGCTGCCCCGGCACCAGGTTTTGATCGCGTCGCGCAGCTCTGCTTCGCTTAGCGACAGCTCCTTCGAATGCGCAAGGAGGTCTTCGAAGATGCCGATCTTCAACGGCAGCTTGGGCGCGGGATTCTTCGGGAACGCGATCGGGAAGCGCTTCTGCAAACGCCCGATCGACTTGACGACCGGGTCCACCGGCCTCGCATCCACTGCTACTGGCGTCGCTTGCGCGGGGGCCGCCGGCGCGTCGCGACGCGCTTGCGCATCGCGGCGCGGCTCCGCAGGGCCGCGGCCAGGCTTGCCGCCTGGCCTCGAGCCGGCCTTGGACGCAGGCCTCGGAGCAGGCTTCGCAGCGGGCTTTGAAGCCGGCTTTGAAGCAGACTTGGATGCCGGTCCGCCACCGGGCTTGGCGGCAGGCGCGGCTTCGGCGCGTGCAGCGGCCAGTTGCTTCTTCAGTTCAGCGAGTTGTTCGAAACCCATAGCGCACAATCGGTGGAGAAAGAGAAGATTGTAGCAGCGTGCGCAGGCGCGCTCGCGACAATGGTCCGCGCGCCGATTCAGATACCGTGCCGATCACGCCGGCCGACCCTCTTCAGCCCCGCCGCGCCGCTAGTGTGCGCTCGGTAAATCGCCGACACAGCCGCCTGCCGCCGCGCGGTTTGATCGGCGAATGCAGTCGCAGGGGATCACTGCACCGAGGCACGGCGCGCCCGCGGTGCGCCGCTCGACGCAATCCGGGCCGCCCCGGCGAATCGCTTTCGACGGCCGGGACGTTTGCGCGCCGAGCGCCGTCGGACCGGACCCACGACGCGGGAGCCGGGGCACCGGCGTTATATCGTGCAGCCAGACTCGAAGCGAATCTGGCCCGGCGATCCGCGCCACGATGGCGAGACCGAGCCGCTGCGCTCGTCGCGCTCATCAGATGCAGATGCACGAGCCGCTACGCCAGCACGTCCGCGAATCCGCCGACCCGCGCGCCCGACGCGCTGATCGCGGCGGCCACCTTCGGCGAAAGCAGCGCCTGCAGTTCATCGGCATGCCGGTAGTCGCGCATCCCGTCGCTTAGCGCATGCTCGCCGGCCAGTGCGGGATGGCAGTAGATCTCGCCGACGCCGTGCGGCAGATCGGCCAGCGCAGCGAGCCACGCTGCCTCGTCCATGCGCCCGCTGCGCGCAACCCCGACCACGTAGTCGTTGTGCGCCACCCCCGCCCGGTCGAGGCGCGCCCTCACCTGCACGATCCACGGCCTGAGCCACAGCGGCGCGTTCGCCTCGAACGGCAGGCGCATCGCCTTCATCCCGTACTCGCGGCCGATCGCGAGAATCAGCCCGAGCACCGTCGGGTGCAGATGAAAATGCTTGTGCGTGTTCACGTGATCGAGCGTCAAGCCGGTTTGCGCAAACGCGTCGAACTGCGCGCGAATTTCACGCGCGAGCTGCTTGCGCACGTGCGGCAGGAAGAAAAAACGCATGCCGTCGCGCACCATGTTGTCGCCGAAACGGCCACGCTCGTCGAGCAGCGCGCGGATCGCTGCGCGCGGCAGGAGCGCCGCGCCATCGGCCAGAACGAGATGCAGACCGACCCGCAACTGCGGCAACGCGCGGGCGCGCGCGACGGCATCGCGTGCGGCCGGCGCGCCGATCATGAGGCTCGCCGCGCTCAGCACGCCGTGTTGATGCGCGCATTCGACCGCCAGATTCACGCGTGAATGCAGGCCGAAATCGTCCGCGGTCACGATCAGCCCGCGCGGCCTAACCGCCATCCGACACCTCCATCGCATCCATCACGTTCAGGCGCCTTCTGCGCGCGAGCGACGCAGCCGATGTTTCCAGCGGCACGCGCGCGCCGCGCCACGTCACGTGCGAGCCGAATGCGCCGACGCACCATTGCAACGCCAGCAGCATATCGCGCAACGGGACGAGCGGCAGGTCGCGCCAGAAGGTGCGCTCGCGACGTGCGGCGCGCAGATGTAGCAGCAGACGCGCGCCGAGGCCGGCCCCCGTGCTCGCTGCGCTCGCGAGCGCGGCTGCGGAGGGCGCGCCGTGGTATGCGCCGCTCGCGAGAAATGCGCTCAGCCACGCGCCGGTCAAGAGCCACGGCGTCGGAAACGTGATGACCAGCGACGCGAAACCCAACGGACTCACCGAACGGATCGTGCGCAGCCAGCGCGTTTCGCGCTGCCATAGGGCGCGGAAGGTCGGCTCGATCACGTCGGTGGCGACCATCACGCGCGAGAGCACGGTCTGCAGCCCGAGCGCGCGCACGTGCTCGGCCAGCCAGTAGTCGTCCGCGAGACAGTTTTTGAGCGCGTCGAATCCGCCAATGCGCTCCAGCGTCGCTCGGCGCAATGCCAGCGTCGCGCCAAACCCGAACCGGCGCGAACCGGCCGCATGCGCGACGCGCACCGACGGCGCGAACCATTCGTTGATGAACAGCGCACCCACGCGCGGCCAGAAGCCGCCGACGCCGCGCGCGAGATACAGACACGTGACGACACCCACGCGCGAGTCGGCGAGCGGCGCGGCAACGCTGTCGAGATAATCGGCTTGCACGGCGATGTCGCTGTCGGCGATGACGATGACGTCGTGCCGGGCGCGCCCGGCCATATTCATCAGATTACTGACTTTCAGATTGCTGCCGTGCACGCGCGTATCGATTGCAAGCTCGATGTCGTGCGTCGGGTAGGCCTTCTGCAGACGCCGTACCACCGCGATCGCGGGATCGTCCGGCGACGATACGCCGAGCACGAGCTGGAAATGCTCATGGCGTTGTTCGCAGAAGGTCCGCAGGTTTTCGTAGAGACGCGGCTCGGCGCCGCACAAGGGTTTGAGCACGCTCACGCCGACCCGCGCGAAGCGCTGCGCCGGCTGCGGCGCGCTCGCGCCGGCATGCGGAAGATCAGACGAGCCGGCCTGCCCGGGCGCGCCGTAGCGGCACGTGCCGAAGAACGGCATTGCCAGCGCCGCGGCCATCGTGTAAAGCGCGGCGCCGGCGCAGCCGCTTATCACGATCCACTGGCATATGGTCCATACGTGCGCCGCCATCGTCCGTATCCGTCAGGGCGCGGCCAGCACGAACGGTCGACCCGTCAGCCGTAGATGGAGAATGACGAGCCATCGGCGCGGACAGTCCGGCGCCACCTGCCCCGAGCACCCGGCAGTCATGGTGTGCCGTCTTTTGATCGCGACCTGGAATGCCGCGTGCGCGAATTCGCGCGTCGCGATCGCGCCGCCGATGATCACCACGATTGCGAGCAGGCGGAACGGTGCGCTCGAGAAGAACTGCTGCGACACCGGCACAAGCAGCAGCGCGATGCCAAGCACGGCCTCGGCGCCCGCGGCTGTCAGCGATGCGACCAGCAGATGGGGTCTCAGCATGTCGACGGTGACTGGCTTCATAACGTTGCCTCGCGACCTGATGGAACGCATGGCGCATTCATCGGTATACAAACACCGGGCGAAAAAATACATCGAACTACTTACGATCTGGCTTCAGAAGCCTGACAATATCGGCCGACAGCAACGGCGCTTTACTGTTGGCGCTTTACTGTTCGCTCATCACTCGAACCGCGCGGCTCAGGGGCGATACTATCGATTCAAGCTGAAGGAAACCTTAAGTATTCGCAAGGTACGAAGCAGATGATCGGGACGCTGGTTAAACTTCGCCTGACCAACCGGGGACCTCGATAACAACGCCTACCGTTGCGCAATCAAACATTCACCACTGAACTCCCATGCGTGTACTCCTCATAGAAGACGACGAACTGATCGGCTACGGCGTCGAAGCAGGACTGAAGCAGGCAGGCTTCACGGTCGACTGGGCGCGCGACGGCCACAAGGCCGGCCTCGCGCTCGACACCACCGCGTATGCGCTCGTGATCCTCGACCTCGGCTTGCCGCGCGTGTCCGGCATGGAACTGCTCAAGCAACTGCGCGACGCGGGCAAGGACGTGCCGGTGCTGATCCTGACCGCGAAGAGTACGGTGGTCGACCGTGTCAGCGGTCTTGAAGCCGGCGCGGACGACTACCTCGGCAAACCCTTCGACCTGACCGAGCTGATTGCGCGTTGCCGCGTCTTGCTGCGCCGTGCGCAAGGCCGCAGCGTCGAGTTGATCCACTATCAGGACCTGACGGTCAACCCCGCCGCGCAAACGGTCGAAGTGGGCGCGAGGCGCGTGCCGCTCACCTCGCGCGAATGGGCGATTCTGCTGCAGTTGCTGACCAATCAGGGCATTCCGCAGTCGCGCTCGCGGCTCGAAGAAAGCCTGTACGGCTGGCAGGAAGAAATCGAAAGCAACGCGATCGAAGTACACGTGTCGAACCTGCGCAAGAAACTCGGCGCGGGCTTGATCAAGACCGTGCGCAATATCGGCTACGTGATGGAGAAAGCGTGATGGGCCCGTCGATCCGCCGGCGCCTGTCGCTGCTGGTACTGGCGAGCATCGCGCTGGTCTGGGGCGTCGCGTTGTTGTCGAGCTATCGTCAGGCGTCGCGCGAAGTCGGCGAATGGGAAGAGGCGCGCCTCGCGGAACTCGCGCAAATCCTCGCGCTGCTCGATCAGCACAATCTGAGCGTGCTTGCCAACGCGCGCATCGACGTGCGTGAGGAAGAAAAAGGCGGCGGCCCCGGCGCGAACGATCTCGACGACGACGACACGCTGCCGCGCGACGCCCTGTTCCAGGTGCGTCGCGCGAACGGCGACGTACTGGCGGGCAGCCCGCAATTGCGCGCGCTGGGTGCGTGGGATCTGCCGCTGCCGGCCGCGAGCGGCGGGCACGACATCACGCTGGGCCGCCAGATGTATCACACGTTCACGCTGCGCGACACCGCACTCGGTCACACGGTGCGCGTGTTCGAACCGGCCAATACGCGCAGTGACCTGGTGAGCGGCGTGGCGAGCCGGATCGCGCGGCCTACGCTCGTGGCCCTACCGGTGCTCGCGCTGCTGGTGTGGTTCAGCATCGGCTGGAGTCTCGCGCCGCTCAAGGTGCTGTCCAACGCGATCCGCTCACGCGACATCAACCGGATGGAGCCGGTCGAGATCGGCCGCGCGCCCACCGAAGTGCGGCCGCTCGTCGACGCGATCAACCTGATGCTGGCGCGTTTGCAGAGTTCGCTCGAGCGCGAACGCGCGTTTACCGCCGACGCCGCTCACGAACTGAAGACACCGCTTGCCGCGATCAAGGTACAGGCGCAGGTCGCGCTGGGCGAGCACGACGCGGCGCTACAGCGGCTCGCGATGGAACGCGTCGTGCAAGGGGTGGATCGCAGCGCGCGGCTCGCGGAGCAGTTGCTGCTCCTCGCGCGTCTGGATATGCACGAGAAGTTGTCGACCGTGCCGCTCAAACCGGCAAGCGTGGCGAAGAACGCATTGCTCGCCAACGAGCGCAGCGCGCAGCAGAAGAACATCAGCGTGAGTCTGCTGGGCGACACGCATGCGGAGATTTATGCGGAGCCGGTGCTGATCGGCATCCTGCTCGACAATCTGCTGGACAATGCGATCAAGTACGGACGCGACGGCGGCCGCATCGAAGTCGCGGTGCGACGTGCCGAAGACCGGGTGGAACTCACCGTACGCGACGACGGCCCTGGCGTCGCGCCCGACGATCTCGCGCGCCTGACCCACCGGTTTTTTCGCGCGACCGGCCAACACGCGACCGGCAGCGGGCTGGGCTTGTCGATCGTCGCGCGCATCGCCGAGCACTTCGGCGCGCGGCTGCATCTTGGCACGGGCATCGGGAACAGGGGCCTTGCGGTCGAGCTGTCGTTTCCCGCGTATGCGCCAGCGCGGGCACCCGCCCACTAACGCGCTAGCAGGGCTTGCACCGTTTGCATGGCCCCCACGCCCGGCACGCCCGGCACGGCCCCGCACGCGATGCTAGCGTCGGCTCGTCTGGTGCGCGCCGGCCGAGCGCGATCGCGCCACTGCGCGGGCGCGCCGCTGCCCGCGCTCGCGGATGCGGCTGGACGACTCGGCGAACTGCCACGCGATCAGCCCAGGCACGAACACCATCAGATCGCGAATGCGCCGCGCGGCGGCGAGCGCAAGGCAAGTGGACGGCTCCAGTCCGAGCGCGCCGCCGACCAGGATGAACCCGCCTTCCTGCACGCCCAGCCCACCGGGCACGAAGAACGCTGCGCTGCTGATCGCCTGGATGAGCGACTCGATCACGACCGCTTCGACAAGCGTGACAGGCACGCCGAGAAAATGCAGCGCGAGCCAGATTTCCAGCGATGTCAGGAAGCACTGCAGCGGCTGCCAGAACAGCAGATAGCGCAGCACCACCGCGCGCCGCCGCCAGATCAGCTTGATAGACCGGTCGATCTGCGCCGACTGTCCGACTAGCGCCGCGAGCTTGCCGCTCGTCACACGATTGAGCACGCGCGTAATGCGCTCGAACGGGTTGGCATGCTGCACGAGCGCGAACAGCAGCAGCAGCGGCGCCAGCGCCGCGACGCCCCACGCCAGTTGCCCCGCGAGCCGCAGCGTACCCGACTGTGCGTGCGCGAACAGGAAGCCGATGCCGACCATCGTGAACAGCAACTGGCTGATGACCGTGAGTTGCATGTCGACGATGATGCTGCCCACCGCCGTTGACGGCCGCACGCCCCAGCCTCTGAGCATGCGAAACGCGATCACTTCGCCGCCGACCCGCGCCACTGGCAGCATGCTGTTGACCGATTCGCGCACCCACACCACATGCAGCATGTTCAGGACGCTGGGCCGGTTCGCGCCGCGAATCAGCGAGCGCCAGTCGCATGCGTTGGCGAGCATAGGCAGTACGTGGACCAGCGCCGCCAGCACGAGGCCCGCGCCGGCGGCCCGCAGCGCGCCGAGCACGGCACCGGGATTGCCGCGCCAGACGAGCCACAGCGACAGCAGCAAGCCCACCAATGCCGCGACGCGGCCGAGATGTTTCATCATGCGGCCACCTCACGGGCGCGCTCGGGGCCCCACGCTCCTGCCGTTGCTGCCGTTGCTGCGGTTGGCACTGCCACTGCCGCTTTCCTGCCACCGTCTCGCGGTTCGAAAAACGCTTGCTTCATCCCTTGCATCATTACCGATCCAGCCCGCCGTTTAATTCGTCATTCGTCGCGCGCAGCCGACAGCAGACCGTCGCCGTCCACCTTGAAGCTGAAGCCCCGCCAGATCACCCGCGACGACAGGAAACTCGCGATAAAGATCGCAAAGGATACGATATCCCATAACGGCAGCAACCACGTGTCGCGCGACTCGAGGTGCAATGCCCGCTCGGTGAGCCGTTGCAGCGCGAGCCGCGCACAGAGGGCGACGAGCGCGAGCAGCCACGCCCAGATCGCGCCGCCAGAAAGCGCGAGCGCAAGCAGCGCGAACGCGAGCGGATGAATCAGCGCCGAGCCCAGATGCCCGAGCGGATCGATATGGCGAATCGTGCGGCTCCAGCGCAGTTCATGCGCGACCAGCTGCTTCGCACTGGCTTCCACGCACGCATGCGCGATCGGAAACGGCGGAATCACCACCTTCTCGCCGATCCTGCGCACCGCCTCGCCGATCTCGTAATCTTCGGCGAGATGCCGCACGAACGGCGCGAAGCCGCCGATTTTGTCGTACGTGGCGCGCCGCATCGCGATGGTCTGTCCGAAGCACGGCCGCGCGAGCCCGAGCGTCAGTCCGGTCACCACGCTGGGCAGGAACTGGTAGTTGGTGGCCTTGACCGACAGCCGCGGCCAGAAGCCCGGATCGGGTTGCCCGCGATACGCGCACGTGACCAGTCCGACATCCGGCTTTTGCAATTCGCCGATCACGTTGCGCAGATAGTCGGGCGCCACGCTCACGTCGCTGTCGGCGAATACCAGCACGTCGTGCCGCGCGTGCGGCAGCATGTTGAGGATGTTGCTGATCTTGCGGTTCGGGCCGTACAGACGCGCATCGGCCACCACGGTGATATCGGCTTGCGGATGCAGCAGCCGCAGCTGGTCGACGGCTTGCAGCGCCGGGTCGGCCGAGTCGTGCACGCCGAACACGAATTGCACCGGCCCGGCGTAATCCTGCAAGCAGCAGCTCGACAGATTCGCGAGCAGCGCGCGTTCGCTGCCGTGCAGCGGCTTGATGATCGTGACCGGCGGAAAACTGGCCGGTTCTGCCAGCGGCCGGGCAAAGAAACGGCCGATCAGCGCGCCCGCCAGCACGGTATAGCCGATGCCGAACACAGCCGCTGCCGCACACGCGCAGCCTAGCGTGACGGCGAGCAGATGTGCGGTACTCACGCTTGATGGGCGCGCAAGAAGCGGAAGAATTCGACGCCTTCACGCAAGCGCCGTTTCATCATGTCCCAACTGGTGAGCATTTCGCGCAATATTTCCCAGATCTTGGACGGCCGGAAATAGAAGCGCTTGTAGAAGTTTTCGAGCTGGTGATACATCTCGTCGCGCGACAGATGCGGATAGCCGATCGCCGCCAGCTGCACCCCTTCCTTGCTGACGAGATTGATGACCTTGTTCTCCGCGAGCCAGCCGTTCTCGACCGCCTGGTTATAGAGCACGGTGCCGGGATACGGTGCGGCGAGCGACACCTGGATGGTTAGCGGATTGACCTCTTTCGCGTACTCGATGGTCTTTTGAATCGTTTCCGGCGTCTCGCCCGGCAAGCCCAGGATGAAGGTGCCGTGAACCTTGATGCCAAGCGTGCGACAGTCTTTGGCGAAGCGCCGCGCCATGTCCGTGCGCAAGCCCTTCTTGACGTTGACGAGTATCTGGTCGTCGCCGGACTCGTAGCCGACCAGCAGGAGGCGCAGGCCGTTTTCTTTCATGATCTTCAGCGTCGCGAAAGGCACGTTCGCCTTGGCGTTGCAGGACCACGTCACGCCCAGCTTGCCCATGCCGCGCGCAATTTCTTCCGCGCGCGGCTTGAAGTCGGTGAAGGTGTCGTCGTCGAACATGATCTCCTTGACTTCAGGCATGTTGTCGCGAATCCACTTCACTTCTTCAAGCACGTGCTCGACCGAACGCGTGCGATAGCGATGGCCGCCGACGGTGTGCGGCCACAGGCAGAACGTGCACTTGGAACGGCAGCCGCGGCCCGTGTAGAGCGACACGTACGGATGCTTCAGATAGCCGTTGAAGTAGTTTTCGATCTTCAGATCGCGCTTGTAGACCGGCGCGACGAACGGCAATTCGTCCATGTTCTCGAGGATCGGGCGTGCTTCGTTGTGCTCGATCGAGCCATCAGGCGCGCGGTAGCTCAAGCCCTGGATCTGCGTGAACGGCACGCCCTCGGCGACTTCCTTGCAGGTGAAATCGAATTCTTCGCGGCAAACGAAGTCGATCGCCTCGGTCGCGGTGAGCGAGTTGTGCGGGTCGACCGCGACCTTCGCACCGACCATGCCGATCAACAGCGAGGGCTTACGTTCCTTGAGATGCTGCGCGAACATCGCGTCCGTCGGAAAGGAAGGCGTGCTCGTGTGGATGATGACGAGATCGTATTGCTCGGCGAGTTCGAGAGTCTCGTCCACCGATGCGCCATTCGCGGTCGCGTCGAAGACGCGGCTGCCCGGAATCAGAGCGGCCGGCTGTGCGAGCCACGTGGGGTACCAGAACGACTTCACCTCACGTTTGGCCTGATAGCGTGAACCCGCGCCGCCGTCGAAACCGTCGAAAGATGGCGCCTGCAAGAACAAAGTTTTCATGAGTGCTCCAGCGAGCCTGAAGGGCGCTTTCAGTATTTAATCGGGAGAGCTATTGGGACCATGAGTCGCGTGGGCGCGAGTCCTGGCGCAAATAGTACGGAGCAAAGCTGAAGGAAACCTGAAGAATAATACTGCGTTCCCGCCCCTTGCGGCATTGTTCTCATCTTTAGTTTCGCGTGACACGCGCGTGTCGCCCGTATGTGGTAACGACGGCAAACGGGCTGCCGCGCCCTCCCCGGCCGTAGCCACGCTCAAGGGACGAGGTGTCTGGCCCATTCGAGCCAGCCGAGGTTGAGGGCCGCGTTTACCACTACGCCGAGTGCCGACGCGATAGCCGCAATCATGGTCCAGAACGCGGAGCGCCGCGCACTCTGCGCCGACGTATGGGCGGCCGTGGCCGCATCGCGCGACGCGCTTGCCGCGGCCTGCGCGATGTGCGACGACGACTCCATCTGCGCGAGCGACTTTAGGGCGAAGCCGCGCTCTTCGTCATGGTTCGCCGTGCGTGCTTGCAGATCCTTTTCGAACAGATAACGATAGCAGAATGGTGTGAGTGGATGATCGGGGTTCTGCGCGGCGAAGTATCTCGCATAAGCTTCGCCGCCGTTGTCGGTGATCTGCTGGTATGCGCTCTCCTTGTCCACGAAGGCCTCGCTTTCGGCAGGCCGCGCGCCCCGCGGCCGTTCGGATGATTCACGGCAGCTTGTGCAGCAACTTGCGCGGCGAACCTCGCGGCAATTCGCCTAACCCATCGCATCGCGGCCGACCCGCGCCGCATCGCGCACGGGTCGGCCACTCCTCGTTCGTCAGACCGGCTTGATATCCGCCGCCTGCTTACCCTTTGGTCCCTGCTTGATTTCAAAGCTGACCTTCTGGTTTTCCTGCAGCGACTTGAAACCCTCGGAGCGGATCTCCGAGAAATGCGCAAACAGATCTTCGCCGCCGTCGTCGGGTGTGATGAAGCCAAAGCCCTTCGCGTCGTTAAACCACTTCACTGTACCGGTAGGCATGTCGATTCCTCGTGTGGATCTGGGTTGATTGAGTCGCAGTCGCTGTCTTCTGGCCGCCGCTTTCGAACCTTGCGTCGCGCTTCGATCGAGTCAGCAGGATCTGCCGGAAGCGGCTGCGGCCTGATCCGTGGCCGCCGGCCCTGTTGCCATCACCGCCACTGCTACTGCTGCTTGACTGTACGCCTCTTTGCGCAACGCCGCTTCGACCGATTTTCCAGCGCCGTGACAGCCGTCCCGCAAGCCGCGTGCCGGGCCTCGAAAGCGGGGCCTCGCAACCGGGGCCGCGGCCGATGCGATCGCGCGCAATCAGATAAGATGATTGCTATCCGCAGTCCATCCATGGCCGCGCATGTTCGTCGGCTGGTACGACGAACGCGCGGCCTGTCGTTTCTCCCATTCACAGGAACCCAGCATGGCCACTTCGAGCTATACCGATACCCGACTTCTGATCAACGGCGAATGGTGCGACGCCGCCAGCGGCAAGACCCTCGACGTCATCAACCCGGCCACCGGCCAGGCCATCGGCAAAGTGGCCCACGCCGGCATTGCCGACCTCGATCGGGCGCTGCAAGCCGCGCAGCGCGGCTTCGAAGCATGGCGCAAGGTGCCCGCGAACGAGCGCGCCGCAATCATGCGCAAGGCTGCCGCGCTGGTGCGCGAGCGTGCCGCCGACGTCGCCCGCCTGATGACGCAGGAACAAGGCAAGCCGTTCGCCGAAGCGCGCGTCGAAGTGCTGTCGGCCGCCGACATCATCGAATGGTTCGCGGACGAAGGCCGCCGCGTGTACGGCCGCATCGTGCCGTCGCGCAACCTCGCGGTGCAGCAACAGGTGCTCAAGGAGCCGATCGGCCCGGTGGCGGCGTTCACGCCGTGGAATTTCCCGGTCAACCAGGTGGTGCGCAAGCTGAGCGCCGCGCTCGCCTGCGGCTGCTCGTTCCTCGTGAAGGCGCCGGAAGAGACCCCGGCCTCGCCGGCGGCGCTGCTGCGCGCATTCGTCGAGGCGGGCGTGCCGGCGGGCACCGTCGGCCTCGTGTTCGGCGATCCGGCTGAGATATCCAGCTATCTGATTCCGCATCCGGTGATCCGCAAGGTGACGTTCACCGGCTCGACGCCGGTCGGCAAACAACTGGCCGCGCTGGCCGGCTCGCATATGAAGCGCGCGACGATGGAACTGGGCGGCCATGCACCCGTCATCGTGGCCGACGACGCCGACGTGGCGCTCGCCGTCAAGGCGGCTGGCGGCGCCAAGTTCCGCAACGCGGGGCAGGTCTGTATCTCGCCGACGCGCTTTCTGGTGCACAACAGCATCCGCGAGGAATTCGCCGCGGCGCTCGTCAGGCACGCCGAAAGCCTGAAGCTCGGTGACGGCCTCGCGGAAGGCACGACCCTCGGTCCGCTCGCCAACGCACGCCGCCTGAGCGCAATGAGCAAGGTGCTCGACGACGCGCGCAAGACCGGCGCGAAGGTCGAGACGGGCGGCGAGCGGGTGGGCTCGGAAGGCAACTTCTTTGCGCCGACCGTGCTGAGCAACGTGTCGCTGGAAGCCGACGTGTTCAACAACGAGCCGTTCGGCCCGGTCGCCGCGATCCGCGGCTTCGACAAGCTCGAAGAAGCGATCGCCGAAGCCAACCGACTGCCGTTTGGCCTCGCGGGATATGCGTTCACGAAGTCGTTTAGCAACGTGCATCTGCTGTCGCAGCAACTGGAAGTCGGCATGCTGTGGATCAACCAGCCGGCCACTCCATGGCCGGAAATGCCGTTCGGCGGCGTGAAGGACTCCGGCTACGGCTCGGAAGGCGGCCCCGAAGCGATGGAAGCGTATCTCGTCACGAAGTCGGTGTCGGTGATGTCGGCTTGAAACCTGCAAGCGCGGCTGACGCTGGCTCAGGCAAGTCTCCAAGGCACGCCCCCTGACGCAAGTCCGTCAGGCAAGTCCGTCAGGCGAGTCCTTCAGGACAGCCCTTTGGACCGCGCTGTTTCCAACGAACCATCACATCGGTCCGCGAGCCTCGCTCGCGGACTTTTTTATTGCAATGAACGACACGGCTTCTCGCACCATGCAGCCCACGCTGACCGGCACGACCGTCGAACTCCGCCCGCTTCAGCATGCACACGCGCAAGCGCTGGTCGGCGCCGCCGCGGACGGCCAATTATGGAATCTGAAGCATACAGTGGTGCCAGGACCCGACACCATAGGAGACTATATCGCGACCGCGCTCGACACACGCATGGCCGGCACCGTGATGCCATTCGTGATCGCGCTGCGCGAAAACGGTGCAATTGTCGGCAGCACCCGCTTCTGGAAGATCGACCGTGCGAACCGCAAGCTCGAAATCGGTCACACGTGGTTGAGCGAGTCGATGCAACGCACCGCCGTGAATACAGAAGCGAAGCACCTGCTGTTGAGCTACGCGTTCGACGTGCTGCAATGTGTTCGCGTGCAGTTCACAACCGATGAACTCAACGCAAAGTCACGCGCATCCATTCTGCGCCTGGGCGCAAAACAGGAAGGAGTGGTCCGGCATGAACGGATCATGCCGGATGGGCGCAAGCGCAACTCGGTGCGCTTTAGCATCGTCGATCATGAGTGGCCAGCGGTGAAGGCAATGCTGGCAGCAAAGCTCGCTCCGTAACGAGCACGCCGTCATTGGCATGGGCGGTTACCGTCTGCTATCGCCCGCAATCGGGCCACCCGGCACAACGTCGAACCCGCGTGTCCATCTCGACGAGCGACGTCGACCCGCCCTCGTCTTGCGGCTCGAGCAGTCCGGACCAACCATCTCGACAACGCTTGCGAAGCGTGAAACGACGGCGCCTGATCGTCCGGCGGTTATATAGCGGCGCACGCTCAGCCGCGTGCCTTAGGGCCACGCGGCCGTCACGGCAGCATCCGCTGCAGCACGCGATCCTTCAGTACGAACCGGTGAAACAGCGCGCCGGCAATATGCAGCACGATGAGCGCGAACAGCACCCAGGCCAGGTAGCCGTGGATGTCGCCCATGGCGTGACCGATGGACGACCCGGTCGGCGCGATAGACGGCATCGGCACCACGCCAAGGATCCGGACGGTCCACCCGCGCGAGGACGCGTTCGCCCACCCCAGCACGGGCACGACTACTAGCGCCAGATAGAGCAGACCGTGCGTGACATGCGACACTGCGCGCAAAAACGGCGACACATTCGCCGCTCCGGGCCGGTGCCCGACTCGCCAGAGGATCCGCAGCAGCACCACGGCGATCAGTGTGGCGCCGACACCGAGATGCCACGCAATGAGCCCCTCAGGACGCGTGCCCTTGTGGATGTCCGGCATGGTCCAGCCGATTACGAACTGAGCCGCGATCAATGCGGCCACCAGCCAGTGCAAAAAGCGCGCGACGCCGCCGTAGCCCGCTTCGTCCCGGCGCCAGGCGCCTTCGTCGGTTTGCATCATCAGAGTTGTTTGAGCATAGAGGGTTGTCGATTGGAAACGCATCGCCGCATCAGGGAACAGAGGGCCGGGCGACATATCGCGGATGCTACGCATCGAACCTTAACAGAAGCTGACGCACCGCTACGCGTTCCTGCGTCACCTGGCTTCAAATGCCGAATGACCAGCCCCGAGGTGCGAGCGGACGTCCGCGGCGGCGCTGACCGTAAGCAGTCTGCAACCGAATGTTTCCGCCTGATGTACTTTTGCCGCAACACGATGCCGTGCAGTGATGCGCTGTTCCAGCGTCGATCGTCACGCACCGGCGCGCTCACGCGCTGTTCGACGGCTGCGTCTTTTCCATAGCGTGTTCAATGGCTTGGCCGCCGGCGCGGCCCTCTGCCAATTGAACCACACCACCCACCCGCCCGGCTTCTTCCCTGCCCTTGGCTCATGAGCGGTATGTGAGCGTCGCGACACGTCCTGTTACACACAAACACAACCGAAATCCCGGGGCTCAGTAGAGTTCGGTTCACAAGCAAAAAGGGAGCAACCTCATGAAAAAAATCTTCGCACTCGTCATTCTCGCAGCAACGCTCGGCAGCGCTTTGGGCGGCTGCATCGTGGTCCCTGACGACGGCGGCTATCACGCTCACGAGCATCATCACGACCACGACCACTACTAAGTGCGTCGGGCGCAAGAGTGCTTCCTCACCAACGTAGAACCAGAGAACACAAAATGAACAATTCGCGCAACCGCTGGATGTCGTTGGGGATCGTCGCAGGCCTTGCGATCAGTGCATCGTCGGCCGCACTGGCCCATGTCGACGTGGGTGTCAACATCGGCGTGCCGGGCTTCGCTTATGCGCCCGAGCCGGTGTATGCGCCGCCTCCGCCGCCGGTCTACGCGCCGGCGCCGCCGGTGGTGGTCGTGAGCCCGGGGTGGTACGGCGAGCGCTACTACGACGGCCACCGCTACTGGGAACGCCGGGAATGGGAAGAGCATCGTCACGACCGGCACGAATGGCGCGACGCGCGCGGCCATGACAACGGCTGGCGCGGCCACGACAACGGCTGGCACGGCCACGACGACGACCGTAGGCACGGCGATCATTGATGCATGGACCACGGCGGTGTCGCTGACGCCGCCGTGCCGTGCTGGCATTCGCGCCACCGCTTGATAAGGAGCGACGATTTGCTACGCAGCGATACACGGCGAGTGACGGCTCGCGTCGATGGCGTGCTGATCTGCGCCGAATACAGCGAACAGACCGGCCAGTTGTGCTTGCGTCAGGACGGCGCGTTGTTGCGCGAATGGTTTCCGCCGCATTCGTGGATGGCGATTGCGTCGGTGGCGGGCGCGCGGCATTGGGGCACGCGGCCTAGCGACGATGACCTGCGCGCGTTGGTGCGCAATGAGATGACCTTGTTGCGCGCGCCCTAGCCCTTGAACGGATGCGAAGCTCGATGCAAAGCTGAATGCGAAGCGCGCGACGAATTGTTCGTCGCAAGCTTCGTCATCAATTGCATGTTGAGCGCTTAACGCGCGTTGTAGATGGGCGGCGAATAGGAACTGACCGTCATATCACTGCCGCGGCCCGACTGCCCGCGACCATGGCTGCCCACTCCATACCCGCTGCTATCGGCCTGAGCCGCATTGCGCTGACCTTCGGCCTGCGCCGGCGTCTGTGCAGCCTGCGAATCCTGTGAAACAGGCTGACCCGCCGACTGCGCGAACGATGCAATGGGCCCGGCGAGAGCCACAGCAACAGCAACGGCTTGAATGAGCGACTTCATGAAACCACCTCTTGCGGACTGTCTCGACATGCGCTGCTGACGGGACTTGGGTCGCAGCAATGCAGCCAGTGTAGGTGCCCAATGCGGCGGGATAAATCCGCTAATCCCGAATTCACTGTTGTCTCGCCGACGCACAATGAAAGCGTGCGCATTCGCTATTCGACGGCAACGGCGGCAACCGCTCGATCCAACGACGGTTCGTCGAGCGGCGCGAGACTCCACATGCCGAAGAAGAACACCGACACCACCAGCACCATCTTGCGTCCGATCCGATCCGCGCAGGGACCGGCCGCGAGCGCACCGATGCCGAGACCGACCAGCGCCGCGCTCATCACCGGGCCCAGCGAACTTCGCGCGCCCCCCCACTGCTGCACCAGCGACGGCGCAATGAAACCGACCGCGGCCGTGTCGAAGCCATCCGCCGCGACGACCAGAAAGCACAGCACCAGGATCGTCCATTGAAATGGCGAGAAACGCTGTTCGTCGATAAAAGCTTGCACGTCCACGCTGCGTTCGGCGCGAGTCATTGCACTTCTCCTTGCGCGTCGCGCGCAGCGATTGCGGGGTCGTACGGACTCAAAGCTTTCGCTCTGCCTGGTTCACACTGTTTCATTGCGATGTCTCCATGACTGTTTAAGACGATTTTTATTGTTCGTATTCCTACTGATCATGCGAATAATGGCGTCCGTGGCGGACCCGATCCTCGCCTCGCCGCGTCCGACGCGTCCGACGCGAGGCGATTGGGCGCGAGATGTCAGAACGGCGCGCGTGTTGATATCGCTCGCGTGCGCTAGCGAAGCACTGCCGTGGCCGAACTGCTGCGAGCACAGCATGTAGCCGGTCAGGTTCACGCGCAGCATCGCGTTCCACGCCTCCAGCGCGATCTCCTCGATGCCGCCTGGCCGCAGCAGTCCGGCGTTGTTCACCAGTACATCGGCCACGCCGAATGCCGACTCGACGCCGTTCACCGCACCGCGCACGCTGTCGATGTCGCCGATATCGCAAGCGAGCGCGAGCGCCTCGACGCCGTTCGCATTGAGGCTGCTCGCGAGTGCAAGGCACTTGTCGTCGTCACGATCGAGCAACGCGAGGCGCGCTCCCGCGTTGCCGAGCACCTGCGCGATAGCGCTGCCGATACCGCCAGCCGCGCCGCTTACCACGCAAATCTTGCCTTCGAGCGCGAGCCACTGCTGCGCGCCTGCCCGGCCATGACTCGCGTTTGATTTCGTTAGTCATCCGAATCTCCATGGTTTTGATCATCGGCACGATGCGCTGGCCGGCCTCGCCGCCGCGCTATGCGAACGCGCCTTTCATGGAAAAAAGTATAGCCATGCGAGTGCCGCCGAAATTGGACAAAGTGACTCGTGATCACCGCTGCGCAGCGGGCGCTGGAGTCGATCTCGAAGGCGGTGTCGCCAGGTCTGTTACCGGTGCTGCAGCGGCCCGCGCTGATCTCCGTGCGGCGCGAGATCGGCGATGGCACGTTGATGCCTTTGTTCGGCTTGCTGGAGCAGGAATTTTGCCGCATCGCGCGCGGTCATACCGCCGCGGGCATGGCGTTGATGATGGCACTTTTTGTGCAAGTGGCGCGTCTGACCGATGCCGCGTCCGCAGCCGGCGCGACGGTGAACGACCGGCGTGCGGCGCAGATCAAACGGCTGCGCGAACTCGTCGCCGCGCACGCTCGCGAACATCGGCCTATTGAATTCTATGCGGGCAAACTAGGCGTCACGGCCGCGCATCTGGGCCGCATATGCCGCGACGAACTCGGGCATTCGCCGCTGTCGCTCGTCAATGATCTCTGATCCGCGAGGCGCAGCGCGATCTGGTTTATTCCGGCTTGACCATCAAACAGATCGCCCATGCGCTCGGATTCGAAGATGCGGCTTATTTCAGCCGCTATTTCCGCAAGCAGACGGGCGTTACGCCTACAGAGTTTCAAACCGCGGCGCATCGGGACCTATCGCTGAACTAGGCACCCGTCGCGCCGCGTGCTGCGCGGTCATTACGCCTGGGGCACGGCCACGCCGACGTAGTTTTCCGCCATCGCGGTGGCCGCTGCGCGCGACGTGGTCACGTATTCCAGCTCGGCCACCTGCAATTGCTGCTCGAACGGCGACGCGCCCTCGATGCGGTGCATCATGCTCGTCATCCAGTACGAGAAGTGCTCGGCGCGCCAGATGCGTTTGAGCGCGGTTTCGGTATAGCTGTCGAGCAGATCGGTGCGGTTTTCAACGTAGAACGCATCGAGCGCCCGGGTCAGCACACGCACGTCCGCAACCGCCAGGTTCATGCCTTTCGCGCCGGTCGGCGGCACGATATGCGCGGCGTCGCCGGCGAGAAACAGCCGGCCGTGCTGCATCGT
Source organism: Paraburkholderia suaedae (assembly GCF_040812055.1). NCBI lineage: Bacteria > Pseudomonadati > Pseudomonadota > Betaproteobacteria > Burkholderiales > Burkholderiaceae > Paraburkholderia > Paraburkholderia suaedae. The sequence goes on along the minus strand of NZ_JBFOAH010000001.1, from coordinate 426,630 downwards.
GGCCGACACGAAACTGCGCATGCCGACAATGTTTTTCTGGAAGATCTTGCCGTCGACGATCTTTTGGCCGTCGTGCGAATCGACGCGTGCGTGCAACTCGGCCCAGATCCGGTCGTCGGACCAGTTCTCGACCGAGTCCTTCGGATCGCATTGGAAGTACATGCGTTGCACGTTCGGCGAACGCGTGCTGATGAGCGCGAAGCCACGTTCATGGCGCGCATAGATCAATTCGTCCGATGACGGGCGCCCTTCGCATAGGATACCGAACCAACCGAACGGGTAGACGCGTTCATAGTCCTTGCGCAGCGCCTGCGGAATCGAAGCGCGCGACACGCCCTGCGATCCGTCACAGCCGATCACGAAGTCGCATTGCAGCTCGCATGCTTGCCCTTCGTGGCGATAGCGGATCGACGGCTGCGCGGTATCGATGCCGTGCAACGACGTTTCGGACACGCCGAAACGCAGCGCGCCGTTGGCGGCCACGCGCGCGGCGACCAGGTCCTTGATCACTTCGTGCTGCGCGTAGACCGTGATCGAATGGCCGGTGAGTCCGGTCAGATCGATACGCCGCCGCTTGCCTTCGAAGGAGAGCTCGAAACCATGATGCAGCGCGCCTTCGGCTTTCATCCGTGCGCCGACGCCGGCTTCGCTCAGCAGGTCCGTCGTGCCCTGTTCGAGCACGCCGGCGCGGATGGTGGATTCGATCTGGTCGCGAGTGCGCGTTTCGAGCACGACCGACTCGATGCCACGCAGGTGAAGAAGATGGGAAAGAAGCAGGCCCGCGGGCCCGGCACCGATGATGCCCACTTGGGTGCGCATGAGTTGTCTCCTGAATGCGGCGATTGAATTGCGCTCAGTGTGACGATCACGGGCTCTATGGCGCAACGCGATATCGTGGATAGGCTGTATCGCTTCTCGCGATAGACGGCTTATCTGCAACGGCTGCGCCGAAGGGTGGCAACGCGCGCTAACGCCGAGCTGGCCGAGCTTGTCGCGCCTCGATCAGGCGCACCAGGCACTCATTCAGTGTGGCACGGCATCAAGGTAAACCCCGACCGGATCTGCGGCGCGAGAAACAGGCGATACGCAGGGTCGTGTGTCGTTTCGGATTCGGAACCGGATAGCCGAGTCGCGAGAAAGCGCTCTGACGCGCTGGCCTCGGTCGTAAGCACCCGGATGCCGATGAGTATATCGAGCGGTATTGCTCGGCCCTCGTTGCGATGACCGCGATCACGTAACGACGGTGTCGATCATGCAGCCTTGTCGCGCGGCATCCACGTTGCCCGGACCTGCATCACGCGCCGCGCCAATCAGTCACGTACGCCGCTCTGCTGTTTGAAAGCGCCAAGAATGCGCCTTTCGATCGCGTTGTAGTCGCCGCCGAAGTGGTGATCACCGCCCGTGCGAATTACCGCGATACCGGTTTTATCCAGCGCCGGACACAGCGTGTCCTGCTCTTGCGCGCCGTAGAAACACTGCACGATCGCGGGAGGCACCTTCTTCAATTCCGGCTGCACCCTCAAGGCCTTGTCGCTCGCCGGCATGCCCAGCCAACCGCCTACCCGGATCTGGAAATCGGCGTCTGGCGCAAAGCCGAGCAAAGCGATCAGCGAGACCTGCGCGCGCTGCGCTTGCGGCAGACGGTTGTACGCGAACGGCATCACGTCGGCGCCAAACGAATAGCCGATGAGCGCAATGTGCTCCACATGCCAGCGCGCGCCGTAGGTCTGCATCACGCGAGCGAGATCGCGGCTCGTTTGCGCGGGCGGCTTCTCGCTCCAGAAGTAGCGCAGGCTGTCCCAGCCCACCACCGACACGCCGTCTTTCTGCAAGGCCTGCGCGATGGTCTTGTCGAGATCGCGCCAGCCCCCGTCGCCGGAAATGACGATCGCCATCAGGCCGCTCGGATGCGCGGCCGGCAGCTCGATCAACGGCAGATCGGAGAGGTCGTCATCGCTGGTCGACACGGCCTGCAGATGCGGCGTGAGCAAGGCGACGATGCGCGCACGATCTCCGTTGCCGGTGCTCGCCGTTTCGACGAAGCCCGGCACCTTGTCGCGGATCACCGTCGGGTCCGGCGGACAAGGCCGAAAGCGCGTATCGAGCGCATGCTCGGCATCGACCGAGACCGCACCGGCAATCGTGTTCGACGGCGCCTGTTCGAGGACGTGCATCGCGAGCGTCGCGCCTTGGCCCGTGCCCGCCACGATCGGCGCGAAATAGTGATTCGAGTGCGATTGCCGTTCTAGCTGGTGGCTCAACGCTTCGGCGTCGCCGACCAGCTGATGGCAGCTTTCCTTCTTGCCGCTCAGCCTGGCGGCGTAACGCGCGGTGTCCACGCCGACGGTCAAGGCGCCGGCTTTTGCGAGGGCATCGGCGGTCTGCTGGTCGGCCGCGTTCCAGCCGCTCGCCTGCGAGTACAGCACCACGAAGCCGCGCAACGGGCCGCTCGGCTGGGTGACAGTGACGTCACCGTAGCGGCCGCCGGGTACCGTGGAGGTCGCCGCTTGCGCAAGCGCGCCACCGGTCACGAAGCCGGCCACGACGGCGAGCCTGAAGATCGAATGCAAAGTCATGAACGCCGGCCTCCTGCCAGCAATGACAGGTCTGCGAGCGTGAAGAACACGCCCACCGAGCCCGACGCCGCAAGATAGCGCGGCTCCCAATGCGGCTGGAACTTGCTCTTGAAAGCACGCAGGCCGCGGAAGTTATAGAAGCGGCCGCCGAAGCGCCACACGATGCCGGCCAGCCGGTGCCAGCGCGACGCGAGGGGCGTCGGCTGCATGCCGGAGAGCGGCGCAATGCCGAGACTCAGCGAGCGGAAGCCGGCCTGCTTCAGATGCAGCGCCAGCTGGGTGAACAGATACTCCATTGCATACGCCGACGCGCTTTCTACGTGCCGCATCACGCCGACCGTCGCCTCGGTGTTCATATCGGTCGTCATGAAGGTGACGAACGCCACGGGCTCGCCGTTCTTGCGCACCAGCATCACCGATTGCGCCGCGAGATATTCGTCGTTGAACGCCGCCACCGAAAAGCTCTTCTCGCGCGCGTCGCGACTGTCGAGCCAGCCGTCGGAAATCTCGCGCAGCGTTTCGAGCGACGCAGGCACGTTCGGCTGATCGATCACTTCGACCGTGAAGCCGTCGCGCTCGCCGCGCTTGAGCGCGTAGCGCAGATGCGCACGATGCGAGCCCTTCAGATCGAAATCGTCCAGCACGACGTGCGCTTCCTCGCCGAGCTTCATCAGCGTGAGCCCGGCGTCGAGATAGAGCGGCAAAGCGTTGGCGCGAACCTGATAGAACGCCGCGCGCCCGCCATGGGCATGCGCGAGCGCGACGAACTTGCGGATGAGGCCCGCCCACTCTTCGCGCGGTCCCACCGGATCATGCAGCGCGGCCCACGTGCGACCGTTCTTCGCGTACATCAGGAACGCCTCGCGTGACTCGGAGAACAGGAAGCTCTTGTCGCCCATCAGCGCGAGGCCGGCGTCGCTGCGCTCTTGCGCGCGCACGATGCGGGCCGCGTCGCGCAGATCTTCCGGCGCGGGTTTGACGAAGCGGCCCGCCGCCGGCCGCAGCAACTGCCAGAACGAAAACGTCGCCGCGAACACGCTCGCGGCGAGCGTAGCGCGCAGCGCACGCGGTGCGCGCTCGTCGAATGCGAATTGCCACCACAGGTCGCGCGTGTAGGGCACGTCGCGGAACGCGAACAGCATCACCCACGTGGCGAGCATCAGCACCATCGCGACCGAGACCAGCCAGCCCGCCGTAAAGCGCTCCGCGAACAGCGACGAATGCCGGCTGAAACGCCCGCGGGTGGACAGCAGCAATACGATCAGCGTGCCGAGCACACCCGCTTCGACGAACGCGAGACCTTTTGTCAAAGACAGCGCGAGGCTCAGCACCGCGAGCAGCAGCGTCATCCACCAGGCGGCGTCCAGACGCCGCAGCAAACCGCGCGCGACGAACAGCAGCAGCACGCCGACGACACTGCAGAGCATCTGCGAGCTTTCGAGCACCCACAGTGGGACGAGGTCACGCAAGACGTAAATGCGTTGCCAGAACGCGGGCGTCGCGCTGGAAATCACCAGCATGCCGCCGACCACGAACGTGACGAGGCTCAGAAACAGCGGCGCGAGTTCCGACGCGCGCTTCGCGCGCAGCAACGGCAGGTGGTTTTTCAGCGCGCGGCCTTCGAAGCCGGCGAGCAGCGCTGCGGAAACGATCAACGGGACACCGAAATAGATCGCGCGATAAGCCAGCAGCGCGGCAACCATCTGATGCGTTTGCACGCTGCCGCTCAGCGTGAACACCATCGCCGCCTCGAACACGCCGACCCCGCCGGGCGTGTGGCCGATCAGGCCGAGCAGCATGGCTGCCGCATAGACCGTGATGAAAGTCACGAAGCTCACGTTCGTATGCGGCAGCAGCGCCCACAGCGCGAGGCCCGCGGCCACCACGTCGAGGACCGCGAGCGCCACTTGGGCGAGCAGATCGCGGCGCGCCGGAATGTCGAACGAGAGCCACTGCCAGCGCGTGCGGACCGGGCGCGTTTCACGGCGGCATGCGGCAGCCGCGAGCGTGAGCGCGAGCAGTAGCGCGGCGCCGCTCCAGCGCAGTGCGACGGGCGGCAGGTGCAGCATCGGCGCGAGCTGGGCGGACAGGCCGAGCATGCCGAGTGCCGACATCAGCACGAGCGCGAGCGCGAGCGATACGCTCGTGAACACGGTCATGCGGCCGATCTGCGCGGGCGTGATGTTGGCGACGCCATAGACGCGCGCGCGCACGGCGCCGCCCGTCAATGCGCCGAAACCGGTGGCGTTGCCGAGCGCCGAACCCGCGGTCGCGCCGATCCACAGCGCCACGCGCGGCACGGCTGCGCCCAGGTAGCGCAGGCCGACCGCATCGCGTCCGATCAGCGCCACGTAGCTGAGCGCGGTGGCGCCGAGCGCGGCGCTCCACTCGCCTGCCCGCAGTTGGCGCAACTGACGGATCACCAAGCGGTAGTCGACCGCTTGCGACACATGCTGCAACACGACCAGCAGCAGCCCGCAGATCACGAGCGCCAGCAACGGCGAGAGGATTTTCCGACTGCCGAGCGTCTTTGAGAGGCGGGTGAACGTTGCGCGTAGCCGGTCGAATTCGTTGTTATGTCGATGGAACATGGTCGATGCGGGGGCCTTGCGTGGAACTGTCGCGACGACGGGAGCGTCGGTCGCTGCGTCGTCTGAGTGGGCGCTTACAAAGGGATAACGGCAAATTGTGTAAAAGGTTGACAGCGGGGGCTATTTCGCCGCTATTTAACAGCCGGCAGCGGTCGATATGGGCGGTCAGATTGTCTGCTGGGGAGCCGGTTCGGTCTTCCCTTCACCGTCATTGGGCAGGACTGCGCAGGCCGTGCGGTTGTGACTGCCTCTCGCTGACCGTGCTTGTTTTCGCATGGGGCCGTAGTCGAGTTCCCGACCTATTTCCCGGCGACGTCATGGAGTTGAAAGGGACGGCGAGGCGCCGGTTGAGGTTTTCGCTGCACCGGGCATTTATCTGGTCTGCCAGATAGCACAACGCCCGCTACGCGAGCGGGCGTTGTACTGCAAATCACGAGGGGCGCCGCCGGAACAGCCGCGACCATGCGGGTCACCGACTCGCCGGCTCAGCGCATTGCGCGCGGCTCCGGCTTCCCGGCCAGACCAACGATGCGCCGGGCCTTACTGAGGACGGCGATAAGCTTCCGCGATAATCGCACAGTTTTGCAGATGCAGATTCAGCGCATGCAGCGCCAGGGCGCGCAACTTGCCCAACAGACCCACGTTGGCGGTGGTGGAATGGGCGGTGGTGTTGGAAGCGGTGCTCATGATGGACTCCTGTATAGGGTTTATACCTAGGCAATAACCCGATTATAGTCTACTTATGCCGCACTGCAACAACTAATCACGCACCGCATGGGCGGCGCACTACCCTCACCCCGCCCCGAAACGCAAAGGGTCACTTCCCCGCCGAACACTATTAACAATCCGCACCGTACAGGTGCAATAATGCCCCCTTTGCCTGCGCTCCTCCGCCGCAGTTCCGCCTCCATGACCGCCGCCCTCCAGAAAGCTCTGATTGCGCCCCTGATCGTTGCCTGCGCGATGTTCATGGAAAGCGTCGACGCCAACGTGATCGTCACCGCCCTGCCCGCGATGGCGCGCGACTTCGGCCGCGATCCGGTCACGCTGAAGATCGCGGTCACGAGCTACGTGCTGGGACTGGGCGTGTTCATTCCGGTGTGCGGCTGGCTGGCCGACCGATTTGGCGCGCGCACCATCTTTCGCACGGCGATCGGCGTCTTCGTAGCAGGTTCGCTCCTGTGCGCGGCGTCCAACTCGCTCGCCACGTTCACGCTCGCGCGCTTCGTACAGGGCGTCGGCGGCGCGATGATGGTGCCGGTCGGCCGAATCATCATCTTTCGCGTGGTCGACAAGTCCGACTTTATCCGCGCGATGAACTACCTGAGTGTGCCCGCGATGCTCGGCCCCGCGGCAGGCCCACTGCTCGGCGGCTTCATCACCACGTATCTGCATTGGCGTCTGATCTTCTTCATCAACGTGCCGATTGGCATGCTCGGCATCTATCTGACCAGCAAGTACATCGCCAACACGCGCGAGCCGCATCCGGGCCCGCTCGACTGGATCGGCTTTCTGCTGTCGGCGGCGGGCGCGGTGCTGCTTCTGCTCGGGCTGTCGCTGGTGGGCGGCGAACTGATCCCCATCGACGACGCATTCGGCATGTGCGCGAGCGGCGCAGCACTGCTCGCGGTCTATGTCGCTTACGCGCAGCGCGTCGAACTCCCGCTCCTGGATCTGCGCTTTTTCAAGGTGCCGACGTTCCAGGCGAGCGTGCTCGGGGGTTCGCTATTTCGCATCGGGCTCGGCGCGTTGCCGTTCCTGCTGCCGCTGATGCTGCAGGAAGGCCATGGCATGAGCGCGTTCCAATCCGGCCTCATCACGTGCGCCTCGGCGTTTGGCGGCATGTTCATGCGCACGGTCGCCTCGCGCGTGCTGCGGCAATTCGGCTTTCGCTCGGTGCTGGTGGTCAATGCCGCGCTATCGGGCCTGTCGATCGCGGCGTGCGGGCTGTTTTTCCCGAGCACACCGACCTGGATCATCTGGGTGGTCGTGCTGCTCGGCGGCTTTTTCCCTGCGTTGCAATTCACCAGTCTGAATTCGCTCACGTATGCTGAGATCGCCAGTCGCGACGTGGGACGCGCAACGAGTCTCGGCAGTGTCGTACAGCAGATGTCGCTCGGACTCGGCGTGACGGTGGGCGGCATCGTGCTGCAGGTTTCGCGCGTGCTGCACGGGCACCCGGGCATCACGTGGTCAGACTTCTGGCCGGCGTTTCTGGTGGTCGGCCTGTGTTCGTTCGCGTCGATTCCGGTCACGCTGCGCATGCCGCGTAGCGCGGGGGAAGACATTTCGCGCGGCGGGCGCGGTTGAGCGACACATACCGGCTGTTCCTCGTGCCATGCCATGACGAGCGCTCGACGGGGAAGTCCGGGCCCAACACGACGTTGCGGGAGCGGCGCGATGAACGCGGCCGTGATTGCTTTCGATGGGTACTTGTCTGCCTTGCGCGCGCGCCGCATCCGAAGCGCGGCGGCCGGGTTTGCGGCGCCTGGCAGGCGCCGCGCATTGGCGGCTGGCCACATCGTGATGCGCGCCGGGCATCGCGGCTGCGTGAAGCGGTGCCGATCGGCCGTCTGCTGACCGTGCAAAGCCGCAGGATAGGCAAACGCCTGGTAACATGCGCGCCCCGCCACCCGATGCAGGCGGTCGCCGGCTCCACGCCGCCAGGTTTCAGCCAGATGGAAGAATCACGCGAAGAAGCCGGGCAGCGTTCCGGTCTGCGGCGAAAACGATCAGCACAACGATAGGACGAGCCCGCCGCTTTAATGCTCAGTCGGCCCCGCCGTTGCCGCGCCGCGCTTCCGCCTGCGCGAGCAGCGCATCGAATTGCGCGAGTTCCACCGGCTTCACCAGGTGTGCATGAAAACCTGCGGCGCGAGTCCGCTCGCGGTCGCTGGCGTGGCCGAAGCCGGTCATCGCGACGAACATCGTGCCGGCCAGTTGTGGCATCTTCCGAAGTGCGACGAGCGTCGCGTAGCCATCCATTTTCGGCATCGCTATGTCGATCACCGCCAACTGAGGTGCAAAGTGCGGCGCGATCTCCAGCGCCTGTTCGCCGCCGTAGCCGATGCGCACTTCGTGGCCCTTCAGTTCCAGCAGCATCGCGAGGCTGTCCGCGGAGTCGTGATTGTCGTCGACCAGCAGGATCCGCAATGGCGCCACCTCGGGCGCCGCGGGCTGCGCGGTCGCGGCCGCGGCGACTTCCGACGATGCACCGATGAGCGGCAAACTCAGCGTGAACGTGCTGCCGCAGCCGAGCCCTTCGCTGCTTGCGAAGATACTGCCGCCATGCATCTCGACCAGCGATTTGCAGAGCGTGAGCCCGATCCCCAGTCCGCCCTCGCCCGAGTTCTGGCTGGTTTTTTCCTGCGCGAACAGTTGGAAAATCTTGTCGAGCGATTGCACGGGAATGCCGCATCCCGAATCGCGCACTTCGAGCACCGCCATGCGGTAGTCGATGCGGCCAGTCACGTCGATACGGCTGCCCGCCGGAGAGAATTTCGACGCGTTGTGCAGCAGGTTTTGCAAGACCTGTATGAGCCGGGTCATGTCGCCGCGAACGAATACGGGTGCGTCCGGCACGTGCGGCACGATGATCTGCTCCTGCGCGTCGGTGAACGGCCGCGCCGCTTCGATTGCGCGCGCCACCACTTCGCCCAGATCGACGCGGCCAACGCGCAACTCGACCTTGTCCGACATGATGCGGCCCACGTCGAGCAGATCGTCGACCAGCCGTGTCAAATGGCTCACCTGGCGGTCGATGAGATCGCGCGAATGCACCATGGCCGGACTCAGCCCGGTTTCGAGCTGCATCACGCCGACGGCGTTGCGCACCGGCGCGAGCGGATTGCGCAGCTCATGCGCAAGCGTCGCGAGAAACTCGCGCATGCGCTCGCCCGAGCGCTCCAGTTCTTCACGCTGACGCCGCTCGGTCAGATCGCGCGTGACCTTTGCGAAGCCGCGCAAGCGGTTCGATTCATCGTGCACGGCCGTGATGTTGACGTTGGCCCAGAAGGTGGAGCCGTCCTTGCGCACGCGCCAGCCTTCGTCTTCCACATGGCCGATCTGCCGTGCGATGGCGAGTTCGCGCGCGGGTTTGCCGGCTGCGGCTTCCTCGGGCAAATAGAACAGCGAGAAATGCCGGCCGATGATCTCTTCGCGCGTATAGCCCTTGATGCGCGCCGCGCCCGCATTCCAGCTCACCACATAGCCTTGCGGATCGAGCATGAAGATCGCGTAATCCTTGACGCAATCGACCAGCAGTCGAAAGCGCTCCTCGCTTTGCCGCAACGCTTCGAGGTATTCGCGTTGCGCGCTCAGGTCGCGCGTGATCTTGGCGAAGCCGGTGAGCACGCCCTCCTCGTTGCGGATTGCCGTGATCACGACGTTAGACCAGAACATGGTGCCGTCTTTGCGCACGCGCCAGCCTTCATCCTCGAAGCGGCCCGTGAGCGACGCCTGTTGCAGCTCATAGGTCGGCCAGCCGCGCGCCACGGCTTCGTCGGTATAGAAGCGCGAGAAATGCTGGCCGATGATTTCCTGCGCAGTGTAGCCCTTGAGCTTCTGCGCGCCGACATTCCAGCTGACGATGTGTCCGGTCGCATCGATAAGATAGATTGCGTAGTCTTCGATCGCCTGCACGAGCGACGAGTAGTCGACGCCGACGGTGGGCGTCGCACGCATTGCGGCGGTGTCTCGGCCGGGCTCGCCGTCGTCGTGGGCGCAAGGAGCATCGAGCGGGTTCATGACGCGCAAGTATAAAGGTTCCGCGTCAAAGGATACACCGCGCATGGCAGTCCCTTTGCCCATGATTTCACCGATAAACGCGTTGCGGGCCGATGCGCCGCCGCGTGGCGGGCTCCGCATAAAGCGATCGGCCCGGGCCCCTGTTTTGCTACCCGACAACTGCTGGACAATCGTGATCGTTCATAGAAAATCGGAGCCCCAATTGAAACGAACCAGACAGGCACTCAGTACCCTGGCGCTCGCCGCAGCGCTCGCGCTCGCCCCTGCCGCGGCTCACGCTGAAGGCTGCACCAAAGGCGCGGTCGTGGGCGGCGCCGCCGGGCACGTCGCCGGACACCACGGCATGGCGGGCGCGGCCGCGGGCTGCGCAATCGGCCATCATGAGGCGAAGAAGAAGGACAAAGCGGCGAGCGCGGCCGCCGCGGCGAGCGAACCCGCGAAACAATAGCGCTTGCCCGCACATGATCGACAGGCGGTCATGACATATCCCGGTCACGACCGCCTGGCTCACGCGATTCGCGCAACCGCGCTATCGGCTCGCTGCGCTCGCCGTCAATCTTCGATGGCGCTCGCTCAGCCGGCCGCGGCGACCTTTTCCGCGAGCTTCGCGTCGTAACTCGAATGGATGTGCACGCGTTTTTTATCCGGATACGCGTACGAATACGCTTTGCGCAGCGCCAGCGACGCCTCGTGGAATCCTGACAGAATCAGCTTCTGCTTGTTCGGATAGTTTGCGATGTCGCCGACCGCGAAAATGCCCGCGCGCGAACTCTCATAGTTCGACGTATCGACATCGACACGGCCGCCGTGAATCGTCATGCCCCATTGCGCGATCGGTCCGAGATCGGCGACGAGCCCATATAGCGCGACCAGGTGCTCGGCCTCGAGCCGCGTCTCGCCCTCGATTCGCCGCAACGTCAGCGCCTTCAATGCATCGCCTTCGACGATGAGGCCCGCGATCGCGCCCACGACGAAATCCATCTCGCCCGCCTCTACCGCGCGCCGCATCGACGCGACGCTCGAATCGGCCGCGCTGAAGCCGCTGCGCCGATGCACCAGCGTCACCCGGCGCGCGACCTTGCGCAGCGCGAGCGCCCAGTCGAGCGCGGAGTCGCCGCCGCCTGCCACGACCACCGTCTTGCCGGCGAAATCGGCGAGACGCGGCACGCTGTAGTGGACGTGGCGCGACTCGAGCGGCACCGCCTCCGGCAGCGTCAGTTTTTGCGGCACGAATGCGCCGTTGCCCGCCGCGAGCAGGATGGCCGCGACGTCGAACACGAGGCCGCGCCCGGTGCGTACAGTCCAGCGTCCGTCCTCGCGCTGTTCGACCGACTCGACGCGCTGCTCCAGATGGATCGGCACGTCGAACGGCTTGCATTGGACCAGCAAACGCTCGACCAGATCGCGTGCGGTGCACGACGCAATGGCGGGGATGTCGTAGATCGGCTTGTCCGGGTACAGCTCGGTGCATTGACCGCCGATCTTGTCGAGCGCGTCGACGATCTGGCACGACAGGCCGATCACGCCCGCCTCGAACGCCGCGAACAGGCCAACGGGGCCGGCGCCGACGATCAGCACGTCGCAACGGATCGCGGGCGCGAGGGAATCGGCTGGCGGGTCGGTGGCGGGCGTCATGGCGGTCTCTGCGGGAAGGCGATGATCCACCATACCGAATCGCCGGAAGCCCGTCAACGATGCCATTACAGGCGGTAAGGCCGCTCGGCGGGTCACCGACGCGGCGGCTGCGCGCGGCAAAGTGGTCACCTGAAAATCGCCGAAACCGGATATTTCCGCAATCCAATCGCGCGCCTAAGCTTGATCCATCGCATCGCACCACGGCATGCGTCCAACCGACTCAGGAGTGAACCATGGAACAGCGTCTCGACTTCTACAAAGCCAACCCCGCAGCGATCAAAGCATTGCTCGGCGTCGAAGAGCGCATCGGCAAATCGGCGCTCGAAAAATCGCTGACCGAACTGGTCCGCCTGCGCGCCTCGCAGATCAATGGCTGTGCTTTCTGTGTCGACATGCACACGAGCGACGCCCGCAAGGGCGGCGAAACCGAGCGGCGGCTCGCCACCGTGGTCGTGTGGCGCGAAACGCCGTTCTTCACGGACCGGGAACGCGCCGCGCTCGAATGGACCGAAGCGCTGACCCTGGTGTCGCACGAGCACGTGCCCGACGCAGTATGGCACGCCGTGCGCCCGCATTTCAGCGACGAGGAACTGGTCGACCTCACGCTACTCATCTCCGCGATCAACGCGTGGAACCGCTTCGCGATCTCGTTTCGCAAGATGCCCGCCTGAACGCGCGCCATCGACCTGAACGCAGGCATCAAGCTCACCGGCACGGCCGCTGTTCGAAGCGGCATCCGAACAGGACCAGGCCGGCGGTCACGAGTTCTTGCGCCCCGCGCTGTAATTCCCAGGCGCTGCAAGGTCGCATGACCGTGAACGCTGTGGGCACCTTGCACAGCGTGTGCGCGGCGGCCCACGGCGTCGCGCAGATCCTGTCGCTCGGCGCGGAGTCGCTGCTCGCAAGCGGCAAGCTGGTGGAGTTGTTTCCGGACTGGGCCGACCAGGTTTATCTGCTGTATGCGCTCCAGCCATCGCGGCATCATCGGCGGGCCAAGGTGCGCGCGTTCTTCGAATTCATTGTCTCGCTGACCGGCGGTGCGCTGCATGAAGCCGCGGCTCGGGCCGATCGAACGGCTTGGCTGTGCGCGCTCGTTGTCGGCAAAATGGGACGGTTCGCGGCGTGCAGCGGCTGGTCGATAGCCGCTTCTGCGGTGCGGTTTTCTTGTGCGCGACTAGTACGACCATGCCGCAGAAGCACGATTTCCGCCTCATACCCTTCGCATGCCAGCATGTCGGCATTCGTGCGCAGCGCGCCACGGCGGCTGAGCGCGTCGAGAGCGCCCTTGTGCGTTCTGCGGGCGCGTGCAGCTCTTCGTACTTTGTCAGGCGTGCGCCTTGCTGCACAGAAAGCGTCATCCACCTCAGGAGAGCCGTAATGAGCGCTAGCAACGAATCGACCAAGGACAACCCGGCCGACATGGAGCACCCGCAGCCGACTACTCACAGCGACAGCGAAAAGAGCAAGATGCCCGAACGCGGCGATAAAGGCCGCGATCAGTCGCCGGCAGACCGTCCCGAGAAGAAGCCCGGTGAAGGCGAGCCGCCGGTCGGTTGAAAAATGAGCGCGCGTGCAAGCGGCTTTGCCGTGTTCGAACAGCTAAGCCGCATGCTCTATCGGCTTTCGGAAGCCAAACATTTCTTCCTGATGTCTACCGATCATTTTCTTCGCGCATTGGACTCGCATTGGACTATTTTTCTGCCTTGCAGCGATGTACTCGTGAAGCGAACCGATGGCGCTAGCCGAAACGCTGCGCGATCTGCTGCACGCCTGGGGCACGGACATCGAGGTAAGCTGAGCGCGTACGCAAGGAAGCGCGTCTCATAGTCCATGACGAAAAACGGCGACCGGTTTGCTCCCGGCCGCCGTTCTTCAACCCCGCTCGCACGCGCAAAGCACAAACACGTGCAAGACGCCGCAAACCTCAGGGCTCGTGACGCAAATAGCCTTCCGTCGACGGATCGCGCATGCGCAGCGACACGATGCCGGCAATCGCGCACATCGCCGTGACATACCAGAAGAACGCCGTTTCGATGCCGATCGACTTTAGCCAGAGCGCGACGTACTCAGCGGAGCCGCCGAACACCGCATTGGCTACCGCGTACGAAAGCCCCACACCCAGCGCACGCACTTCCGGCGGGAACATTTCCGCCTTGATCAGGCCGCTGATCGACGTATAGAAGCTGACGATCGCAAGCGCAAGCACGACGAGCCCGAACGCCGCATACGGGCTCGTCACGTCTCTCAGTGCATGCAGCAGCGGCACCGTGCCGACGGTCGCGAAGAAACCGAACAGCAGCATCGAACGACGGCGGCCAATCCGGTCCGACAGCGCGCCGAACGCCGGCTGCATCGCCATGTAGACGAACAGCGCCGCGGTCATCACCGAGCTGGCTGTCTTGGCGGGCATGCCCGCTGTGTTGACCAGGTACTTCTGCATGTAAGTGGTGAATGTGTAGAAAATCAGCGAGCCGCCGGCCGTGAAGCCGAGCACGGTCATGAACGCGCCTTTATGCATCCACATGCCGCGCAGCGTGCCGGCTTCCTTGCGCTGACGGGTCGCGGCGGTGGTGGTTTCGTCGAGCGATTTGCGCAGATAGAGCGCGATCAACGCGGCTATCGCGCCGATCACGAACGGCACGCGCCAGCCCCACGCCTTGAGTTCCGCCGGCGAAAGCGTCTGCTGCAGGATCACGATCACCAGCAGCGCGCACAACTGCCCACCGATCAGCGTCACGTACTGGAACGACGCAAAGAAGCCGCGCCGGCCCTTGAGCGCGACTTCACTCATGTAGGTCGCGCTGGTGCCGTATTCGCCGCCCACCGACAAGCCCTGGAAGAGCCGCGCGACCAGCAGCAGCGCCGGCGCGAGCGCGCCGATCTGCGCATAGGTGGGCAGTAAGGCGATCACGAGCGAGCCGCCGCACATCATGAACACCGACACCATCATCGCGGTGCGGCGGCCGTGCTTGTCGGCGAGGCGGCCGAAGAACCAGCCGCCGATCGGACGCATCAGGAAGCCGGCGGCGAACACGCCCGCCGTATTGAGCAATTGCGTAGTGGTGTTGCCGCTCGGGAAGAACGCCGGCGCGAAATAGAGCGCCGTGAACGAATACACATAAAAGTCGAACCACTCGACGAGATTGCCCGACGAAGCGCCAACGATCGCGAAGATGCGGCGCCGGGTGTCGTGGGCTGAGGCGACGGTTTGGTCTGTCAGGTCGGTCATGCGGTGTCTGTCCTTGTCGTGAAACGAAGATGCGGTCGTGCGCCGCCTTTACAGTGCGGGCAGCGAGGGGCCCGCCGCGCGCGTGCGCGAATTTTACAGAATCGCAAGGACAACATGGAGGTTTGTCAGACATCGCGTGTCGCGGATCGGCGCATTCGCGTGGTTGCGGCCGGTCCGGCACGAGAAAAAGCCCCTGCCAGTCGTGCGACTGTCAGGGGCTTGAACAGCTTTGACGCTCATAACGCCGCCCTTCATCAACCGGACGCGCGTCCGCGCGGCTTCACACTCTCACTGCAGGCGGGACATATCGGCATTCGTAGCGCTTGCGCACGGTGCCGTTCTCGTCGACGCTTTCCAGGTACACGTCGAACTGCCAGAGGCGCGCCATGTGCTTGAGCACTTCGTCGCTGTCGGACGACAGATGCCGGTTGTCGCTCATGAAGTGTCGCAGCGTCAGGCTCCGGTCGCCGCGCGTGTTGACGGCCCACACCTGAATGTTCGGCTCCCGATGGTGCATGTCGTATTGCCGCGACAATGCCTGGCGCACGTACTGGTAGCCGCTGTCGTCGTGAATTGCCGAGACTTCCAGCGCGTCGCGCATGTCGTCGTCGAGCACGGAGAACAGCCGCATTTCGCGAATGAGATGCGGCGACAGGTACTGCGCGACGAAACTCTCGTCCTTGAAGTTGCGCATTGCGTAGTGCATCGCCGGCAGCCACGGACTGCCAGCCAGCTCCGGAAACCACTTGCGGTCTTCCTCGGTCGGCGCTTCGCAGATTCGGCGAATGTCGCGCATCATCGAAAAACCGAGCGCGTACGGATTGATGCCGCTGTAGTACGGCTTGGTGACCGGCGGCTGATAGACCACGTTGCTGTGCGAATGGAGAAACTCCATCATGAAGCCGTCTTCCAGCTTGCCCTGGTGGTACATGGTGTTGAGCAGCGTGTAGTGCCAGAACGTCGCCCACCCTTCGTTCATTACCTGGGTTTGCCGTTGCGGATAGAAATACTGCCCGACCTTGCGCACGATGCGGATCACTTCGCGCTCCCAGGGCTCCAGCAGCGGCGCGTTCTTTTCCGCGAAATACAGCAGATTTTCTTGCGGCTCCGGCGGATAGCGCTCCTCGATTTCCTCCGGCAATGGCGTATGCCGGGTCGGCAACGTGCGCCACAGTTCGTTCACCTGCGATTGCAGATACGCCTCGCGCTCGCGGCGCGCGGCGAATTCTTTTTCGAGCGATAGCTTTTGCGGCCGCTTGTAACGATCCACGCCGTAGTTCATCAGCGCGTGGCACGAATCGAGCAATTCCTCGACGCGGTCGAGCCCATAGCGCTCCTCGCACTCCGCGATGTAGTTCTTTGCGTAGACGAGGTAGTCGATGATCGCGTGGGCGTCCGTCCACAGCCGGAACAGATAGTTGCCCTTGAAGAACGAGTTGTGCCCGTAGGCCGCATGCGCGATGACGAGCGCCTGCATCGTCATCGTGTTCTCTTCCATCAGATACGCGATGCAGGGGTTCGAATTGATGACGATCTCATACGCGAGCCCCATCTGCCCGCGACGGTAGCTTTTTTCGGTGGAGAGAAAATGCTTGCCGAACGACCAATGACGGTAGTTCACCGGCATGCCGACGGACGCGTAAGCATCCATCATCTGTTCGGCACTGATGAGTTCCAGCTGGATGGGATACACGTCGAGCTCATACTGCTCTGCGACACGGGCAATATGCGAGTCGTATTCTTCGATCAACTCGAAGGTCCAGTCGGACGGGCACGGCAGAGGCCGATTATCGGCTACGTTCATACGGACTTCCCTTTGCCCCTCAGCGGGCGTTCCGGCGTGTCCCCGTGCTGCATCACTCTCGAGCGCTCCGGCCGCGGCGGGTTCAACATCATCCGCCCCGGCCCCGGCATGCCCTGACTGTTGCTGCGGCACGCCTTTTTCGCGCTCGGGCTGATAGCCGCGCGCTTCGTTATGCAAATGTCTGGTCGTCATGACGACGCCACCTGCTTTTCGAACAGTTCACGAAACACCGGATAAATGTCGGCCGCGGTTTCGACCTTCTTCATCGCCATATGCGGCTGGCTCAGTGCCAGTTGCGCATACTCGAGCCACAGGTTCTGCTCTTCCGGTGTGACCTGGATATACGCAAAATACCGCACCTTCTGCAGGATGTCATCCGCGAGTATCTTGCGGCACTTGGGCGAGTCGTCGGTCCAGTTGTCGCCGTCCGAAGCCTGCGCCCCGTAAATGTTCCATTCAGTGGGCGAGTAGCGCTCGTCCATCACTTTCTGCATCAGTTCGAGCGCGCTCGACACCACCGTGCCGCCGCTTTCGGTCGAATGGAAGAAGGTGTCTTCGTCGACTTCCTCCGCGCGCGTATGGTGGCGAATGAACACCACTTCGATGCGTTCGTAGTTACGTTTGAGGAACAAATACAGCAGGATAAAGAAGCGCTTGGCGAGATCCTTGCGCTGCTCGTCCATGGAACCGGACACATCCATCAGACAGAACATCACCGCCTGGCTAGAAGGCGTGGGCTGCTTTACGCGATTCACGTAACGCAGGTCGAACGGATCGATGAACGGGATACGCCAGATGCGCCCGCGCAGATGGTGGATTTCCTCTTCGAGCACTTTGATCTCTTCGCGGCGGTCCGCGGGATCGGCCTTGAGGGCCTCGAGTTGCCGCTCCATCTCGTGCAACTGGTTGACGAGCGGTGCACCCAGCGCGATGCGCCGGCCGAGCGCGCTGCGCAGCGAGCGCACCACGTCGATATTGTTGGGCGTGCCTTCGGCCGCCCACCCCGCGCGGATGCTTTTCCATGTGGGCACCGCCAGCAGATGGGTTTTGACGAGACGCGGCAGTTCGAGATCGTCGAAGAAATACTGCATGAATTCTTCGCGGCTCAGCTCGAACACGAAGTCGTCCTGACCTTCGCCTTCGTTGCTGGCCTGATTGCCGCCGCCTCCGCCGCCGCCACCTTGCGGCCGCTGGATCTTGTCGCCGCGGATGTAGTCCGAGTTGCCCGGATGCACCATTTCGCGCCTGCCGCCGGGGCCGTGGCGAAACGATGGCTCCGCGATGTCCTTGCGCGGAATCGTGATGCTCTGGGTGTTTTGAATGTCTTTGATACTGCGGTCGCGCACGGCATCCGAAACCGCGCGACGAATGTAGTTCTTGACGCGGCGCAAAAAACGCTCGCGATTCGCAATGCTCTTGTTCTTGCCCGCCAACCTGCGGTCGATGATTTGATGAAGCACACCTGGTCTCCAGTGTCGGCCGGCGTTGGCGCTTTAGCGCTACGCCGGCCACATGCAGAGCATGTCGGCCAGAGTTTGCGCTTTAGCGCCTATGCCGGCCCATGCAGAGCATGCCGGCCAGAGTTTGCGCCTGGCGCTTACTCCGGTCCCATGCAGCGCACGTCGAATGGCGTTAGCGCTTGGGTGCTGACGTCGAGCACATGCAGAGCATCTCAATGGACGTTAGCACTGCAGCGCCGAGCCCTTCCACGCAGCCTGCAAATGCGCGAGACGCCCGCTGCCTGGCGCAACACAAGCAACGCTATCTCCAGACAGCCTGCCCCTCGCAAGATGCCCGCGCGGCCGAACCACGCGGGCCGCACACACTGCGCATTACGACGACTTGCGCACGCGCAGATACCAGTCACACAGCAAGCGCACCTGCTTCGGCGTATAGCCCTTCGTCACCATCCGGTTGACGAAGTCTTCGTGCTTGCGTTGCTCTTCCGCCGAGCCCTTCGCGTTGAACGAAATCACCGGCAGCAGTTCCTCCGTGTTCGAGAACATTTTCTTCTCGATCACCACGCGCAGCTTCTCGTAGCTGATCCACGCGGGATTTTTCCCCGCGTTGGCCGCGCGCGCGCGCAGCACGAAGTTCACGATCTCGTTGCGGAAGTCCTTCGGGTTGCTGATGCCTGCCGGCTTCTCGATCTTCTCCAACTCCGCGTTCAGCGCCGCGCGGTCGAAACTCTCGCCGGTGTCGTGGTCGCGGAACTCCTGATCCTGAATCCAGAAATCCGCGTACGTCACGTAGCGATCGAAAATGTTCTGACCGTACTCCGAATACGACTCGAGATACGCTGTCTGAATCTCCTTGCCGATGAACTCCGCATAGCGCGACGCGAGCACGTCCTTGATGAAGGACAGATACTTCTGCTCGGTTTCCGGCGGAAACTGCTCGCGCTCGATCTGCTGTTCGAGCACATACATCAGGTGCACCGGATTGGCCGCGACCTCGGTCGAGTCGAAGTTGAACACGCGCGAGAGAATCTTGAACGCGAAGCGGGTCGACACCCCGGTCATCCCTTCATCGACGCCCGCGAAGTCGCGGTACTCCTGGTACGACTTGGCCTTCGGATCGGTGTCCTTCAGGTTCTCGCCGTCGTACACCTGCATCTTCGAGAACAGGCTCGAATTCTCCGGCTCCTGCAAACGCGTGAGCACGGACATCTGCGCCATCATCTTCAAGGTGCCGGGCGCGCACACCGCATTGGCGAGCGACGAATTGCGCAGCAACTTCTCGTAGATCTTGATCTCTTCACCGTAGCGCAGACAGTAAGGCACCTTGACGACGAAGATCCGGTCGAGCAGTGCTTCGTTGTTGCGGTTGTTGCGGAACGCCTTCCATTCCGACTCGTTCGAGTGCGCAAGGATCACGCCGTCGAACGGGATCGCGCCGAAGCCTTCCGTGCCCTTGAAGTTGCCTTCCTGGGTCGCGGTGAGCAGCGGGTGCAGCACCTTGATCGGGGCCTTGAACATTTCCACGAATTCGAGCAGGCCCTGGTTGGCGAGACACAGACCACCCGAGTAGCTGTAGGCATCGGCGTCGTCTTGCGCGTACTGTTCGAGCTTGCGGATGTCCACCTTGCCTACCAGTGACGAGATGTCCTGATTGTTCTCGTCGCCCGGCTCGGTCTTGGCGATACCGATCTGGCGAAGGATGGACGGGTAGCGGCGCACCACGCGGAACTTGCGGATGTCGCCGTTGTATTCGTGCAGGCGCTTCACCGCCCACGGACTCAAAATGCTTTTCAGGTAGCGGCGTGGAATGCCATATTGTTCTTCGAGAATCGGGCCGTCTTCCTCGTAGTCGAACAGACCGAGCGGCGACTCGTTCACGGGTGAGCCCTTGATCGCGTAGAACGGCACGCGCTCCATGAGCTGCTTCAAACGTTCCGCGATCGACGATTTACCGCCGCCGACCGGACCCAACAGATAGAGGATCTGCTTCTTTTCCTCGAGCCCCTGGGCCGAGTGCCGGAAGTATGCGACCACCTGCTCGATCACCTCTTCCATTCCGTAGAACTCACGGAACGCGGGGTATACCTTGATGACCTTGTTCGCGAAGATGCGCGACAAGCGCGGATCGTTGCGAGTGTCGATCTGTTCGGGTTCTCCAATTGCCGTCAACATGCGTTCGCCAGCCGTGGCGTACGCGGCGGGATTGTCTTTGCAGAGCGCGAGATACTCCTCGAGCGAGAACTCATCTTCTCGCGTTTTCTCGAAGCGGGTCGCGAAACTGCTGTAGATATCCATGCTACCTCCTCGCCTAAGTCTAGACCGATGTCGTGCGCGGCGCGCTATTAGGAAACGACATCGCTCGAATTCATCCTAAACCCTTTTAAATCTTTTTTCACGAACTACGTTGCGAAAATCGCGCCGTGAGGGGCTCGCGATATTCATCACTTGGAAAGCACCTTACCACCACCTACAATCTTGCACGCACGTCGCACCCTCTGCCGTTCATGAGGCTCGTGTCGCACGCTTCGCTGCGCGTTCCTCATGCGACGGCATTGTCAATTCCGCGTCGTTGCGCACCACCGTGTTGCAGTGCACCCGCACGTGTACCGAGCTGTCCCACTGTTGCACCACATACCCGATCCACACACCCACTTTCTCGCAGAACCTGCGCACGTCATGCGGTTTTCATGCCTGCTCGCGCTTTTTCTTCATCAACGCGCGACCCATGCGTTCGGTCTACCTGCGCATGCACCTGTTACATGTTCCTTCAACAGGGTCCTCGCGATTCGTCAACGCATCGCGCGTTTGGTTCCGCACGATTGCGACGGACCCACACTTTGAATTTTTGCCGCAGCAGGAGCGCCGTCGTCATGGCGACGGTGTCGCGGTGACGACGACCGTCCATCACTGCATAGCGACCGCATGCCGACGCGTTTTTATAGGTAGATACGGCAAAGCCGCTGACACGACATGGACGCGGCAAAAACAAAACGGCCGCCCGTGGGCAGCCGTTTGGAAAGACGCTTCGTAATTTGCTGTTACATCGGCGCTGATGAGCGCGCCGTGGTGCGCTCAGGTCAGCTCGATCTCCACTTCGCCCAAGCCGTCGATATGGCCGCGCACGATGCCCGGCCCTTCGATCCTGTGCGCGCCCACGTAGGAACCGGTGGTGA
This sequence comes from Paraburkholderia suaedae, assembly GCF_040812055.1. Taxonomy (NCBI): domain Bacteria; kingdom Pseudomonadati; phylum Pseudomonadota; class Betaproteobacteria; order Burkholderiales; family Burkholderiaceae; genus Paraburkholderia; species Paraburkholderia suaedae. Next base: position 405,416 of record NZ_JBFOAH010000001.1, on the reverse strand, counting down.
GCGTCCATTGCGGTTCGATCGTGATGCCCATGGCGGCGCAATGGTTGACGAACCAGACCAGCAGCTCACGCGGGTCGCCCGCCGGATTGCCAGTGACTTCCGGCACCAGCGAGTCGCCGTCGAAGCTTAGCTCCAGTTCCGGTGAAACGAAGTCGAAGCCGCGCGCGAGGCTCGCATAGGCGAGCGGGTGCCCGCTGATCAATGCGCCGTTGTTCTGCGCATCGGCCAGTTGCGCGAGCGGCGCGATATTCGGCCATTCGCTGAAACGGCTGTCGACGATCTCGATGGCCGGCAGTACCACGCCGACCTTCGAGAGCACTTCGTCGCGCGCGTACGCGTGGTCTCGCGGCTCGATCGCCTCGGCGAAGCGGAAGGCGATCTCCAGCTCCACCAACACCTGGAAGAAGCCGCCATGGGCGAGCCGCGCCGGCGACGGCACGACCAGCGACGCGGGGATCGGCGCACCGGCGGCCGCGCCCCCCGGCGTTCTCGCGCCGATCTTCCACGCGCCCGTCGAGTCGCCCAGGCCCGCGATGACCGCCTGCTGGATCGCGTAGGCGGTTGCCGCATCGGGCGGCAGGCTGTCGGGCGGGGGCGCGTCGATCGGGCGATGCTGCCGGCGGGCTTCGACGAGGCGGTGCGCGAGGTCGTGTGGCGTCATGTCGGTCCTTGTGGCTGGCGCAGTGAGCGGTGCATCGGGCTCGAGGGTTGGGGGAAGCCATGCGTTGCGCGGCGCGGGAGGCAGGCGCCCGGTCTGTACGCGCCGCGCACCCTGGATCGACGCTGCCTGAGGGACGCCTCCTGAACGACGCCTCCTGAACGACGCCGCCAGAGCGATGCTGCCGCGACGAGTGATGGCCGCGCCCGTCAATGTACCGGATCGCGAGGCGCGCCAGGGTGCGCTGTGTGCGCGCAAACGTTAGTCAATGCGCGCGGCACGAAAAAAAAGCGTGGCTGCCTCGCAGCCGCGCTTTTTCCGCGCTGTTTCATATGATGCGCGCATCCACCGCGTTGGCGGCGCTAGCGCCGCAGCGCCGGGAACGAACGTTGCAACAACGGTTGCCTGAGAAGCGGTCCCGACCTGGATCAGAAGGTCTCCCAATCGTGATCGCCGCCTGCGCCCGCCGTCGCTGTCGCCTTGGCGGGAGCACGCGCGGGCCCGCCGGCTACGTGCGTCTTTGCCGCCGCGGTCCCGGGCTCGGCCGGCTGGGAACTTGCCGTCGAAGGCCTGGTGGCGCCCTGCGCCCGTTCGCTCGCCGCCATGCGCTTGGGCGCTGCACTTGCGCGGCCATTCGCGCGAGCCTTGACCGGAGCCGCAGCCGAAGCCCCCGCGGGGAAGTTAGGGACCAACTTCGTGGCCAACCTCGCGGGCACCTTTGACGACGCGTTGTAACCGCCCTCGTCGAGGTGAAACACGGCGACCGCCGTGCGCAGCTTGCCGGCCTGGTCCTCGAGCGAGGAAGCCGCGGCTGCGGCTTGCTCGACCAGTGCCGCGTTCTGCTGGGTGGCTTCGTCCATCTGCGTGACCGCGCGCGCCACCTGGTCGATGCCGCCGCTCTGCTCTTCCGATGCCGCCGCGATCTCGCCCATGATGTCCGTCACCCGCTGCACCGCGCCGATGATCTCGGTCATTGTCCGGCCCGCTTCGTCGACCAGCGCCGAGCCCGACTGCACCCGCTCGACGGAGGTGTCGATCAACTCCTTGATTTCCTTGGCCGCCGCCGACGAGCGTTGCGCGAGGCTGCGCACCTCGCCCGCCACGACCGCGAAACCGCGCCCGTCCTCGCCGGCGCGCGCCGCTTCGACGGCGGCATTGAGCGCCAGGATGTTGGTCTGAAAGGCAATGCCTTCGATGATCGAAATGATGTCCGCGATCTTCGCCGAACTCTGATTGATTTCGCCCATCGTGCCCACGACCTGACCGACCACCGCGCTGCCCTTGTTGGCGATCTCCGACGCGTTGGCCGCGAGCGAACTCGCCTGGCGGGCGTTGTCGGCGTTCTGCTTGACCGTGCCCGTCAGCTCTTCCATGCTCGCTGCGGTTTCCTGCAGCGCCGACGCCTGTTCCTCGGTGCGCGCGGACAGATCGATATTGCCCGCGGCGATCTGGCGCGTTGCGGTCGCAATCGACTCCGTGCCGCCGCGCACCGCGCGCACCGTTTCGGTGAGACTGCGCTGCATTTTGGCGATGCCGTCCAGCAGTTGCCCCATTTCGTCGCGCGACGTGACAACGACCGGACGATGCAGATCGCCGGCGGCAATCGCGTCGAAATGGCCGAGCGCTTCACCGAGCGGCCTCGCAATCGCGCGGCTGAGCGTCAGATACGACAGCGCGGCGGCCAGGATGCCAAGCGCCAGCGCGCCGATGCTGACCGCGCGGAACACCTCGAAGCTGCTTTGCGCCGCGTCATAGCCTTGCTGGGCCGAGTCGAACTGGACCTTGCGCAGCGCTTCGTCGGCGGTGGCAAGCTCGTTGTAGCTCGACTGCAGCAGCTTGGCCCCGTCGATCAGCTTGCCCTGGTCGTTCGCGGAGACGATCGCCGCGAACGCGTCCAGGTGCCCATGCAGCGTTTCGCGTTTGGCGGCGACATCCTGCGCAATCCGGTCCTCGGCGGCGTCGCGCGGCAGGTCGAGATACTTTTTCCACCAGGCGTCGGACGTCGCGCGCATCATGCGTGCGCGCTCCAGCGTCGAGGTGGCTTCCGGCGTGCCGGCCATGAACGCGGCGCGGTCGAGCGTGAGGCGTTCGCGGGCCGCGTACAGCTCCGCGTTGCCGATATCGACTGCGCTTGGCATCGCGTCGGTGAAGGTGTCCCTATAAGCGTTGTTGGTGCGGCTCATGCCGAAGAGACCGAAAACGCCGATCGCGACCAGCAGTGCAGCGAGAAAACCCATCGTCAGGCCAATCCGCGCCTTGATCGTAATGCCCTTGTTCAACATGTTTGTTCCTGTGCCTGGGAATGAGAGGCTGCCTGCGCGCTGTGAAGCAGCTTCGCCCGCAAGGCATTCCGGCGCTTTTGGAAGCGCCGCTCTAGTTCATCCGTTTACGGCGCAGGCGGCGCATCCTTGAAGCATTTATGACGATATCGGCCGAGGGATTTGGGAAAAATTACAAAGCGCTGAACAGCCAAGCGGCGGCCGGCTGTGCTTGCGGCGTTGACCGCCGGTGCTGCGTATCGCCGCGCGCGCAAGGAGCGCGGGCGTTGCCGGTTTGAGAGATGGTTTGGACGCGCTCCGCGGCGGGCTTCACGGACCCGGAAACCCGGCCACGCGTAGCGCCGGGGAAAGAATTTGCGCGACAGCCTGGTCCAGCGCGAGCACGACGATCGGGACGGCATCGGCGCCGTCCTCCGAGCCGCGGTCGAAATCAGTCCAATGCGTCGAGCTCCGCCCTGGTCGGAATCGACGGCTGCGCACCGGCGCGCGTGACCGACAGCGCCGCGGCTCGCTGCGCGAAGCGGATCGCCGCATCGACGCTCGCGCCCTGCGCCAATTGCGCCGCAAATCCGCCGATGAACGTATCGCCCGCCGCGGTGGTATCGATCGCTTTCACTTGCGGCGCTTCATACAGCGCCGCGACCGCGCCATCGAGCGCCGCCTGCACGCCGCGTGCGCCGAGCGTCACCAGCACGTTGCGCGCGCCGGCCGCGCGCAAGGCCGCGCATGCGCGCGCCGCGTCCTCGGGAGAGTCGACCGGCAGCCCGGTCAGCGCGGCCGCTTCCAGTTCGTTCGGAATCAGGTAGTCGATGAGCGGCAACCAGTCGGCGGGCAATGGGCCGGTGGCCGGCGCCGGATTAAGGATGACCGTCTTGCCGAGCCGCCGCGCTGCGGCGAGCGCCGCGCGCACCGTGGCCGGCGGCGTTTCCAGCTGGCAGACGACGACGTTGGCGGCGGCCAGCAGCGCCTCGTGACGGGCGATCGTTTCGGGCGTGACTTCGCCGTTGCTGCCCGCCACGATCACGATCGCGTTCTGGCTGGCGTCGTCGACGACGATCAGCGCCACGCCGGTCGCTTCTTTGCCGGTTTCGACCGCCGCGCAGTCGATGCCTTGCGCTTCTAGCCCGGCGCGCAGTTGTGCGCCATTCGCATCGGCGCCGACGCAGCCGAGCATCGACACGCGCGCGCCGAGCCGCGCCGCCGCGACCGCCTGATTGCCGCCCTTGCCGCCCGCTACCTGCGTGAAGGTGCGGCCGGCGAGCGTTTCGCCGGGATGCGGCAGACGCGGTGCGCGCACCACGAGGTCCATGTTCAGACTGCCGACCACGGTCACGCGCGAATGCGGTTCGTTACTTGCCACTTGCTTCTCCTTGATGTCGCGCAGCGTGGTCGCGCCGCAGCGCTGATGCTACGGCTGATGTGGCGGCTCATGCCGCGCAGTTGATGCAGGCCGGTTCGTCCAGCGCGGTTTACAGCGCGGCTCGATGCGGCGCGGTTCCATGCGGCGTGGGTCCATGCAGCGCGGTTCCATGCAGCGCGGTTGCATGCGGCGCGGTTCTCCATGCAGCGCGGTTGCATGCGGCGCGGTTCTCCATGCAGCGCGGTTGCATGCGGCGCGGTTCTCCATGCAGCGCGGTTGCATACAGCGCGGTTGCATGCTGCGCGATTCCATGCGGCGCGGTTCCATGGGGCGCGGTTCACGCAGCGCGGTTCACGCAGCCGCCGCGCTCACGCGGCCAGGCCGTGCTGCCCCGCGCCCGGCCATGTTGCGGTCGATTCGCGCAGGATCAGGCGCGGCGACACCACGCGCCGGCGGCCGGCCCCGCGAACGCTGCCCGACACGCTTCCCGCGATCCGCTCGATCAGCGTCTGCGCGGCCATGTCGCCGAGCGCGCGCACCGATTGCCCGACCGTCGACAGCGCCGGGTACGTCAAGCGGCCCAGCTCGATGTCGTCAAAGCCGATGATCGAACATTGCTGCGGCACGCTGATGCCGCGTTCGGCCGCCGCGCGCAGCGCGCCGATGCCCATCATGTCGTTGCCGGCGAAAATCGCCGACGGCTTGACCGTATCGAACAGTTGGCCGGCCGCGCGATGGCCGCCCGTTCCCGAGAAATCGCTTTCGACGATCGCGTCGGGCGCGATGTCGATGCCGCGCTCGGCCATCGCGCGGATGAAGCCATGCACCCGCATCGCGCTAACCGCCGTCTGCACCGGCCCGGTAATGCAGCCGATGCGCACGTGCCCCAGTTCCAGCAGATGACGGGTCGCGAGATAAGCACCCTTTTCGTGGTCGATCTGCACCAGGTCCGCGTTCAGGCCTTCGATGTTGCGGTCCAGGATCACCAGCGGTTCGTGCGAGTTGGCGAGCGTTTGCGCGAGCACCGCGTCATCGCCGGCCGACGCGACGATCAGCCCGTCGATGCGCTTTTCCTGCAACACCCGCAGGTAGTTGCGCTGCTTGGCGGGGTCGTCGTCGGAATTGCAGAAGAACACGCAGTAACCGTTGCGGGCGCAGCCATCCTCGATGCCGCGCGCGAGCTCCGCGAAATAGGGGTTGGTGCTGTTGGGCACTACGAGGCCGATCGTCGCGGTGGCGCGCCCCTTGAGCGAGCGCGCCACCGCCGACGGCACATAGTGCAGTTGACGGATCGCTTGCTCGACCTTCGCGCGCACGTCGGCCGATACCGGCCGCGAGTTGTTCACCACGTGCGATACCGTCGTGAACGACACGCCAGCCACGGCTGCCACATCCTTGATCGTCGCCATAACCTGTTGCTCTCCTGCCTGTTGTTCCCGCTGGCCGCGCCGAAAACCAGCGACCCACCGGACGTCTTCCTCGAAGGCAGACCCGATCGATGAATGCCTATGCGTCGCCGCTCATCCTCTTGCCATCGTGCTGCTTCGACGAACCGGCTCAGGCGCGCTTGCGCCGGCTCCGATAAGTGTCGAGCACCACGGCCACCACGATTACCGCGCCCGTGATCATGCGTTTGGTCGGCTCGTTCGCGCCGATCTGCGCGAGCCCCGCCGCCAGCACCGATATGATCAATACGCCGAAGAACGTGCTGATCACCGAGCCGCGCCCGCCCATCAAACTGGTGCCGCCGATCACGACCGCGGCGATCACCTGCAACTCGAGGCCGACGCCCGCGTTCGGGTCGGCCGCTTCCAGGCGCGAAATCTGGAACAGCGCGGCAAGCCCCGACAGCGCGCCCATCAGCGCGAACACGACGACCTTGTAGGGGCGCGGATTGACGCCCGCGAGCCGCACGGCTTCCTCGTTGGTGCCGATGCCGACCAGATAGCGGCCGAATACCGTGCGCGTGAGCACGAGTTGCGCGATCACCATGACCGCAACCGCGAGCAGGAAGGCCGGCGAAATGCCCAGCGCGATCGGGTTCGACAGGAAGTCGAACGCGTCGCCGATGTAGGCGGTGCGCGAATTGGTCATCTGGTACGCGAGGCCGCGCGCCGCTTCGAGCACGCCGAGCGACACGATGAACGACGGGATGCGCCAGCCCACCGTCACGGCGCCCGTAATGGTGCCGGTCAGCGCCGCCGCGGCGACGCCGAGCAGCGCCGAGGGCAACGGCCCCCAGCCCCATTTCAGCGCGGCCACGCTGACCACAGACGCCCCCAGGGCCAGCACCGATCCCACCGACAGGTCGATCCCCGCGATGATCAGCACGAAGGTCATCCCCACCGACATCACCACGAGGTCCGGAATCTGATTGGCGATCGTGCTGAAGGTGTCGTAGGTCAGGAAGTGCGAACTCAGCACCGAGAACAGCACGATCATCCCCAGCAGCGCGCCGGCGAGACCCAGGTAGTTCGAAAAGCCGAGCCGCGTACCGGCCGGCTTGCCGCTCGCCAGCGGCGCCGACGGATCGGCCGGCGGCGCGACGTTCGCATTCACGTCGGCGTCGGCGTTCGGGTGCGCGTCCGCCTGTGCATTGGCCCCGCGGTGCTTGCCGCCCGACGCTTCGCGCCACGATTGATCGGTCATGACAGACTCCCTGCCTGGTTGGTGTCGGGGGCGTGCAGCAGCGCTTCGCGGCCGCGGTAGCCGGCGAAAGCGGCCGCCAGCAGCGCATCCTGCGACCAGCTATCGCGCTCGAATATGCCTGTCATGCGGCCTGCGGACATCACCCCGATCCGGTCGCAGATCAGCATCAGCTCGCGCAGGTCGCTCGACACCACGACGAGCGCGCGGCCTTCGCGAGCCAGCGCGCCCATCAAGCCATAAATATCGAACTTCGCGCCGACGTCGATGCCGCGCGTAGGTTCGTCGAATAACAATACGCGGCTTTCGCGTGCCAGCCAGCGGCCGATCACGACCTTCTGCTGGTTGCCGCCCGACAGCTCGCCGACGATCTGCCCCGGACCGGAGCTGCGAATCCGCATCGCGTCGATCTGCTTTTGCGCCAGGGCGTTTTCGCGCCCGGCATCGACGATGCCGTACCGCGCCACGCCGCCGATGTTGCCCAGCGACACGTTGGCCGCGATCGGCTGCGGCAGCAGCAGGCCTTCGCCTTTGCGGTCCTCGGTGATGAGCGCGATGCCCGCGCGCACCGCGTCCGACGGCGACTCGATCCGCACCGGCGTGGGCTTGGCGCCCGGCGTGGCGGCGAGCAGCACCGTGCCGCTGTCTTTGTGGTCGGCACCATAAATCAGCCGCATCAGCTCGGTGCGGCCCGCGCCGATCAGCCCGCTGATGCCGAAGATCTCGCCCGCGCGCACGTCGAAGGACACGTCGCGCACCACGTTGCCACGCGCGAGCCGGTCGACCTTCAACAGCGGCGCGCCGATGTTGCGCACCCCCAGATCGATCCGCTCGCCAAGTTCGCGCCCGACCATCCACGTAACGATCTGCTCGCTCGTCAGCCGGGCCATCGCGTCGACATGCACGAGCCGGCCGTCGCGCAGCACAGCGACCCGCCCGGCCACCCGCGCCAGTTCCTCGAGCCGGTGCGAGATATAGACGAGCGCGACACCGCGCGAGCGCAACCGTCCGATCTGCTCGAACAGCAGGTCGACTTCGCGCGCGGTCAGCATCGCGGTCGGCTCGTCGAGGATCAGCACGCGGCAGTCGTCGATCAGGTTGCGCGCAATCTCCACCATCTGCTGATGCCCGATGCCGAGTTCGCCGACCAGCGTGTCGGGATCGATGGCGTCGAGCCCGACTTGCGCCATCGCGCGACGCGCGTCGTCGCGCAGCTTGCGGCGGTCGATCCAGCCGAAGCTGAACGCGCCCACGCGCGGCAGGCGGTTCAGGAACAGGTTCTCCGCTACCGACAAGGTCGGCAGCAGATTCAGCTCCTGCATCACCATGCGCACGCCGAGCGCTTCGGCCGCGGCGCGGCTCGCCGGCGCGTAGGGCTCGCCGCCCAGGCGCATCGTGCCGGTGGTCGGCTCGACCAGCCCACCGATTATTTTGGACAGCGTACTCTTGCCAGCGCCGTTCTCGCCGGTCAAGGCCAACACCTCGCCGGCGCGCAGCGCCAGCGAGACGTCGGCGAGCACCGGCTCGGCATAGCGCTTGCCGATGCCGCTGACGGACAGGACGACAGGCAAGACTTCGTGGTCGGTTGAATCCATCGCGATCCTGGTTCCATGGCGGCCCTCGCGGCTTCGTGCGATCTGCCCGCATGAAGCCGTCGACGGCCGTCACGAGTCATGTCGGCCCAATGCGCGGAATGCGCAAGCGCTAACGGCCGCTTGTCCTCCCGCCGCGCAGCCGCCGTCATGACGCTTACCTCTGAACTTAACGGCGGCGCGCACGGATTCTTGAGCGTTTGTTGAATAGTGGCGGATTCGCGGGTCCGGTATCGGACGCTCGCACGCTTCACCGGGCGCTGCGCCGCACGCCACGACACGCCCGCTAACCCATGAATCTGCGATATGGCGCGGATTTCGGCGCGGACTTCGGCGCGGACTTCGGCGCGGACTTCGGCGCCGACTGCGACGCCGACTTCGGCGCAGGGCGAACGGCGCTTATTTGGTCACGAGGGTAACCGGCGTTTCCACCACGCCGGATAGCTGCGACTGATTCTTGTGTTCGCTGAGCGCCTTCAGCGCGGTGTCGATGCCGAACACCGCCTGCTTCGCTGCGTATTGATCAGCGGTGGCGAGCACGCGGCCGTCCTTGAGCATCGGCTTGATCGCGTTGATGTTGTCGTAGCCGACCACCAGCACCTTGCCCTGCTTGCCCGCCGCGCGCACCGCCGAGACGGCGCCGATCGCCATGTTGTCGTTGCCGGCGAGGAGCGCCTTCAGGTTCGGATACTCGTTGAGCATGGCGGAGGCCACCGCGTTGCCCTTGTCGATTTCCCACTCACCGGATTGCACCGACACCACCTTCGCGCCGACCTTCTGCATTGCGTCCTTGAAGCCCGCCGTGCGCTGCTGCGCGTTGGTGGTGGTCGACACGCCTTCGATGATGCCCACCTCGTCGCCCGCCTTCAGCCGCTTGGCCAGATAGTCGCCGACCATCTCCGCGCCCTTGCGGTTATCGGGGCCGACGAACGGCACGTTCAGGTCTTTGGACTTGAGTACGTCCGGATCGAGCCGGTTGTCGATATTCACGACGATGATGCCCGCGTCGACCGCCTTCTTGACCACCGGCACGAGCGCCTTGGAGTCGGCCGGCGCGAGCACGATCGCGTCGACCTTGGAGACGATCATCTGTTCGACGATGCGGATCTGGTTGGCCGTATCGGTCTCGTCCTTGATGCCGTTGGTGATCAGGTCGAACTGGCCGGGATTGTGTTTCTGGTAGTCCTTCGCGCCGGTCTCCATGGTCAGGAAGAACTCGTTGGCGAGCGACTTCATGACGAGCGCGATCTTCGGCTTATGGGCCGGGGCGTTTTGCGCGTAGGCGGAGGAAAATGGCAGCGCGGCAGTGGCGGTGGCGAGAACGGCGGCAGCGAGAATGCGACGGCGAATGCGATGGCTCATGTGTATCTCCTGGTTTTTCGGGCTCGGGTCGAGCCATATTTTTCATGGCGCGCAAACGTTTGCGATGGCTATTGTCAGCACAGACCTTTCGGAATGTCAACGACCGGCCGCAGCGTGGTACATCGTCGCGCAGCGTACTGCGGCGATGTGTAACGATGGGCGGCGCTCGATCGATTCAGGCCGGCGCGCTCAATGAGCGCGCCTGCGGCAGCGTGTGGCAAGGTACCTCGCTCGGTCGGGGCGTAGCGGTTTTGCCCCCGGCCACCAATGGAAGACAGCCGGCGGGCCGCCTATGCTGGCCTTTTATTTCGCGCGGTGCAAGCCCCCGGCAACACGAGGCCACCGACGCTTGCGCGAGCCGCACGAGCAGCCGCGGGCAGCTTCGCGGCCGCGGCGTGAAGCCCCAATCATTGACCCGCGCATGGCCACCCGCGCCCTCCGCTACCGGGCCCCGTCAAGCGAGCCGGCTACAGCCAGCCTGCTTTGCGAAAGCGCCGGAACAGTATCAGGTCGACCAGCAGCATGATGCTCAGACACAGCGGATAGCCGAACCGGAAGTGCAGCTCCGGAATGTTCTGGAAGTTCATCCCGTAGATGCCGGCGATCATGGTGGGCACCGCGAACAGCGCCGCGAACGAGCCGAGCCGCTTGGTCACCTCGCTCTCGGTGAGCGAGATCATGCCGAGATTGATCTGCACCGCGGTGACGACCATCTCGCGCCGGCCGTCGATAGTGCGCACGATCCGCTCGAGGTGATCGTACACGTCGCGGAAGTACGCCTGCATGCCCTCGCAGACGCTCGGAATGCGCCCGCCCGTCAGCTTGCTGACCGCTTCGAGCAGCGGCGAAATATGGTGCTGCAGAATCACGAGGCGGCGCTTTAACGAGTACAGGTCCTGAATGACCGCGCGCGCCGCGGCCGAATCGTTGCGCTCGAAAATGCGGTCTTCCAGCAGTTCGATCTCAGTGTTCATCGCTTCGACGATCGGGAAGTATCGATCGACCACATCGTCGAGCAGCGCGTACAGCACGAAGGCCGGGCCTTCCTTGAGCAGGCGCGGCTCGCGCTCGCAGCGGGCGCGCACGTTCTGGAAGCCAACGCGCGTGCCGCGGCGCACGGACAGCACGTAGTTGCGCGCCACGAAAACGTCGACTTCGCCGAGCACCAGCTCGCCCTCTTCGTCGACCTCGACGGTATGCATCACGGCGAACAGCGACTCGCCGTACTCCTCGATTTTCGGACGCTGGTGGCCGTGTTGCGCGTCCTCGATCGCGAGTTCGTGCAGGCCGAACTCCGCTTTCATCACGGCGAGTTCGCCCGGCGCGGGGTCCTTCAGCGCGACCCAGACGAAGCACTCGGGCTGAGCCACGTAGTCGCTGATGCTGTCGACGTCGATGTCAGCGAGCTTCCGGCCGTCCTGATAGACGGCGCAATTGATCAGCATGTTGAATTACCTTCAAAAACGAAGCAGACCGGCGGGCCCCGCCCTGTGCCGAAGCCCCACGCCAGGTCTGCGTTGACGAATGAGCGTTAGCCGCCATGTTAAGCGGCGCCGGGACAACAACGCGTATCCAATTGTTATCCTGCCTGCCGCGCTCGTCCATGCGACGCATGACAGCCACCCGCGAGCGTTCCGCCCGCCGCGCCGAATCGCCTGTCTGCGCCGCTCTTGCATGGCGTCGCGTTGTTCTTCATGATCGCTGCAAATGGACCGCGCCGGGTGCGCTTCGCGTGGCGGCTCGGCGCACGCTTAGCGCGCCCACAGGCTAAACGACCGTGCCGCGCGCGTCGGCGCAACAGCAAGCAAGGAGACCGCTATGGGGTATTTCACGTGGATGCCCGGAATCGGCGTGGCATTGGGCCTGGGCATCGTCCACGCGATCTGGCTGCGGGCCAACGGCAAGTTCTCGCGCGATCCGCGGGCCGCCGCGGCGCCGTCCACCACCGCCGGGGACATCCGTTCATGACGCATCTGGTCTTCTTTTGTGGTCACGCGGGCACTGGCAAGAGCACGCTCGCGAGGAAGCTGATCGGCCCGCTGATGCGGGTGACCCGCGCGCCCTTCTGTCTGCTCGACAAGGACACGCTGTTCGGCGGTTATAGCGCGGCCGCGATGGCGTTGGTGACCGGCGACCCGAACGACCGCGACAGCCCGCTTTTCCTCCAGCATTTGCGGGACCCCGAATACCGCGGGCTGATCGACACCGCTCGCGAGAACGTTGAACTCGGCGTCAGCGCGCTGGTGGTGGGGCCGCTGTCGCGCGAGGTGCGCGAGCGGCGGCTGTTCGATCGCGCGTGGCTCGGCATCGGCGCGCATGTCAGGCTACGCGTGGTGTGGGTTCATACGTCGGAAGAGATGGCACGGCAGCGGATCGTCGAACGTGCGAATTCGAACGACGCATACAAGCTCGCGCACTGGGAGGAGTACCGGCAGCGCCGCTTCGTGCCCAGCGGCGCGATGTGCGACGATCTGTTGATGTTCGACAACACGGCGCCAACGCCCCAGGACTATGAGGCCTTGCTCGCGCGCATCATAGGCGAACCGCGGGCGGCGGCCGGGATGATGCCGCCGGTGCCGGTCTAGCTTGCGGCGGCGTCGCTGAAACGTCGCTGAAACACGCATGCCCCGCGTGGCGGGGCATTTCCGGTGTTATCCGTGCGGGGACATACGGCTCTTCTGTGCGGCTTGATCTACGGCCGGCCGCTCTCTACAGTCCTTCCACAGGGCTCGCTCGCACGGTCCTCCACGCGGGCTTTCGCGGTCCAGCGCGACAGCAGGAATCACCGCCGCGTCGTCCGACGGCCCTCGCCTCGCGCACATCGCAACGATGGTCGAGCTACACCGTCGCCATTGCGTCCAGCGATTTCCCTTCGTACAACTGGCCGAAACGGTTGGCAAGAAAGTCGCGCAACGACACCTGCTCCTGGCGCACGAAGCCCTTTTGCGGCAGCTTTTGTTCGCGGAACAGATCGAGCACCGCGCACATCGCGCCGGCCGTGGTGATCTGGATCGCGCTCATCGGCACGCCGCACACGGTCTTCGCGAAGATCTTGCGGGTGAACACTTCCTGCACCAGTTGACCTTCGCGCATGCCGCTCACCGTGATGAACACCAGCACGACGTCCTGCGCGGTCGCCGGCACGGCGCGGCGCATGATCGTCTTGAGCGTGTCACGGTCGCTCGAAAGACGCAGATCTTCGAGCAGGAACTGCATCAGCGTGCGGTGGCCCGGATAGCGCACCGACTTGTAGTCGAGCGATTCGACGCGGCCCGCCAGCGTCTCGCACAGCGTGCCGAGGCCGCCCGACGTGTTGAAGGCTTCGTACTCGGTGCCGTCGAGCGAAAAATGTTCGAGGCCTTCCAGCGGCTGCACCCATTGCGTACGGCTCTCGCGAATCGCTTCACAAGGCTGGCAGTACTCATTGATCAGGCCGTCGACGCTCCACGTCAGGTTGTACTTCAGCGCATTGGTCGGAAACTCCGGGAGCGCGCCGACGCGCATCTTCACGTCGCGGATTTCGCTGAAGCGGTTTGCCAGCTCGTGCGCGGCAAGGCCTATGAAGCCCGGCGCGAGACCGCACTGCGGCATGAACGCATGCTCGGCGTCGGCGGCGATCGCGCGGATCGCGTGCGTGGCGCGCACGTCCTCGGTCAGGTCGAAGTAATGCACGCCCGCGCCCTTGGCGGCCGCCGCCACGCTCACCGCGAGGTAGTACGGCAACGCGTTGACGAGCGCGTCGAAGCCGTAAATTGCTGCGCGCAGCGCGGCTGCGTCGGCGGAATCGACACGCCGCGTCGGAATGCCCTGGGCGGCGAGCTTGTCGAGCGCGGCTTGCTCGCGGTCGAACGCGACGACTTCGTAGTCGCCGGTTTCACGCAACATCTGCGCGATCGTATGTCCGATCAAACCGGCACCCACAATGGCTACTTTCATGCGCTTCTCCTTGTTATCCGTGTGCTGTCTCCAGCTTGGGACGTGCGCTGCGATTCACGCGCGGCGCACGGCGGGCTGAACCCTTGAGTCACAGTCTAAGGACAAGCAAAAGCACTTCATAGGCACAAATTGCTGCGATATGACGAGCAACTTCGACGTTTCGACGAATCAATCAGCCAATATGACGAGACAGGCTCGAAATAGCGTGGATGCCGCTGGGCCAAGATCGGCAGTGCGCGGCAACCATCGGCCTCGCATGCGCGCTCACATCATCCCGCGGTCGATCTTGCGCGCGAGGATGATCGACGTCGTGGTCCGCTCCACGCCTTCCATGCCGCCAATCTGATCGAGCAGATCGTTCAGCCGGTCAGGCGAGTCGGCGCGCAGCCATGCGACGTAATCGAATTCGCCGCTCACCGCGCACAGCAACTGCACTTCTGGCATCTTGCCCAGGCGCTTCTGCACGGCAGGCCCGTGCTTCGGCCCGATGATGATGCCGACGTACGCGACGATGCTCGAGTCCAGCACGTCCTGGCCGAGCCGCACGCTATAGCCGGCGATCACGTTGCTGCGTTCGAGCCGCGCGATTCGCGAGATGACGGTGGTGCGTGCCACGCCCAGTTCGCGAGCCAGACTCGCGACGCTTTCGCGCGCGTTGGCTTGCAGCAGCGCAACGAGGTTGCGGTCGAGGTCGTCGAGCTGGTCGAGGCGCGGAGGTCTCATCGTGGAAGAAAGAAGTGGGTCGGGGTGCAGCGGATTATCGCGCGTCCGGGGCGCGGGATGTCGATGGCGCCGACGTAAAGTTCATGCGCAAAACCAGCCCTAAAGTTCACGCGCAAAACCGCATGCTTGCCAAACACTCGGGCCGCTGCGAGTTTCCGAGTGCACGAGACGCTCAGGCATCTTGAACACACATGCGAGGACATCTTTGATGCCGTGGCCGCCGAAACATCGCAGCAGCCGCTGTCGCTCTTGAGCCCTAGGCTCGTTGGCAGCGACGAACGCCAACGAAAGCAAACTGGAAGCGCCAGCTATTTCCCCATCGTTTCTGTTGTAAGCGTTTGTCGCATAACAGCCGCATTGCAAGGAGATCGTGTTACTAATACTGCCGACGGAAACGGGGGCAGCCGGCCGCCGTGCGTTGCCAACGGTCGACGCGTAGCGGGCCGCTCGCCACCCGCCCTATCCCAATTCGAACAGACATCAGGAGTTTCGATGAAAAAAGCACTGGTAATGCTGGCCACCGCCATTTCCATGAGCGGCGCGTTCGCACAAACTTCCGCGCCGGCCTCGGCACCCGCAGGTGCGGCTTCCGCGCCGGTCGGCAAGGCCGGTCATGAGCGCAACGTCGAAGACCGCATCGCCTATCTGCACGCGCAGCTAAAAATCACCCCGGCGCAGGAATCGCAATGGAAGACGTTCGCCGACGTGATGCGCGGCAACGGCGAAACGATGGGCAAGCTGTTCGAGCAACGCAAGGCTGCCACCAACGTGAGCGCGCTCGACGACATGAAGCAGTACGCGACGATCGCGCAAGCGCATGCGGACGGCATGAAAAAACTCGTCGACGCATTCGAGCCGCTGTACAACAGCATGTCGCCGGAGCAGAAGAAGCTGGCCGACGTGACATTCCATCAGCACGGCGGCGGCCATGATCACCATCGCAAGGGCAAGGCGGGTAATGCCGAGTCCGCCAGCGACGCGACGGCGAAGCCGTAAATAGCGCATTGCCCTGCGCGCAGCGGCGTTTGGCGCGGCGCGCAGGCGGGTTTTTTGTGATGGGCGACTCGTGCCGCCTATTGCGAAAGCGCCTGAAAGAAACCAGAAGAGACCGGCCGCCAGGCGCATCTGGCATGATGCGGGTAAGCGGCGTCAGCGTACCCGGTTCACAACACGGCCATGACACCTGGCGCATATCGAACGCCATGTCGGGCGCCAGACCGGACGCAAGCGCCGCGGTCCATCTTTCCATGCTCGCCGGCCTCTCCTCCCGCCTTATGACCGAACTCAAAAACATCGATCTGCGCCAGCACGCCCATGCGCAACGCGTCGTCAAGGACGAAACGGTACGCGTCGCATTTGCCGCCGTCGAGGGCGAATTGATAAGCCTCGAAGGCCCGAACCGCTATAGGGTCGGCGATGCGCTGATCACCGGCTCCACGGGTGAGCGCTGGGTCGTGTCGCGCGAGCGCTTCGACGCGAAGTACGTTCCCGCCGACATCGCGCTCGCGCACGGCGAACCTGGCGCGTATCGCAACCGCCCCGCTGTCGTGCTCGCCATGCAGATGAACGAAGCCTTCTCGCTCGCGCGCTCCGCCAACGGCGGCGACGTGTTGCGCGGCGCCGCGGGCGACTGGATCATGCAGTACGCACCCGGCGACTACGGCGTGGTCCAGGCCGCGCGCTTTGCAAAGGTCTACCGGCGCGCGGACTGAGTCACCTCAGGCGAACTCGTCGCCCAGTTCCACGGTGACCTCACGGGGCACCGGCTCACCGTTCGCGTACTGCTCTTCGAGCGAGCCGAGGCTCGCTTCCACGTACGCGCGCAAGACCGCAAAACTGCGCCCTCGCAGGCGTGCCGGCATCGCACGGTAACGCGCCAGCGCGGCCGGTGCGATTGCAACAGTCATCACGATGCGACGCGCGGTCGCGCCGAAACGCATCGCCACCCAGTGAATCGCCAACGTAGGCGTGCCGTCCTCGGCCGCGCGCTGGATGAATTGTGTCTGCTCGGGAAACAGATCGCTGATCACGCGCGCCAGCTCCTCGAACTCGGGATTGGCGCAGTCGTATTGGTAGGCTTCCATGGGGTCTGCCGGAACATACTGAAGGTGGGCCGGAAAGCAGGCGGATTTTAGGCAAGGACCGAGGTTTTAGCGACCCCACGGACTCTACGGAGACTGCGCAGTCGGGTAAGGCGCCGCATCACACGGCTGCCGCACGACGCCGGAAGGTCCGCATCAGCAGGCCCGCGACGACCACCGCGCCCAGCGCATACACCGCATCCACCGCGCCGAGCGGCACGAGCCGTGCCTGGAACATCGCAGCGGGCACGTCGACGAGCGCATGCAAGCCGATCGCGACCGGCAGGATGCCGCGCCAGCCCGCTCGCACGCCGCGCCACATCAACACCGACAGGCCGATCTGAAACACCAGCGCGGCCACCCGTTCCAGCGCGAAAATGCCGGCCGTCTGGGGACTCAGGCTCGCGAGGATCAGGTGAATGCGCATCAGCGAGTCAGGTGGCAGATTGCTCAGGTAGCCGTCGAGCTGTCCGCGGTTTTCGAACACCGCGAACAAGAGCCATTGCACCTGCACCAGCACGCCGACCAGCCACGCTTCCGCTCCGCCGTGGCCGAGGCCGTAGGTCAGCGCGGTGCCGTCATCGGTAGGCGCGGACTTCGCCGCGGCGCGCTTGAGCAGCAGCCGTATGCCGATGAAGCGTCCCACTTCCTCGCACACGCCCGCGGCCAGCGCCCCGTACACGACGAACGCCAGCGGATTGGACAGAAACGCGGCGCTCGCCTCGTTTCCATGCAGCATGTAGTCGTTCAGCGCACGCTCGATCACCATCGCGAACAGCGCGAACACGGCGATGCCGGCGATTGCGTCGCGCGGCCGCAGTGCGAGCGGCCGGCGCAGACGGCGGTAAATCACAAACGGTAACGCGGCGACGAACAGCGTGGCGAGCGCGAGGCTCGAAAGGGTAAGCGGTGCAACGACCATGAGTTTCCTTGCGATGAACGGCGCACACTGGCTGCGCGCCGCAGCCCGAATGATCGCAGATCAGCGCGAAGTTGACGCGCGAACGATCAGATCGCCCGGCAACAGACAGTCGCGTGCGGTGCTTTTCAGGCCTTCGATGCGCTCGTGCAGGAACTCGACTGCGCGATAGCCGATCTCGTAGGTCGGCTGACGGATCGTCGTGATGCCGGCCAGCTCGGCCCAGTCGGGGTCGTCGATGGAAAGCAGCGCGACGCGCGTCTGCCAGCCGGCGCCGTAACGCGCTTTGAGGTGTAGCGCGAGACGCAGCGCGACCGGGGCGTTGGCCGCGAACAAAGCGACGCGCGATGGGGTGCCTGCGGTGGGTGCGGCGCCTGCGGTGCCTGCGGCGCCTGCATCGGCTGCATTGTTTGTACTGCCTGCGCTGCCTGCATTGCCTGACGTGCCCGCGCAACGCTCGCCAGCGTTCGCCTCGATCGCGCGGTCCAGTTCCGCGAGACTACCCTCGAGCGCTGCGGGATCGGCGAGATCCAGCACCAGCGTATGCGCACGCGCGCCGTCCTGCGCGCGCATCGCGTCACGAAATGCCCGTTCGCGCAAATGCCGCGAACTGACCTGCTCGAACGGCTGCACGACGAACCAGATATCGTCGAAACCCTGCTCCAGCAAATGACGCGTGCCGAGTTCGGCGGCGGCGCGATTGTCGAGGCCGACCATGTCGGCAGACAGGCCGTCCACCAGACGGTCGACCAGCACCGCCGGAATTCCGCCCTCGCCGACCGGCCGCAGCGTTTCCTCGCGCACGCCGAGCGCGTTGACGATCACGCCTTCCACGCGATACGTGGTCAGCAGTTGCAAATAGCGCCGCTCCATTTCCACTTCGTTGGCCGCATGGCAGATCAGCGGCATGAGCCCGAGTGCGTGACACGCCGCTTCCACGCCTTGTAACACTTCGACCGTGTACGGGTTCGTCAGATCCGCGAGCAGCATGCCGATCAGCCGGTTGCGGCCGCGCTTGAGGCCGCGCGCCATCTGGTTGGGCTGATAGTCGAGCCGGGCGATCGCGCCTTCGATACGCGCGCGCAATTCCGGCGACAGCACACTCATCTCGCCGTTCAGATAACGCGAGATGCTGGTCTTGCCGGTGCCGGCTTCGCGCGCGACGTCGGTGATCGTCGCGCGGCGCGGCGTGGTTTGCGGTGGCGTGGTCATTGGCCGTCGACGCGCGGGGGCGCCAGCGCGACTCGTTCATACCGGTTCACTTCGCGAGCACCTCGCGATTGACGATGTTCGTCGTCAACTTGCCGTCGAGCGCGGCGACCAGATTCTCCGCCGCATTGCGCGCCATTGCATGACGCGTCTCGTGGGTCGCCGAGCCGATGTGCGGCAGGGCGACCACGTTCGCGAGCTTGAGCAGCGGCGAGTCGGGCGGCAACGGTTCGGTGTCGAACACGTCGAGCCCCGCGCCGTGAATCGTGCCGTTTTGCAGCGCCTCGATCAGCGCCTGTTCGTCGACGGTCGCGCCGCGCGAGGCATTGATCAGGATCGCGCTTTTCTTCATCGATCTCAGCTGCGCCGCGCCGATCAGATGCTTCGTCTCGGCCGTGAGCGGCACCTGCAGACAGACGAAGTCGGCGCTCGCAAGCAATTCCGGCAACTCGACGCGCCGCGCGCCATAGGCCTGCTCCGCGTGGGGATTCGCGCTGCGGTTGGTGTACAGCACCTGCATGTTGAAGCCGAGCGCCGCGCGCCGCGCGACCGCCCCGCCGATTCGCCCGAGCCCGACGATGCCGAGCGTTTTGCCCTGCACGTCGACGCCGAACTGGGCCGCTCCGATGCTCGCGCGCCAATGCCCCGCCTTGACCCAGTCGGCGAGTTCGACGACCCGGCGCGCCGTCGCGAGGATCAGCGCAAAGACCGTGTCGGCGGTCGATTCGGTCAGCACGTCCGGGGTGTGTGCGAGTACGATGCCGCGGCGCGTGAGATCCGCGACATCGAACTGGTCGAAGCCCACCGAGATGGTCGACAAGACCTTCAGGCGGCTCGCACCTTCGAGCATGGCCGGCGTGATCTTCGCGCTCGCGCCGATGCCGCCGTCGGCATCGTGCAACGCGGCGACGAACGCGTCGTGCCGCTCGGGATCGACCTGCACCACTTGCACATGCTGTTGCAGATACGCGAGCACGTCTTCGGGCAGCGGCTTCCAGGCGACGATCTTCTTCATCAGCTATTTTCCTTGCAACGGGGTGGCGAGCGTGCGCGCCTGGGCAACCGGCTGCGGCTTGACGATCAGCGTGAAGATCACCGCGGCGATCAGCGCCACGCTCATGAACGCATACGACGCCAGCGGCGAGCCGGTCGCGCCGTTCAGGTAGCCGACCACATAGGAGCCGACGAACGAGCCCAGCGCGCCCATGCTGTTGATCAGCGCCATCGCGCCGCCTGCGACGTTTCTCGGCAGCAGTTCCGGCACGATCGCGAAGAACGGCCCATAAGGCGCGTACATCGCGGCGCCCGCGATCACCAGCAGCACATACGAGAGCCAGAAATGCGTCGAGCCGAGCGCAAACGACGCCGCGAACGCCACCGCGCCCACCAGCAGGAACGGCCACACGAACACTTTACGGCGATTGAGTTTATCCGATGCCCACGAAGCTGCAAGCATCGCGATGGTGGCGGCCAGGTACGGCAGCGCCGACAGCCAGCCGGTTGCGACCATGCCGAGGGTCGAGCCGTTCTTGAGAATCGACGGCAGCCACAGCACGAAACCGTACACGCCGATGCTCCAGCAGAAATACTGCGCGCACAGCTTCATCACCGCCGGCGTGCGGAATGCTTCGCTGTAATTGCGCACCGGCCTGATCGCGGCCTGCTCGGCGCGCAGCGTTTCGGCGAGATCGTCCTTTTGCTGTTGGGTGAGCCAGGACACCTGCTGCGGCTTGTCCTGCACGATGAACCACCAGCAAAGCGCCCAGATGATCGCGGGCGCACCCTCGGCGATGAACATTTGCCTCCAGCCGAACGAATGCACCAGATAGCCCGACACCACCGACATCCACAGCACCGTCACCGGATTGCCGAGAATCAGAAAAGTGTTGGCGCGCGAGCGCTCGCTCTTCGTGAACCAGTTGCTGATGAAGATCAGCATGGCGGGCATCACCGCGGCTTCGACGACGCCGAGCAGGAAGCGGATCGCGATCAGCGACGGGATATTGCTGACCATGCCCGTGAGCGCCGCGCAGCCGCCCCACAGGACGAGGCTCCAGAATACGAGCTTCTTTACGCTGCGGCGTTCCGCGTAAATCGCGCCGGGAATCTGGAAGAAGAAATAGCCGAGGAAGAACAGCGCGCCGATCAGCGACGCCAGCCCCTTGCTGATGCCCAGATCCTGGTTGATGCCGGCGGCCGACGCGAAGCCGAAGTTCGCACGGTCGAGATAAGCGAGGCTGTAGGTGATGAATACGATCGGCATGATCGTCCACCAACGGCGAGTCGCAAGTGTTGAGGTCATGAGTGTCTCCTTTGTCTACCAGCGTTCGCGCGTTGGCGTCTACTCTGGTTGTATGCAAGATAGTTGCTGACGGCTTCGCAAAACAATGACGGATGCTAACGGGCGCTCGGTTGCGCTCTTGCTGTTATCTAAGGCGGCCCCGGTGAAAGCGGACTGCGGTGTGCGTTCACGCCGGGCATGCGCTGGGTACAGCGGCGTTGCTGCCGCTGACCTGTTGTGCAGCGGCGTCGATATCGGCCAGCTCCAGCGCGTCCAGTTCGGCGCGCTGCGGCAGACCTTCGGAATCGCCGATCACCTGGATCGCCAGCGCGCCGATGCGGTTGCCGCGCGCCACCGCCTGCGGCAACGGCTTGCCTTCGAGCAGCGCGCTGATCACGCCGACCGCGAAGCCGTCTCCCGCGCCGACGGTGTCCACTACGTTCGCGACCGGCTTGGCCGCGATCACGCCCGAGGCATCGGCGGTGCGGAAGTAGGCGCCCTGCGCGCCGAGCTTGACGATCACGCCGCGCGCGCCGCGCGCCAGGTAGAAAGCGGCGATGTCCTGCGGCTCGGTGTGGCCCGTCAGGATCTCGCCCTCGCCGATGCCGGGCAGCACCCAGTCGGCCAGCGCGGCCAGTGCGTTCAGGCCCTCGACCATCGCGGCGCGCGACGGCCATAGCGTCGGGCGCAGGTTCGGATCGAAGGAAATCGTCTTGCCGGCCGCGCGCATTTCCCGCGCGAGGTGGAACGCGAGTTCTCGCGAGCTTGCCGAGATCGCCGGCGCGACGCCGGTCAGATGCAGGTGCCGCGCGGGCAGCACGTAGTCCGCCGCGTAGTCCGCGAGCGACAAATGGCTCGCCGCCGAACCGCTGCGGAAATATTCGACCGCCGGGTCGCTGCCGTCGTCGTTTTTCGACTTGAGCTGGAAGCCGGTGGGATAGCGATCGTCGGTGGTGACGCAGCGCTGATCGATGCCCTCTTTCGTCAACGTGTCGCGCACAAATTGACCAAACGAATCGTGGCCGACGCGGCTCATCCAGCCCACCTTGAAGCCGAGCCGCGACAAACCGATCGCCACGTTCAGGTCCGCGCCGGCAATGCGCTTCGCGAATTGCCCGACGCCAGCGAGCGGGCCGGTTTCGGCGGCGACGAACATGGCCATCGCTTCGCCGTAGGTGATGACATCGAGTGCTGCGGCTGGGGTGTTCATGCTTGCTCCTGCGGGTTGCTTTTGCTGCGGGTTGTGCGTTTTTCCGCGGGTTCAAGGCCCCGGCTTCCGAGTGGTGGCCGTGCGGTCGCGGTGCGTTGATCGTTGTCCCGCGGCTGCGTTGCCGGGGGTTTGCCGTGCGTCTTTACGGCTCCTTTCGCCAGGGTTATGCGGAGCGTGGCGATGGGTCCTGTTTGCCGCCATCGGCGAGCCGCGAGCCCTGGGCTGCCCGCCGTTCCGTTCCACGCCCAGCTCTTTCTCTCAGGTTCCGGCCGCCCGTCACAGTCCGGCAAGCCATTGAACGTAGTGCGCCGCGTCCGCCTCCACACGGCCCGTATCGAACGGGAACTCGATACCGCGCGGCACATTACGCGGCAAGCGCTCGAGCACGGCGATGAAGCGCGCATCGTCGGCAGCGGGCGCGGCGGGAAAGCGCCGCGCGCCTTCGCCCACCGTCGTCTTGCAATGGATGTATTCGACGTGTGGCGCGAGTTCGGCGGCGGCGTCGAGCGGCGCAATGCCGCGCCACGCCCAGTTACCGATGTCGAACGTCATGCCGAGCACATCCGCGAGCTGTTCGCGCGCCAGCGCATCGAACAGCCCGACGAACTGATCGAGCGAGCCGCCTTGCGCCAGCTGGCCGTTTTCCACGACAAGCCGCACATTCGCGCCCTGCATTTGCTCAGCAATCGCCGCGCCGGCCGCATCGCGCCCGAACCCGCCCAGTTGTAGCTTGACGAAGCGCGCACCGAGCGCGCTCGCTTCATCGAGCGCGCCACTGAGCGCGGCCGCGTCGAGCCGTCCGTCGGCTGCGTACAGCGACGCGGGCGTGGAAAACACCGACCACATGCCCAGTTCGGCAATCGCGCCGCCGAGCGCACGGAGGCGCTCGGGCGCGGCGTCGGCCTCGTCGGCGAACAGTTCGCGGCGCACCTCGAAGCCGGCCGCGCCCGCCCGCCGGCTCGCCTGCGCGTATCGCAGATGACCCTGCGCGCGGATCGCAGCCGTGCTGAATGCGCTGGCGACGATCACGATCTCGATTACGTCTGTCATGTCGAATCTGCTCACTTTCGGTCCGCGATGGGGTTTGGAACCGGTTCCAACCCCGCATTTAAAAAAAGCGCCGACGCGCTTCCGATACCTGATAGTGCGCTGAAAGCCGCCTCACGCACCATAGAGACAATCCCCAGGCGCGGCGGGCACGGCGGCGTTAATCAAGCCTCATCGGCAAGACACAGCGCGAGAAACTGCTCGACCACGCGCGACGGCGCACTCGAGTACGGGACGAGAATCGACAGACGGCGTGTGAGCGGCTCCGGATCCAGCGACAGCAGGGATAGCGCGCCGTCTTCGTGACGCATCGACATGCCGGACACGAAGCCAATGCCCATGCCGGCCCGTACCGCTTCCTTCACCCCCTCCACGCCGGCAATCTCCAGCGCCACGCGCATCGGCACGCCCGCCCGGGCAAACGCGCGCTCGACGATCTGCCGCACCGCCGAGCCCGCCTCGCGCACCACCAGCGGATGGGCACCGAACGCCGCCAGTTCCGCGCGGCCGCCCTCGCTCGCCTGCGCCAACGGATGCGCGCGCGGCACGATCGCCACGATCTCGTCTTCGCGCCAGGCGTGCACGGCGGTATCCGGCGGCAGGTCGGCGCCGATCGGCCCTTCGATCATTGCGATGTCCACCGAACCCAGCGCCTCGACGATCTCGCTGGTGTTGCCATTGGCGGTATGTACGGTCACGTTGGGATAGCGGCGATGAAAATCGGCGATCAGATACGGCAGCAGGTAGCTCGCCGGCGTGGTGCTCGCGCCGATGCGCAAGGTGCCCTGCTTGAGCCCTCGCAGCGCGTCGCGATACGCATGGGCCTGGCGCCACGTGTCGCGCAGCCGCGTTGCGTAGCTCGCCAGTTGTTCGCCGGCCGGCGTCAGACGCACGCCGCGGCCGTCGCGCTGATATAGCGGCTCGCCGAACTCGTCCTGTAGCTGGCGCAGTTGCCCGGACACCGCCGGCTGCGATAGATGCAGCGCGAGCGCCGCGCGGCTGATATTGCGATTCTCCGCGACGGCCGCAAACGTTATAAGTTGGTCAGGGGTCATGCCGGCGTAAATATCAGTTGATCCGATAGATCACATTCTAAACCATGATTTTTCATATCGTTATATCTAATTTAGCATTAGGCCATCGAATACAGATGAACCAGGTGCTTGAAGATGTCCACTCCACCCCTCCCGCTTACCGCCGCCGCCTCACCCGCCTCCTCTTCCGCGCGCGGGCAACTGAACGGCATTCTTTTCGTCGCGCTGCTGGCCGCAGCCGTGACCCGCATTGCCTCCCTCCCGGCGATCGCAGGACTGGGCTTGAGCCCGCTGATCGTCGGCATCGTCGCCGGTGCCATCTACGGCAACGCACTGCGTGACGGCATGCCCGCGAGCTGGGCGGCGGGCGTGAATTTCTCGGCGCGCAAGCTGCTGCGCATCGCCGTCGCCTTCTTCGGCTTGCGCGTGAGCCTGCAGGAAATCGCTCAGGTCGGCCTGCCGGGCCTCGCGGAATCGGTGCTGGTCGTGGTCAGCACGCTTGTCATCGGCACCTGGGCCGGCATGAAGATCCTGAAGCTCGACCGCGACACGGCTTTGCTGACCGCGGCCGGCAGCGCCATCTGCGGCGCGGCGGCAGTGCTCGCGTTCGAGTCCACGCTGCAGTCCAAGCCGCACAAGAGCGCGATGGCCGTGGGCAGCGTGGTGCTGTTCGGCACGCTGTCGATGTTCCTGTACCCGGTGCTGTTCAACGCGGGTTGGTTGCGTCTCGACACGGTCGGCGCAGGCCTGTTCTTCGGCGGCACGATTCATGAAGTGGCGCAGGTGGTCGGCGCTGCCAGCAACGTGAGCCCCGAAGCGACGCACATCGCCACCATCGTCAAAATGACGCGCGTGATGCTGCTGGTGCCGGTCTTGCTGGTGGTCGGCATGTGGGTGAACCGCTCCGCGCGCCGTTCGGCCGCAACGGGCGCGCAGCACGGCGGCGCCCCGCGCAAGCTGGCGGTTCCCTGGTTCGCCGTCGGCTTCCTCGCGTTCGTGGCGATCAACTCGCTGCACGTGCTGCCCGAAACCGCGACCGGCACGCTCAACACGCTCGACACCTTCGCGCTGACCATGGCCATGACCGCCCTCGGCATCGAAACGCGCATTTCGCAGATTCGCCAGGCCGGCCCGCGTGCGCTGAGCACCGGCCTGATCCTGTACGTGTGGCTGGTGGCAGGTGGACTGGGCATCACGTGGGCTGTCCAGCACGTGCTCGGCTAAGCCCTCCCGCTTTCGAACCCACCCCGCCGCGCGCGGG
Source organism: Paraburkholderia suaedae (assembly GCF_040812055.1). Taxonomy (NCBI): domain Bacteria; kingdom Pseudomonadati; phylum Pseudomonadota; class Betaproteobacteria; order Burkholderiales; family Burkholderiaceae; genus Paraburkholderia; species Paraburkholderia suaedae. The sequence continues at coordinate 379,818 of NZ_JBFOAH010000001.1, read as the reverse complement.
GTTTTGCACATTCGGGGAGCCATCGCACGCGCTCGCACGGCATACTGCTGCAGGCGTCACCTGTTACTGCAACCCGCTCACGCGACGCGCGCGGGCGAGCAAGGAGGATCGAACGATGAGCCTGGAACTTTACTACTGGGATGGCCTTCAGGGCCGCGGCGAATTCGTGCGGCTCGCGCTGGAGGAAGCCGGCGCCGACTATGTGGAAGTGGCACGCGGCAAGCCGTCGCAAGGCCTCGGCACCGATGCAATGATGGCCGTGATGGGAAGCCGCGACGAACCCTATCCGCCGTTCGCACCGCCGTTTCTGAAGGACGGCGATCTGGTGATCTCCCAGACCGCCAACATCCTGTTGTACCTGGGGCCGCGGCTGAACCTCGCGCCGTCGGTCGACAGTCTGCGCTACGTCGCCAACGGCCTGCAGCTGACCATCGCCGACGTGGTGACCGAAGCGCACGACACGCATCATCCGCTTGCCAGCGGTCTTTACTACGAAGACCAGAAAGACGCCGCGAAGGTCCGCGCGCACGACTTCATCGACCACCGGATTCCGAAGTTCATGTCGTACTTCGAGCGCGTGCTCAAGCAGAACCCGGCCGGCGACCGCTTCATGGTCGGCGACGCGCTCACGTACGTTGACCTGTCGATGTTCCAGCTGGTCGACGGCCTGCTGTACGCTTTCCCCCGCGCGCTCGCGCGCTTCGGCGAGCACTATCCGCGGCTCGCCGCATTGCACGACGCCGTGATGGAACGGCCGAATATCGCCGCTTATCTGCAGTCCGAGCGGCGCATTGAACATAATGAGGCCTGCGTCTTCCGGCACTACCCTGAACTCGACAAGGCGGCGACGTGAGCCGCGCCGTCGGCCATCGCTCACCCGCAGCAGCGCGCCCGCCATCCGTAGCGGGCGCGCTGCTGTGGTGAGCGTCTTTTAACCTTCTTTCACGCCCAGCCCCACCGACGTGCTTTCATTCCTGCTCAAGCTGCGCACGCGCGCCCAACACCTGTTCCGACTCTCGGAAGCCCATACGATGCTGGTCTGGTCGGTGGTGGTCGGCATTGCCGGTGCGCTCGCGACCATCGGGTTTCGCGAGGCGATCGCGCTGCTGCAACTGGCGGTGGTGGGCAAGTCCGGCAGCTTCGTCGAGATGGCGCGCAGCTTGCCGTGGACGGTGCGCATCTGGCTGCCCGCGGCCGGCGGCCTGATCGCCGGCTTCCTGCTGCTGGTCGCGCGGCGCCACGCCGACAAGCACAATCACGTCGACTACATGGAAGCGGTGGCGATCGGCGACGGCGTCGTGCCGGTGTGGCTGAGTTTGTGGCGCAGCATATCGTCGCTGTTCACGATTGCGAGCGGCGGCTCCATCGGCCGCGAAGGGCCGATGGTGCAGCTGGCCGCGCTGGGTGCGTCGCTGATCGGGCGCTGGGTGCACTTCGACCCGTCGCGGCTGCGTCTGCTCGTGGCCTGCGGCGCGGCGGCCGGGATCACGTCCGCGTACAGCGCGCCGATCGCCGGCGCGTTCTTCGTGACGGAGATCGTGCTGGGCTCGATCGTGATGGAAAGCTTCGGGCCGGTGGTGGTCGCGGCGGTGGTCGCCAATATCACGATGCGCGAATTCGGCGGCTACAAGCCGCCGTACGAGATGCCGGTGTTTCCCGCGGTGACCGGGGTCGAGGTGCTGCTGTTCGTTGCGCTCGGCGCGCTGTGCGGCGCGGCGGCGCCGCAGTTTCTGCGGCTGCTCGACGCGTCGAAGGCGGCCTTTCGCAAGCTGCCGGTGCCGCTGCCCTTGCGGCTCGCGCTCGGCGGCTTCGTGGTCGGCATCATCTCCATCTGGACCCCCGAGGTGTGGGGCAACGGCTATAGCGTCGTGAACTCGATCCTGCATTCGCCGTGGACCTGGACCGCGCTCGTCGTCGTGCTGGTGTGCAAGCTCGCGGCGACCGCGGCCACGGCGGGTTCGGGCGCGGTCGGCGGGGTGTTCACGCCGACCCTGTTCGTCGGCGCGGCGGTCGGCTCGCTGTTCGGCCAGGGCATGCACGCGCTGTGGCCACATGCGACCTCGGCGCCCTACGCGTATGCGATGGTCGGCATGGGGGCATTTCTCGCCGGCGCAACCCAGGCGCCGCTGATGGCCATCCTGATGATCTTCGAGATGACGCTCAGCTACCAGGTCGTGCTGCCGCTAATGCTGTCGTGCGTGGTTGCCTATTTCATCTCGCGCGCCATCGCGAAGACTTCGATGTACGAAATCACGCTGCGGCGCAATCGCGAGCAGCAGGAACGCATGCGGCTGCGCGCCACGCAGATGCGTGAGCTGATCCGTCCGGCCGAGACCGTCGTGCTGCCCAACGCGAGCGTGCGGGACATGACGCGCGTGTTCCTCGAATATCCGGTGAAGTATTTGTATGTGGCCAACCATTCCGGCGCGTTTCTCGGCGTGGTCGCGCTCAAGGACATCACGTCCGATCTGCTTGACGGACGCGACACGGTAGCGAAAACGGCGGCGGATTACTTGCAGCCGCATTTCGACGTGCTCACCCCTGACATGTCGCTCGGCGTCGCGCTGCAGCATTTCCTCGCGTTTCAGGGGGAGCGTCTGCCGGTAGTGGAAAGCGCCGCGCATCCGAAGCTGGCGGGCGTGGTCTACAAGACCTCGCTGCTCGATGCCTATTTCCGCATGAATCCGACGCACTAGACGCCAGTCCGCGAGCCTCGCGGCGCCGTGCAAAGCGCCGCAGATTTTCTACAATGGGGAGACCGTTGCGGCGCAAGCATAAGGCGTCGGCAAAGCGAATACGCCATGACGGGCGCACCGGGAAGCCCGCCGTTCCATCGGAGCGAAGATGAGCGAACCGTCCCTCGATGCCGTGCGCCGCGACCATGCAGGCTGGATTTTTCTGCACGTCGAAGGCGAACCCTACGATCGCGGCGAGCAGCATGGACAGTTGCTCGCCAGCGAAATCCAGAACGCCATTCGCACCGCCCGGTATCTCGCCAAGTGGGACACCGGCGAAGAGTTCGATACCTTCGTCGACGCCGCGGTCGCCCAGTTCGCCAACAAGCTCGACACGGAATTCGCCGACGAAATCCAGGGCATCGCCGACGGCGCGAAACTGCCGTTCGCTGAAGTGCTGGCCTGGAACGGCTACATGGACCTGCTGCAAAGCTGGTGGCCGATGCACGCGGCGCAGCGGCGGCCGCAGCTGGGCGTGAAACCGTGGCGCGGGCGGCGCGGACATCATTGCAGCGCGTTCATCGCCACCGGCAGCGCCACGCGCGACGGCCGCATCGTGATGGCGCACAACTCCTGGGATCGCTACGCCGCGGGCGACGCGTTCAACGTCGTGTTCGACATCGTGCCGGACCGCGGCAATCGCATCCTGATGCAGGGCCTGCCGGGCTGCATCTCTAGCCTCACCGATTTCTGGGTGACGGCGGCGGGGCTGATGGTCACCGAAACCACCATCTCCAACTTCGCCGGCTATGACCCTGCCGGCGCGCCGGAATTCTACCGTTCGCGGCGCGCGTCGCAATACGCCGACAGCATCGGCGAATGGTGCGAAATGTTCGCGCTCGCCAACAACGGCGGCTATGCGAATAGCTGGCTGCTCGGCGATGCGAAGACCGGCGACATCGCGCGCTACGAACTGGGTCTGCACTATTCCGGCTTCGAGACCACGCGTGACGGCTTTTACAGCGGCTATAACACTGCGACCGATCTGAAGATCCGCAACCAGGAATGCATCGGCGAAGGCGAAGACTATACGGACGTGCGCAAGAACGGCGCGCGGCGACTGCGCTTCATGCAGCTCGAGGAAATACATCGCGGCAAGATCGACGTGGAACTCGCCAAGCAGATGATCGCGGATCATCACGACGTTTATCTCGATCGCAACGACAACCCGTGCTCGCGGACCATCTGCGGTCATCTGGAACTGGACGACGCGCGCTTCGGGGGCACCGATCACGGGCCGTTCAATCCGTGGGGGGCCAACGACGGCAAAGTGGTCGACAGCGAAATGGCGCGTGAGATGTCGTTCACCGCACGCTGGGGTCATCCCTGCGGCCGGCCTTTCGACGCCCAGGCATTCATGAAGCGCCATCCGCAGTGGAACTGGCTGAACGGTTACATGCGCGACAGGCCTTCGTGGCCGTGGACGCGGTTTGACGTGCTGCGATAGTGCGGCGCGTCGGTTCGAGCGGTGGCAAGATCCGACAATGCGCCATACTGTCTTGCGGCAAATGTGCGGCTGTTGCAGGATTTGCCATCTAACATGGTCATTACAAGCGGGCCGCGCATGGCCATGCCGCCTGAAGCCTGCACCGTCCTTTCGACGCGGGGACGGCACAGCGTTTGCTCAACTCTTTGCGCCGCATGAGCTTAGGAGGTCGGGCGATGAAAACCTCGACACTGTTGACCATGGTGACGCTGTCCGCCTCGTGCTTCGCCGCACCGGTTCATACGGCGTCGGACGGCACGAACGCGAGCAGCCTCGCTGAACGCGCCGATGCCGCACCCGTCGCGCCGCCGGCGCCGGATGTCCCCGCCGCGGGCGACATCCGGCCGCAACAATGGCAGCACATTGCGCTGCCGAAGTCGCGCCATCTCCAACGCAGGTTCACGGGGCAGCACGAGCATCTGCAGACCTGATGGCGGCGGGTACGACGGCGACTCATCGCCACGGCTGTGCTCGCGGCCACGAGTTCGAACCGAAGCCTTGCGCAGCGTGGCTTGCGATGTGTGCAATGATGGCCCGCCAGGGCGAGCGGGCGGATGTGGCTGCATTGCAGATGCTCCGTAGCTGAATCGGGCAGCCGGGTGCTCGCTGTCCTTCTGGCCCTGTGTCTGCACGCTCGCAGCCGCAACTTATTTCAATCGCGCACCAACTGGAGCAATCGCATGAGTGCCTCGGCTATACCCGGCGAATCGATCGATCTGCAGATCACCGATGTCCTCAGCGAAGTCCAGTTCCCGACCAACAAGGACGCGCTTGTTGATGCGGCGCGCGAAGCCGGCGCGAGCAACGAAGTGCTGTCGATGCTCGACGGCATGCCGGAACAGGATTACGTTGACATCGAGTCGGTCACGCGGCTGATCAGCGGAAATTACGGGCCGGGTCTGGGCGCGTAGGTAGCCGGGTGCGTTTCGTCGCCGCATCGCGAGTCGCTTAGGTCGGAGGGCCGAAGACGGATGCGGGCGTCTGCCTGCTGCTCGTACAGTGTTGGAGCGCCCGTTCCGTTCCCCGCGCCGGTGAAGCATGCGCATCGGTACCGCTTACCGGCCGTCGCCGCCCAGTCCGCGCCGATCCGCAGCCGCCTTCCCCGAAATCCCCATACGGCCCGTTGGGTGCCGATCGCGCGTCGGCGGCCGCCCCCTCCCGAAATCGCAGTCAAGCCGGCGACGACTGCGCGGCTCGCCTTCTGCTCGCATTGGCCGTCCTCGGCAGACCCCGCGTGAGGTCGAGCCTGGCGTTGCCGTCCGTCTCAGTCAAGGAAGCAACAGCCGGGTGCTCCGGCGCCACGATCCGCGGAGCGCGCAGCCGCTCGCCACCCGACTGGAAGTGCTCGACGAGGTGGTCGATAAAAGTCCGCACCTTCGCCGGAAGATGAAGACGGCTGGGATACGCGATGGAGATGTCGATCGGCGGCAAGCGGTAGTCGCCGAGCAAGGGCACGAGCCGCCCGGACGCCAGGTCCCTGGCGATCAGATAACTCGGCAGAATCGCCACGCCCATGCCCAGCAGCGCGAACTGCCGGAGCATTTCCGTATTGTTCGCGGCGATCGCGTTGACCGGCCGCACGCGCAGTTGGCCGCCGCCGGGTCCGGTGAACACGCGTTCGTCACCGCCCTGCTCGGACGGGCGGCTCAGACAAGGATGCCGCAACAAATCTTCGGGATGCGCCGGCGTGCCGTGCTGCGCCAGATACGCGGGCGTCGCGCATACGGTCATGCAGGCGGTGGTTAGACGTCGCGTGACAATGCTGGCACTACGCATGTGCCGCGCGAGCAGAATGCCGACGTCGAAGCCTTCCTCGACCAGGTCGGCGTGACGGTCGGCCAGCGTGACATCCGGCACCACGTCCGGATAGCGCGCCGCGTACGACTGCACCACCGGCGCAAGGCTATGCAGTCCGAACACGACCGGTGCGACGATGCGCAAGGTGCCGACCGGTTCGTGGTTGCGCGCCACCACCATCTGCTCCACGCCTTCGAGGTCGTCCAGAATGTGCCGCACCCGCTCCAGATAGGTGCTGCCGGACTCTGTCAGCGACAGACGGCGCGTCGTCCGATTGAGTAGCCGTGTAGAGAGGCGCGCTTCGAGATCGGCCACATGCCGCGTGACCACCGCCGCAGAAAGATCCAGCGCGCCGGCCGCGCCAACGAAGCTGCCGAGTTCCGCCACCTTGACGAACACGCGCATCGACTGCAGTTGATTCATGGGACGACTCCTGCCTCGGTAATGCCGGGCCGGCGCGAGCCTCGCCGCCTTTGAAGGCCCGCGCGTCACGGCGCGCGGGTTGCCCGACCAGCCGATTCTATCGACCCGACCATGTCCCAACCCTGACCCCACGGTGACATTCCAGTCAGATTGGCGACGCACGCGCCGCACGCCATTGCGAGGTGCGCAGCCATGTCTGCTAGGTATAAACCCTTATAAGCTGGTAACATAGCGGCCGAAAGGAAATTACCGCTATGACACATCGTTTTCAGCTTCTGGAAAAAATCGCGTTTTCGCTCGTGTGCTGGTTCGCCGCGTCCTGCTCGGCTTTCATCGCGTATGAGCGCTGCCCGGACATCAAGGTGGCGCTCCACGCAGGTACCGCAGTCTTGCGCTACAGCGGCGAATATTCACTCGGCTGCACGTCGCCGGCCGCCGACCTGTGCGCGCCGATGCCGAACGACTGATTTACCGGGTCCGCAGACTCCGCGTTTGCAATCGCCCCGCCGCGCGCGTCCTGATCTACGGCCGCGGGCCGCGCGGCTGTTCGGCTCGCGCCGACGGCCCGCGCCCACGCTAGCGCGTCACCGCGCACGGCTCACGCGTCGCGCCCGAACACCACGCGCGAGAAAAAGCTCGCCAGCACGGCTTCAGCCAGTTCCACCGGCACGTTTTGCGGATCGGCCGTGTGGAAAAACTGCACGCCGTCGCACAAGCCCATCAATCCGATGGCGAGCCGCTCAGGCTCCATCAGCATCGGCGTGCCCACCCGTGCCGAGAATTCGCGGATATATGCGCCGGTCTGATCCAGCTTCTCGTGCATGAACGCGTTAAAGCGCAGCCGGAAGCGAGCGTCGCGCACGGCGAGCAGCTTCGCCTCCGCCCACAGCAAAAAACATGTGTTCTCACGAGGCAGGCTGCTGTAGTAACGCAGGATGCCCGCCTCCATCTGTTCGCGCGAGGCCGCGTTCTCGACAATTGCCTGCATGCCCGCCTGCATCGCTTCGTGGTCGCGCCGCAGTAGCTCGATAAGAAGTTCGCTCTTGCTGCGGAAGTTCGAATAGAACGCGCCGCGCGTATAGCCTGCCGCCGCCGCGATGTCTTCCACGCTCGCCGCGACGAATCCCTTCTTCATAAAGATGGTTTGCGCAGCGTCGAGCAGACGCTCGCGCGTCTGGTCCTTGCTTTGCTCCCGGGTCAATCGTTGCCGTTTCATGCGCGCAAGTCTAGCACCGATAAGAATCCCAATTCATCTCGACATTCAAATACAGGTATGTATTAGAATGCACCTCATCATTCAAAGTCAGATGCGTATGCCGATTGCATGAACCGGTCTGCGGGTCTTCGCTGGCGGGCCGCTCCGGCTTGCCCTGTTCGTTAGCCGTGTCCAGTTGGGGTATTCGTGAAGCGTCCCGGTTCTCCCGCATCACTCAGGCTGCGCCAGCAGTCCCATCGGCAGATGCGCCGCTCGGGGTGGGCCGTCGCCCTCGCCGGCATGCTGGCGCTAGCCGCCTGCTCGAAGAAAGAAGCGGCCGCGCCCGCGCCGCGTCCGGTAGTCGCCGTCGGAGTGCATGCGGACGGCCATGCGATGCAAGCCGCGTCGCTGCCCGGCGAAGTCGAGGCGCGGTATTCGACGCCGCTGTCGTTTCGCGTCGGCGGCAAGATCATCGAGCGGCGGGTGCGCCTCGGCGATGTCGTGAAGAGCGGGCAAATCGTCGCCCAGCTCGATCCAGCAGATGCGCAAAAGTCCGCAGCCAGCGCGCAGGCGCAACTCGAGGCGGCGCAGCACGGGCTCGTGTTCGCGAAGCAGCAGCTCGAGCGCGACCAGGCGCAGGCGAAAGAAAACCTGATCGCGCCGGCGCAGCTCGAACAGTCCACGAATACCTACGCGTCCACGCTTGCACAGCGCGATCAGGCCGCGCAACAGGCGGCGCTCTCGAAAAACCAGTTGCAATACACCACGCTCGTCGCCGCTCACGCGGGCGTGATCACGGCGGAGCAGGCCGACACCGGGCAGAACGTGTCCGCGGGCCAGGCCGTGTACAACCTTGCGTGGAGCGGCGACGTCGACGTGCTGTGCGACGTGCCGGAAAGCGCGCTCGCCGCGTTCGCGCCCGCACAGGAGGCGAGCGTCAGCCTCGCCGCGCTGCCGGGGCGCAAGTTCACCGCGCGGGTGCGCGAATTGTCGCCCGCCGCCGACCCGCAAAGCCGCACGTATCGCGCGCGGCTCACGCTCAACGACCCAGGTCCCGACGTGCGCCTGGGCATGACCGCCGATGTCACCCCGGCCGCTCTGCTCACGCCCTCGCAATCAGGCGGACAGGCGAACGTCTCCTTTACGCTACCCGTCACCGCGCTCTTTCACGAAGGCCGTCAGCCGGCGGTGTGGGTCGTGCGCGCCGCCGACAACACGCTGGAGCTGCGCCGCGTCACGGTCATGCGTTACAACGAGCGCACCATCGTGATTACCGGCGGACTCAAGGACGGCGAACGTGTCGTGTTGCAAGGCGTGCATACGGTGAGCGCCGGCGAGAAAGTCAACGCGATCGCGCCGCTGCATCCCGAGGACTTCGCTTCATGAGCGCGGCTCACGAAGAAGGACGCTTCAACCTGTCCGCATGGGCGCTGCGTCATCAGGCGCTAGTCGTGTTCCTGATCGCGCTCGCGACCGCCTTCGGTATCCTCGCCTACACGCGGCTCGCGCAATCGGAAGACCCGCCTTTCACGTTTCGCGTGATGGTGATCCGCACCTTCTGGCCCGGCGCGACTGCGCGGCAGGTGCAGGAGCAGGTGACCGACCGCATCGGCCGCAAGCTGCAGGAGACGCCCGCCGTCGATTTCGTGCGCAGCTACTCGCGCCCTGGCGAGTCGCTGATGTTCTTTACGATGAAGGACTCGGCACCGGTCAGCGACGTGCCCGAGACCTGGTACCAGGTGCGCAAGAAAGTCGGCGATATCGCGGCGACGCTGCCACCTGGCATTCAGGGGCCGTACTTCAACGACGAATTCGGCGACGTCTACACCAACATCTTCACGCTCGAGGGCGACGGCTTTTCCGCCGCGCAACTGCACGATTACGCGGACCAGTTGCGCACCATGCTGCTGCGCGTGCCGGGCGTCGGCAAGGTCGATTACTTCGGCGACCCCGAACAGCACATCTACATCGAGATCGCCAACACCCAACTCACGCGCTTGGGCATCTCGCCGCAGCAAATCGGTCAGGCGATCAACGGACAGAACGGCGTGTCGCCGGCGGGCACGTTGACCACGGCCGACGACCGCGTGTTCGTGCGCCCCACCGGCCAGTTCCAGGACGTCGCTGCGCTCGCCGACACGCTGATCCGCATCAACAACCGCAGCTTCCGTCTCGGCGACATCGCGACGATCCGGCGCGGCTACGACGATCCGGTCGTCACGCAGATGCGCTTCGGCGGCAAGGCGGTGCTGGGCATCGGCGTGACCATGCAGCCCGGCGGCGACGTGATTCGCCTCGGCAAAGCGCTCGACCAGCAAATGGCGCAGTTGCGCGAGGCGTTGCCCGCCGGCTTGAAACTGGTTGAAGTGTCGAGCATGCCGAACGCGGTCGCCCGCTCGGTGGACGACTTCCTGGAAGCCGTCGCAGAAGCCGTCGCGATCGTGCTGGTGGTGAGCCTCGTATCGCTCGGCGTGCGCACCGGCATGGTGGTCGTGATCTCGATCCCGGTGGTGCTCGCGGTCACCGCGCTGTGCATGTACGTGTTCGACATCGGTCTGCACAAGGTGTCGCTCGGCACCCTGGTGCTGGCGCTGGGGCTGCTGGTCGACGACGCGATCATCGCCGTCGAGATGATGTCGGTGAAGCTCGAGCAGGGCTGGAACCGCACGCGCGCGGCGGCCTTCGCGTACACCAGCACCGCATTTCCGATGCTGACGGGCACGCTCGTGACCGTCGCCGGCTTTCTGCCGATCGCGCTCGCCAAATCGAGTACCGGCGAATACACGCGCTCGATCTTCGAAGTGTCGGCAATCGCGCTGATTGCATCGTGGCTCGCGGCTGTCGTGCTGATTCCGCTGCTCGGCTATCACCTGCTGCCCGAGCGCAAGCGTCAGGCGCACGAGGCCGACGACCACGAGCACGACATTTACGACACCCGCTTCTACAAGCGTCTGCGTGGCTGGATCGGCTGGTGCATCGAGCGGCGCTTCGTCGTTCTGGCGATCACCGTCGCGCTGTTCGTGTTGGCGATGGCGGGCTTCACGCTAGTGCCGCAGCAGTTCTTCCCAAGCTCGGACCGTCCGGAATTGCTGGTCGACGTGCGCCTGCCCGAGGGTGCGTCGTTCGAAGCCACGTTGCATCAGGCGCAGCGGCTCGAAAAGCTGCTGGCGGGCCGCCCGGAGATCGATCATACGGTGAACTTCGTCGGCACCGGCGCGCCGCGCTTCTATTTGCCGCTCGACCAGCAGTTGCCGCAACCGAACTTCGCGCAGTTCGTCGTCACCGCGAAGTCGGTGAAGGATCGCGAGAAGCTCGCGCAGTGGCTGGAACCCGAACTGCGCAACAACTTTCCGGCGATTCGCACGCGCCTGTCGCGCCTCGAAAACGGACCGCCCGTCGGCTATCCCGTGCAGTTCCGCGTGAGCGGCGACGACATCGCAACGGTGCGCTCGATCGCCGAGCGCGTCGCCGCGACGATGCGCGCCGACCGCCGGACCAGCAATGTCCAGTTCGACTGGGACGAACCCGCCGAGCGCTCGGTGCGCTTCGAAGTGGATCAGAAACGCGCGCGCGAACTCGGCGTCAGCTCGCAAGACATTTCGAGCTTCCTCGCGATGACGCTCTCCGGCTATACGGTGACGCAGTATCGGGAACGCGACAAGCTGATCAGCGTCGATCTGCGCGCACCGCGTGCCGAGCGTGTCGACCCGTCGCAACTCGTGTCGCTGGCGATGCCCACGCCGAACGGCGCGGTGCCGCTCGGTACGCTCGGCCATCTGCGCAACGATCTCGAGTACGGCGTGATCTGGGAGCGCGACCGTCAGCCGACCATCACCGTGCAGTCCGACGTTGCGCGCGGCGCGCAAGGCATCGACGTCACGCACGCAGTGGATCGCGCGCTCAGCCAGATTCGCGCGACACTGCCGGTGGGCTACCGGATCCAGGTCGGCGGCTCCGTCGAGGAAAGCGCGAAGGGCCAGGCGTCGATCAACGCACAGATTCCGATCATGGTGATCGCCGTGCTGACCTTGCTGATGATCCAGCTTCAAAGCTTCCCTCGCGTGCTGATGGTCGTGCTGACCGCTCCGCTCGGGCTGATCGGCGTGGTCGTCACCCTGCTGCTGTTCGGCCAGCCGTTCGGCTTCGTCGCAATGCTCGGCGTGATCGCGATGTTCGGCATCATCATGCGCAATTCGGTGATTCTCGTCGATCAGATCGAGCAGGACATCGCGTCGGGGCAGAAGCGCTTCGACGCGATCGTCGGCGCGACGGTGCGGCGTTTCCGGCCAATCACGCTGACTGCGGCGGCCGCCGTGCTCGCGCTGATTCCGCTGCTGCGCTCGAATTTCTTCGGTCCGATGGCGACCGCGCTAATGGGCGGCATCACGAGCGCGACCATCCTGACACTGTTCTATCTGCCCGCGTTGTACGCCGCGTCGTTCAGAGTGCGCGGCGACGAACGCGAGCCTCCGTCGCTGTCCGCATCCGGCGCGACGCATACGGGGAATTGAGCATGATGACGACTTCCAGCTTCTCCCGAGTGCTTCGGCTGGCTCCTGGCCGCGCGTGGTTCCGCCTGCTTTGGCGTTCGCGTTGCCGTGCGTTGTCGCCCGCGTTTGCCCGCCAACTCTGCGGATACGCGCGGCCGGGCGCATTGGCCGTCGCTGGCTGCGCGCTCGCCGCATGTTCGTTCGGGCCCAACGGCGAGCCGCCCGCCATGCCGCAACCGGCTCACTACGGCACTCAAGCGCAGCCCACGCGGACAGTGGCCGCGCAAGGCGTCGCCCAGCAGTTCGTGGTCGGTGCGAAGCCGGTGCCGCAATGGTGGACGCTGTATCAGTCGGACCCATTGGACGCGCTGGTCGACGAAGGCTTGCGCAACAGTCCGACCCTCGCCGCCACCGATAAATCGCTCGCCGCCGCGCGCGAGCAGTTGCGCGCGCAGGTCGGCAGTTCACTGCTGCCGACCATCGACGCGGGCGGCCAGGCGACGCGCAATCGCGCGCTGGCGATCCCGGAGATCGGTCCCAACACATTTCTGTACAACGTCTTTGTCGGTCAATTGCAGGCGCACTACACGTTCGACCTGTTCGGCGCGGCGCGCCTCGCCAACGAAGAACTCGCCGCCCGCGTGAACGTGCAGGTGTATCAGTGGGATGCGGCCCGTCGCGCGCTGGCGGCCAATATCGTGACAGCGGCGATCACGAGTGCCGCGCTGCACGCGCAGATCGAGACCACCGAGCGTCTGGTGACGATTGCCAACGATCAGGCGCGCGACACAGAGCGCCGCTATGCGTTGGGCGCGGTGCCGCATGCCGAGCTGTTGAGCGCGCAGCAAACTGCGGCAAGTCTGTCCGCGAGCTTGCCGGGTCTCCAGCAGCAATGGACGACCACGCGTCACGCGCTGGCGGTGCTGCTCGGCCGCACGCCGGACACCGCGCCGGACGACCTCGACCTCGCGCAGCTGCACATGCCTGAACAGTTGCCGGTAGTGGTGCCCTCGGAGCTGCTGCGCTCGAGGCCCGACATCCAGGCCGCCGATGCCGCCGTCAAGGCCGCGGCGGCCGATGTCGGGGTCGCGACCGCGCAGATGTTCCCGAGCCTGTCGCTCGCCGCATCGATGGGACAAGGCGGTTTTAGCTGGCCAGTCGCGTTGTCCGGTGCAGGGGCGATCTGGAGCATTGGCGCGTCGCTGTCGCAACCGCTGTTTCATGGCGGCGCACTGCGCGCGCAACGCCGCGCCGCGCAGGACACCTACGACGCGACGATCTCGCAGTACAAGCAGACCGTGCTGGCCGCGTTTCAGAACGTCGCAGATACGCTTGCGGCGCTGGAGCACGACGCGCGGGCGCTGGATTCGGCGGAGCGCGCCGCGCGCTCGGCGCAGGGCGTGTTCGAGGAGACTTCGGGACGCTACCGGCTCGGCGCGCTGCCAGTCGCCTCGACGCGTTCGAGCGAGCAACAGTTCCGCAACGCGCAGCTCGACGAGATTCGCTACGCCAGCGCGCGGTTGACGGACACCGCGGCGCTGCTTCACGCGATGGGCAATCCGCCGGTCGAAGCGGCGACGAGTGCCGCTGCAGTGTCTGCGACGTCAACGGCGAACGCGGGCTTGTGGAACTGAACCGGCTGAGCCAGCGATACGATAGCGACGCTCACTGACTTGTCCACAGATTATGTTGACGAGCCTGTTGAAAACTGTCTGACAAGCTGGCTAGCCCATTGAATGCGCTCGGTTTATTCGGGCGGCGCGGAATGAGTCAGCAGACGGCCGACAAGCGGCGCTTACGTCGATTCAACCCTTCCCTCACGCAACCTTATCCCCAGTTTGTGTGGAGAGGGCTGTTGATAACCTCGGGGTTGCGCGCTTATGTACTTGAAGGCATTGGGATTGTCGAGGGCGGTGCTGAACGATGCAGCGGCGTCTGAATACTCAGCGGACGACGCGACTCAATGACCGCACTGCCGGTTATCTGTGGCCCACGGCCGCAACCGCGCGCTCAATAAACCCCCGCTTCGCCGGCCGGCCGATTCTTGAACCGTTTGTGAACCCAATAGTATTGATCAGGAATCCTTCGTACCTGCGTTTCGAGGAATTCGGTGATGCGACGCGCGTCGACAGCAACATCGTCGGAGGGAAAATCGCTTAGCGCGTCGAAAATGGTCAGCTTGTAGCCCCGGTAGTCGGGCAGCACCTCGGTCACGAACGGCACGACCCGCGCGTTGCCCGCACGCGCCATCCGCGATACCGATGTCAGCGTACACGCCGGCACGCCGAAAAACGGCACGAATACCGAATCGCGAAGGCCGAAATCCATGTCGGCGGCAAGCATCACCGGTTTGCCCTCGCGCAACACGCGCAACGCGCGGCGCACGCTGTCGCTGCGCGGAATCATCTCGGTACCGAAGCGGCCGCGCTGGCGTCTGGCCATCGCGTCGAGCAGCAGGTTCGACATCGGCGTATAAAGCGACGCGACCGGGTGGCGAGTCGAATACATCATGCAGCCTGCCTCGATGCCGACGAAATGGAAGCCGACGAAAATAGTCGGCTGCGACTGGACGTCGGCGAGATCGATTGCGCTCTCCACTTGTACGAGGCGCGCAATCGCCTGCGCAGTGCCGAACCATTGCGGCCCGCGTTCGACATAGCTGCGGATCACATGACAGAAGTGCGCGCGCGCGAGACGTTCGCGCGCGTCGTCGCTCATGTCCGGGAAGCACAGTTTCAGATTGGTATGCACGACGCGCCGGCGCGTGCTGGGAATGCGGTACAGCAACGCCCCGATGCCGGTGCCGATGCGCGCGATCAACCCGTAGGGCAGCAAGGCGAACGCGCGCAGCAGGGCCGTCGTCAGACAAATGAGAATTCTACTTTTCACGAGGCGGGACCCGGTGGATGGAGGATGACGAACACACCGGCCGCCGCAACCGGGGTTGGCAACGATCGAAGTGACATGCGCGCGCGTCAAACCGGGTCTCGCGCGGAGCGTTGTGAAGCGCAGCGTTTCGCCTTGGGGCGAAACGCTGCGGTGCTGGCGGCCGAAATCGTTTTGGGAATCGGACGGCCGTGCCTGACCGGAGCGAAAAAGCACCGCAGGCGTGATTAAAGCACACCGCTGGTACGGGGCACAAAATCTGCCGCGTCCAATGCCCGAACGCGCCGGCAAAGCGTTGCCGGCCCTCGGTTCCCCGAACCCTCAAGGGCCGCCTGGCGGGTGCGGCCGCACGGCGCGCATGAGCCCCGTGATCGTTAAGGCTTGTTCGACTCGAACAGATCGATGATCTGCTTGCGCTCATTGGACGACACGCTCGGCGGCGGCACCGCTGGCGGCGTCATGCCTGCCGGCCCCACACCGCCCATCGCCTCGCCGGTGCCGGCCACCGGGTTCGACGAATCGAGACCGATGCTGGCGACGAAGCCGTTGCCGGGCGTCATGTCGGTATAGAACAGTTCGCCGTCCACGAGTGTCACGCCGTCCGGCTGCTGCGGCTCGGCCTGCGGCACGCCGCGCAGCGCGCGCTGCATGTACTCGACCCAGATCGGCAACGCGAGCTGCGCGCCGAATTCACGGCTGCCGAGGCTCTTCGGCTGGTCGTAACCCATCCACGCGACCGCCACCAGCGACTGTTGATAGCCGGCGAACCAGCCGTCCTTCGCATCGTTGGTCGTGCCGGTCTTGCCTTGCAGATCCGAGCGATGCAACACGTTGGTCCCCGCCCCCGTGCCGGACGTCGCGACCGAATGCAGTAGGCTGTTCATCACGTACGCGTTACGCGGCTCCAGCGTGCGCGGCGCGTCGCGCCCGGCCGTAAGCGGCTGCGCTTTGGACAGCGGTTCGCCGTGCGCGTCCGTCACTTCGTTGATCAGATACGGGTTGATCCGGTAGCCGCCGTTCGCGAACACCGAATACGCGCCCGCCGACTGCAACGGCGTGACGAGCCCAGCACCGAGCGCCATCGGCAGATACGGCGGAGTCTTGTCAGCGTCGAAACCGAAGCGCTGGGTGACGAAGTCCTGCGCGTACCTGGTGCCGATGAACGACAGAATGCGGATCGATACCAGGTTCTTCGACTTCTGCAACGCGACGCGCATCGACATCGGACCGTCCGGCTGGTCGTCGTCCTTCGGCACCCACGCGTCGCCGCCCGGTGTGCTCGCCGGGAAGTACAGCGGCGCGTCGTTGATGATCGTCGCCGGTCCGAGGCCCTTGTCGAGCGCCGCCGAATAGATGAACGGCTTGAAGCTGGAACCGGGCTGACGCCATGCCTGCGTGATGTGATTGAACTTGTTCTTGTTGAAGTCGAAGCCGCCGACCAGCGCGCGGATCGCACCGTCCTGCGGCGTGAGCGACACGAGTGCGCCTTCCACTTGCGGCAATTGCGTGATCTGCCAGTTGCCCTTGTCGTCGGCGACGAGGCGGACGATCGAACCCGGCTTGATCTTCGTGGCGGCCGTGGCGCGCGCACTCAATGCGCCCGCGACAAAACGCAGACCCTCGCCGTTGATCGTTATCTCGCTGCCGTCCACCAGTTGCGCCTTCACCTGCTTCGGACCCGCATCCGTTACCACCGCGGCGATGATCTCGCCGTTGTCCGGGTGATCGGTGAGCGCATCGTCGATGGTCTGATCGCGGTCGTCGCCCGGCGGCGGCAACTGCACGAAGCCTTCCGGCCCGCGATAGCCGTGGCGCCGCTCGTAGTCCATCACGCCCTTGCGAACCGCGCGATAGGCGGCGTCCTGGTCGGCCGAGTCGATCGTGGTGGTGACGTTCAGACCGCGCGTATAGGTTTCGTCCTTGTACTGCGCGTACATCATCTGCCGGACCATTTCGGCGATGTACTCGGCGTGCACGCTGTATTCGTTGCCCGGGTTGCGCGTGTGAATCTCTTCCTTCACCGCCTGGTCGTACTGCTCCTGGCTGATGTACTTCAGCTCGAGCATGCGCTTCAGAATGTACTCCTGACGGATCTTCGCGCGTTTCGGATTGACCACCGGGTTGTACGCGGACGGCGCTTTCGGCAGGCCGGCCAGCATCGCCGCCTGCGCGAGCGTGATGTCCTTCAGGTCCCGGCCGAAGTACACGCGCGCGGCCGCGGCAAAGCCGTAGGCGCGCTCGCCCAGATAGATCTGGTTCATGTACAGCTCGAGAATCTGGTCTTTGGTCAGCGCGCGCTCGATCTTGTACGCGAGCAGCATCTCGTAGATCTTGCGGGTATAGGTCTTTTCGCTCGACAAAAAGAAGTTGCGCGCCACCTGCATCGTGATCGTGCTCGCCCCCTGCGACGCGCCGCCGTGCGCGAGGTCGGCAAAACCGGCGCGCAGAATGCCCAGGAAATCGACGCCGCCGTGTTCGTAGAACCGGTAGTCCTCGATCGCGAGCACCGCTTTTTTCATCTGGTCGGGAATGTCCTGGAAGCGCACGAGGCTGCGCCGCTCTTCGCCGAATTCGCCGATCAGCACGTGATCAGCGGTATAGACCCGCAGCGGCACTTTCGGACGATAGTCGGTCAGCGCGTCGAGCGACGGCAGTTGCGGCCCCATCACCACCACCGCATAGCCGAGGATCAGCGCGCCCACCACCGCGACCGTCGCCAGTAACCCGACGAACCAGATGACGAGTGTCGCGCCGAACGAGCGGCGGCCCGCCTCGACCTCGCGCGAAGCGGCATTGCGTCCTGGAGTGCGTTGGTAGGAGTCCCGGTTTCCACCGGCTGGAGAATGGGAGGAGTGCGGTCGTTTGATGATTGGCATGACTGGAATAGTGGGCGCATGACTGAACGCCGTTCTGCCCGCGCAGGTGGCGCACGCAGGGATGGTGATCGAGCATCGCAGCCCGAGGCGGAATGCACCGTGCCACCGCTTGCCCCCGGCCGGCCGCACGGCACGCCTCGGACCCTGTCCGGCGCAACGCAACAGCGTATTTTAAAAGAATTCAAGGCGGCCCCAACGCAGTTTTTTTGTAAGAATTCCCTTCGCGCCGCGGGCGCCTGTCGTTTCGTGCAATTGCCAGTTCGCTCCGCGGTTCGCCTCCGGTTATCGACTGAAGGTGGGCAATGGCCTATGGAAAAACGGCGTGCAAGCGCCCCAACCCGTTGATGTCGCGGGATTTTCACGTCGCGACCGTTTCGCATCATTGCAACTCGTCATATGATGGTCCCGGCGCGCGTAACAACGTACACTCGACGCACACTCGAACGCACACTGGACGAACATTCGGGCACGCGTTCGAACCCCGTGCGCAGACCGATGCACGCGCCGTGCACCCGGGAAACGGGCGCTGACCCGCCCATGCCAACAAGACTGCGAGCCAATCATGACCAAGCCGAGCGAGCGCATCGTCGTATTCGTGACGACCGCGCAGAAACGCGCGATCACCACCACCGCCGCGAGTCTGGGCATTAGCGTGAGCGAGCTGATGCGGCGCGCCGTGCTGAGCTTCGGCGCGACCAGTGAGCAGGTGAAGGCGGCGAGCATCGTCGACCGGCTGCACGCGCCGCGCGCACCGGATGCGCTGAACGCGGCGCTGCAGCGGGTCGCACGCGGCACGCGGCACGCGCGTGCCGCCGTGCCGCCGGCGTTGCAGGCGCGCACCGGCTCCGCTGGCGAGCCCGCGGACGACGCGCTGTCAACGGCTCCAACGCCCCGCGAAGGTTGCGCGTCGGCAGCCGATGCCAGTGCGCTGCCGCGCGCACCCGCGGCAGCGCCCGCCCCGCCTGCTCCTTTGCTGCCCGCCGGTTTGGCAGCCGCCCTTGCCGTCGAAATCGATCTGGAAGCGGCCGCGACCGCCGAAGCGGTCGCGCGCGTCGCAGCCGCACACGCGGCGAGCCACCAGGATTCGGCGCCGCACGAACTGGATACGGACGCGCAAGTGCACCGTGTGCTCAAGCGCCCGCGCATCGACACGCCTGGCGAGGACGGCGATATCCGCAACGATCCCACTACCGAAGGGGGCCGCTTCGCGTGAGGCCCGATGAGAGGCGATCCGCGCACGAAGCGAGTCACCGCTTGCATGTCGTGACGCATTTCGCTCCATCGAAAGCGATTCAAAAGAAACAGCTTTCGATATTGCAAGCTTAACTACTTGAACAGCAGCCCGTCCCACAAGATAAAGCCATTCGGGCGCGCTATTCGCGTTGCGCAACAAGAAAGCACTTCACGTTTTTCCTTCACTTCTGCGCTGCAGCGCTGAGGGGCGAGCATTGCGCGCCCGCATCGTTCAGGCCGTTTTTAAGAGGGTCCGTGGTGTAATATCCGCCAGCTGCTACGGACCCGCGCGTTGAATTTTTTGAAACCGCCCCTGAATTCCGGCAACTATTTATGGGCTCGCTATTGCAATTGGCAAGCGTGCCCCGAACTCCGGTCCGAACGGTTGCGCAGCTTCGCGCACAGCGGCGTAAAGTAAACAAACGGTTCAAGGCGGTTCAAAGCAGCCACGCGCGCAGAACCATGCAGCGCCAACATCATTTCTCTGGAGGTTTTCATGTCGCTTTTTGACAGCATTTCGCGCACGCTCAAAGGTCTTCTGAACGATGCAGCCGATTCCGTCCAGGATCCGTCGCGCGACTCGCGTCAGATCGTGCGCGAACTCGACGAAAGCATCGGTAAAGCCGAGAACTCGCTGATCGAGATTCAGGCGCAGGTGGCCACCCAGCAAAGCAAGCGTGATGTTGCCGCAGACAAGGCGAAGAAATACGAAGACGGCGCCAAGCGCGCGCTGCAGTCCGGCGACGAAGCGCTCGCCCGCGAAGCGCTCAGCGCGCAAGCCACCGCCGAGGCCGAACGCGATGCGCTGACCAAGGAACTGACGACGCTCGAACCATCGGTCGCGCAGCTCAAGAGCCAGATCGAAGACATGCGTAGCCGCCGCAACGACCTGAATTCGCGTTCGAACATCCTGCAAGCCAAACAGCAGATCGCGCAAGCCAAAGACGTCGCGGCAACCGCGTTGGGCGGCATCGGCGGCAAGAATCTTTCGGAAGATTTCCAGAAGCTCGAAGACAAAGTCGCGCTGTCGAATGCGCGCTCGGATGCGCGTCTGAATTCGGCCGACGCGGCGAGCGGCAAGGCGCTCGACGACAAGCTCGCGGACCTGAATCGCGGCCCGTCCGTCGAAGAACGTCTGGAAGCATTGAAGAAACAGATCAACACGCCGGCCCAGTAATTGCGACCCCGCAGTGCATCCTGGGCGGCCGCGTGCGCCAGCCCGGCATGCCGGCCACGCGAATGCGGGCCCACTGCAAACGACTGAAGGAGACGGGCGCCCCGCGCCCGGTCCGCAAATGAAAAAATTTCTCGCAACCGGGTTCGCTTCGCTGCTGTTAGTGTCGGCGGCGGCGTTCGCCGTGCCGACGGCTCAGCAGATCGAATCCGCCATGTCGCAAGGCAACTGGCAGCAAGCCGATGCCGGTCTGAGCGAGGTGCTGCAAGCGCATCCGAACAATGCCCACGCGCATTATCTGTACAGCCAGGTGCTCGATCGCGAAGGCCGCTATGGCGACGCGCTCGCCCAGTTGCAACAGGCAAAAACGCTCGACCCGCAAATCCGTTTCACCGATCCTGGCCGTTTCGCGCAAACCGAAGCACGCCTGCGCAGAGATGCGCAGCGCGCCGGCGACGCGCGCGGCAACAACGCGGGCCGCGCCGCGAATCCGTTCGTACAGCAGACTGCGCCTGCTGTGCAGCAGCAGTCGGCGATGGTCTCTCCTGCGCAACAACGGCATGGTCCGGGGGTCGGTATGTGGATCGGTATCATCATTCTGATTGGCGTAATCGCGCTGGTGCTGCGTTGGTCGCTGCGCCGCGCCCGCACGCAAGGCGACTCGCGCGCCGACGACGATCGTCGGGTGCAACTGAAGCGCGCGACCGACATGCTCAACGCCGTACGTTCGTTGAAGCTCGACGTGAAGCTCTCCACGGCGCCTGGTCATGAGACGCTGGAAAAGGAAGCCGAAGCGGTTGAAGACCAGTTGCGCGGTGTCGTCGAGAGCTTGTCGAACGGCAAGAATCCGCTGCCGCCGTATCAGCTCGACGAACTCGAGCAGCGCATCGGCAGCCTGCGGGCGCGCGCCGACGGCCGGCCCGATCCGACTGCCACGCCTGCCGCCGGCAGTCAGCAATCGCCGTATGCGCAAGAAGCCGAGCGTTTCGGCAATCCGCCGCAAGCGCCGTATCCGCAGCAAGGTCCGTATCAACAGCAGCCGCCGGTGATCGTGCAGCAAGGCGGCGGCGGTTTCGGCGGTGGCATGGGTGGTCTGCTCACGGGCGTGCTGCTGGGCGAAGCGCTGAATTCCGGACGTGAGCGCGTGGTCGAGCGCGACGTGATCGTCGACGACGAAGCGCGCCGCCGCGGCAACGATGGTGGTAATGGCGACAATGGCGGCGGCCTCGACTTTGGCCAGGGCTCGAACGACTGGACAGATAACGGCGGCGGCGTCGATATGGGCAGCAATGACGATTCCGGCGGCTGGACCGATACCTGAAGGTGCGATCTTGCGCCACGCCATGCATGCGGCAGTCGGCGCAGATCAGCTGCACGTTAACTGAAACACGGGCTCCTCACGGAGCCTTTTTTTGCCGACTCCGGCTCGCTTCATGAGATCGCAGCTTGCGAGACTTCAAGCAACGCCGTGCCGACGCCGCCAACCTCTCCGCTTCGCGGTATGGGAGGCGGCCACTCAGCTAACAGCCTAACGACGAGACGTTAGGCGTTATCGCACTGGCGCGGCCGACGCGGCCGACGCGGGCGGCGCGGCGCACGGCGTCCGCATCGACGAACGCCGATTCCCCAACGGGCAATGACATGATTCGCGCGCACCGTCCCATCGCGAATCGGCCGCTCCTGAATCCGCCCTCGCCCACCGCTTACCCGCCCCCCAGCAACCGCAGCAGCCCCCACAGAAACTTGCAGAGCAGCACGATCAGCTCCCACAGGTAGTAGAGCTGTTCCCAGCCCGAAGCGCGTGCGAAGGAGTCGATCATGAATTGCCGGCAAAAAAGGAAAAGGCAGCGAACCGCGGTTCGGGACGAGCGCACATGATAACGACCGCGGGATACCCCGTATCAAGTCTTCGTGCAGGCGAAGGACCGTCTGGGCCATCTGATCGGCGTGTCGGAGACGCTGATCGAGCTGACCGCGGCGACCGGCGTCGAGACCGACGACACGCGCTTCATCGAAGCGGTGCAGCAGGCCGCCGCGGCAGTGAGCAAGCTGTTCGAAGCGGCAGTGGCGCGCGGCGACATCGCGCTCGAAGATCTGTTCGACCAGCACTACGTGCCAGTGGCGGGGACCAACCCGCCGCAACTGCTGACACGCTTTACCACGTTCACCGACCGCGTACTGCCGGCGATCCAGGAGCCTCCGCTCGAGCTCGATGCGCGTGTCGCATTGGGGTGCCGTGCGGATCGGCTACAAAGTGTGAACGCACGCGTGCGTTGCGCGGCGCACTCGAGGCGCAGTGCGCGTGAAATGCGCCGGTTCAGACTGCCATTACCGCGCGCCTGCGCTCGGCGCGCTGCATGAAGTGATTCGTCGCCACCACGCCGACTGTCACCACGGCGATGAACAGCGTCGCGAGCGCATTCATTTCCGGGTTGAGTCCGAGGCGCACGCGCGAAAAGACCACCAGCGGCAGCGTCGTCGAACCGGGGCCGGACAGGAACGCCGACAGCACCAGGTCGTCGATCGACAACGTGAACGACAGCAGCCAGCCGGACACGAGCGCCTGCGAAATCAGCGGCAGTGTGATGAAGAAGAACACGCGCAGCGGCGTGGCGCCCAGGTCGAGCGCGGCTTCTTCCAGCGACGGATGCAACTCCTTCACGCGCGATTGCACGATGATCGCAACATACGAAATGCACAGCATCACGTGTCCGATCCAGATCGTGAAGATGCCGCGCCCCGCCGGCCAACCCAACCACTTCGCCATTTCGATGAACAGCAGCAGCAGCGAGATGCCCTGAATCACTTCGGGAATCACGAGCGGTGCGTTGATCATGCCGGTGTACAGCGTGAAGCCCCGAAACCGCCCCATGCGGGCGAGCACGAAACCGGCCCACGTACCGATGATCACCGACGCGAACGCCGTCAGCAACCCGATGCGCAACGACAGCCAGGCGGCCGTGATCAGCTCGTCGTCGCGCAGCAGCGCTGCGTACCAGCGCGTGGAAAAGTGGGTCCACACGGTAACCAGTTGCGATTCGTTGAACGAATACACCACCAGGCTCACGATGGGCACGTAGAGGAAAAGAAACCCGATCCCGAGGGCAATCCACTGCAAAATCCGGTTGGGCTTCATGAGCGCCTTTCCTCCATCGCCTTCGCCTGAGCGTGCTGGAACAAGGCCATCGGCACCAGCAGCAGCAGCACCATCGCGCAGGTCACCGCGGAGGCCATCGGCCAGTCGGCGTTGTCGAAGAACTCATTCCACATCACGCGGCCGATCATCAGCGTGTTGGCGCCGCCGAGCAGCTCGGGAATCACGTACTCGCCCACCGCCGGGATGAACACCAGCAGGCAACCGGCGACAATGCCGTTCTTCGACAAGGGCAGCGTGATTTGCCAGAACGCCTTCCACGGTTTCGCGCCGAGGTCGTATGCGGCTTCGAGCAGGGTCAGGTCCATCTTCACCAGATGCGCGTAGAGCGGCATCACGAGAAACGGCAGGTACGAGTACACCATGCCTATATAGACCGCGGTGTTGGTGTGATACAGCTCGATGGGCGAATGAATCAGCCCGATCGACATCAGGAAGTTGTTCAGCAAGCCGTTGTTCTTCAGGATGCCGATCCATGCGTACACCCGGATCAGGAACGACGTCCAGAACGGCAGCATCACCGCCATCATCAGCACGTTGCGCCTGGCCGGGCTCGATCGTGCGATGTAATACGCCATCGGATAACCGATCAGCAGACACAGCACGGTCGAGATCGCGGCGACCACCACCGAGTTCACATAGGTCGCGAAATAGAGACTGTCGGTGAGCAGAAACGCGTAATGCGAGAGATCCAGCGTGATGTGAATCGCGCCTTCCGCCAGGTTCACGAGTTGGGTATAGGGCGGAATGCCGAGCTGCGAATCGGCGAAACTGATCTTCACGACCAGCAGGAACGGCACGAGAAAAAACAGCAGCAGCCAGATGAACGGCCCGGCCACTACCGCGCTGCGGCCGGTCAGATTGAAACGCCGCACCGGCCAGCTGACGAGGGCATTGAGCGCGCGCCTCATGACGTCAGCACCACACCGGCCGACGCGCTCCAGCGCACGTACACTTCGTCGCCCCATGACGGCGGATCGATCTCGGTGAGCGCGAGGCTCGTCACGTTCGCGATCACCGTCTTGCCGCTGTCCAGCTTCACGTGATACAGCGAATAGCCGCCCATGTAAGCGACGTTCGTGACGACGCCTTTGCCCCAGTTGTATGCGCCTTCGGGCGGCTTGCGCGTGAGCGCGATGCGCTCGGGGCGCACCGAAATCGTCACCGGCATGCCGAGCGGCCCGGTGATGCCGTGGCTCACGTACAGGCGGCACGGCAGGTCGGGCGTTTCGATGAACACGTAGTCGGGTTCGTCCTCGACCGTATGGCCTTCGAACAGATTGGTGGAGCCGATGAACTCCGCCGAAAAGCGGCTGTTCGGATACTCGTACACTTCGTGCGGCGTACCCAGCTGGACGATCTCGCCTTCGCTCATCACGGCGAGGCGGTCCGCCATCGTCATCGCCTCTTCCTGGTCGTGTGTCACCATCATGCAGGTCACGCCGACCTTGTCGAGAATGTTCACCAGTTCGATCTGGGTGCGCTGGCGGATCTGCTTGTCGAGCGCGGACATCGGCTCGTCGAGCAGCAGCAGCTTGGGACGCTTCACGAGCGAGCGCGCCAGCGCCACGCGCTGCTGCTGGCCGCCCGAGAGCTGATGCGGCTTGCGCTTCGCGAAGCGGCTCATCTGCACGAGTTCGAGCGCCGTCTGCACGCGCTCGTTCAGTTCGGCTTTCGGCACGCCTTCCTGCTTCAGACCGAACGCGACGTTCGCCTCTGCCGTCATGTGCGGAAACAATGCATACGACTGGAACATCATGTTCACCGGCCGGCGATACGGCGGCAATTGCGCCAGGTCTTCGCCGTCGATCAGGATCTTGCCCGAGCTCACGCTCTCGAGCCCCGCCATCATGCGCAGCAAGGTCGACTTGCCGCAGCCCGAACTGCCGAGCAGCGCGAACAGCTCGCCCTTCTTCACCGACAGGTTGACGCCTTTGACCGCCACGGTTTCGCCGAACTTCTTCACGACGTCGACGATCTGGACGTATTGGTCCTGTGCATTGCCCGTAACGGCCTTAAGTCCCGCGGACGGCGCGCCCGTCCCGGCCAGTGCCCCCGACTGCTCACTACTTGTCATGATGCTGCTTCACTCCGGCGTTTGACGAACAAAGCCCCCGGTAAACACCGAGGGCTTCATGATAATGCGGACCCGTTGTGCTGCCGCGTATCAGCGGCCGGACTTGAACTCAGTCCACAGCCGCGTTTGCAGCCGCTGGATTTCCTGAGGCAGTGGCTTGAGCAGGAACAGGGTCTTGATGACTTCGGGCGGCGGATACACGGCCGGGTCGTTCGCCACGTCCTTGTCCACGTACTTGCGCGCTTCGACGTTCGCGCTCGGGTAGTAGACGGCGTTGGTGATCGCGGCGTGCACCTGGGGCGTTTCGATGTAATTGATCCACTCGAGCGCGGCTTGCTTGTGCTTCGCGTCTTTCGGAATCGCCATCACGTCGAACCAGACCGGCGCGCCGCCCTTCGGAATGAAGTATTCGATCTTGTACGGCTTCTTCGCTTCGGCCGCGCGATGCTTGGCGATCACGACGTCGCCCGACCAACCGTACGCGAAGCACACGTCGCCGCCGACCAGGTCGTTGATGTAGCCCGACGAGTTGAACTGCGTGATGTACGGGCGGATCTTCTTCATCATCTCGAGCGCGGCGCGGTAATCGGCCGGGTTGTTGCTCATCGGATCCTTGCCGATGTAATGCAGCGCGGCGGCGAACATCTGGTCCGGCGCGTCGAGCACGGACACGCCGCAGGCTTTCAGCTTCGAAATGTTTTCCGGCTTGAAGAGGATGTCCCAGCTGTCGAGCGGCGCATTCTTGCCCAGAATCTGCTGAACTTTGGTGACGTTGTATCCAAGACCGGTCGTGCCCCAAGCCCAGGGCACCACGTATTTGTTGCCCGGATCGGCGCCGGCCACGAGCGCCATCAGCGACGGGTCGAGGTACTTCAGGTTCGGCAGCTTCGACTTGTCGAGCGGCTCGAAGATGCCCGCGGCGATCTGCTTGCCGGCGTAGTTGCTGGTCGGCACGACGATGTCGTAGCCGGAATTGCCGGTGAGGAGCTTGGCTTGCAGCGTGTCGTCGCTGTCGTAGTTGTCGTATTTGACCTGGACGCCGGTCTGCTTCGTGAAGTTGGGAATGGTGTCCTTGGCGATGTAATCGGACCAGTTATACACGTTCAGCTGCGTGTCTTTCGCCGCGGCCGTCAACCATGGCATCGCACAGAGCACCAGCGCGGCCACTTGTCCCACTACCCGTCTTTTCATCCCGTTCTCCGATCGTGACCGGCTCGCGCCGACCGTGGTCACTAGCCCGCGGCGTTGCGCCCGGCTCCCCTGAAAAACCCGAAAACTACCATCAATTATTGCGCGGTCCAAAAAAAACGCCGCACTGTCGCGCAAACGGTACAGCGCAAGCCGCACCCTTGCAAAATGGGCGCAATTTTAGCGGGTTATCGGCGCGTGTCCAGCCGAAAAAAACGCGGGCTGCGCTCGTGTCGTTATCTGGTTGTCAACGGCTGGCGGCTGCGGGGGTCGGTGGAATGTCCGCGCTCGTGCTCCTGTTTGTGCCGGCCCACGGATCGGCGTGGGCTTCTCACTGCAGGAGCCGACCGCCTCGCTCCCCTCCTCGACTTGCGCGAGCACGAGCCGTCAGCCGTTCGACGGTGCACAATAGCCATCACGCAAGGACTGCCGACACGCCGCCGCCCCGGCTCGGCCCGCCCGCGCCGGCCGGGCGGCAGCGGTTGTGCAGCCGTTGGGCACATCGCTTGCGGCAAGACGCGGTCACCCAACCAAGGCCCAGATGAACACCAACCCGTTCGCCCTGCGACCCAACCGCCGTCGGCGTCTGCCTGACGGCGAGCCGGCGCGCCCTGCGCACTGGTTTTCGTTCGTGGGCGCGGGCGCGTTGATCGCGGTCGGCTATATCGACCCCGGCAACTGGGCCACCGCGCTCGGCGCCGGGGCGAGCTACGGCTACCGCCTGCTCGGCATGGTGCTGCTGTCGAGCCTGATGGCGATGCTGCTCCAATGGCTGTCCTCACGCCTGGGCGTGGTGACCGGCCGCGATCTCGCGCAGCTCTGTCGTGAGCGCACCAGCCGGCGCGGCACGCTGTTCCTCTGGCTGACCAGCGAAGTCGCGATCATCGCGTGCGACGTCGCCGAGGTGGTCGGCAGCGCCGTCGCGCTGCAATTGCTGCTCGGCGTGTCGCTGACCGTCGGCGTGCTCATGTCGGCGGTCTGCACGTTCGCGCTGCTCGCGCTCCAGCAAAAACGCGGCCGCAAGCTCGAAGCGGTGATCGCGGCGCTGATCGGCTTCGTCGGCCTGTGCTTCGTGGTTCAGCTCGCGCTCGCGCGGCCCGACTGGCACGCCGCGCTGGCGGGCACGGCGCCGAGCGTCGAGTTGCTGCGTAACGCGGGCATGCTGTGGCTGGCGGCGGGCATCGTCGGCGCGACGGTCATGCCGCACAACCTCTATCTTCACTCGGCACTCGTCAGGCATCACGCGCCCGAGCGCAGCGACGCGCAGATCAAGGCTGCGTTGCAGGTGGTCAACATCGATACCTTCGTGTCGCTTTCGTTTGCGTTCGTGATCAACGCCGCGCTGCTGATCGTGTCCGCCGCGGTGTTCTACGCGAGCGGGCATCGCGACGTGACCGATCTCGCCGACGCCCACCGGCTGATCGCACCGCTCGTCGGCACCCGCTGGGCCGGCATCCTGTTCGCGGCGGCGCTGCTCGCGTGCGGGCTGAGCGCCACGGTCACCGGCACACTGGCCGGTCAGGCGGTGATGGAAGGCTTTCTTCAGATCCAGCTACCGCGCTGGAAGCGCGCGCTGCTCACCCGCGCGCTCGCGATCGGGCCGGCGCTATTCGCAGTCGCGCTATTCGGCCAGCACGGCTCGAACCAGTTGCTGGTGGCAAGCCAGGTGGTGTTGAGCCTGCAACTGCCGCTTGCGGTGGTGCCCTTGATCCGCTACACGTCGAACGCCGAACTGATGCACGGCTGGTGCGTGCGCGGCGTGCCGCTCGCGGTGGCCTGGCTGTGCGCGGGGTTCATCGTCGCGCTGAACGGGGCGTTGCTGTGGCAACTGGCGTTTGGCGCATAGCGCTGGGTGCGTGGCGCGGCTTTGAGAGCGCATGGCTTTCATGCGAAACGGCTGCTCGTCACTGAGCGGCCACGAACGACACGCGCTCGAATCGCGGCCCTGCTGTTGAGCACAGCGAGGGGCGCGCCGCGCATCGGCTAACATAGCGGGACTTCGCTTTTGCGCTTCAAGGTTTCCGATGGCATCCAATCTCCACGATCTTCCTGACAGTCCGTGCATCGGCGTGTGCTCCACGCTATTCGACGAGGTGTGCAAAGGCTGCGGACGCACCGCCGTCGAAGTGTCCAACTGGGTATTTCTGAGCGACGAGGAAAAGCGTGCCGTGTGGGTGCGCATCGAGCAGGAAGGCACCGCCATGCGCTTTCAGAACGAGAGGCTGTAGGTTTTCGCGCTGCGCCTGCCGTCGGTGCGCATTTGAACGCTCCGCTCAATGGAAAAGCCCGCTTCGACGAAGCGGGCTTCAGGTTTGAACGTGCTGGCTGCGCACGCGCTGCAGCGCGTGCGCCGAGGGTGCTTACTGCACCCCTTGGCTCAACAGGAAATCTTCATAGTTGCCGCCGAAGTCGTTCAGCGTGCCGTCGGTCTTCACTTCGATAATGCGATTGGCGAGGCCGCTCACGAACTCGCGGTCGTGCGACACGAAAATCAGCGTGCCTTCGAACTTGTCGAGCGCGATCTGCAGCGACTCGATCGACTCCATGTCCATGTGGTTGGTCGGCTCGTCCATCATCAGCACGTTGTGGCGGCCGAGCATCAGCTTGCCCCAGATCATGCGGCCCTTCTCGCCACCGGAGAGCACCTTGACCGACTTGCGGATGTCGTCGGCATTGAACAGCAGGCGGCCGAGCGTGCCCCGCACCATCTGCTCGTCGTCGCCTTCCTTGCGGTAGGCGTCGATCCAGTCCATTAGCGTGACGTCGTCCGGAAACTCTTCGTACGTATCCTGCGGCATGTAGCCGACGTTCGCATTTTCGGCCCACTTCACCGTGCCGTGGTCGAGTTCGAGCTTGCCGAGCAGCGAGCGCAGCAGCGTGGTCTTGCCCGCGCCGTTCTCGCCGATGATCGCAATGCGCTCGCCCGGCTGCACGCTGATGCTGAAGTCGTTGAAAATGGTGCGCTCGTACTTCTTCGTGATTTTTTCGGCCACCACTGCAATGTTGTGCAGCTTCTTCTCGTACTCGAAGCGGATGAACGGGTTCTGCCGCGACGACGGCTTGAATTCCTCGATCTTGATCTTGTCGATCATCTTCAGACGGCTGGTGGCCTGACGCGCCTTGGACTTGTTCGCCGAGAAGCGGCGCACGAAGTCCTGCAGGTCGGCGACACGCTCCTTCGCCTTCGCATTCGCGTTCTGCTGACGCTCGCGCGCCTGGGTGCTCGCGAGCATGTAGTCGTCGTAGTTGCCCGGATAGACCTTCAGCGTGCCGTAGTCCATGTCGGCCATGTGCGTGCAGACCTGGTTCAGGAAGTGCCGGTCGTGCGAGATGATGATCATGGTCGAGTTGTACTGGTTGAGCACGTCTTCCAGCCAACGGATCGAGTTGATGTCCAGGTTGTTGGTGGGCTCATCCAGCAGCAGCACGTCCGGCTTCGAGAACAGCGCCTGCGCGAGCAGCACGCGCAGCTTCCAGCCCGGCGCGACGTTGCTCATCGGGCCGTTGTGGTCCTCGATCGCGATGCCGATGCCGAGCAGCAGTTCGCCCGCGCGCGCTTCGGCCGTGTAGCCGTCGAACTCGGCGAACTTCGCTTCGAGTTCGGCGGCGTGCATGTAGTCGTCGTCGGTCGCGTCGGGGTTCGCGTAGATCGCGTCGCGCTCGGTCATCGCGGCCCACATTTCCGTGTGGCCCATCATCACGACGTCGAGCACGCGCACGTCTTCGTACGCGAACTGATCCTGACGCAGCTTACCGAGGCGCACATTCGGCTCGAGCATCACGTTGCCGGAGCTGGGCTCCAGGTCGCTGCCCAGGATTTTCATGAAGGTGGATTTACCGCAGCCGTTCGCACCGATAAGGCCATAGCGGTTCCCTTCCCCGAACTTGACCGAAATGTTCTCGAAGAGAGGCTTCGGCCCGAATTGCATGGTGATATTGGCGGTAGACAGCACGGCGCGTCCCTTTGAATGTGATATCGGCGAAAAACCGCATATTTTAGCAGGTTATCGCGATGTCGACCCATGCGCTGCCTGCGCGGCGCCAGCAGCGGCGCCGCGCGGCGATCGCGGGACGTCGACGAGGGCCGACAGGTCGGCCTCGGAGAGTCGTCGCCTAGGTGACGAGGGGCATGTTCATCAGCCGGGATGGCCAATTTCTGACTGCATCGGCAATCCGATCAAGTTGCGCCGTCACGCTCACGCCGTACCGCGCACCGCTGTCCAGCCGCCGCCGCAGGCACAACAGGCAGGCGCCGCGTCGCCCGTTGCCTATACTCAGTGAACCTCAACGAAGACCAAAGGAGGAAGTTCATGTCAGACCACGTCTACAAACAGATCGAATTGACCGGGTCGTCGACCGTATCCAGCGACGACGCCGTCAAAACCGCGATCGCCAAAGCCTCGCAGACGCTGCGTAACCTGCACTGGTTCGAAGTCATGGAAACGCGGGGCCAGATCGAAGACGACAAGGTGACCTACTGGCAGGTGACGATCAAGGTAGGCTTGCGGATCGAATGACGGGCGGTGTCGGGGCCTGGCGACATGCCAGCATCCCGTTCGCCGCAAAAAAAGCTGCGTCCGTACTGGATGGACGCAGCTCGTCAATGCAGCGATCCACGAGAGCGCCGCCTCGTGATCATGAACCGTTCAAGGTGGGCTCGTCGGCCTCACTGACGCTTACTTCGGCAGCGATCCGTCCACGCCTTCCACGTACCAGTTCAGACGTTGCAGTTCCGGGTCGGTCAGCGTCTTGCCGGCCGGCACCTTCACCGCGCCGGACTGGTCCTTCAGCGGGCCGGCGAACACGTCCCACTTGCCGCTCGCCAGCAGCTCGCGTTTTGCCGCGACCTGTTTCTGCGCGTCAGCCGAAATCGCCGACGTGTTCAGGTCTTCCAGGTTGACGGCTTTCTGCGGAATGCCCCACCACACCGGGTCGTTCTTCCACTTGCCGTCGAGCACCTGCTGGATCACCGCAGTGTAGTAGACCCCCCAATGCGCGACCACCGACCCAAGATGCGCGTCGGGACCGAATTTCTTCATGTCCGAATCCCAGCCGAATGCGTGAACGTGCTTTTCCGACGCGGTGGCGAGCGTCGCGCTGGAATCGGTGTTTTGCAGCAGCACGTCGGCGCCCTGGCCGATCAGCGTTTCAGCCGCCTGCTTTTCCTTGCCCGGATCGAACCAGCTGTTGATCCAGATGACCTTTGTGTGCACCTTCGGATTCACCAAGCGCGCGCCGAGCGTATAGGCGTTGATGTTGCGCACCACTTCCGGAATCGGCACGGACGCGACGAAGCCGAGCGTGTTGGTCTTGGTCACATAGCCCGCTGCGACGCCGGCCAGATACGCGCCCTGGTACATGCGCACGTCGTAGGTGCCGAAATTCGGCGCCTTCTTGTAGCCGGTCGCGTGCAGGAA
Source organism: Paraburkholderia suaedae (assembly GCF_040812055.1). Taxonomy (NCBI): domain Bacteria; kingdom Pseudomonadati; phylum Pseudomonadota; class Betaproteobacteria; order Burkholderiales; family Burkholderiaceae; genus Paraburkholderia; species Paraburkholderia suaedae. The sequence goes on along the minus strand of NZ_JBFOAH010000001.1, from coordinate 347,687 downwards.
CACGGTGTCCGGGAAATCCTTCGCGACCTTCAGTTCGAAGTCCTGGTAGCCGAAGCTCGTGCCAAAGATGATCTTGTTGCCCTTGCTCGCCAGATCGCGGAACACGCGCTCCGAGTCGGCCGATTCGGGCACGTTTTCAATACGCGTGATCCTGATCTTGTTGCCGAACTGCGCTTGCGCTTCCTTCGAGCCCTGGTCGTGCGCGAACGTCCAGCCGGCGTCTCCCGGATTGCCGAGGTAGACGAACGCGACGCCCGGCGCGTCGGCGGCCCGCGCGGTTTGCCCGAGCGGCACAGTCAGCGCCGCAGTGAGCGCGAGCGAAGCCGCGCCCCACGTGGAAGCGCTCAGCAGATTTCTTCTCTTCATGTTGGGTCCTGTGTTATTGGCGAACGATGGGAACGTGGGGTCGATGGGCGATCGATCGTCGATCGACTAGCCCGCCGAGAAAAACGGCTTGCCCAAGGAGGCAGGCGCGTTCAGACGGATGGTGTTCGGATTATGCGAGATCAGCACCAGTACGACGACCGTCGCGACGTACGGCAGCATCGCGAGGAACTGGGTGGGCACCGGCACGCCGATCGCCTGCGCGTAAAACTGCAGGCCGGTCACCGCACCGAAAAGCAGCGCGCCGATCAGCAGGCGCCCCGGGCGCCACGTCGCGAACACGACCAGCGCGAGCGCGATCCAGCCGCGGCCCGACGTGAGATTTTCCTGCCACAGGTGCAAATTCACGATCGAGTAATAGCCGCCGGCAAGCCCGGCCATGCCGCCGCCGAAGGCGACCGAGCCGTAGCGCACGCCCACCACCGGAAAGCCCACCGAGTGCGCGACCTGCGGCGATTCGCCGACCGAACGCAGCACCAGTCCCGCGCGCGTGCGGTACAGGAACCAGCCGATCACCGCGAACATCACGAACGCCAGGTAGTCGAGCGGCGTGAGACTGAAGAGCGCCGGCCCGAGCACGGGGATCTTCGAGAGGCCGGGAATGGCCCACGCGTCGATGCTCGCGCGCGCTGCCGCCGACGTATACGGCTTGCCGACATACGCGGACAGACCGATGCCGAAGATGGTCAGCGAGAGGCCGGTGGCGACCTGATTGGCGAGCATCGTCAACGTGAGGAAGGCGAACAGCAGCGCCATCGCGAGGCCGGCTGCAATCGCTGCGAGCACGCCGAGCCACGGGCTGCCGCTGATCGCGGTGACCGCGTAGCCGGTCACCGCGCCCATCAGCATCATGCCTTCGACCCCGAGGTTGAGCACGCCCGACTTTTCGGTGACGAGTTCGCCCGCGCCCGCAAACATGAGCGGGATCGCGGCGGTGACGGCGCTCGATGTCAGCGCGCTGGCTTGTTGAATGTCCATGGAGCTCCGGCGGGAAATCAGTAATCGAAGGTCGGCGAAGTGCTCGGTCGCGGTCAGTGACCGGCGGCGGCGAGCGTTCGGCGGCGCACCCGGTAGTTCACGAACAGGTCGGCACCCAGCAGGCAGAACAGCAGCAGCCCCTGGAACACCCCTGAGAGCGCCTGCGGCAATTGCATCGAGGTCTGCACCGCTTCGCCGCCGAGATAGAGCAACGCCATCAGCAGACTGGCGAGCACGATGCCGACCGGATGCAGGCGCCCGACGAACACGACGATGATCGCGGTGAAGCCGTAGCCCGGCGACCACGTCGCCTGCAACTGACCGATCGGCCCGGCGATCTCGCCCATGCCGGCGAGGCCCGCGAGGCCGCCGCTGATGAGCAGCGACGTCCAGATGGTCTTTTTGTCCGAGAAACCGGCATAGCGGGCGGCGAGCGGTGCGAGTCCGCCGACGTTCATCCGGTAGCCCGCGAAGCTCTTGCGCATGAAAAGCCACACGAGCGGAATCGCGATCAGCGTGATGAACACCGACGCGTTCAGGCGCGTGCCGCGCAGCCATTTCCAGTGCCAGTCGCCGTAGAGCGTCGGATAGAGCGCGTCGCCGCTGAACATCTCGGAGAGCGGGAAGTTCATCCCTTGCGGATCGCGCCACGGGCCGCTCACCAGATAGATCAGCAACTGCGTGGCCACATAGGTGAGCATCAGGCTCACGAGAATCTCGTTGGTGTTGAAGCGGCTCTTCAGCAGCGCGGGAATCGCGGCCCACGCCATCCCGCCGAGCACGCCGGCAATCATCATGGTCGGCAGGATCCACCAGCCGGTGGCCTGATCGAAGTAGATCGCGACGCCGCTCGCGGCGATGCCACCGAGCAGCATCTGCCCTTCGGCGCCGATGTTCCAGACGTTGGCGCGATAGCCGATCGCGAGGCCGAGGCCAATCAGGCATAACGGCGACGCCTTCAGCAGCAGTTCCGACCAGCCGTTCACGCTGGACAGCGGCTCGATGAAAAACGCGTGCATCGCCTGCAGCGGGTCGCGGCCCACCAGGCCGAAAATCAGAAAGCCGATGGCGAGCGTGAGCAGCGCGGCGATCAGCGGCACGGCGAACTGCATCGTGCGCGAGGGCGTCGTGCGTGCTTCGAGTCGATAGGGAAGCATCATGGAAGCGGGTGATTTGTCTGGTTCTGTGTCTGTTATCCAACGCGACGATTCAGGCATGCGCGGGCTGTTCCGCCGAAGGCGCCGCATCCTCCCGGCCGCCGAAGAGGCCCGCCATCCAGCGGCCGATTTCCTCGGCATTGGTCGCCCCGGTCGCGCGCACCGGTGAGAGCCGGCCGCCGGCGAGCACCGCGATGCGGTCGCAGATGTCGAAGAGCTCCTCCAGTTCCTCGGAGATCACCAGAATCGCGACGCCGCGCGCGGCCAGATCGAGCAACTGTTGGCGGATGAATGCCGATGCGCCGACGTCGACGCCCCAAGTAGGCTGCGCAACCACCAGCACCTTGGGCGCCTGCAAAATCTCGCGGCCCATGATGTATTTCTGCAAATTGCCGCCGGACAGACTCTGCGCGAGCGCTTCGGGGCCGCCGCAACGCACGTCGAAGGCGTCGATGCAGCGCCTGGCGAAGCCGCGCATGGCGCCCGCCCTGATCCAGCCCGAGCGCACCATCTGCTGACGGTGCGCGGTGAGCAGCGCGTTTTCCGACAGCGACATCGCCGGCACCGCGCCACGGCCGAGGCGCTCCTCCGGCACGAAGCCAAAGCCCAGTGCGCGCCGCCCGCCCGCGCCCAGGCGCCCGGCCGGCTTGCCGCAAATCGTCACGGCGTCGGCCCGCGCGCCGCGTTTTTCGCCCGACAGCGCCGACAGCAGTTCCGCCTGACCGTTGCCCGAGACTCCCGCGATGCCGAAAATCTCGCCGGCATGCACGCCGAACGACACATCGCGTAGCGACGTGCCGAACGGATCGTCGCTTTGCACCGATAACTGCTTCACGTCCAGCAGCACGGCGCCCGGGTTGTGCTCGCGCCGCGTGTAATCGGGCAGCGAATGGCCGACCATCAACTGCGCAAGCGAGGCCTGCGTCTCTGCCTTCGGCTTCACGTGACCGGTCACGCGGCCGCCGCGCATGACCGTGGCGGTATCGCACAGCTCCTGGATTTCGTCGAGCTTGTGGCTGATGTAGAGAATGCTGCAGCCTTCGGCCGCCAGCCGGCGCAGCGTCTCGAACAGCTTGCGCACGGCCTGCGGCGTCAGCACCGAGGTCGGCTCGTCCATGATCAACAGGCGCGGGTTCTGCAACAGGCAGCGCACGATCTCCACGCGCTGCCGCTCGCCCACCGTGAGGCTATGCACGTGACGTTGCGGATCGATGTCCAGACCATAGTCGGCCGACACTACGCGAATCCGTTTGGACAACGTCTTCAGATCGAACGGCTCGTCGAGAGCGAGCGCGATGTTTTCGCCGACCGTGAGCGTCTCGAACAGCGAAAAATGCTGGAACACCATGCCGATGCCGAGCTTGCGCGCGGCCGCCGGGCTCGCGATTTCCACCGCCTCGCCTTCCCAGCGGATCTCGCCGGCGTCGGGCCGCACTGCGCCGTAGATGATCTTCATCAGCGTGCTTTTGCCCGCGCCGTTTTCGCCGAGTACCGCATGGATTTCGCCGGGTGCGACGATCAACGTGACGTCGTCGTTGGCTCGCACCGCCGGATACTGTTTGGTGATGCCCTCGAGCACCAGCCGGGGCGCCGCCTGTTCCGGCCTCGACGCCGGCTGCGCGGCGGCGCCGTCGCTATGGTAAGAGTCGCTCATGTGATTCCGTAGTACGTCCCTGACTGCCGGTTAGACGCGTCCATCCACCTTGGCGGCAGACGATCCGTCACCACAACCGGATGACAATACCCAATTCGACCCGCTCAGTCGAGCCGCCAAAATTCCCGCAAACCCGCGCCGCAGCGTGCTCTGCGGGTATCTCACGCTTGACGCGGTTTTTCGTTCATATTAAAACGCTTATACCCCAACGCCCGTTCGATCAGCCAGAACATATATCCCGGAGAAGTCATGAGCCAGCAACGCGAGGCGATCGATACGTACCTGCTGCGCGTCTTGCACACCTTGTTGATGGAGCGCAGCGTCACGCGCGCGGCCGTCAAACTGAATCAGTCGCAACCCGCGATCAGCGCGGCGCTGCGCCGTTTGCGCGACATCACCGGCGACCCGCTGCTGGTGCGCGGCAAGTCCGGCATGGTGCCGACCGAGTACGGCCTGCGCCTGCTGGAACCGGTGCAGAACGCGCTGCGCGAAATCGAGCGCATCAGGTTCCAGCAGCACAACTTCGATCCCGCTACGTCGATCCGCTGTTACCGGATCGGTTGCCCTGACTATCTGAACGTGCTGTTCGTGCCGACGGTGGTCGAACGCTTTCGCCAGGCCGCGCCCAATGCGACGCTCGAATTTCACTCGCTGGGCCCGGCGTTCGACTACGAACTCGCGCTCGAGGACGGCAAGCTCGACACCGTGGTCGGCAACTGGCCGGAGCCGCCGGAGCAGTTGCATCTGTCCAACCTGTTCGTCGATCAGATCGTCTGCCTGATGAGCAACGCGCATCCGTTCGCCAAACGCGGCGGCCTCACGCTCGACCAGTACCTGAATGCGCCGCATCTCGCGCCGACTCCTTACTCGGTGGGCCAGCGCGGCGCGATCGACGTGCATCTCGCGCGCGAGCGGCTCAAGCGTCACGTGGTCGTCACGTTGCCGTACTTCAATCTCGCGCCGTACGTATTGATCAAATCCGATCTGATCTTCACGACCACGCGCCTCTTTGCCGACTACTACGCAAAATTTCTGCCGCTCACCGTGGTGCCCGCTCCGCTCGATTTCCCCCCGATGCAGTACTACCAACTGTGGCACGAGCGCGTGCATTACTCCGATGAGGTGCGCTGGCTGCGCAGCCTCGTCGCCGAAGCGACCCGAACCTTGATCGACAAGCCTTGACGCTATTGACGCTATTGACGCTGTTGACGGCCGGTTGCGGGCGGCCCTGCCGTGCCGCGCCCGCTTATGGAGTGCGCTGGCCGCCCGCAACCCGCCCGCTCTGCGGCTTTTCTGTGCCGCTTTTCCGCGCTTTTCCGCGCTTTTCCGCGCTCGTCCCGCTATAGCGCCGCTTCGTAAAGCGTCTGCGCGAGCCGGTTGTGCTGCTCGATGACCGGTCCAAGATCGAGCGTGGTCAACTTTCCGTCCTTCGCGATCACCTTCCCGCCGATCACGCTATAGCTCACTTGCGACGGTGCACAGAACACCAGCGCCGCCACCGGGTCCTGCAGCGCGCCCGCAAACAGCGCCTGGCGCAGATCGAACGACACGAAGTCCGCCGCCATGCCAGGCGCGAGTGCACCGATGTCGTCGCGGTTGAGCACTTTCGCGCCGCCCAGGGTCGCCATTTCCAGCGCCTCGCGCGCGGTCATCGCCTGCGGGCCGAAGCCGACGCGCTGCAACAGCAGCGCCTGGCGCACTTCGCCGAGCATCTGCGCGCCGTCGTTCGAAGCCGAACCGTCGACGCCCAGCCCCACCGGCACGCCCGCGAGCCGCATGCGCCGCACCGGCGCGATGCCCGACGCAAGCCGCATGTTCGAGCACGGACAGTGCGCGACGCCGGTGCCCGTGCGCGCGAATAGCTCGATACCCGCGTCGTCGAGTTGCACACAGTGCGCGTGCCACACATCGTGGCCGAGCCAGCCGAGATCTTCCGCATACTCGGCGGGCGTCATCCGAAACTTCTCGCGCGTGTACGCGATGTCGTTGACGTTCTCGGCGAGGTGCGTATGCAGCGACACCCCGTAGTGGCGCGCCATCACCGCCGACTCGCGCATCAGGTCGCGGCTCACCGAAAATGGCGAGCATGGCGCGACCACCACGCGCAGCATCGCATAGCGCCCTTCGTCGTGGTACGTCTCGATCAGCCGCTGCGTGTCCTCCAGAATGTCCGCTTCGCGCTCGACCACCGAATCCGGCGGCAGGCCCCCGTCCTTGCGCCCCACGCTCATGCTGCCGCGCGCCGCATGAAAGCGCATGCCGATCCGGCGGGCCGCGGCGATGCTGTCGTCGAGCCGGCTGCCGTTCGGATACATATACAGATGGTCGCTCGAGGTCGTGCAACCGGAGAGAAGCAGTTCGGCCATCGCCGTGAGCGTCGAAACCTCGATCATCTGCGGCGTGAGGTTCGCCCACACCTTGTACAGGCTCGTGAGCCAGCCGAACAACTCGGCGTTTTGCGCGGCGGGAAGCGCGCGCGTCAGGCTCTGATACATGTGGTGGTGCGTATTCACCAGACCGGGGATCACCAGGTGCCCACGCATGTCGAGCACTTCATCGGCCGATTGCGGCAATTGCGCGGTCGGTCCCACCGCGACGATGCAGTTGTCTTCGATATACAGACCGCCGTCGCGCAACTCGCGCCGGGCGCCGTCCATCGTGACCAGCATGTCCGCGTGCTTCACCAGCATGGTTTGCTTTTTACCCGGCTGGCGCGCCGGCTGTTCCATCGTCATCCGTTTCTCCGCTGTCACGCTTGCATGCAAAGTCGTTCGAACGCGATGTGACGGCACGTCAACCGTGCCGCCGCGTCCCGTCGAACGCCGTTGGCCCGGTTACCCAGCGCATTGCGCCGTCTTCGGGGTTCCTCGAGGGACTTCCTCAAGGGTGTGCGGGCTTCCAGTTGCTCTGGCTGATGGTGGGCGCCGCGCACAGGTGTAACCTTCAATGGTCAAAATAAGCATGGCAACTCACGCCGATGCGATACCCAACTTCACGCCGCCGATATAGTGGTCGTTTTTTGGCGCCGCCAGCATCGAACCGGATCGATAAAGCGAACGAATCGATCCGCTGCGGCTTTCAACACGCTGTCCGTCATGTGCCAGCTATTATCTTTCCTATCTCGCGCGCGCCGAATGGAACAAGCTTTTTACAATGACTGCCACGGCGCTCGCTTCAATTCGCCGACGGGTATGTAGCCACTGACGTGGAGCCTCGATCCGCCGCAAACGTATCCGGATCGGGCTGCCGCCGAAACCTCGCATTCACATAAGGAAAATTGCGAATGGGAAAGCTCACTACCCATGTGCTCGACACCGCCAACGGCCGTCCCGGCGCGGGCATCAAGGTCGAACTCTTCGCGCTCGCGGGCGACACGCGCCGCGCGCTGAAAACCACCGTGACCAATGACGACGGCCGCTGCGACGAGCCGCTGCTGGAAGGCGACGCACTCGTCGCGGGCGAATACGAACTGGTGTTCGGCGCGGGCGACTACTTTGCGTCGATCGGCACGCGGGTGCCCGAGCCGCGTTTCGTCGACCGGGTGGTGCTGCGTTTTGGCGTGGCCGATGCCGCCGCGCATTATCACGTGCCGCTGCTCGTGTCGCCGTGGTCGTACAGCACCTATCGAGGCAGCTAGGCAAGCTCCGCGCACGACACGCTCGATTGCATCGCGCAGAGGCTCGCTGGCTCATGGCCTCAAACCGCCTCGAGCGTCGCACGAAACGCGATGGGCCGGGCGAGCGGAACCGGGGCGCGACGCGCAGTTGAGATCCATTGGAAACGACGCGTGCCAAGCGAGGCCGCCGCGTCCTTGACCCGCAGTCGGCGCGGTGATGCTTGCTGGTCCGAGACGCATCAACCGGGTCCAGCCAGGCGCGCAACGTCACCACGCGCACAACCAATCAGAAGTGGAGGAGTTTCATGGAAGGCTTTATTACCGACTGGCTGAACCTGGCGATTCGCTGGTTTCATGTCGTCGCCGCGATCGCATGGATCGGCGAGTCGTTCTACTTCGTCGCGCTCGACAACAGCCTGAAACCGCCGCATGACCCCAACCAGCGCCGGCGCGGCGTGTTCGGCGAACTGTGGCATGTGCACGGCGGCGGCTTCTATAACATGCAGAAGTACACCGTCGCGCCGCCGGAAATGCCCGATGACCTGCACTGGTCCAAGTGGCCTTCGTACACGACGTGGCTTTCGGGTTTTGCTCTCTTCACCGTGCTCTATCTGTTCTCGCCGACCACTTATCTGATCGACAAGAACGTTCTCGACATGGGCCCGGTGGTCGCGGTCGCGTCGGCGCTCGGCTTTCTTGCGGCCGGCTGGATCGTGTACGACTCGCTGTGCCGCATGCTTGGCAGCAAGGATAGGCTGCTCGGCATCTGCGTGGGCGTGTACGTGCTGATCGCGGCGTGGCTCGCCTGCCACATCTTCGCGGGCCGCGCGGCGTACCTGATCATGGGCGCGATGCTGGCGACCATCATGTCCGCCAACGTGTTCTTCGTGATCATTCCCGGCCAGCGCAAGATGGTCGACGCCATGCTCAAGGGAGACACGCCCAATCCGATCTACGGCAAGCGCGGCAAGCAACGCTCGGTGCACAACACGTATTTCACGTTGCCGGTGGTGTTCGCGATGCTGTCCAATCACTACGCGATGACCTACACACATCCGTACAACTGGGCCGTGCTGCTCGTCATCATGCTGGCCGGCGCGCTGATCCGCCAGTTCTTCGTGATGCGCCATCGAGGCCAGGTGTTGTGGTATCTGCCGCTCGCCGGCATCGTGCTGATGTTCGGCGCGCTCTTCTGGACCATGCCCAAGCCGATCGTGACGCAAGCGCAGGCCGCGAACGCGCCGTCGGTGAAGCTGGCCGACATCGCACCCGTGCTGCAACAGCGCTGCGCGGCGTGTCACTCGTCCCATCCGACGCTCATGGGCAGCGCGCCGGCCGGCGTGCTGCTCGATACGCCGGACGAAATCTCGCAGAACGCGCAGCGGATCTATCAGCAGGCGGTGACGTTGAAGGCGATGCCGCTCGGCAACGTCACGCACATGACCGACGACGAACGGGTGAAAATCGCCGCATGGTTCCAGGGCGGCGCGGCCAGGTAACCTGAAGCCGGCCGGTCGGACCGACTCCAGGTCTGCGCGCGGGCGACGATCGGCAGGGCAAGCGGGCTGTTCGCGTAAGCGGCATGCCCGTTTTTTTCGCGCGTCGAGCGGACCCTGCGGTTGGACCGGCAACCGGGGCATTTTGTAGCCCCACGGCGACAAAAAAGGGATAATCTAGAAAAATGTGGCCTGTAGGACACAAATTCGCCACAGGCTGTTGCCGCCGTTGGGCTACAATAACGATGCAATTCGTCGAAATTGACGCCTTGGGGCCACACATGACCAACCTCGCCGACGTATCGGACATGCTCAAAGCGCTACGGCGCGAACACCACCTCTCGCAGGAGGAACTCGCGCGCCGCGCCGGCGTCGCGCGCACCACGGTCGCGCGCATGGAAACGCTCGCAAGAAACGACATGAGCGTGTCCGTGCTGGTGCGTCTGCTCGACGCTGCGGGCTACGACCTGAAGTTCGTCGCGCATGGACATGCGCGCACGCTCGAAGACATTCTCGCTGAACAACGCAGCCCGGCGGCGAACTCATGAGGCTCGACGTCCAGGTGCGGGGCAAGCACGTCGCGACGCTGTTTCGCGAGCGCGACGATTACGTCCTCAAATACAACGCGGACGCGCGCCCGACCGACTTCGTCAGCCTCACGATGCCGGTGCGCGACGAAGCCTGGCGCTGGCCGCGCGACCTGCACCCGTTCTTCCGGCAGAACTTGCCCGAGGGCTACCTGCTGAACCTGATTCGCGAGCAGTTCGGTCCCTTGCTCGACGGCACCGACCTGTCGCTGCTCGCCGTGGTCGGCGCAATGGGGATCGGCCGCGTGACCGTCACACCCGAAGGCGTCGCGCCGGGCACCGAACTGCAGGCGCTCGACGTCAAGGAAATTCTGCACGGCGAGAACACCGCCGAACATTTTGCGCAGCTGGTACGCGAATATGCGCGCGCGGCCATCTCGGGCGTCGTGCCGAAATTCATCGTGCCGCAGCAAGCGGCATCGGGCACCGCCGCCGCGACGCCGCTCGGCAAACCGACCATCCGCACGAGCCACCACATCGTCAAAGGCTCGGACGACAACACGCCGTTCCTGGGCTTTAACGAGTTCTATTCGATGCGCGTGCTCGAAAGGCTGGGCGTCGCAGCGGTGGCGCGCACCCAAATGTCGGACGATGGCCGCGCGCTCATCGTCGAGCGCTTCGACGTGGATGCGCAGGGCCTGCCGGCGTATGGCGTCGAAGACATGTGCGGGCTGCTGGGTTTGCCGCCGCACGAAAAATACAATTCGACCAGCGAGAAGATGCTCAACGCCGCACGAGCGTACCTGCTCGATCGCGACCGGGTGCGCGAGCAGCTCCTGCAGCTCGGCTGGCACCTGCTGACGAACTACGTCGTGCGCAATGCAGACTGTCACACGAAGAACGTTGCGCTGTTTTACACGTCGGTTGACGACGTGGCGTTCACGCCCGTCTACGACATCGTCACGACGCAGGCCTATCCGCGTTTCGCGGCCAACCCGCCCGGTCTGCCGATCGACGGCCGCAAGACCTGGGCGGCGGGCAAAGCGCTGGAGCGTTTCTTCAACACGCGCATGGGTATCGCGCCGCGCCAGTATGCGCAGATGGTCGAAGCGCTGTGCGATTCAGCCGTCGCGGTCGGCCATGAAATGATCGAAGCGGCGCGCAACCACACGCAATGGCGCACGGTTGCGAAGCAGATGCTGCACGCGTGGGACGACGGCATCGCGTCGTTGCGCGCGCCGAAGAAGAGCGTGCAATTCAAAGGGCTGAGACCCGCGATCGAAGCCGCGGGTTTTTCCGATGCGGAGCCACCCGAACGGACACGTGAAGTGATCGGCCGTTCGCCATTGCTCGGCAAGCGCGGGTAACGTGGACAATGCGGGTAATGCAGTAACGCGGGTAATGGCTGACGCACGCAATGGCGTCGCCCTTTCAAGGCCCTCTCGCGCCAATGCAAGCGCTCACCGCACCCGCGGTGAGCTTTTTCATCCACGCAAGTTTGCTGCGACGGCGCCGCTACGCTCAAACCGCGACCGCGTTCAACGCATCCTCGGTAATCCATAGCGGCTCGGCCAGGTCCTGCTCGTTCAGGTTCAGTCCCTCACCGCCGCGATCGATAACGATAAAGTCGCTTACGTCGCCCAATGCGATGAGCGGATGGTGCCACACGCCCTTCGCATAGTTGACGCCCTGCCAGCCGCTCGTCACGAACGCGCGGATGAGCGATGCGTCCAGTTCGCCCGCCGGCGCCACCACGACAAGATACGGCTTGTCGTTCAGCGGCACGAACGCCTGGCTGCCGAGCGGATGACGTTCGAGCATCTTCACCTCGAACGGCAGTGTGCGCGGCTGGCCGCGAAACAGGTTCACGAGCGTGCGTCCGTTCTCGTCGGTCACATCCACTTTCGCCAGATCGTGATAGCGGATCGTCGTGCCGAGATTGATCGGAATCTGCTTCGCGCCCTCAAGCTCGATCACGTCGCCGAACGCGGCGAACGCTTGCTTCGTCAGCGGTTCGATAGCGAGCGTTTTCATGATGCGAGCGTGCCCCACAGACGCAGACGCGAGACACCGCCGTCTGGAATGATGTTAAAGCGCACGTGCGTGACTGGACCGAGCGCCGCGATCTCGCTTTCGAACTCATGCTGCTTGTCCATCTGCAGCTTCTGCTCATCGAGCAGCACGGGCCAGAACATCGCCTGCGTGACCAGCGAGCTGTCGGTGCCCCCCGTCACATACGCGGCCTGGATCGAGCAACGGTCCGGATAGTTGCCTTTGAAGTGAGCCGTATCCACTTCGATCTTCCTGATCACGCCCGGTTGAGCCAGCGCGACGATCGCCCAGTCGTTGCCCGGCTCGCGACGGCGGCGCGTTTCCCAACCGTCGCCCATGTTCACGCCGCGGCCGGGCATCAGGATCGTCGACGCCGCACCGAAGTGCTGATTGTTCGCAGCGACCAGATAGGCGCCGTTTTCCATGGCGGCCAGATCGAACTGCGCGGTGCGGCTCGCGCCGGCCCAGTCGACCTGCGGCTGACCATACACCCGCAGACGCGCGATGCCGCCGTCGGGATAGATGTTCACGCGCAGGTGCGTGTACGCGTTGGCGTCGTCGACTTCGAGGTAGTGGTGGCTATTGCCCTGCAAGGTGGTGGACGGCACGATCGCGGTCCATTGCGTCGACTGGCCCGGCGTGCCGTCCACCACGCGCGCGGCCTCCACCGACGCCGCCGGCGGAAAATTGCCCGTAAAGTGGCTGGTATCGAGGTCGAGCCCCTTGATGACGCCCGCCCGCGCCAGCTTCACCACGCACCAGTCATAACCCGCGGCGCGCTTGCGGCGGGTTTCCCAGCCGTCCATCCACTTACCGTTTTCGTCGTACTTGCCGGGAATGAAGACGGCCGGCTCCGGATTCAGCATGCGTTCCTTCGGGGCGAAGAAATCGTCGCTGGCCTCGAGCGCCTGCGCGCCCAGACGCGGGTCCGCCAGGTTCACGAAGCGGCGGGTAAATTCCGGAGCGTTGGGGTCGAGAGTCGGGAGTGCCATCTTTAGTCATCCTTGATATAAGTGGGTGCTGCAAAAGCGTTTCCGTGCAAGCTCCACGGCCCGCGCCCGATGCGTTTGCGACGCGTGCCGAGCCTTGATCCGTGCGCGCCCGTGAGCTACGCGCCGATCAGGTCGTGCAGCCGGAAACGCGCGATGCGGTAGATCTGATCGAGACTGGCGCGCAGTTCGTCGGCGCGGCTGTTGTTCACCCGCGCCTCGAAGTTGGCGATGATCCCGTCGCGGTCATAGCCGCGCACCGCGAGAACGAACGGGAAGCCGAATTTCGTGCGATACGCGCTGTTCAGCGCGAGCAGCTTGTCGAACTCTTCCTGGGTACACGCTGCGAGGCCCGCGCCGCTCTGCTCGCGGGTCGATTCGGCGGTCAGCTCGCCGCGCACCGCAGCCTTGCCGGCAAGCTCCGGGTGCGCGTTGATCAGCGCCAGTTGTTTCTGCTCGCCCGCCGTTTCGACGATGCCCGACATTGTGTGATGCAACTCGTCGACGCTCGCAAAGGGCCGTTGCTGCGCGGCGATTTCCGCGACCCAGGGCGAATGCTCGAAAATACCCGACAGCGCCGCGACGAACGCGTCGGCCGAAATGCTGTTGAGCTGCTCCAGAGTGTATTGCATCGCTTTCATGCCGCCGCCTCGCGGTTCCCTTGCTCGTAAGGATGATGTTCGCGCCAGTGCCGCGCGATATCGACGCGCCGCGTGACCCACACGCGATCGTGCTGCTCGATATGGTCGAGAAAACGTTGCAGCCCGCGAAAACGCCCCGGACGCCCGAGCAGTCGGCAATGCATGCCGACCGACAGCATCTTCGGCGCCTGCTCGCCCTCCTGGTAGAGCACGTCGAAAGCATCGCGCAAATAGGTGAAGAAGTGGTCGGCGGTGTTAAAGCCCTGCGGGCTCGCGAAACGCATGTCGTTGGTGTCGAGCGTGTACGGCACGATCAGTTGCGGCACCTTGGCGCCACCCGTCACTTCGACATCCATCCAGAACGGCAGGTCGTCGCCGTAGTAATCGGAGTCGTACAGGAAGCCGCCGTATTCGGCGACCAGACGATGCGTGTTGGGACTGTCGCGGCCGGTGTACCAGCCGAGCGGCCGCTCGCCGGTCACCCGTTCGATTGCTTGCATGCCGAGGCGCATGTGCTGCGCTTCCTGCTCCGGCGACACGTCCTGATAATGAATCCAGCGATAGCCGTGGCACGCGATCTCATGGCCGAGTTCGACGAATGCGCGCGCCACTTCCGGATGCCGTTCGATCGCCATGCCGACGCCGAACACCGTGAGCGGCAGCTTGCGCTTTTCGAATTCGCGCAGGATGCGCCATACGCCCGCACGCGAGCCGTATTCGTAGATCGACTCCATGCTCATGTGGCGAGCCGGGTAGGATGCCGCGCCGACGATCTCCGAGAGAAACTGCTCCGAGCCGGGATCGCCGTGCAGCACGGAATTTTCACCGCCCTCTTCATAGTTCAGGACGAATTGCACCGCGATCCGCGCTCGGCCTGGCCAGTTGGCGTGCACCGGATGGCGGCCGTAGCCGATCAGATCGCGTGGGTAGTTCGAATCGAGTGGCATGGTTTGACGAATACGTGATGACGATACGTAAAAATCGCGGGCGCTGATTGCCACGCGTGTGCTGCTCATCCGGCGCACCGGTGTCGAACGCGTGAGCGCTGCTCGAGCCCGCGTGCCGCATGGGCGTGAGCCGCATCGGCCGCGGACCCGTCAGGACCCGCCGCACACCGCGATTTCGGGTACCACCCGGGGCACCGCCGCGAGTTGAACCAGTGTAGCGAAAAGGCCCGGGTGCGCCCATACATCCGGGCAGATAGTGCGGGTCAGACCGAATGTATGAAGTGCCCCGGTTCGCCAGCGTTTACCCGCAGCCGGTCGGCGGCCTGGGCGCCGTCGGCGCACTCGCGCGCGCTCGCGGCAGACGCATGCGCGCTTTCGCGCGGCGGCTGCGGATTCGGCTCCGCCCCGCCCGGGCTGAACGGCGCCAGCGCGCCGTCGTAGCGCTTGGCGAGCGGCCGCGCGTAATCGCCTCGTTTGGCCGTCGATAGACGCAGCGCCACCAGCGCCTCCGTCCACTTCACGGCGGCCGTCACGCCTTCGATCACGGGCGCACCCAGCGCGTCCTCGAGCTCAGCGCACAACTCGGCCATGCCCGCGCAGCCGAGCACGATCGCATCCGCTCCGTCCTCGGCAAGCGCACGCCGGCATTCGTCGAGAATGATCCGGCGTGCCGCCGACCCCGGCTTGTCGAGGTCGAGCACGGCGACGTCCGTCGCGCGCACGTTACGGCAGAACCGCTTCATACCGTAGCGCTCGGCAAGATGCCAGGCCATCCCGCACGTGCGCGCGAGCGTCGTCACGACCGAAAAGCCCGGCGCCAGCACGCTCGCCGCATGCATCGCCGCTTCCGCGATGCCGATCACCGGGCCGCGCGCCAGTTCGCGCGCCGCGTACAAACCGGGATCGCCAAAGCAGGCGATCACATAGCCGTCGCAGCCGTCCCGCTCGCCCGCGGCCACTTCGGCCAGCAAGCCGGGCGTGGCGAGTGCCTCGTCGTAGTAGCCCTCGATCGACGGCGGCCCCATGGTCGGATTCACCGCGATCACTTCGGTGCCGGGCGCGGCGACTTCGCGGGCGCAGCGGCCCATCGCCTCGGTCATGCGCCAGGTCGTATTGGGGTTGATCAGTTTGATGCGCATAAGGACTCCTTGTTGCGGCAACGCACTCAACGTGCGAGAGCGCGATAGAACAGCGCGCCGAGACCCGCGCCGATGAACCACGAGAAATTCGCCATCCCGTCGAGCGCCGGGGTCATCACGCAGACCACCGCGATCAGCGCGGCCGGCAGCAGTGCGGCCACGGCCCGGTAGTTGACGCCATTGCGATACCAGTATGAGCCGCTCGGCTCGACTGTGTACAGATCGTCCAGCACGATCTTCTGGCGTTTCACCAGATAGAAGTCGACGATCAGTACTCCATACAAAGGCCCGATGAAGCTGCCGAGCACGTCGAGCGTGTAGTGGATCACGGCGGGGTTGTTGAACAGATTCCACGGCGTGATGAAGATCGACGCCACCGCCGCGAGCATCCCGCCCGCTCGCCAGCTGATCAGGCGCGGCGCGACGTTCGAGAAGTCGAAGGCCGGCGACACGAAGTTGGCAACGATGTTGATGCCGATCGTCGCGATCGTGAAGGTCAACGCGCCGAGAATCACGGCGCTCGGATAGTCGATGTGGCCGACCGTCTCGACCGGGTCCGTGATCAACTGGCCGAACACCGGCAGCGTGGCCGCGGTCGTGATCACTGTCACCAGCGAGAAAGCGAGGAAGTTGACCGGCAGCCCCCAGAAATTGCCGCGCTGCACGCTGCGAAAGCTTTTGCCGTAGCGGGAGAAATCGCCGAAATTCAGCATCGGGCCCGAGAAGTACGACACCACCAGCGAAATCGCCGTGATCATCACCGGCACCACCTGCATGCCGTGATATTTGACGCCCCCCAGATTGATGCCGATATTGCGCCAGCCCGCGCGATACACCATGTAGCCCGCGAGAATGAACATCACGACGTAGACCGCCGGACCCGCGAAGTCGATGAACTTCTTGATGGTTTCCATGCCGTGCCAGAACACCAGCGCCTGCAGCACCCACAGCAGCATGAAACCCGCCCAGCCGAGCGTCGACAGACCCATCATGCCGTGGTGATGAACGTCGGCATAGGGTAGCAGCGACGGCACGAACTTGAGCACCACGATCACCAGCGCGCTCGAGGCCAGATAAGTCTGAATGCCGTACCACGCGACTGCGATCAGGCCGCGAATCACCGCGGGAATATTCGCGCCGAGCACGCCGAAGGTCGCGCGGCACGCGACCGGATAAGGCACGCCGTTGGCCTGGCTTGGCTTGGCGATCAGGTTGCACAGCAGATTGACGAGCGTAATACCGACGAGCAGTGCGACCAGCACCTGCCAGCTCGTCAGGCCGAGTGCGAACAGACTGCCTGCGAACACATAGCCGCCCACGCTGTGCACGTCCGACATCCAGAACGCGAAGATGTTGTAGGCGCCCCAGCTTTGATCGCGCAGCGGCGCGAGGTCCGCGTTATAAAGCCGCTCGCTATAGCCTGCCGGAATGGACGGGTCGGCTTGCGCGTTACCGTCGGCGTATGTGGACATCGAGGGACTGTCGGGCGCTGCACTGAACTGAGCCATGATTCCTCCTTGGGATAGGGACCGTCGATAAGGCATCGAAGGGCATTGCACCGGTCATGCCAGCCGCGCCTTCCTCGCCCATGCGGGAAGGACGCTGGCGCGAGCCACGTGGACCGGGCCGCGGATGTCTCCGTACTGAAGTACTTGTGGTTATCGCATCGCTGGCCGCCGCGGCTTCCCGGCAATGCGTTACTGCTTGAAGTCGATCGCATGGCGACGGACGTGCGTGCGCAAGCCGGCCGCGCTCATGCCGAGCCGCCTTGCGACGCTTGATTCGATTCAGTTCAATTCAGTGCAGCGCGCACCTGCAGTGGGCGCTGGTTTGCGCTGATTGGGCGCTCGCTGATTGGGCGCTTCTTATTGGGCGCTTGTTATTGCGTTGCCAGCGCTCGCCATGTTCGCAAGCGCTCATGTGCGCGTATTCGCGCCTGCTCCGTGCTCAGCCGCTTTGGACCCGGCTTTCAAGCTTCTCTGGACGCCCCGCTCAGGGTGCCGAACACTTCATGAAGATCCGCCGCGCCACGTGCGGGGCGGTCCAGCATTTTCAACTCGACGCTTTGCAGATGGCGCGACATCAGTGCCGCCGCCTGTTTCGCATCGCCGGCGTCGAGCGCGGCGAGAATGGCTTCATGGTCTTCGAACGAGCAAGGGCTTCGTCCGAGCGACTCGTATAACGCGGAGATCAGGGTGGAGCGCGCGACCAGTCCGCTCAGACAATCGCACAACACCGTGTTGCCAGCGAGGCGGGCCAGTTCGGTATGAAACTCGCCGGACAGGCGAATCCAGGACGGAAAATCACGCGTTTCGAATGCCTTGCGTTCACGCCCGATGGTGCTGCCGATGCTCTTCAACCGCCGCATGCCGTGGCCGCTGCAAATCTTTTCCACCACAGCGAGTTCGATGATGCGGCGCATTTCGAACACCTCGTGCACTTCCTGCAGCGACGGACTCGCAACGAACGCACCGCGATTCGGTTCGAGGTCGACGAGGTGGTCGGTCGCCAGTTGCGCGAGCGCCTGACGGATCGAGCCGCGCTTCACGCCAAATACTTCGCACAACTGAGCTTCGGTCAGCTTGGCGCCGGGTGCCAGCCGATGCTCGAGGATCGCGGCGCGGATGCGCTCGGCTATCGCTTCGGGCTTCGAACTGTTGATTGCAGCTGATTCGGTGTCGGACATGATTGGCGTCTCGGTATGTTGGTCATCATAGGACGGACACAAAGATTGTCAACAATTTTTATCTTGAATTTCGACAATCGCTATGTTGGGCTGGGTTGACGGCTCGGCCGGCTCGGCACCGGGCCTTGTCGCGCTTCAATAGGAGTTTAACTACGTGACCCGCGAGTCGATGATTGGTCGCTTTTTTGTCAACAAATCCACCGACGATCCGGGATCACTGAGCGTGCGGGCGGTTTAATTAGCGGACCGTTAGTTGCGTCGCTAAAAGAAAAGAAAGCGGGCAACCGCCCGCTTCCCCTGCCCATTCAGCCGCGCACCAGCCGGTTCAGCCCAGACACGGATAGCCCGACAGACTCAGTGTGAACCCATGCGTATCCGCGACGAGATGCGCGTCCGCACCCACGGGCAACGTCAGCATGCTGGGCACGTGCCCGAACTGCAAGCCGGTGACGACCGGGATGCCGACGAGCGACCTCACGTGCTCGGTCATCGCGAGCAGATCGTAGCCGTTGTCGTAGTCGTAGTTTTTGCCGCCTGAAAAGTCGCCCAGCACGAGCGCCTGCTGTTGCGCGAGGATGCCGGCCAGGTGCAACTGATAAATCATCCGCTCGATCCGGAACGGCTGCTCGTTGACGTCTTCCACGAAGAGGATGCCATCGCGCACCGGCGGCATATACGGCGTGCCGATCAGCGACGCCACCACCGCCAGGTTACCGCCCCACAACGTGCCCGACACGTCGACCGGCTGCGCTTGCGGTGTATTGCTGGTGATCGCCATGGTCGGCTTCGTCAGCGCGGACCAGAAATGCCGCATGGTGAATTCGCTGAGCTCCTCGGCGCCGAAATCGCTCATTAGCATCGGGCCGCCGAACGTCTTCAGGCCCGAGCGTGCCAGTAACGCAAGCTGGATCGCAGTGAAGTCGCTATGTCCGACCAGCGCGACCGGCTGATCGGTCAGCCGCCGTTGCAGCCCTTCGTAGTCGAGTCCGTGCAGGATCCGCACCGCGCCGTAACCGCCGCGCACGGCCAGCACCACGTCGGGCAATTCGCGCGACGGGTCCGCGAGCCGGTTCAGATCGGCCGCGCGCTCGCCGTCCGTGCCGGCAAAGCGTTGATAGCGGCGCCTGGCCGCCGCCTCGCCGTTGACCCGATGCCCTTGCGCACGCAGACGATGCAACGCGCGATGCAGCACCTCGGGGTCCTGCGGATACCCGGACGGCGCGATCAGTTCGATGGTGCGGTGAACGGTCATGGGCGAGTCCTGTTGTACGCGTTGTCCTGGAGCGGCTCGGCGGCCGTCGATTCGCCGTTTGCCGTGGCGCATGAGGCTGCGCGTGCTTCACGGCTCGCGCGCCGCCGCTCGGCGAAAAACGATTTCAGCGCGGCGCCGCATTCGGCGTCGAGCAGGCCGCCGCTCACCTTGGTGTGATGGTTTAACTGCGGATTCGCGAATGCATCGACGACGCTGCCGCACGCGCCGGTTTTCGGATCGCGCGCGCCGAATACGACGCGCGCAATGCGCGCGTGCATGATCGCACCGGCGCACATCAGACACGGCTCGAGTGTCACGTAGAGTTCGCAGCCCGGCAGGCGGTAGTTCGCGAGCGCTTGCGCGGCGGCGCGCAGGGCGGCCATTTCCGCGTGCGCCGACGGGTCGTGCCCGCCGATAGGATGATTGAAACCCGTGGCAATGACCTCATCGCCTCGCACGAGCACTGCGCCTACCGGTACTTCGCCGGCCGCGCGCGCTTCTTCGGCGGCGGACAGGGCCAGCGCCATGAAGTGGCGATCGCGTTCGGAGAAAACGGGGAGCTCGGGCGGGTCGCCTGGTATGGCAGCGTTGAGCGCGGCGGCAACAGCGGCGCCGCAAGTCTCGCCCGACGATCCGACAGCCTCGCCGCTCGGGGATTCAGGCACGCCCGCCGCGTCCGGTACGCGCGGGGCCGCACCCAAGTGACTTGCCGGCGCTTCGGGTGCCGCACAGCGCACGGGCGCAACGTCCGCCACGTCCGGCGAGGCAGGGACCGCAGGCACGAACGGCTCGCTCACGGGCAACCCGCTTCTGCCGTATCCAGATTGCCGACGCGCTCGGACAGGCGCTCGGCGATCCGGCGGCAATATTCGCGGGGCAAAACGGTCGGGCCGCCGCGCAGCGACTCTAGCGCCATGTCGAGCGCGAGCATGCGCGCTCGCAGACGGCAACGGGTGGGCTCGTCGCTCACGGCATTCAGCTCCGATTGCAGGTCGCGCAACGCACGCAACTGCTCGACGGCGGGCGGCACGAAGCCCGCAAGCTTCAAGATACGGTTGGCGACGCGCACTTCTTCCGGAACCAGTGCATCGTCGCCTGGGGGCAGCGGCGCGCCAGCGCCGGGTAAGTCGTCGAATTCGCCACGCGCGGCTGCGGCGGCAATACGCTGTTCGACAAGCGCATCAAGCAATTTCATCTGCTGTCCACTACGTTGCGGCCCAAGCATTCTATCAGGCAGCGCACGACCGTTCAGTCTGTCCGGCCGTCGCAACGGATCTGCGTACTCCAGGGCGCGTACCGGTGGCCTGCCGTGAAAGCCGGCTGAGCGTCGCCCCAATCGATGCCCCATGCCAAGCGCCACCCCCCATCATTCGCCCGTGCCCAGCGGCCAGCGCGCCAGCACCACATGCCTCGTGCGCCCGAGCAGACTGTGTATCAACGCAAATTCGCGCACGTTCCAGCAAGCCGGCTCGACCGGACGCGCGGCGGCCCAGGGCATGCCGTACGCCAATGTGACATGCGGCGTATAAGGCACGGCGGTCGAAACCGTTCGCTCGCCGAAACCGGCGTGTTGCAACGCGTGTTCCAGCGCGCCATGAAGCGCATTCAGACCAGCGACGCCCTGGCCCCCGGTCAACACGAGCGGCCCTGGCCGGGGCTTTGACGCAAAGCTGGAGACCGTGTCGAATTCGACCGTAAAGGGCGCCATGCGGATCGACGCCGCCGCTCGCATGGCGGCGTCGACTTTGTCATGCGGCAGGCCGCCTGCGAAGTTCCCAAGGTGAAGCAAGGTGACGTGCAGGCGCGCCGCCGCGAGCGGCTTGCTCCGCACGCGTGGACCGGCGCACAGCTGCTGCGCGAGCTTGGAGATAGCGGCCGCCGTATTCGCATCCGGAGATACGGCGAAAAACAGACCGTCTGTCGGCGTCGGCGGCGCCTCCAGCCCGGGCAACCACAGTTGTTCAGGCATGTCGTTCCTGACCGGGTATAACCGGCATATGAATGAAGCTCCGTTCGCGTTGCGGGCCGAGCCGCGCGGACTACCGCGGAGTACGATTCGATCGCGAACCCGTGCCACGCGGTTCCTGAGTCAATCACCGGGATTTCACGGGGACGCCGCCCACTTCGCGCTTTACCGCAGTTTGCAACGGCCCCCGCCGGCTTGCGCAACACGTTAGTGCTCGCCCCACGCCCCAATTCCGCGCTGTTAGGAAACCCTCGTTAGCAAGCCACTTGCGCCGGCGCGCGGCCCACTGCCCGATACTGTACATTCATACAGTATTAACGGCAACGCGAACTCTTCAAAAAGCTGGCGAGTATGGGCCGACGCGCCAGACCTTCTCAACGAACGGCCGCAGCCGTGTAACGGATTCGATGCACCGTTCGCGTCGAGGAAAAACGAACCGTCCGTTGTCGCGTCCGCGCGGGCATTTGCTTTGCTCGGCCACCAGCATCCCAGATCTGCATCGAGAGGAGAACGAGATGAAGCCGGAACCTTCAGATCCCGTCGAACGCGCCGACGAGCGGCGGCAATCGATCCGCGATCACGACGTGGACATCGACCCCGACGGCACTGTCCACCAACGCGAGCACGGCAACATGGACGCCTCTCTCCTCCCGAAGGGAAAGGACCATCCGGAACAGGGGCCCTATGTGCCTGAGCATGACCATGTCGATCCGAACCTGGAACCGCAGACGGGCAGCCAGCCGCCTGCTAGCAAGGATCTGTCGGCCTAGCCGGCGAAACGCAAAGCCGCAATGAAACGCGAACAGCAAAAGCCATGCAGCTTTGCGGGCCCGCTTTGCCAAAGGCGCGGTAACCGGAGGAAAGCAGCGACCCGCCCTGACCTGCGTATGCAGTTTGCCGCGACTGACTGACATCGGGCACGGTCGGCTGGAATCGATGCGCCGAGCGGTAGCCGCGCTGTTCATCCTCCGTTTCGCTGTGCCGCGCTCGCGCCGGACCCAAAGCGGCGCGCCCGGCGGTTTGCTTCGTATTCAAAATCCAGTGCTGCGGGAGGTGAAAAATGGAATTCGACTATAAGGACTTTCATATCGACGTCACACCGCTCGTAGAAGGCGGCCAATGTTTTGCACGTGCGAAGCTATTGCGCAGATCTCCGGGTGCAGAGCATTTCACGGAACAAAAGTGGTCCGGCGACCTGGGCCAGTTTCCTTCCGAGCAGGCCGCGATCGACTACGCGAAATCGTGGGCCATCGATTGGTGCGACGCCAACAGCAGCTGACACGCAGCGAATTCGTTCAGCGTGGCGCTGCCGCACTTCAATGCCTCGGGCGCGGCCTTTGCTGGACCACCCTTACCCAATTACTTTGATACGGAGACTGTCATGGCCACGCAATCGCAAACGCCCGGTGGAAACGGCGACCCATCCTCGCAATCCGACAATGACGATGAAGACACCTTCAAGACCGACATATCCGAAACGGACGACGAAGGCACTACCGTGCGCGAAGCAGAAGTACGCAAAGACGACCTGTCGGAAACGCAACCGCCGGAGTCCGACGAGAAGCAGTAGGCAAGCGGTCGCGCAAAAGGCTCGCATACTACAGCGCGGCGCAGAACCGGCGCGGCTGGAAGAGGGGTCGCACTGTTCCCGCGACGCGAGGCCAACCCGCTAATACCAGCAGGCATAAGACAAGCAGTTGCACTTTGCAACTGCTTGCCACGCCATTGCGCCCCTGCATCCCGCCATCGCTATCAAAGGACCGGGTCATCATGCGAATCGCTCAAGTCGCACCGTTGTACGAAAGCGTTCCGCCGTTCGCCTATGGCGCCACTGAGCGCATCGTCTCGTATCTAACCGAGGAACTCGTGCGACACAAGCACGATGTGACGTTGTACGCGAGCGCCGACTCCGTCACTCGCGCGCGGCTCGTGCCGGTCTGCGAACGCGGACTCTGGCGCGACTCCGCGGTGTGGGACACGCTCACGCATCACGTCAGGCAGCTGGCGCTCGTCGCGCGCGACGCCGACGACTTCGACATCGTGCATTTTCACGGTGACCCATTGCATTTCGCGCTGGCCGATACGCTGCCCTGCCGCACGCTGACTACGCTGCATGGCCGATTGCTGCCGGTGGATCATGGCCCGCTGTTCCGGCAGTTTCCGTGCGCGGCGCTCGTGTCGATTTCGAACAGTCAGCGCAAACCGCTTCCCTGGGCAAACTGGCAGCGCACCGTGTATCACGGACTACCGGGCGGCGAGTTCGCCTTCGAGCCGACCCGTGGCTCGTATCTGCTCTTTCTCGGTCGAATGATGCCCGAGAAGCGGCCCGATCTTGCGATCGAGATTGCGCGGCGCGCGAATATGCCGCTCAAAGTGGCCGCCAAAGTGCATCCCGGCGAACATGAGTATTTCCGACATCAGTTCGAGCCGCTGCTCCGGCGCTCGCGCAGCTTCGTGGACTATCTCGGCGAAGTCGGCGGACCCACACGAAAGCAGGTGCTTGCGCAGGCGCGCGCGCTGCTCTTTCCGATCGATTGGGACGAGCCGTTCGGGCTCACCCTGATCGAGGCGATGGCCTGCGGCACACCGGTGATCGCCTTCCGGCGGGGTGCGATCCCGGAAATCGTCGAGCACGGGGTCAACGGCTTCATCGTCGATAACGTGAGCGAAGCGGTGCAGGCGGTCGCGCACATCGACGAAATCGACCGCGCAGCATGCCGGCGCTCGTTCGAACAACGATTCAACGCCACGCGGATGGCCGACGACTATGTGCAGACTTACGAAGCCATGCTGGCTGCGTCGCCTCGCGAGGCAGTCGCTCCCGCGACCTGCTATTCGGAGTTCGGCCGTTGACCGGTCGCGCCGTTCGGCGTGCGTGTGTCTGTAATTACTGCACGCGCTTTTGCAGAATCGGCTGAACCGCACTGCGAAGCGCAAAGCCGTACGTGCGTTTCGAATGGACGTCCAGCAGGCGGTAGCCGTAGCGGGCGGCGTTAAAGAGAAGCGGCGTACCTATGCGCGATGCTCCGCGTGCGCCGCCTGTCGCAGCAGCCGACACTGCGCACGGCAACGAGCCGATGCAGCACTTATCATCCAGGTTATTCGCGCCCGCCGATTGACCTGTATCAACGGCGTGGCAATGCCGCGCCGCCGGTATGGCCGGCCGTTGCAAGGCAGGCACATTCGCGGGGACGCCGCAGCGGGACAGCGGGCGTGTGCTATCTTTCTCAGCCCATCCAGGCAACACCGGCACCAGCTTTTCCATGCGCAACGCGGATATCGACACACCCCTCGCCGTATCGGCCCATAGTTCGCCATGGACCCTCTTTCATATTTTTTTGCGGCTCGGCCTCACTTCGTTCGGCGGCCCGGCGGCGCACCTCGGCTACTTTCGTGACGAATTCGTCACGCGCCACCGCTGGCTCGATGAACATACGTTTAGCGATCTGGTGGCACTGTGCCAGTTTCTGCCGGGGCCCGGCAGCAGCCAGGTCGGCATGGCGATCGGACGTCTGCGCGGCGGCATTGCAGGGGCGGTAGCGGCCTGGCTCGGTTTCACGCTGCCGTCAGTGCTCTTGCTGGTCGCGTTCGCGTCCGGCTTCACGCATCTGTCCGATACGGCTTCGCTTCATTTGCTGCGGGGACTGAAGATCGCGGCGGTCGCGGTAGTCCTGCAGGCGGTGTGGTCGATGGGACGGATGCTTTGCCCTGACCGCGCACGCGCGACGATCGCGGCGGCCTCGGCCATCACGGTGATCGGGCTCGGCGCGGGCTATGGGCAGCTTGCGTCGATCATCGCCGCGGGGTTTGCGGGCGCCGCGTTTCTGAAGTCGTCGACCGAGGTGCCGCGCGCGCCGCTCGGCATGCCGGGCTCGAGAACCGGTGCGCTCGTTTGTCTGGCGGCCTTTGCGCTGCTGCTCGTCGGACTGCCCGCGCTCGCCGCCTATCTGCACAGCTATCCGGTCGATCTGTTCGCGGCGTTCTACCGGGTCGGCTCACTCGTGTTCGGCGGCGGACACGTGGTACTGCCGCTGCTCGAAGCGGTCGTCGTGCCGCGCGGATGGGTGTCCGCGAACGCGTTCATGGCCGGCTACGGCGCGGCGCAGGCGGTTCCAGGTCCACTCTTTACGTTTGCCGCGTTTCTCGGCGCCGTCAGCAGCGGACATCCTGCGGGCATCATCGGCGCACTGATCGCCATCCTGGCAATCTTCCTGCCGTCTTTCCTGCTGGTGGGCGCGGCGCTGCCACTGTGGGGCGACTTGCGCGCGTTTGCGCCGATGCGCCGCGCCATGGCGGGCATCAACGCCGCCGTGGTCGGCATTCTGCTCGCCGCACTGTACGACCCCGTGTGGAGCAGCTCAGTGCATACGGGACGCGATTTCGCGCTTGTCGTCGTCGCGCTCGTGCTGCTCGCGTGGTGGCGCGTACCGTCGTGGGCGGTCGTGGCGATCACGGCCGCGCTCGCGTGGTGGGTCGTGTAGAGGTGGTTCCCGCTTTTGCGGACGCGCGCGCGTCAGTTGCGCGGGCGCTCGCAGTCGCATCCGGCTCGCCGCGGTCAACGCCGCCATCGTGAAAGGGGCACCTGTCGGGATTGCCCTATCGGACGACGAGCACGGCTGCGCCTGTCAGCCTGCCATCGCGCAGATCGCTCAGCGCCCGGTTGGCCTGCGCGAGCGGATAAGTCGTCGTTTCGATCGCGAGCCGCGTCTCGGCTGCGATCCGCATGAAGGCGAGCCCGTCATCGCGCGTCAGATTCGCGACCGACACCACGCGCCGCTCGCCCCACAGAAATGCGTACGGAAACGCCGGAATATCGCTCATGTGAATCCCGCCGCAGACCACCACACCGCCCTTCGCGACCGCTTGCAAGGCGCGCGGAACGAGTGCGCCGACCGGTGCGAAGAGCAACGCGGCATCGAGTTCGTCGGGCGGCCTCTCGTCGCTGCCGCCCGCCCACGCCGCGCCCAGACGCAGCGCGAGTTGCTGGGCTGCGCGATCGCCGGAGCGGGTGAACGCAAACACCGTGCGCCGCTGATGACGCGCGACCTGCGCGACGATATGCGCCGCGGCGCCAAAACCATAGATGCCGATCCGCTCGGCGTCGCCCGCCATGCTCAAGGTGCGATAGCCGATGAGACCGGCGCATAGCAGCGGCGCCGCCTCGACGTCGGAGTATTGCTCCGGCAGAAGAAAACAGTAGCGACTGTCGGCGACGGTGCGCCCGGCGTAACCGCCGTCGATCGTGTAGCCGGTGAAGCCTGGTTCGTCGCAGAGATTTTCCCGCGCCGACAGGCAGTAGCGGCAATGCCCGCAGGTGTGGCCGACCCACGGCACGCCCACCCGCTCGCCAACGGCGAACCCCGTCACGCCCGCACCGAGCCCCGCTACGGTGCCGACGATTTCGTGGCCCGGAATGACAGGCTGTTTCGGATGATCGAGTTCGCGATCGACCAGATGAAGATCGGTGCGACACACGCCGCAGGCATGAATATCGATCAGGATCTGGCCGGCAGCCGGGATAGGATCGGGCATCTCCTGCTCGCGCAGCAACGCTGAGCTACCGTCGAACACCATCGCACGCATAGCGTTCTCCTCGACATTCGGAAGCAGGCCCGCAGCGCGACAGGATGGAACCGAGGCTCAGCCGCCTCACGCGCAATTCACCCGCAATTCACTCGCAAAAGCGGAAATAGCCGCTGTGCAGAAGCATCGGTTTGCCGCCGATCTCCTCGAGCATCTGCCTCGCCGCCTGTTCGATGGGATGTCTGTTCGAGTCGAACGCGGCAATCAGGTCGTCTTCGCGCAGGGAAGCAGCACCGAAATGATCTTCGAGCGCCTCGGCCGTAATCGCGCATTGCACGCGAATACCGTCCACTTCGGCCGGGAACGCGATCACGAGATCGCGCGCGCAATACTCCGGACACTCTTGAGGGAAATGAATCTTCATGACCATCGCCTGGTTCGCTGCGCAGCAAGCGAAGCTGCAACGGGCGCGCCGCGCTTCGAGGCGGTCCGCCTGCGCGACGCCCGCCTCTCACCAGCATACGAGTTCTGCGCGGCACGTCAAATGCTGGCCGCGGACCCCGCTTGACCGAGGTCACTCGCACCGGACTCGCCTCCCCTGCACTGAACCTGTCCACGTGCACTGGCGTGCGTCCCGGGATGGACTTCTCCCCACGCTGGTTCGCGCAAACGCCGGCGTAATGGGTATGGAGCGAATGAAACGGTCTTCGCGGGCGCGACTCGCGCAAGTCCTGCTCGACCGAACGCAAGCGTTGCGTGAGACGCGTACGGTGCATCCGATATTGCGCAGGGCCGCCCATCGCCGCGCGGATCGCTTCCGGTTAGTATAAAACTTACGTAGGGTTGGACCGATGTGACCGGCCAAAACGACCGTGGTGGATCAGGAGGAGACGATGCCCGATCGCCCGCAACCGATATCGATCGAGGTCCGCGTTTTCCTCGACCCGCTGCGCCGAGCCTGCGAGGCCTTACCCCAACGAATCGAACGCTCCGTCTCGCCGGCGAATAGCAGGCAAACTGCCATGGCACGCTGGACCCATCGGATTTATACGGCTGGTACTACCGGCTTCTTTATTGATTGACAATCCTTGACTTGCCGGTCGAGCGTGCGAATACGCAGGGCGCGCGAGGTTCAACCTAAGTTGCCCGCGACGACGACATTCTGGCCTGGAGAGGAACCGCTAACGGGGCCGTCCAGATAAGATGGATGGCCTGAAGCCGCTATCGGCTGACGGATGTCCCGACTGATCTGCCAATCTGGCAGCCACTCGCCCTTCGGTGCGCCGCCCGCGCACCGAAGGGCGAAGACTACTCGGCCACGCGTCGATAGCACATAGCTTGAACTCGAGGAGAAGGCAGTGAGATCCCTATCCGAACACGGTAAGCCGGTCTTGCGACGCGCTGCGTCAGAGAACGAACTGAAACTCAAAGCTCGCCGCACTCGCGCGGGCCTGGGGTCGTACGGGTTAACCTTTGCGGTGATCCTGACGTCGATCGTGCTGTGGCAAGGCGTGTCGATGGCCCATATCTTTCCGGCGTTCGCCCTCCCGTCGCCGGTGGCCGTCTGGCAATCCTTCGTCAGCATCCTCGGCAACGGATATGGCGGCCAGTCGCTCGCCAGCGATATTTACATCAGCTGTTTTCGAATCGTCATCGGCTTTGTCGGGGCGATTGTGATCGGCGTTCCGGTCGGACTGCTGATGTCGCGCAGCAAGGTCGTGTTCGACATCATCGACCCGTTGCTTCAATTCATCCGCCCTGTTCCACCGCTCGCGTACATCCCCCTTCTGGTGGTGTGGTTCGGCATCGGCGAATTGCCCAAGGCGATCCTGATTCTGGTCGGCACCATCCCGGTGATCATTATCGGCACCATGTCCGGGGTCCGGAGTACGCCGGCTCTGCGCATTTCGGTTGCCCGTACGCTCGGCGCCACCGACACGCAGATCTTCCGCAAAGTCATCTTGCCTTCGGCGTTGCCCGAAATATTCACCGCGATGCGCGTCGGTATCGGCGTCGCCTGGACTTGCCTCGTGGCCGCTGAACTGATTGCGGCGAGCAGCGGACTGGGCTGGCTCGTGCAATTCGCGGGGCAAGCGCTACAGGTCAGCATCGTGATCGTGGGCATCGTGATCATCGGGCTAATCGGATACGCAATGGAGCTGGTGATTCGCAAGATCGAAAAACTGATCGTGCCGTGGAGTGGACATAACTGATACAACGACTGCTACTGGAGGAGATGAAAAATGAACAGGAAACAGTGGATACGGGCCGCGACAGCGGCGCTGCTGGCGCTCGGCGCGACGACCTCGGGGACGGTTCTGGCCGCCGACAAGGAGCAGGTCATCATCGGCTACGAGGACAATGGCGCCGATCCCTACATGGTCTCGATGGCCGAGCATATGTTCGAGCGGCATATCAAAGCGGACGTGCAGTACAAGATGTTCAGCTCGGGCCCCGCAGCGATGAGCGCACTCGCGTCGAACAGTCTGACCTTCATGTGCGGGCTCGGCGTACCGCCGCTCGTCACGGCGATCTCGCAGGGCTTGCCGATGACCATCGTGTACAACCAGGAGCGCTATACCAATGCCGCGGGCATCGTGGTCAAGCCCGACAGCGGAATCGGCAGCGTCGCGGCACTCAAAGGCAAGAAAATCGCCATCGTTGCCGGCTCGCAAGCCTCTTTCGAGCTCGCGACGTTCCTCGCGCAGGCGAATGTGCCGTACGCCTCGGTGACGCAGATCAACATGGCGCCGCCGCAAATGCGGACCTCGTGGGTAACCGGCGCGATCGACGCGGCCATCGTCTGGGATCCCGTGTTCAGCGCATTGCGCGCGGAGGGCGGCAAGGTGATCAAGACGGACGGCGATCTACCGCGCGAAGCGTCGAGCTACAACGTCTGCATTGCCAACGCCGACTGGGCGAAAGCCCATCCGGACATGGTGAGCGGTTTCGTCGCTGCGCTCGACGAGGGCTACCAGATGACGCAAAACCAGAAAGATCGCGCGTTGGCCGATATGGCGCGCCAGACGGGCGTCACTGTACCGGTGGCCACCAGCGAACTGGCCGGCTACGAACTGTTCTCCGGAGCCGATCAGACCACGCCGAAAGTGATGGGAAATGGGGCCGGCGTCAAGACGTCGGCGACCTACCTGACCCTGGTCAATACGGCGAAGGTGCTCAAGGATATCGGTCGGATCGAATCGGTTCCGGCGAGCTTCGATAACAATGTCGCCCCGCAGTACTCGCAGCATCTCGCCCATTGAGGCGAGGAACCGCCAAGTCGGAGAAAAGCGTGAATATCGTTATCGATTCTTTGTATAAGACGTTCGGCGCGACCACGGCGCTGGAAAACATCAACCTGCAGTTCGAGGGCGGCGAGTTCGTCACCGTGCTCGGCTCATCGGGCTGCGGTAAAACGACCTTGCTACACCTGCTGGCGGGTCTGGATGTGCCGTCGCGCGGCAATGTTTATATCGACGGCAAGGTCAAGGACAAGCCCGGCGCGGATCGCGTCGTCGTGTTTCAGCAGGCCGGCTTGTTTCCGTGGCTGAGCGTCGAGGACAACATCGAGTTCGGCCTGTCGCTGCATGCGGTGCCGAAGGAGCAACGCCGTCAGGCGTCGGCCGAGATCCTGCACACCGTGGGCCTGGACGGTTTCGCGAAGCACAAGCCGTACGAGTTGTCGGGCGGCATGCAGCAGCGCGTGGCAATCGCCCGTGCGCTCGTCATGAAGCCCAAGGTGTTGCTGATGGACGAGCCGTTCGGAGCACTCGACGCGCAAACCCGCAGTTCGATGCAGGCGTTTTTGACGGCTCTCTGGGAGCAACTGCAGTGCACCATCGTCTTCATCACGCATGACATCGACGAAGCGATCTTTCTCGGCACGCGTCTCGTGGTGTTGTCGGCACGGCCGGGGCGTGTCGAACTGGACGTGCCGATCGAACTCGAGCGGCCTCGGACTCCGGAAGTCACGTTCGACCCACATTTCCTCGATCTGAAGAAACGCGCAATGGGGATTCTCGCGCATTGAGCGCGGGTGGCGGCGCGATCCAGCGCGCCGTCGAAACGAATATCTCGGCCGACGCTCGCCGTGGGTGAAGGATCAAGATCCGTTACCCACCAGCGACGCTTTCGCAATCGGAGCGAGCGCGCCTGCGTAACCGTCTCTGTTACAGATCAAAGCCGAGTTGTGCCTTGCCGAGCGGTGTCAGGTCGTCGGCCGACGCGCGACCGATGAAATCGACTTCGAAATGGTCGGCCGGGAAATCGGGCGGGCTCTCACCTTTGAGGAAGCTCGGCAACTGACGCTTCAGGTAAGCGTCGTTTTTCGCGCATGCCGGCGCGGAGGCAATGTACATCACATTGCTGTAACCCGCGCCCTGATGCGCGTCTTCGACCGCATGGATGACGTCGCTGTGCCAGAACACCGTGTCGCCGGCTTGCATCTTCGGAATCGACGACAATGCCTCGAACAGCGGCGCATGAAACTCCGGTTTGATCGAGAGCGCCCGTCCGGGCATCGCCCCGCACAGGTCGTCGTCGGCGACATCGTCCTGAAGCGCGCGCAGCAGGATGTACACCATCGAATTCGCAATAGGGACGAGTTGCAACGTGCCGTCGCCGGGGCCTTGCGGCGTCAACGCTGTCCACCCCTGAAAGGTGCGGAACATGGAACAGACGGCCGGCGACGCGATTTCTTCGACGTCCGGCCGGAAAGCCGCGTCGAACGCATCGTAATCGCGCCAGTTCCCAGCGAACACGTGACGGTACACCTTGCGGAAATTGCTTTCGATCCAGCGCTCGACCGAGCCGCCGTCGCAATGTGCCGACAAGCCGAGCGACGCCGAGCCAGGCGGCCGGCGACGCAGACGGTCGGCATAAACAGGCACGCGCTGCGGATCGAAGTGAACGCGACCGTCGGTTTCATTGCGCCACAGACTGTTCAGGAACACACGCGCCGCAGTCAGCGACTCTGACTGGCGGGCCAGCACTTGTGGCTTCGACCAGTACACGCCATAGATCTGCGGCTTGCTGGACGCCAACTGGCCAAAGTATTTGTCCTCGGCGCGGTTTTCGAGGCGCTTGTCGAGATGATTGCGCTCGACGTAGTTGGCGATATCCTCGTCCCAGCCTTGCACCAGCGTGCGCGCAAAGACGTTGCGAATCACACATGCGCCGCACGCCTTGATCCCTGCGATCTGCTGCGCGGTGACACGTTTTTCTGTGATGTCGGAAAACTCGATCTCAGGTATCACGTTCTCGCCACGGTTGCGCTGCGCGGCGATTCGCTTCGCCTCCGCGCGGATCGCTTCTTCGACTTCGGCGAAGACCTCCCGGTAATTCGGCAACCCCGCGCGCAACGCCTTTTTTGCCTGCCGAATCGCGGTCGGCAAATCCTCGATTTGTAGCGCCATCATCGTCTCCGTATGAATTTCGTATGCCCGAGCATATGACGCGCGTGCGAATCGTGGTGATACCATTCAGTCAATTCATTTGCGTTTTCGGCCATGAAACCAGCTTACGAGCGCGTCCAGTTCGGCGAGGACTGTTCGGTCCGGGTTTACCATCGGCGGCTCCCGCGCATTCCGTTCGAGTGGCATCACCACCCGGAGTACGAGTTGACGCTGACGATGAACAGTCATGGCAAGCGCTATATCGGCGATGCTGTCAACGAATACGAATCCGACGACCTCGTCCTCGTGCCGCCGAACCTCCCGCATACCTGGGCATCGAACCGTTCCATCGATCCATCCGCGCCGCAGGTCGCCATCGTCGTGTGGTTCGACGGCGATTGGGCGCGACGCATCGCGGATTGTTGCGCCGAATATCAACCGCTGCGCAAGCTTTTACGCAGGGCCGCATGTGGACTGGCCTTCGAGCCGCCTGCGGGTAAATCGATGCGCGGCCACCTGGATGGATTGCTGTCCAGCGTGGCGCGCGACCGGTTGAGCGCCGTGCTCGATATCTTGTGCACGCTCGCCGACGCGCCAGGCCACCCGCTCGCCTCTCCCAGTGCTTTCAATGAGGGTATCGCGGGTCCATCCGGTTACGAGCCTGAACGGATCAACCGGGTGCTTTCGTTGATTGATGCGCGCTTTGCCGAACCACTCCGGCTGTCAGAACTGTGTGAGGTCGCCAATCTTTCGGAACGCACACTCACGCGCTATTTTGTTCGTCATATTGGCGAGAGCGTGGGTCGGTACATCGCGCGCGTTCGAGTCGGGCACGCGTGCCGAATGCTGGTCGACACTTCCTTACCCGTTGCCGTCATCGCTGCCCGTTCGGGCTTCGCTAACGTTGCCAATTTCAACCGGCAATTCAAGGCAGCAAGGCAAACGACGCCGGCCGAATATCGGCGGATGTTCGCCGCTGCGAGTTCGCCGGATCGGGGCACAGCGGCCCGCTGACCGCCGCCTTTCCGAGCGCAACGGAGCCGGTGAATGTCACGAGCCGAATCATAGATTTGTGCATTCGCATCGGGCGCCGTTAGCAACGCGTTATCCGACGGCCGCCGGGTTTCATGAACGATATCGGTCAATGATCTCGAACAGTCGCTGACACGATGTCGCCAGGTGCTCTGCAGGCGCCGTCGCAACGCCGAGCAAAAGGCCGGGTAACGCCCACGACGGGGTCCCGAACCATGCGGTCAATGGCGATGGCGCCATGCCAACCTTCATCGCATCCCTAACGATCTGCGCGTCGGGTGCATCGTCGGGGAGTCTGAGCAGTACAGCCAGGCCGGCGTTAACCCACTGCGCCTCGCGCATCCTTAACTGCTCGCAGAGCGCGTCACGCTGCGAGGAGTACAGACGCTTGAGCCGACGGACGCGCCGGACGTAGTGACCATCACTCATGAATCGAGCCGTGGCGAGTTGCACGACCGGTGACGGTGCGGGCGCAAGCGTTGCAGCTACTTCGGCGAATGCATTGGCCAGCGCGATTGGCGCCACGACAAAGCCAAGCCGCAGCGCCGGGCTGATTGTCTTGCTGAAAGAGCCTATATGGATAACCCGTTCGCTCTCGTCCTGGGACGCCAGCGCGGGTGCTGGCCTGCCTTCCAGTTGCAGCTCGCCGAGGTAGTCGTCTTCAATGATCCACGCGCCGCTCGATGCCGCCCATTCGAGCAGCTGAAGTCGCCGCCGCAAGGACAGGGTCGAGCCCAACGGAGCTTGCTGGCCGGGAGTCACGACGGCTAACGCCGCGTCGGCGGCTTTCTCGATTCCATAGTCGACGTTGACGCCGTCTGCATCCACCGGTACCGGCACAATATTCAAACGGGCGAGCTCGAGCCCCTTGCGGGTGACCATGAAACCGGGCTCTTCCATCCAGACCTTCTTACCGTCCAAACCTAGCACCCGCAGTGCAAGGCCGAGTCCGGCGATGTACCCGGAAGTGATAAACACCTGCTCCGGGTAGCAGTGGAGGTTTCTGGCAATGGAAAGATAGCCCGCAATTTCTGTTCGCAGTTCGCGCTCCCCTCCTGGATCCGGATAAAGCAGTGACGATAAGCAATCGGTCTTCAATAGATTTGCCGAGCGCGCGCGTGCAAAAAGCTTGTCCGGTAGACCTTCAAATGCAGGAATGCCGAGCTGAAAGATCGCTGGCCCGGCGTTCATCTCGTGATAGGCCGTCATAAAAGCGCCGGGCTGCGGCGCTTCGGCGTGAGTCGCCGCAGTGCGGGACCGTGGCGCCACGCGTGTACCACCCGCCCCGAACGTTTCGATCATCTGAGCGTCGGATAACCGTTCATAAGCCCTCTGGACCGTACCGCGCGCCACGCCGAGCTGCGCGGCCAGGTCCTGCCATGAGGGCAGTCGAGTGCCCGGCGCGAGGAGCCCGGACTCTATTGCCTTCGTAATGCTCAGCCAAATCTGTTCTGACAGGGGCAGCTTCGCCCTGCGGTCGAGCCGAATCTTCAGGTTGGAATTCATTTCTTGGTACACACGAAATTGGTCGGTCTTGGTTCTTCAATTCGTACCATCGATGGTACAGAATATTGACACCATTGCTCGTACAACTTCAAGGTCAACAGGGGGATGCTTCGCCAGGATCATTCGACTCGATAAAAACCCGACCTGCGAAGCTGTTGCGCTTATTCGTCGTTAGACCAACGACAGAGAACTGACCATGCCGGTCAGCTACATAACCTCCTGTTTCTCAATTCACCCCTTCGCCAAGGAATAGCCGTGACCAACGCCGTCATCGAATGCATCCTGAGCCGCACCGCAGCCAAGTACTATGACCCTACCGCGACATTGAGCGACGACCAGATCCGCGAGCTGGTGCGAATCGGCACGAGCGCGCCGACATCGTTCCACTTGCAGAACTGGCGCTTCATCGCTGTGCGCTCCCCTGAAGCGAAGGCCAGACTGCGGCCGATCGCATGGGATCAGCCTGCGACCAGTGAAGCGGCCGTTACTTTCATCGTCTGCGGGCAGCTAGTCGAAACCAGTGTGATACCGGAGCGTCTCGCACCGCTGGTGGAAGCGGGCGTGATGCCGGCAACCATGGTCCCGGAATGGGAGATCCCGGCGCGCAATCTGTATATGGCTTATCCGCAGCGCCGCCGCGACGAGGCCGTACGCACGGCCACTTTCGGTGCGGCGGCGATGATCTATGCGGCCCGCTCGATGGGTCTCGGTTCAACGCCGATGATCGGTTTCGACGACGAAGCAGTACACCGCGAGTTCGGACTGGCCGAAGACGAAGTACCGGTGATGCTGTTGTCGGTCGGGCCGGAGCGAGCCGGAAACTGGGCGCAGAAGCCCCGCGTGCCGGTATCGGATGTGCTGGAACTCGTTTAGTCACCCGAAAAGCCGCTATTTTATGGAGGCTACGATGTCAAGCATTCCTAATCTAATGCCTGACCACGATGGCTATACCATCATTGGCCTTGTTAAGCCGCTGGGGAAAATCTGATGAACATCCTCCACATCGATTGCAGTCCGCGACGCGAGTCGCACAGTCGACGGCTGTCTGCAGCGGTCGTCGAAAAGCTTTTGACGCTTCTCCCCGACGTGACGATCAGCCGCCGGGATCTCGGATATGAACCGATACCTCATGCTGGCGCCGATTACGCCGCCGTTCTGGCGACGCCAAAGTCGCTCGCGGCGGCAGGAAGAGACCACGACGCGCTACGACTGGCCGAGCAACTCATCCGGGAGGTCGAGAATTCCGATGTCGTTGTCATCGGCACGCCGATGAATAACTTCACGGTCCCGTCCGTCCTGAAGGCGTGGATCGACCAGATTCTCCGTGTCGGGCGCACGATGAAGTCGACACCAGCCGGCAAGGTCGGAATGCTTCAGGACCGCCCGGTATTCGTTGGAATCGCTTCGGGTGGCGTATTCGCCGGTGATGGAGCCAACCAGCCCGATTTTCTCACCCCATATGTATCCGCGGCACTCGGCTGCATCGGTCTTAACACAGTCCATTACCTGCGTTTGCAAGCCACTGCGTTCCTCGACGAGACTCGCGCAAGCGAGGTTCGCCGCTCGCTCATCGCGACGATCGAACCGGCGATGGCAAGCCTCGTGCAGAGCCTCGTTTAAGTGTTCTTTAAGTGTTCGTATAGCCGGCCACTCGATAAGGAAGCCTACGATGCCAGCAACTATTGCTCTGACGCAGGAACGTACGAGCACATCACGAAAGGTTGTTGTCGTTACCGGCGCCTCGCGCGGGATGGGTGCCGCGATCGTTCGGGCATTTCGCAAGCTCGACTATGCCGTCGTTGCCACCTCCCGTTCGATCGAGCCGTCGCGCGACGCGAACGTCCTCACGGTCGCCGGTGACATCGGCGACCCCGCGACCGCCCGACGCGTGATATCCGAGGGCCTCGCCCGATTTGGCCGGATCGATACGCTGGTGAACAACGCCGGTATCTACATCGGCAAGCCTTTTACCGAACACACCGCAGAAGACTATGCCGCCGTGATGAACGTGAACATGGCGGGGTTCTATTACATCACGCAACTCGCGATCGCCGAGATGGAAAGGCATGCAAGTGGCCATGTGGTGAGTGTTACGGCCAGCATCGATCACGTTGCAATCAGCGGGGTGTACTCGGTCCTGGCGGCGCTGACGAAGGGCGGCATCAACGCTGCCACGAAGTCACTGGCGATCGAATACGCGAAAAAGGGAATCCGCGTAAATGCCGTCGCGCCCGGAAACATAGAGACACCGATGCACTCGCCGGCAATGCACGAAGCGCTGGCAGCTTTCAACCCCATCGGACGCCTGGGTGAAACACGCGATATCGCCGACGCCATCCTCTTTCTCGATTCGGCGCCGTTCATTACCGGAGAAATCCTGCACGTCGACGGCGGGCAAAGCGCTGGCCACTGACATGCGCCGACGCTGTCCGTGAAAGACGAGGAAAGCGCCACTTATCCATGCGTTGCCACGCGCGGGCCGGTTCGGTAGCCCGCTCGACTTTCTTCGGACAAGCCGAAGGCAATATTGGAAAACCCGCATTGTGCCAATTCTGGTTGGAGGCGTAATAGCCTCCATGAATACACCGACTTCCAGTTTTTTTCGTGCCGAGGCCTAACTGAGTCCTATGTCCCAAGTCGACTGGCTGAGCCACCTACTGCAAATGATCACCGTCACTGGCCGGGTGGAGGTCCGTTGCACCTATGGTGCGCCATGGCGTGTGGCCTGGGCCCAGTCCGCTGCGCATGAGGTTCCCTACCACGTCGTGCTCAAGGGCCGGGCCATCATCGAGGATCCCGAGACAGACGCGACCCGGGAACTGGTCGCCGGCGATATCGTGCTGCTGCCTCAGGGGTCGGCGCACGTGCTGCACGATGGCAGCGGACACCCGCCCGGGCCCACATGCGAACGCCGCGATTCCGCCGGATTGATGTTCAGCGAGAATGACGGCCAGGGCGAGCATCTGGACATGCTGTGCGGACGATTTCTCATCGGGCCGCCTCATGATCAGCTGATTCGCAATTACCTGCCCACGAATGTCGTTGTGCGGACCATGCAAGGTCATGGTGAAACGGGTGAGGGGTCTGCGTTGAACCACCTGGCCAGTTTCGTGGCGCTGATGCGCGAGGAGTCCACGGGCGACAAGGTCGGCGGATACGCGATCCTCAACGCCCTTTCCTCGGCGCTCTTCACGCTGGTATTGCGCGAGGCGAGCGAATCCAACCAGGCCCCGGCAGGTCTCCTGGCGCTAGCCGGCCATCCACGACTGGCGCCGGCCATTTCAGCGATGTTCGTCGATCCTGCGCGGCCCTGGACCCTGCCTGAGCTAGCCGACTTATGCAGCATGTCACGCGCCACCTTCATGCGGCACTTTCAGGACACGCTCGGGCGCTCGGCCATCGACCTTCTGACCGATATCCGGATGAGCCTGGCTGCCAACGAACTGAAGAAGCCGATGATTACCACCGAGGCCGTGGCCGAGTCGGTCGGGTATCAATCCGTGTCGTCATTCCGCCGCGCGTTCACCGAGCGGATGGGCATGACGCCGGGGCAATGGCGCCGTTTGGCGCGCAACGGTCAATAACGCCGTCATTCCGCGCTTCGCTTTCGGTGTGCGGCCCCAATGAGGCGCTAGAGCGGTCGGCGCGCTACCGCTCATTCGGGCGGCCAACCCTCGACACGTTCGTCAATACCCGCAGCAAGGGTCGAGTTGATCCTTTTGGATATTTTATTGAGCATATCCAGACTCGAAAGAGCGATCGACGCGGCCTAAAGTGGAGGCTCCTAACCACCTGACGAAGGGTTCACACCATGAGCAGTATCGCGATTACCGCTATTGAATCCGACACCATGAAAAACGAAACCAGGATGACCAACGCCGTCATCGAATGCATCCTGAGCCGCAGCGCGACAAAGTACTACGACCCTACCGCGACCTTGAGCGACGACCAGATCCGCGAGCTGGTGCGAATCGGCACGAGCGCGCCGACATCGTTCCACTTGCAGAACTGGCGCTTCATCGCCGTACGCACGCCTGAAGCGAAGTCGCGATTGAGTCCGATTGCCTGGAACCAGCCCGCGATCAAAGATGCAGCGGTCACTTTCATCGTCTGCGGCCAGCTGGTCGAAACCAGTGTGATACCGGAGCGTCTCGCACCGCTGGTGGAAGCGGGCGTGATGCCGGCAACCATGGTCCCGGAATGGGAGATCCCGGCGCGCAATCTGTATATGGCTTATCCGCAGCGCCGGCGCGACGAGGCCGTACGCACGGCCACTTTCGGCGCGGCGGCGATGATCTATGCGGCCCGATCGATGGGTCTCGGTTCAACGCCGATGATCGGTTTCGATGACGAAGCAGTACACCGCGAGTTCGGACTGGCCGAAGACGAAGTACCGGTGATGCTGTTGTCGGTCGGGCCGGAGCGAGCCGGAAACTGGGCGCAGAAGCCGCGCCGTCCCGTGGCCGACGTGCTGGATCTGGTATAGGCGCGTCGCCGTCGCAGCGGCAACACCGAATAGTCCGAGCCACTCCAGGTGAAAGAAAAGCAACAGGGCGTCTCCTGCTTCAAGGACAAACACGCTTGGACCCAGAACCTGGACGCGACGTGAACCAACTTATGGTCCCCGCAGGGACCCTTCTCAATCCGTAAAACCAGTAACTCAAGGAAGACTACGATGCCAAGAACTATTGCTCTGACGCAGGAACAAGTGCCGTCCGATTCGAAGCCGACGCTCGATGCGTTCACCAGGAACATCGGGTTCACCCCGAATATGATGGCGAGCTTCGCGCAAAGCCCGATTGCGTTCAATGCATGGGCCACCCTGCTCGGTTCGCTCAGCAAGGCGCTCGACGTGAAGACGCGTGACAGCATCGGTCTGGCTGTCCCCGAAGTCAACGGCTGCAACTACTGCCTCACGGTGCATAGCTTTACGGCCGAGCACATGGCCAGGCTGTCAGCCGATGAAATCATTCTCGCCCGCAAAGGCCATGCTACCGACCCGAAGCGCGACGCCGCCGTGCAGTTTGCGCGCAAGGTCATCGAGGCCCGCGGGCAAGTCAGCGACGCTGATCTGAAAGCGGTCCGCGATGCCGGCTACACCAATGCCAACGTGATCGAGATCGTCGCGCTGGTGGCCATGTACTCGCTGACCAACTTCTTCAATAACGTGTTCGATCCCGAGAAGGACTTTCCCGCCGTTCCCCCGGCCGGCTCGATCTGAACTCTGTTCCCTCGTCTGCGAGGGATTTCCGAAACGATGCTTGACCACTCATCACGAGGTGGACGGTGAAGGCGAGCCGGCCATGCCCGGGCCGGCTCCGCTTGCTCACACAGGAGAAAACGTATGACGCTCCATCATCCGGTTTTCACGCGCTGGCCGGCACGATACCCTGACCGGCTCCAGCTCTTTTCCTTGCCGACGCCAAACGGCGTGAAGATCGGCATCATGCTCGAGGAAACGGGCCTTGCGTATGAGGCGCACCGCATCGACATCATCGCGAACGAGCATCACGATCCAGCCTTTCTCGCCCTGAACCCGAATGGCAAGATTCCGGCGATCTTCGATCCGAACGGTCCGGGTGGACGGCCGCTTGCGTTGTTCGAATCCGGCGCGATCCTGATCTATCTCGCCGAGAAGACCGGGCAACTCCTTTCCACCGATCCCATTACCCGCTACGAAACGATCCAGTGGCTGATGTGGCAGATG
Source organism: Paraburkholderia suaedae (assembly GCF_040812055.1). NCBI lineage: Bacteria > Pseudomonadati > Pseudomonadota > Betaproteobacteria > Burkholderiales > Burkholderiaceae > Paraburkholderia > Paraburkholderia suaedae. Next base: position 307,042 of record NZ_JBFOAH010000001.1, on the reverse strand, counting down.
GGCGGTGTCGGGCCAATGTTCGGCCAGGTTGGCTTCTTCAACAAATTCGCCGGCAAAGACTATGAGGACAAGCGCCCGCGCGAGCGCTACGTCGCCGAATCCGCGCGGCTGCTCGGTGTCCTCGACCAACGGCTCGCGGGCCGCGACTGGGTGATGGGCGCTGACTACAGCATCGCCGACATATCACTGCTCGGCTGGGTGCGCAACCTGATCGGCTTTTACGAAGCGCGCGAACTGGTCGATTACGACCGCTTCTCGCATGTCCAGCGCTGGTTCGAGCGTGGTCTCGCGCGTGCGGCGGTGCAGCGCGGGTTGGCAGTGACCGCGGCCTGAAGCAAGGCCGTCAGAAGTTTCTGGAAAGCAATGCATAGCGCCGCTCAAATTTTTTCAAGCGAGGATATCCGTGATTGAAATCAACGCCGACGTAGAGGCGATCATCAAGCAGGCGATCTTGTCATTCGTCGCGACAGTCAACGAGGACGGGACACCCAATCTTTCCCCGAAGGCCTCCTTGACGGTCAGAAACGGTGTTCTCTATTTTGCCGATATCGCCTCGCCCGGGACCATACGAAACCTGAGACGCAATCCCGCCGTCGAGATCAACGTGATCGACATCTTCCAGAGGTGCGGTTATCGATTCAAGGGCCATGCGTCGATACTGCCGCCAGGCAATGACGAGTATGCGTTGATCGCGGACTGGGTCCGCGCGACGAACGGCCTCGAGTACCCGGTCAATCACGTCGTCAGGATCGAAACTCTCTCGATCACTCCGATCCTGTCCCCAGCGCATGTGTTCGCCGAGCCTGCTCGAAGCCAGGATGAAATCAGGATGACTTACTATCAAAAGTATGGTGTGAGACCCATCGGCAAATAGATTAATTTCAGGAGAAATCTATGCTATCGGTCGAGATCAAAGTCATTGAAAACGACGATTTTGATATTTGGCTTCCTCTGTGGAAAGGCTATCAGCGATTCTACGAAGTGGATATTCCCGAGTCCGTGACGCTTAAGACATGGGCGCGCTTCCTGGACCCGATTGAGCCGATGCACGCGGCGCTTGCCATGGTGGGCGAACATGCCGCCGGGTTGGTACATGCTATCTACCATCGATCTACATGGACCAGCGCCGACTACTGCTATCTTCAGGACCTGTTTGTTGCTCCCGATGCACGCAGCCGCGGCATTGGCCGCGCGCTGATCGAGCATGTCTATGCGGATGCGAAACGTCGCGGGGTGTCCCGTGTGCACTGGCTGACGCACGAAACCAACCATACCGGCATGCGACTTTACGACAGCGTCGGTAATCGCTCGGGTTTCGTCCAGTATCGGAAACAATTCGCCTGAAATGCAGGTTGCGGCTGTCTTCATGACTCGTCCGACACATCGTTGTCCCGGCAAGTTAGCGACAGATGCCCGCGTCCGCGCAGCCCTTCTTTACTTGATCTCTTTTCGCACTTTATCGAGCAAATGCAGTCTCGAAACCGGTACGGGGCAGGCCTCCAGTCGAGGCTCCTGGCGCCCCGGAAAACAACCTGAATGAGGAAATCCAGAATGAGCATTCGCGCAAATCAGTTCCGTCTTCAAATCGCCGAAAAGAGCGTTGGATCGCTCTCGATTCTGGCCGTGCTCAGATGGGCACTGGTCATCATTTTTATCTGGTTCGGCGCAATGAAATTCACTGCTTACGAAGCCAACGGCATCGCTCCGTTCATCATCAATAGCCCCATCATGAGCTGGTTGCACTCCCTATTCGGAATTCGAGGCGCAAGCTACGTCATCGGAGCGCTCGAACTGTCGACTGCGGCAGCTCTGACTATCGGAGCCTTCGAGCCCATTTTCTCCGCATTAGGCGCAGCAATGTCGGCTGCAACCTATCTGATCACACTCACCTTCTTCTTCAGCACCCCCGGGGTGGCCGAAGCGACAGCGGGTGGGTTTCCAGCAATCTCAGCCTTGCCGGGCCAGTTTCTTCTTAAGGATGTCGTTCTGCTGGCTGCATCGTTTTGCCTCTTTCTGGCATCCGTCCAGCCCACGCGGCCTATCGAGCAGTAGTCCTGACGTATATATAAGGCAAACATGGTCTATCGAAGCGTGGATAGGGAAAGCTTCAGATTCTGCTATTTCACTTGCGCAGGATATCCACGCATGAAGACGAAGAGGAAAGCAACATGAAACAGAGCAACGGTATCGGCGACAGAATCGCTGACAAAGCTTCACAGCCCGATGAGCGTACCGTCCGCGACTGGATGGGGCCGGAGACGGTTGAGCATTGGGTTGAACTGCGGCGCTGGATCGCGGCATCCTACCCCGGTGTTTTCGCGCCAAATTGGCTATATGGTGGCCAGAAACGCGGTTGGTCACTGCGCTACAAGAAGACCAAGGCCTTCTGCACCCTGCTGCCCGCGTACCGGTCGCTCTCGGTTCTGGTGGTCCTGGGGCGGGCGGAGCGAGAGAAGTTTGAGGAGCGGCGGTATTCCTGGAGCCCACACCTGGTCAAGCTCTACGATGAAGCCCGAGCCTACCCTGACGGCAAATGGCTGACTGTCCCGATCTCATCGGCAGATAATCGGCATTGAGCTGATGGAGCTTTTGAGTATGAAGCGTCCGCCACTTTCAGGCGGTTGAATGGCGCGGGAGTTCTAGAACCCGCGAGGCACTTGAAAACCGGGAACCCTTCGAAGGTCCAGCACGGGTTGTGATTGTCAAGCGACAGTTTAGCTCTCGCGATCCAGCGCGGGATGTTGGTGACATGGACTACCCCAGGAAAGCAAACAATGAAAATCGTAGTAATCGGCGGCACGGGGCTCACGGGCTCGAAGACCGTTGCCATTCTTCGCCTGGGCGGCCACGAGGTCGTCGCGGCGTCACCCTCGCGTGGCGTCAATACAATTACCGGAGAAGGACTCAAAGAGGCGATGACCGGCGCACAAGCAGTCATCGACCTGTCCAATGCGCCGTCCAATGAGCCCAAGACAGCCCTCGAATTCTTCGTTACCTCTGGCCGGAATCTTCTCGCAGCGGAGTCTGCGGCGAACGTCCGGCATCATGTCGCGCTATCCATCGTCGGGGCCGACCGGGTCCCGGATCAAGGCTATTTCCGCGCCAAGGTCGCCCAGGAGAAACTGATCGAGGCTTCGGGTATCCCTTACACGATCGTTCGCTCGACCCAGTTCCTGGAATTCCTCGGTGGCATCGCCGATGCCAGTACGGATGGAAGCGTCGTTAGCCTCACACCGAACCTGTTTCAGCCTGTCGCGGCTGACGATGTGGCCGCCATCGTCGCCGAAGTGGCGTGCGCCGATCCGCGCAACGGAATCGTCGAGATCGCAGGCCCCGAACGCGCGCCGTTCAACGAAATCGTGGCTCGCTATTTAGCGTCTATCGGCGACCCACGCGACGTCGTGCAAGACCTCGACGCCCGATATTTCGGCGGGCGACTCGAGGAAAAGTCGCTCGTACCGATGGGCGACGCGCGACTCGGCCCCATCAACCTGAATGAGTGGTTACGTCGCTCGCGCAACGAAGCTCTTGTCATGCCGTCAACGAGCTCGGTTTGAAACATCGGTAATTAGCAGTCCGATCGACCGCAGATTACGCAGCGTCTGACCCATTGCCACAGTGCTGCCGGCGAGCATGAATTCAGCGACACGCACGCCGCCCACGCATTTTTCGACATACTGGCTGCCACGCCAGTACTCACCGTCAGACATGCCAGTGGCTGACGTACCGACCGTCACAGCATGGAGACGTCGGGCCGCCGACCGGCCCGCCGCGCGCAACCATGTCCCGAAACTGCCAGGCTTAGCGGCGCTGAGTGTCAACCCGCCAAAGGCGCTCGTGTGCGTGATCCTCGTTCAATGTCGCCATATAGTCCTCGAGAGCGCTGAACCCATCAGGGAAGATCTCTATAAGCTACGAGCGATAGCATTCGATGGCCCGCTTTTGCGCTCCAGGTCAATTGCCATGAGCTCAGAAGATTGAATGTTCCATTCGGTCCTTTATTTGGCTACCTCGACATTGTCGGGGTTGATCACCGGATACTGACCTGTCGCATACGGAATTTCCTCGTACAGCGCGATGTCAGATTCTGCGTCATGTGAGATTTCCCTGAGCACTTTAGACGTAATGAAGTGATCGACGTGCCGGCCGATGCCTAACGGAGAAAGTACGAACTTTGGGTTGATTTTATCCAACCATTCGAGGACCAGGTCCCGCAGAGGCCCGTAGATCGTCTCCGCGGAGGCAGGAGCCGCGGAATAAACGGACGCCTCAGTCGGATAGAGACTGCTCCCGTCATCGGCGTGCCTGTAGATGCAGTCTGGAAGGTTACCGTGGATGTAATGGGCCCCGACAACATTCCTCCCCCGACGATCTGGCCGCCGTTCGCGGTGACCAGGTCGCGCACCTTCCTGTTCATCACGCGTGGCCAGATGTAAGTCGGCCGACGGCAGATAGAACGTCTTCGCCCCTGTTGTATGCATCAGCCAGGGAATGAGCGGCTCGAGCTACCACCTTAGGATCGGTGATCCCCATGAACGAAAGCGGGCCAGTCTGCGCGGCGATGACTCCGACTTTGATGGGTAATTGGATCATGACGTCCTCCTCATTCTTCCCGGCGAGCCATCTTGCAGGCGACGGCTGTGGAGCTATGTCGACTTGCGTTGCAGTGCACATGCCCAATTGCATCCATATGCCGCAATCGAGCGTATAAATTAAGGCAGGTGGGACGACCCACCGTCAGGAGACACAGCCATGAAATTCATGATGACCTTTCACTGGGCACCGGATACCCAACAGCGTGCCGAAGCCATCGCGCGCTTTCAGCAAACCGGCGGGCTCCCGCCTGACGGCGTCCGGCTGGTGGGCCGGTGGACGCGAGCCGATCTGGGCGCAGGCTTCGATCTGCTTGAAACAGATGATATGAAGAAACTCACCGAGTTCGCCTATCAGTGGAGCGATCTGATGGAGCTGGACATTGTTCCAGTGCTTGACGACGCCGAGCTGAGCGAGGTGCTGGGGCGCGTCGTGAAATAGAGGGTTCAACGCACGTTCGACATCGACGCTATTCGACATGAATACCACCGGGCGCGCCCGCAGCCACGGCCTGCGGCACCGCGTGATCCTTGCAGCCGGACCAGGACGCTGGCGACGGACGATCCTGGCCCTGCTCGTCGTTCTGATCGGCTATGCCGCCGCCGATCTCTTCTGGCCGTTGCACCGTGACCTGAGCCGCTTCGATCCCATCGCGACGGGGACACTCGAAACGACAATGTGGCGCTCCTATTATGACCGCCAGCACGTGGCGCTCTTTCTTGAACTGGCGCAAACCCTGCGCACGCAATACCACTTTCCGTGGCTAAGGTCGTATGTCGGCGCTTACTACGGTGCATCCGCCGCATTCACCTTCAAGGAGGGCAAGGAACGCAGCGATTACGAAAAAGCGTTGCCGGCGCTGCAAACCTATTTCAGCCTGATCCGCAACACGGGGAACCGCGACTTCGATGTCTCGCGCACCACGGCGCTCGAACTGGAATGGTGGATCGTGCACCGGCAGCGTGAACGTTATCCGCCCGGCGCATTGGGCAGCGCGTGTGCTGAAGCTGCCGCATCGCTGTATAGGGTGCCCGCGGGCTCGACACTCGAACACGGCCAGTTGCGCGCGCAAGCGATGCTGCTTCGCGACGCCCGTGAAGAAGCGGGCAGCGTCACCGACGCCGATTGGGCAACCATCGAATCGCTACTGCACCGGAGCTACCTGTCGCTCGGCCACGCCGTTTCGTCGACAAACGCCGGCTCTGGCGCGCGATGAGCGACGCGCCAGCCCGCTCGAGAGGCCACAGTGATGCGACGCTTCATGTGGCAGTCGCGACGAAACGATCAGCATCGCTTTGGAAGAGCAACGCGTTTGTGCGCATTTAGCAGACCGTTGAAATATCCGTCGTTGATGCACTCAGATGCATGACGACGGATGCTGGGTTCGCACTTTGAAACACGAAACACATTTGCGTGAATTCGACGTTGCCTAAAGGCTCACCATAGCGGTGTTATCCATTGCTTCCTGCCCCTGAGCAAGGGTGCGCATACGCGTCAGGTTGTAGCCGATACCGTCACAAATACCGTCAGCGTCGCTGACGGTATCAAGCTAATCAACCACCTACTGACCGCATCGGCAATTTCGGATTGCGCGCGCGATTTTATCGGTCACCCAAGCCGATGATTTAAAAAAGAGAACTTTGAGAACCCCTACTCCCACTCGATCGTCGCCGGCGGCTTCCCCGAAATGTCGTACACGACCCGGTTGATCCCGCGCACTTCGTTGATGATCCGGTTCGACACATGCCCCAGCAAATCATGCGGCAGATGCGCCCAATGCGCCGTCATGAAGTCGAGCGTCTGCACCGCCCGCAGCGCGACGACGTATTCATAGGTCCGGCCGTCGCCCATCACGCCGACGCTCTTCACCGGCAGGAACACCGCGAACGCCTGGCTCGTCAGGTCGTACCACGACCTGCCGGTTTCCTTGTCGATGAACGTGCGCAGCGTCTCGATGAAAATCGCGTCCGCGCGGCGCAAGAGGTCTGCGAAATCGCGCTTCACTTCGCCGAGAATCCGCACGCCCAGACCGGGGCCGGGGAACGGGTGGCGATACACCATCGCCGGCGGCAAGCCGAGCTTCACGCCGAGTTCGCGCACCTCGTCCTTGAAGAGTTCGCGCAGCGGTTCGAGCAGCTTCAGATTCAGCGTCTCCGGCAAACCGCCCACGTTGTGGTGGCTCTTGATGGTCTGCGCGGCCTTCTTGCCCTTGCCGGCCGATTCGATCACGTCCGGATAGATCGTGCCCTGCGCCAGCCATTTCGCGTCGGTCAGCTTGCCGGCTTCGGTCTGGAACACCTCGACGAATTCGGCGCCGATGATCTTGCGCTTCGCTTCCGGATCGGTCACGCCGGCCAGCTTGCGCAGGAACACGTCGCTCGCGTCGACGTGAATGACTTTCACGCCGAGATGGTCGGCGAAGGTTGCCATCACCTGCTCGGCTTCGTTCAGGCGCAGCAGGCCGTGATCGACGAATACGCAGGTCAGCTGATCGCCGATCGCGCGATGCAGCAGCGCCGCCGCCACCGACGAATCCACGCCGCCCGACAGCCCGAGAATCACGTGCTCGTTACCCACCTGTTCGCGAATCTTCGCGACGGCTTCGTCGATATAGTTACCCATTTCCCAGTCGGGCTGCGCGCCGCAAATCTTCAGCACGAAGCGCTCCAGCATCGCGCGGCCCTGCACGGTGTGGGTGACTTCGGGATGCCACTGCAGACCGTAGAAGTGACGCTTCTCGTCGGCCATCGCCGCGATCGGGCACGATGGCGTCGAGGCCATCAGCGCGAAACCCGGCGGCATTTCCAGCACTTTGTCGCCGTGGCTCATCCATACTTTCAACATGCCGTGACCTTCGGGCGTGGTGAAGTCGCTAATGCCTTCAAGCAGGCTCGTATGATTGCGCGCGCGCACTTCGGCATAGCCGAATTCGCGCAGATGGCCAATGTCGACCTGGCCGCCCAATTGCGCGGCCATGGCCTGCATGCCGTAGCAGATGCCGAGCACCGGTACGCCGAGTTCGAACACCGCTTGCGGCACGCGCGGGGTGTCCGTGTCGGTGACCGAGCTCGGCCCGCCGGAGAGGATCACGCCCTTCGGCGCGAAGTCGCGAATAAACGACGCATCGACGTCGTACGGATGGATTTCCGAATACACGTTGGCTTCGCGAACGCGACGTGCAATCAGTTGGGTGACTTGCGAACCGAAGTCGAGGATCAGGATCTTGTCATGCATGGCAGCGGACGGAGTCGAAAGTGAGCGGATACGGAATGCCGCGCACGAAGCGCGGCGTTGAATTCAAAGCAGTGCACGTGGGACAGACCGGGCATGAAACATCACGATGAAGCGTACCGGCGCGTCGCGCACCGCAACCCTCTGCCTGCGGTGCGCGCGAACGAACTCCGGTAGCTTGCGCGGGCGGCGTGGCGCGCAGCGCCTCAGCCATGCGCCGGAGGCCGAGGCGCACCAGGCGCGTCGGCGGCGGCGTTGCGGGCCTCGTCTCGCGCCGCTGCGGACGCTGCCCGGGCAGCGCGTTCGGACTCCGTCAGCTTGGCTTCGTCGACCACCGGACGACCCGGGGCCGCCGATACGGGACTGACGGGGCTGGCTGAACCAGCAGGATTGACAGGCCGGGGGGCCGGTGCGGCGGGTTCGATCACCGGCTCGGCGCGATAGACCGGAAAGCCCGCCGTGGCGCGCGGCGCTTGCGCGGCTTCGCGCTCCAGCTCGGGCCGCGTGGCGGTATCTTTGGCGGCCCGCTTTTCAGCCCGGCTGGAGGAGGACTTGACGACGGTTCCCTTCTCGCGCCGCCGCACCGCGCCAGACAGACGCACCCCGCCCAGCCCGATCAGCACCAGCGCGACCCCGCTCAGCACCGCGACGATCTGCCCGAAACCGGTCAGCGACGGCGTATGCAGACCGAGCAGCCAGACCAGCATCAGCACGCCGGTCAGCCAGTTCACATGACCGGCGACCTTGGCGACCGTCGACGTCAGCGCCCCGTCGAACGATGCGTGCAGCGCAAGCCACGCGAGCCCGATCAGCGCCACGCCAAACGCCTGCCCGACCAGAGCCGGCTGCGTTTGCACCAACTGCAGCGCGTCGTACAACGAAGTCCAGGGCGTCAACAGGAACAACAGGCCGAACGCGAGCAGCAACAAGGCATCGAGGATAAGTACAACGCGCAGCAATGGCTTCATTGTCGTTTAGTCCACGTGGTAGTTGGGCGCTTCCTTGGTGATCTGCACATCATGCACATGCGACTCGCGCAGGCCCGCGCCGGTGATCTGGACAAACTCGGCCTTGTCGTTCATCTCGGCGATGGTGCGGCAGCCGCAGTAACCCATGCTGGCGCGCACGCCGCCGATCAGCTGGAACAGGATCGCGTTGACCGAGCCCTTGTAGGCGACGCGGCCTTCGATGCCTTCCGGCACCAGCTTGTCGATGTTCGCGGAATTGTCCTGGAAGTAACGGTCCGCCGCGCCGTCCTTCATCGCGCCGACCGAACCCATGCCACGGTACGACTTGTACTGGCGGCCCTGATACAGGAACACGTCGCCGGGCGATTCTTCGGTGCCGGCGAACATGCTGCCCATCATCACGGCGTTGGCACCCGCTGCGAGCGCCTTGCTGACGTCGCCAGAGAAGCGCACGCCGCCGTCGGCGATCACGGGCACGCCGGTGCCCTTGAGCGCTTCCGACACGTTGGAGATCGCGGTGACTTGCGGCACGCCCACGCCGGCGACGATGCGCGTCGTGCAGATCGAGCCCGGGCCGATGCCGACCTTCACGCCGTCCGCGCCGTATTCGACGAGCGCCTTGGCCGCCGCCGCGGTGGCGATGTTGCCGCCGATCACTTCGACGTGCGGGAAGTTCTGCTTGACCCACTTGACGCGCTCGAGCACGCCCTTGCTGTGACCGTGCGCGGTATCGACGACGATCACGTCGACGCCCGCCTGCACCAGCAGTTCCACGCGCTCTTCATTGTCCGCGCCCACGCCGACCGCCGCGCCCGCGCGCAGCTTGCCGTGTTCGTCTTTACAGGCGTCCGGGTGTTCGGTTTGCTTGGTGATGTCCTTGACGGTCATCAGGCCGCGCAGCTCAAATGCGTCGTTGATGACGAGCACGCGCTCGAGGCGATGGCTGTGCATCAGCGCTTTGGCTTCGGCGAGCGGCGTGCCTTCCTTGACGGTGACGAGCCGCTCGCGCGGCGTCATGATGGTGCGTACCGGCTCATCGAGCCGCTCTTCGAAACGCAGGTCGCGGTTCGTGACGATACCGATAAGCTGCGCGCCCTCGACGACCGGAAAGCCGGAAATGCCATGCTGGTGCGACAGTGCGATCACGTCGCGCACTTTCATTTGCGGCGGCACCGTGATCGGATCGCGCACGACGCCCGACTCGAAACGCTTGACCTTGGCGACTTCACGCGCCTGCTCGGCCGGCGTGAGGTTCTTGTGGATGATGCCCACACCACCCATTTGCGCCATCGCGATCGCGAGACGTGCTTCGGTGACGGTGTCCATCGCGGCGGACACGAGCGGCATATTCAGGGAGATATTGCGGGTCAGCCGGGTCTTGAGGCTGGTGTCGCGCGGCAGAACATCGGAAAAGGCCGGGACGAGGAGCACGTCATCGAACGTGAGTGCTGTTTGGATCAGACGCATGGCAAATCCTATAGGCGCAAAAGCGAATTATACGCGATACCTCCCCGCTTTTCACTGCGCGAACAGCAGCTTAGCGAATTTCGGGCGATTTTTTCGCGCCTTCGCGCCTGCCGATTTCGCTTGGCTGTTCGCGTCGGGTTCGATCGGATTTCGTTTGCGCGTTCGGGGGCACTCGCACGCAGCGAGCGTAGAAGCGCTGCCCTTTTCGGGCTGGCGCATGAAGCGGCGCGCTGTGGGGCGCGGGCGTCGCCATGCTCGTGCGGCGCGACGGCAAACGCGCTGCAACAAGGACGCAGCCACACCAGGTCCGCGGAAAGCCAGCCCGAATGCAGAATCGAACAAGACGTGCTGCGCGCCGCCCGCTACTGTGCGGCCATTCGGGTCTTATGCAGGGGCGGTCGATGCAGCGCGGCGTGGCATATGGAGTGATGGCCGGGGCCTTATGGGGCATGGTGTTTCTGGTGCCGCGCGTGCTGCCCGACTTTTCGCCGCTGCTGTTGAGCGCCGGCCGCTATACGATGTACGGCATCGTTTCGCTGGCCGCCGCGCTGCCGATGGCGCGCCCGCTCGTCAAACGGCTGACCCGCGAGGACCTCGGCGCGCTCGTCAAGCTGGCGCTGGCGGGCAATCTCCTCTACTACCTGCTGCTGACCGCGGCCGTCCATCTGATCGGCATTGCGCCCGCGTCGCTGATCGTCGGCATACTCCCGGTCACGGTGACGCTGCTCGGTCGCCGCGATCGTGGCGCGGTGCCGCTTGCGCGTCTCGCGTGGCCACTCGCGGTGGTGATGGCCGGCATCGTCTGTATCAACATCGACGTGTTTACCGGGGCCAGCGGCATCCCGGCGAGCGTCGCCACGAAGCTGCTCGGGCTGGGGTGCGCGGTGGGCGCGCTCGCTTGCTGGACATGGTTCGCGGTTGAAAACACGCGCTACCTGCAGCGTCACACGCACTTCAGCGGCAACGAGTGGTCCGTGCTGTGGGGCGTGGTGACGGGTGTGCTCGGCGCGGCGCTGTGGCTCGTCATCGCGCTGCTGCCCGCGGGTGGCCCGCAGGGCGAGCTTGCCGGCACGCGCTGGCACATGTTCTGGATGCTGAACCTCGGTCTCGCGATCGGTGCGTCGTGGCTCGGCAACGGACTGTGGAACGCCGCCTCGAAACGTCTGCCGCTGACGCTGTCCGGACAGATGATCGTGTTCGAAACGCTTTTCGCACTGCTCTACGCGTTCGTCTACGACGAGCGCCTGCCTCGTCCGCTGGAACTAGCGGCGATCCTGCTGCTCGTGGCCGGCGTGTGCTGGTCGGTGCGCCAGCATGCGGACGACGATTCCAGTGAAGCCGGGCGGGTCGAGAACAAGACGCAGGTTTCTGCGCCCTGAAATGAAAGGCGGGCAAGCCGCGATGTTCTCGGTATTTTTGGAGCCCCGTCACCGGCAACACACGGCTCCAGGCACATTGCCGGGTGACAGGCAGTGCGGCCTGCTCCGCATGCCAAACGCGTTAGGACGTGGCGTTCAACCGTCACGGAATCGAGTCGGCCAAAGACCGTGCACGCCAATGAAGGACAATTCACGACGGTTCCACCGGTTTGCGCGAGAAGAGCGCCCTTTCTGCCTTTAGCCGTTTTCCTCGCGCTCGCCCCTACCGCGAATCCCGAGTCTGCCACCGGCGCCCTTCGATCGACCCCGCCTTGCGGGCCTTGTCGACGCGGCGTTGACGCGAGAGCTTCGGGTCCACCAGCAGCGGCCGGTAAATCTCGACGCGGTCGTGGTCGGCCAGCACGGTGTCGAGCGTCTTGAGCTTGCCGAACACGCCGACTTTCTGCGTGCCGAGGTCGATATCCGGATAACGCCGCAGAATGCCGCTCGCCTCGATCGCCTGTTGCAGCGTGGCGCCTTCGGGCAACGCCACGGCGATCAGCGTCTGCCCTTGCGGCGCCGCATAGCAGACTTCGATCGACAGCCGCGCGCTCATGCCTTACCGTAGCGCTGATCGGCGCGCTTCACGAAGGATTCGACGAACGTATTGGCGATGTGATTGAACACCGGCCCAATGAGCTTTTCGAGGATGATGTTGGTGAATTCGTAGTGCAGCGCAAATTCGATCTTGCAGGCATCCACACGCAGCGGCGTGAACCGCCAGAAGCCGGTGAACTTGCGAAACGGGCCGTCCGCGAATTCCATGTCGATGCGGGCGGGACGCTCCATGCTGTTACGCGTCGCAAAATGCTGCTTGATCCCCTTGAAGTTGATGTCGATCTTCGCCTCCATGCTGGTGTCGTCCCGGTGACGAACTTCGACTCCCCCGCACCAGGGCAGGAAGTTGGGATAATCGGCGACATCGGTGACGAGGTCGAACATCTGTTCCGCCGAATGGCGGATCAACACGGTTTTCTGGACATCTGCCATAAATTGAACAGCGCGTGGCAAGGGGTGGGCAAGCGCCGCGGGCTTTCCTTGCCCCGCTTTGCTAAAATCGTAATTTTAAACGAGTTGGGCACTTTCCATTCATGAGCATCATCGACAACAGAAAAGCCTTCTACGACTACTCGGTCGAAGAACGCTACGAAGCAGGGCTCGTGCTCGAAGGATGGGAGGTCAAGGCGCTGCGCGCCGGGCGCGGCCAGATCAAGGAAGGTTATGTGGTGATCCGCAATAACGAACTATTCCTGATCGGCACGCACATCAGCCCGCTACCCGAAGCTTCCACCCATATCCACCCGGACCCCGTGCGCACGCGCAAGCTGCTGCTGCATGCCGAAGAAATCAGCAAACTGATCGGCAAGGTCGAGCAGCGCGGCTACACGCTCGTGCCGCTGAACTTTCACTATAAGGGCGGCCGCGTCAAATGCGAAATCGGCCTCGCCAAGGGAAAGAAGCTGCACGACAAACGGGAGACCGAGAAGAAGCGCGACTGGGAACGCGAGAAAGCCCGCCTGATGCGCTCGCCGACCTGAGCGACGAAGCGGCATCGTCCGCGCAAGACGGCGGGCGTCATCGCCCCTCGTTCATCGCCTGTCGCTACGTGTGGCCACGCGCCGCCAGCGGCAATGAAAATGGCCCGCACACGCTGCGGGCCATCTGTTTTTAGAACCGTGAAGGTGCGTGCCGCAGCGCCTACCGCACCTCGGCCGCGCCTTTGCCCTGGCTCACGATCGTCAGCGCCGACGCGATCATCGAACTCATGTCCGCCAGGTTGCCCGGCACGATCAGCGTGGTGCCCTGCTTTGCCAGATTGCTGAACGCGTTCACGTATTGTTCGGCCACCTTGAGGTTCACCGCCTGCATGCCGCCGTTCGACTGGATGGCCGCCGCGATCTTCTGGATTGCCTGGGAGTTGGCCTCGGCCACCGCGAGAATCGCCGACGCCTGACCTTGTGCCTGATTGATTGCCGCCTGCCGCTCGCCCTCGGACTTCTGGATCGCCGCTTCGCGGCCGCCCGACGCGATATTGATCTGCTCCTGCTTGCGGCCCTCGGACGCGGCGATCAGCGCGCGCTTCTCGCGCTCGGCGGTGATCTGTGCCTGCATTGCGTGCAGGATCTCCTTGGGCGGCGTCAGGTCCTTGATCTCGTAGCGCAGCACCTTCACGCCCCAGTTCGCCGCCGCTTCATCGAGCGAGGACACGATGCTGTGGTTGATGAAGTCGCGTTCCTCGAAGGTCTTGTCGAGTTCGAGCTTGCCGATCACCGAGCGCAGCGTGGTCTGCGACAACTGCGTGATCGCGAACACGAAGTTGCTCGAGCCGTACGAGGCCTTCATTGGATCGGTGACCTGGAAGTACAGCACGCCGTCCACCTGCAACTGCGTGTTGTCGCGCGTGATGCAGACCTGGCTCGGCACTTCGAGCGGAATCTCCTTGAGGATGTGCTTGTACGCGATCCGGTCGACGAACGGAAACGCGAAGCTCAAGCCCGGCGTCAGCGTACTGTGATAGCGGCCGAGGCGCTCGAGCACCCACGCATGTTGCTGCGGCACGATCTTGATGGTCTGCGACGCCAGCACGATCACAACGATCAGCAGCACTGCCCCGACGATGGTTGAATCCATAGTTGTCCTCCCTTTTGTGATTCGAATAGCTTTGCGTTTGACAAAAAACCGGGACTACAGATCGGGCGAAAACGCGGACGCGAACGTAGGCCGAAGCGCACGGACAAGCGCACGCACCAGCCCACCCGCGCTCACGCCGCTCTCGCGTTGGCGTTGTGCTACCGGCTCGCCACGACGACGAGACAACTGCCCCGCAGCTCCGCGATTTCGTAGAGCTGCGCGTCTTCGGGCTCGCCCGCAGCCAGTTCGACATCCCATGCCGCGCCACGGTAACTGACGCGCGCCCGGCGCTGGTGCCACGCTGGCACACTCAGCGTTTGCCCGATGTCCAGATTGACATCCGGATTGCGCGAGGCCCGCTCGCGCTTGCGGCGCCCAAAGCGCGAGCGCCTGAGCAGCATCACCGACCCGAGCGCCACCACCGCGGCGAGCGCGAACTGCACGTCGGCGGCGGCGCCCGCAACATGCGCCAGCGCGGCCGCCACACAACCCAACGCGATCATCAACAGATAGAAGGTGCCGCTGATCAATTCCAGCACGACCAGCACGCCCGCCCCAATCCACCAGAACAATCCACCTGGCGCCACGTCGACCTCCACAATGCAAAACACCCCGGATGTACCGGGGTGTTTATAGCACGAAGCGGCGCGTTTTAAGCGAGCGATGCGGCCGGCCGGAACACGCGTTCGACGCACCGCACGTCACCTGATGCGTGCCGCCTGAAAGCGGCACGCGGCACGCTTTACTTGATTGCCGACTTCGCCAGTTGCTGCCACGTGTCGATGATCGTGTCGGGGTTCAGCGAGATCGACGCAATGCCTTCGTCCGTCAGCCATTGCGCGAAGTCAGGATGATCAGACGGGCCCTGGCCGCAGATACCGACGTACTTGTTCAGGCGCAGGCAGGTTTCGATCGCGCGGCTGAGCAGGAACTTGACTGCCGGATCGCGTTCGTCGAAATCGATAGCCAGCAGCTCCATGCCGGAATCGCGGTCGAGGCCCAACGTGAGCTGCGTCAGGTCGTTGGAACCGATCGAGAAACCGTCGAAGAATTGCAGGAACTCTTCGGCAAGAATCGCGTTCGACGGCACTTCGCACATCATGATCAGGCGCAGGCCCTTTTCGCCGCGCTTGAGGCCAAATTTCTCCAGCAGCCCGACCACGCGCTCGGCCTGCTTGAGCGTGCGCACGAAAGGCACCATGATCTCGACGTTGTCGAGGCCCATCTCTTCGCGCACCTTCTTCAGCGCAACGCATTCCATCTGAAACGCTTCGGCGAAGTCGTCGGCGATGTAGCGCGATGCGCCACGGAAACCCAGCATCGGGTTTTCCTCGTCCGGCTCGTAGCGCGAACCGCCGATCAGCTTCTTGTACTCGTTCGACTTGAAATCCGACAAACGCACGATCACGGGCTTCGGATAGAACGCCGCGGCGATGGTCGCAATGCCTTCGGTCAGCTTGTCGACATAGAAGGCGCGCGGCGACGCGTGACCGCGAGCGACGCTTTCCACCGCCTTCTTCAGGTCCTGATCGACGTTCGGGTATTCGAGAATCGCCTTCGGGTGAACGCCGATGTTGTTGTTGATGATGAATTCGAGCCGCGCGAGGCCCACGCCTGCATTGGGCAGTTGCGAGAAGTCGAAGGCCAGTTGCGGGTTGCCGACGTTCATCATGATCTTCACCGGAATCGGCGGCAGTTCGCCGCGCTGCACTTCCGTGATCTCAGTTTCGAGCAGCCCGTCGTAGATCCGGCCTTCGTCGCCTTCCGCGCAGGACACGGTCACGAGCGCGCCGTCCTTGAGCACGTCGGTTGCGTCGCCGCAGCCGACTACCGCCGGCACACCCAGCTCACGCGCGATGATGGCCGCGTGGCAGGTGCGCCCGCCACGGTTGGTGACGATCGCCGACGCGCGCTTCATCACCGGCTCCCAGTTCGGGTCGGTCATGTCGGCGACCAGCACGTCGCCCGGCTGCACACGGTCCATTTCCGACGGATCGTGGATCACGCGCACCGGACCCGCGCCGATTTTCTGACCGATTGCACGGCCCGTGGTCAGCACGTTGGACTGACCCTTGAGCTTGAAGCGCTGCTCGGCCTTGCCCGAGGCCTGGCTCTTCACCGTCTCCGGCCGCGCCTGGAGAATGAAGATCTTGCCGTCGCGGCCGTCCTTGCCCCACTCGATGTCCATCGGACGCTGGTAGTGCTTTTCGATGATGACCGCGTACTTCGCCAGTTCGATCACGTCTTCGTCGGTGATCGAAAAGCGGTTGCGCTGCTCGTGCGGTACGTCGACGGTCTTCACGCGGCCTTGCTCGCCGGCCTTGGTGAATTCCATCTTGATGAGCTTGGAGCCGATCGAGCGGCGGATGATCGGGTACTTGCCCTGGGCGAGCGTGGTCTTGAAAACGTAGAACTCGTCCGGATTCACCGCGCCCTGCACGACGGTTTCGCCCAGGCCATAGCTCGACGTGATGAAGACCGCGTCCTTGAAGCCCGACTCGGTGTCGAGCGTGAACATCACGCCGGCGGCGCCGACGTCCGAGCGCACCATGCGCTGCACGCCCGCCGACAACGCGACTTCCGCGTGCGTGAAGCCCTTGTGGACGCGATACGAGATAGCACGGTCGTTGTACAGCGACGCGAACACGTGCTTCATGCGATCGAGCACTTCGTCGATGCCGACCACATTCAGGTAGCTTTCCTGTTGCCCCGCGAACGACGCGTCGGGCAGGTCTTCCGCCGTTGCCGACGAGCGCACGGCGAACGAGAGCTCTTCAGGCGAGCTGTTTTGCAGCGTGTCGAAGCCCGCGCGAATGTCGGCTTCGAGCTGCGGCTGCAGCGGCGCGTCGACGATCCATTGACGGATTTCCTTGCCCGCTTCGGCAAGCGCCTTGACGTCGTCGACGTCGAGCGTTTCCAGACGTTTGGCGATGCGTTCAGTCAGATGGTTGTGATGCAGAAAGTCGCGAAAAGCCAACGCCGTGGTGGCGAACCCGGTCGGCACCCGCACGCCGGCTTCGGCGAGCTGACTGATCATCTCGCCAAGCGACGCGTTCTTGCCGCCGACAATCTCCACATCGGTCATTCGCAACTGCTCGAACGGAACTACATACGCCTTGTCCTTTGCGACGGTAACTGCGTTAGTCATACAAGCCCCTAAGTGTGAAAGAAATTCACGGCTGTGCAAGTGGGCTCGAACACGGGACGCCCATTGGAAGCGTGACCCCGTGTCTTGCACAACCTGTTGGAGAAGCAATCGCGTCGAGAGCCGGCTCGAGCGCTGCGGCGGAGGCGCCGAAGTGCCAGAAGAACGCGAATGGCGGGATTGGTCATCCGATCTGCTGCATTCACCGCTCGTTACTGGCTATAAGCGGCTAAAAGCGGCTGAAAGCCGCTGAAAGCGCTGCGATGAACGACCGTTCGCGGCAAGTTAGACGCCGATCGCCTGCAATTGCTTATCCAACAGGTTGCCGCTATTCTACCGTGCCGACTCCTGAAATGTGGAAGTCGGACGAGAATTGCGCCTCGAATCGCGCCCGGCACCGGCCGACGGGCTTTTTGCGAGGCCCTGCCGCCATCCGGGCGCGGTTGGGGCGCCCACCGCGCGCTGCATCGACGCCGCTGCCGCCATCGGTTAGCCACCGGGCAGCAAGCTCACCGCAGCGATGTTTGATTCGAGCGCTTGTTGCCGCTCACGTTTCCAGCCCCATCGATGCCGCCCACCGTATTCATCGTCTCCGACGGTACCGGGATCACTGCCGAAACTTTCGCGCATTCGATCCTTTCCCAGTTCGACCAGAAGTTCCGCCTGGTTCGCGTGCCCTTCGTCGATTCGACCGAAAAGGCCTACGCCACGCTCGAAAAGATCAACGAAGCGATCCGGCAGGACGGCCGCCGTCCGATCGTGTTCACCACGCTGGTGGACAGCGCGTCCAATCAGATCGTGAAAGGCTCGAACGCACTGGTGCTGGATATGTTTCAGACCTTCGTCGAGCCGCTCGAACAAGAGCTGGAGCTGAAGTCGAGTCACGCGATGGGCCGCGGGCACCAGAACGCGGACACCCAGGAGTACAAGAACCGGATCGAGGCGATCAATTTCTCGCTGGCTCACGACGACGGTCAATCGAACCGCAATCTGGCCGACGCCGACGTGATTCTGGTCGGCGTATCGCGCAGCGGCAAGACGCCGACGAGCCTGTATCTGGCGATGCAGTATGGCGTGAAAGCGGCCAACTATCCGCTGATTCCGGAAGACTTCGAGCGCGGCAAGCTGCCCACACCGCTGCTTGCGCATCGGCAGAAGATGTTCGGCTTGTCGATCGATCCGCAGCGTTTGTCGGAAATCCGTAACGAGCGGCGTCCGGGCAGCAAGTATGCGGCGCCGGAAAACTGCCGCTACGAAATCAATGAAGCCGAGTCGATGATGCGGCGTGAAGGAATCAAGTGGTTGTCGTCGACGCACAAGTCGATCGAAGAGATCGCGACGACCATCCTGCAGGAAATCAAGCTGGAGCGGCCAACGTATTGAGCGCGGCCTGAATGGGGCTACCGCGAGGCGGCGGGCAAGCTGCGAGGCCATCGCGGCTTGTTGAACGAGCGACCGGCCCAGAGTCGCGATCGGCGGCGCTCAGTGCGCGCGGCCCACGCAAACGTCACGCGCGCCCGCGTTGTTGACGGCATTGTTCGAACACGCAGACGGCCGCCGCGGCCGCCACATTGAGCGACTCCATCCCGCCTGGCTGGGGAATCGTCACCCGCAGCGTGACCGCGTCGCGCCAGATCTGCGAGACACCTGCCCCTTCATTGCCGAACACCCACGCGAGCGGCCCGCCCAGATCGCAGTCGTAGATCGGCTCGGCGCCGTGCGAATCCGTGATGACGATCGGCACCGCGAGGCGCTCGATGAGCGTCTGCGCTTCGACGTCCTCATGAATCTGCAACAGAAAGTGCGCCCCCATGCCCGAGCGCAACACTTTGGACGACCACGCGTACGCGGTGCCCGGCGCGCAGAACACCTGGGGGATGCCGGCGGCAGCCGCGCTGCGCAGGATCGACCCGACATTGCCCGCATCCTGCACACTGTCGAGCACGACACAGGTCTGCGCGACTGTCGCGGGCAGTGGCGTGTCCAGTTTTTCGACCAGCAGCACAATGCCGACCCCGTGCACGACGTTGGACAACTGCCCGAACAGCGCGTCCGGCAACGTCACGATGCGATGATCGTCGATGCGCGACACGATTGCCTGCGCTTCGTTATGCCGCAATGCGCCGTCCGTGACGATGCACATTTCCGGCTGACCCGCTACGTCGAGATACGCGCTCGCGAGGTGAAACCCTTCGAGCAGCGCGTGAGCGCTGCGACGCTGTTGATGCGTCGAGCCGGCCAATGCCTTCAGGCGCTTGTAGAGCGGATTGTCCCGCGAGGTGATGGCTTTCACAGGCAGCGAAGGCGGTGAGAATAGGAAAAGAAGAATGAGCGACGCGTGAGACCGCTCGCGCAGCCCGGATGATGTTCAGGTGCCGCTGTATGCGCCGAACGCGTCGTCGTCGCACATCGGGTCCGCCAGCGTGTCGGGCATGACGATCATCTCGGCGGCAGGCAGCGGCACGCCTGTGCCAAAGCGCACATGCGCTTCGCGCACCGGCGCGAACGAGCGCCGATGATGCTCGCATGGTCCATGCTCGCGCAGCGCCGCCAGATGCTGCGGTGTGCCGTAGCCCGCATGCGCGTTGAAGCCGTACACCGGATAGGTCTGATGCAACTCGAGCAGCATCCGGTCACGCGTGACCTTGGCCAGAATCGACGCCGCCGAAATGCACTTCACGAGCGCGTCTCCGCCAATCACCGCTTCGCTTCGGATGCTGAGCGTCGGACAGCGATTGCCGTCGATCTTGACCAGAGTGGGCATAACCGACAGACCTTCGACCGCTCGCTTCATGGCCAGCATCGTGGCGTGCAGAATGTTCAGCGAATCGATTTCCTCGACGGTGGCCGACGCGATGCAGTAGGCGAGCGCCCGGTCCACGATCTTGTCGTACAGCTCGTCGCGCTTTTTTGCGCTCAGCACTTTCGAATCGTCGAGCCCGCGAATCATCGGCCTGGCCGGGTCGAAAATCACCGCTGCCGCGACAACCGGACCCGCCAGCGGCCCGCGCCCGGCCTCGTCGACGCCGCAGACGATATCGTCCGCCGTTTCGAAGTTCAGGCCGGCCTGCCGCAGCGCCGCTCCGGCGACGGCTGCGGTTTTCCGGCGGGGCGCGCGTACGGTGGTCACGGCCGCGCCGTCCGCTTTTCGATGACGCTCGCCACGACTTGCGCCGCACGCTGCGCCGTATTCTGCTTCAACACGTGATGCATCTCCGTGAAGATTTCCGTCAGCGTGCGCCGGTTGGCGTCGTCGCGCAACTGTTTCAGCGTGGCTTCTGCAAGCGCCTGCGGCGTGGCGAAGTGCTGCAGGATCTCCGGTACGACGAACCGCCCCGCCAGGATGTTCGGCAAGCCGACATACGGCAGATAGCCCTGGCGGCGCATGATCTGACCGGTCAGCCAGGGCACCTTGTATGAGATGACCATCGGCTTTTTCAGCAGCGCGGCTTCGAGCGTGACGGTGCCGCTCTTGACGAGGATCGCATCGGCGGCGGTCATCGCAAGCTGCGACTGGCCGTCCGTGATAGTCAGCGCGAGCCCGGGGTGCGCGTCGACCAGCGGCCGCAGCATCTCGCGCAAAGCGGGCGTGGCCGCCGGCATCACGAAACGCAGAGCGGGCTCCTGGTGCTGCATCATTTCCATTGCAGCGAAAAACGTCGGACCGATCAGATCGATTTCCGAGCGCCGGCTGCCCGGCAGCACCGCAATGATCGGCCCCGCTTCTGCGAGGCCGAGCGTGCGGCGCGCGCCGAGCGTGTCGGGTACCAGCGGAATTTCATCGGCGAGCGGGTGCCCCACGTACGATGCCGCCACGCCCGCCTTTTCCAGCAGCGCCGTTTCGAACGGGAACACGCACAGCATGTGGTCGACCGCTTTGGCGATTTTCTTGATGCGTCCGCCGCGCCACGCCCAGATGGACGGACAGACAAAGTGAACGGTCGGGATGCCGGCGTCGCGCAGCGCGTGCTCGAGCCCGAAGTTGAAATCGGGCGCGTCCACGCCGACGAACACGGACGGCGGCTCGGCCAGCAACTGGCGCTTGAGCTCGTTGCGAATCCCGAGAATCGCGGGAATATGCCGCAGCGCTTCGACATAGCCGCGCACGGTCAGCTTTTCCATCGGCCAGTGGGCGTCGAAACCCGTGGCAATCATGCGCGGGCCGCCGATCCCGTAGTACTGCGTGGCGTGCGGCAAACGGCTTGCGAGACCGCCGAGCAGCGAGGCCGCCAGCAGGTCCCCGGACGGCTCGCCGGCCACCATTGCGACGCGCAGCGGACTGGGTTGCAATGCCATCGGTTAGCGGATGATGCCGCGTTGCGACGCTTCGACGAACGCGAGCAGCGTGCGCACCGGCGCATCCCCATCGCCGCCGGAAGACGCGAGCTCACGCAGCTGCGCCTTCGCTTCTTCCAGCGACAAGCCGTTTTTGTACAACAGGCGATACGCCGAGCGCAGCGCCGAAATGGCATCGGGCGAAAAGCCGCGGCGGCGCAAGCCTTCGACGTTGATGCCGTGCGGCTCTGCCTTGTTGCCGGCCGCGATCACGAACGGCGGGACGTCCTGCACCAGCGCCGACGCGCCGCCGAGCATCGCATGCGCGCCGATCCGCACGAACTGATGCACCCCCGACATGCCGCCGATGATCGCGTAGTCGCCGATCGTCACGTGCCCGGCCATTTGCGCATTGCTCGACAGAATCACGTTGCTGCCGACGTGGCAGTCATGCCCGACGTGCACGTAGGCCATGATCCAGTTGTCGTCGCCGAGCGTGGTGACGCCCGCGTCCTGCACCGTGCCGGTGTGAATCGTGGTGAACTCGCGGATGGTGTTGCGATTGCCGATGACGAGCCGGGTCGGCTCGTCCTGGTACTTCATGTCCTGCGGACGGCCGCCGACCGATGCATAGTGGCCGATCCGGTTGTCTTCGCCGAGCGTGGTGTGGCCTTCGATCACGCTGTGCGACCCGACGGTGCTGCGCGCGCCGATCGTCACGTGCGCGCCGATTACCGCGTACGGTCCAATTTCGACGGATTCGTCGAGCTGTGCGCCCGCTTCGACGATCGCAGTGGGATGGATCCTGCTCATGCGTCCTCGCTTCTGATTCTGTTGCGTTGTCTGGATGGGCTTCCGGCCGGGCCGGCCGCGCTCGTGCAGAGCCGCTGAGCGCTTGCACGCCGGCTGCCTTGACGCTGACTCAAGCGTCTTTGTCCGTGTGCCGGACCGCGCACATCAGGTCCGCTTCCGCCGCGACGACGCCATCCACTTCGGCGCGCGCCTTGAACTTCCAGATGCCGCGCATATGGCGCTCGAACGTGCAGTTCAGGATCAGTTGGTCGCCCGGCTCGACGACGCGCTTGAAGCGCGCATTGTCGATACCGACGAACAGGTACAGCGTGTTCGACGGATCGCTCGGCTCTTCCGAAAACGTCAGCAGGGCTGCGGTTTGCGCGAGGGCTTCGAGAATCAGCACCCCGGGCATCACCGGACGGGTCGGAAAGTGCCCCTGGAAATACGGCTCGTTGATCGACACGTTCTTCAACGCTTTGATGCTCTTGTGCGGCTCGAGTTCGAGCACCCGGTCGACCAGCAGGATCGGGTAACGATGCGGCAGCAGCGTGAGAATCTTATGAATGTCGAGATTGATTTTTTCGGTGCTCATGGTGTTTCTGCTCACGCATTGATTGCGCGGTGATGACTGCGGATGCTGGTGCAGGTGGATAGAAAACGCGTGCTGCCGGCGCCCGCCACGATCCGGCGGCCGTGCCGACCGGTCACGGCAACCGTCTTTGCTTCCCGATGCCTGTGCGCCATTTTACGCGGTGCCGGCAGCTCGCCCCGGATATCAGGCCTCGTTGCCTGCGCAATGGCTCGTTGTGTCGGCTGCCGAACTGCCCGCTGCATGGCTCGCGGCATTGCCGGAAGCGTCCGCCGCGGCGTTTTCGAGCGCCCTGATACGGTCGCGCAGCTTGTCGATGTTGCGCAGCAGTGCCGCGCTTTTATTCCAGTCGGCATGGTTCACGGCCGGAAACGCGCTCGTGTACATGCCCGGCTTCAACAGTGATTTCGAAACGCCCGACTTCGCGGTGACGATCACGTGGTCGGCCAGCGTGACGTGCCCCGCAATCCCGACCGCGCCGCCAATCATGCAATGACGGCCGATGGTCGTACTGCCCGCGATGCCAGCGCAACCGGCGATCACCGTGTATGCGCCGATCTTGCAGTTGTGGCCGATCTGCACGAGGTTGTCGATCTTCACGCATTCTTCGATGATCGTGTCGGCCATTGCGCCGCGATCGATCGTCGTGTTCGCGCCGATTTCGACGTCCGCCGCGATCGATACGCCGCCCACCTGCGGAATCTTCACCCAACTGCCGGTGCGCCCCTCGCCCTCGCCGATGAAATCCGGCGCGAAGCCAAAACCGTCCGAGCCGATCACCGCGCCCGCGTGCACGACCACGCGCTCGCCGAGCGCGCAACCGTGGTACACGGCGACATTCGGATACAGATGCGAGTTCGCGCCGATGCGCGTGCCGCGGCCGATCACCACATTGGCGTCGAGCCGCACGTTTTCGCCGATGACGGCGCCCGCTTCCACCGTGACGTGCGGGCCGATCACCGCGCTCGCCGCGATCTGCGCAGACGCGTCGGTGGTGGCGCTCGGATGCACGCCGGGGATCGCCTTCGGAGCCGCGAGGTCGATGAAGGTCTGCGCGACCCGCGCGAAGTATGCGTACGGGTTTGGCGTGACGATGAAGTTACGGGCTTCGCGCGAAGCCACTTTCGCGAGGTCGTCGGCGTTGATCAGCACCGCGCCCGCGCGGGTCGTTTCCACCTGCGACAGGTACTTCGGATTGGCGAGGAACGCCAGTTGGTCCGGGCCTGCCTGGTCGAGCGGCGCCAGACCGCCGACGCGCTGCGAACCGTCGCCGACCACCGTACCGCCGAACCGCTGGACGATGTCCTCGAGCGTAAATGCCATGCCTGTCCTGTCTCCTGCGTTTCAGTTCAACCTGTCATTGCGGGCACGCACGCCCGGTGCCGGTATGAGCCCCGGTCCGTGTGGCTCAGTTACCCGAGGCCGCCAGCGCCTTGAGCACCTGGTCGGTGATATCGATACGCGGGCTCACATACACCGCTTCCTGCACGATCAGATCGTAGTGCTGCGCCTCGGCGATCTGCTTGATGACCTTGTTGGCGCGGTCTAGCACCGCCGCCAGTTCTTCGTTGCGGCGCTGATTCAGATCTTCGCGGAACTCGCGCTGCTTGCGCTGGAAGTCCGTGTCCATCTGCGACAGATCGCGCTGCTTCTGCGCGCGATCCGCGGGCGACATCGACGCGCCGTTCCTGTCGAGCGAATCGGACATCGACTTCAGCTTCTGCGCCATGTCGGCAAGATCTTTGTCACGTTTGGCGAACTCGGCCTCGAGCTTGACCTGGGCGGCTTTGGCCGCCGCCGATTCGCGCAGGATGCGGTCGGAATTCACCGCGGCGATTCTCGCCTCCTGCGCGTGCGCGACCCCGACGCCCAAGGTCATGGCCAGCGCCATTGCGCACGCTACACGTTTCGAAAACATACCGGTTAGCAAAGTCATCCTCTCGATACTGTAGTTTGGCGAGCCGCCAGTGCGGTGATCAGAACGCCGTGCCGATCTGGAACTGGAACTTCTGATACTGGTCGCCGGTGTGCTTCGTGAGCGGGAAGCCCAGGCTCAGCTTGAGCGGGCCGATCGGCGAGATCCACGCGAGACCCACACCGTAGCCGTAACGCAAGCCGTTCGCGCCGATGCTGTTGCCTTCCGTGCCCCACACGTTACCGGCGTCGAGGAAGGTGAACACACGCAGCGTGCGGTCGTAGCCCGTGCCCGGCAGCGGGAACGTCAGCTCGATGTTGCCCACCAGCAGCTTCGAGCCGCCGATCGGGTCGTTGGTCTTCGCGTCGCGCGGACCCAGCGAGCTCGGCTCGTAGCCCCGCACCGAACCGATACCGCCCGCGTAGTAGTTCTTGAAAATCGGATAAGGCTTGCCACCCAGACCGTTACCGTAGCCGCCCTGGAAGTTGAAGCCCAGCACGAACCCGCGCGCGAACGAGTAATAGTACTGCGCGTTGATGTCGGCCTTGTAGTACTGCGTGCCGCCGATCGGCGTGCCGTATTCGGCGTTGGCCTGCGCGAAGTAACCGCGGCTCGGCACGAGTGCGCTGTCGCGCGCGTCGCGTGACCAGCCCACCGTGAGCGGCACGTTGTTCGACACGCGGCCGAACTGGTTCACGTAGTCGACATAGCTTTGCGGCGTGTTCGCGTCGATGTCGAGCTGATTCTGCTCGAGGCCCGCGCCGAAGTACACCGTGTCGACTTCCGAGAACGGAATGCCGAACTTCAGGTCGCCGCCGATCGTGACGATCTTGAAGCTCGAATCCGTCGAATAGTACAGCGGCTGATACGTGCGGTAGTAGACGTCGGTAATGCGCTTGATGCCGTCGACCGTGAAGTACGGATCGACCTGCGTGACGGTCAGCGTACGGTATGTCTTCGCGGTGTTGATGTTCACCGCCAGGCTCGTGCCCGAACCGAACACGTTATCTTGCGACACGCCGGCGGACAGCACCACCTTGTCGGTGGACGAGAAGCCTGCGCCCAGCGTGATCGCGCCGGTCGGCTTTTCCGCCACCTTCACGTCGACGTCGACCTGATCCGGCGTGCCTTCGACCGGCACCGTGGTGACGTCGACGTCGGTGAAGTAACCGAGGCGGTTGATCCGGTCTTTCGACAGCGCAAGACGGTTAGAGTCGAACCACGAGCTTTCGAGCTGGCGCATTTCCCGGCGCACCACTTCGTCGCGCGTGCGGGTGTTGCCCACCACGTTGATACGGCGCACGTAGACGCGCCGGCTCGGATCGACCTGCAACGTCAGGTCGACCGTGTGGTTCGCCTGATCGATCTTCGGCTGTGCATTGACGGTCGCGAACGCGTAGCCGTATTCGCCGAGCTTGTCGACGATCGCCTTGGTGGTGGCCTGCAGTTTTTCAGCGGAAAAGCGCTCGCCCGGTTTGATCTTGATCAGCCTGGACAACTCCGCTTCGCGATCGAGCAGATTGCCGGCCAGCTTGATGGAGGAAATCGTGTACGGCTCGCCTTCGTGCAGCGTGACCGTCAGATACATGTCCTTCTTGTCCGGCGTGATCGACACCTGGGTCGACTCGATGCTGAACTCGAGGTAGCCGCGGTTCAGATAATACGAGCGGACGTTTTCGAGGTCGCCGGTGAGCTTGTCTTTCGAGTACAGGTCGTTCTTCGTGTACCACGAGAACCAGTTGGGCGTGGACAACTGCATTTCATCGCGCAGCGTACCGGTGCTGAACGCCTTGTTGCCGATGAAGTTGATCTGGCGGATCTTAGCGCTCGGACCTTCGGCCACCGAGAACAGCACCGACACGCGGTTGCGGTCGATCGGCGTGATCGTGGTGGTGACCTCGGCCGCATAGTAGCCGCGCGTCAGGTACTGGCGCTTGAGTTCCTGCTCGGCCTTGTCGACCAGCGCCTTGTCGTAGTAACGGCCTTGCGACAAGCCGACCGCGCGCAGCGCCTTGATCAGGTTGTCCTTTTCGAACTCATGGATGCCGGAGAAGTCGATCGTGCCGATGGCAGGACGCTCCAGCACCTGCACGATGACGACATTGCCTTCGGTCGCGATCTTGACGTCGTTGAAGAAGCCCGTGGCGTACAGCGCGCGAATCGCTTCGGACGCCTTCTCGTCTGTGAACGTGTCGCCTTGCTTGATGGGCAGGTACGCGAACACGGTACCCGGCTCGACGCGTTGCAATCCCTCAATGCGGATGTCTTGCACCACGAAGGGCGTGGTTGCGTGAGCAACCAGCCCATGCGCGGCGAAGGCCGCGGCTATAACCGTCTTTGGAACAAAGCGATGAGGTTTAAACAACGTGCTTCCCCAGAATGTATAGCTGCATCGGGTCGGACGGTCGCCATCGTGAACGCCGCCAGACACTTTAAAAATGGATCAAACGAGCCAGATCGTTGAACAGCGCAATCGCCGACAATGCGACGATGCAGGCGAGACCCGCCCGCTGAAAAACGAGTTGCCAGCGATCGGAGACAACTTTACCGGTCGCAGCTTCAACCAAATAATATAACAGATGACCCCCATCCAATACCGGAATTGGTAGCAGGTTCAGTACGCCAAGGCTAATACTGACAAGGGCCAGGAACGACAGGAATGCAGAAGGACCCAGACGTGCGCTCTTTCCTGCGTAGTCGGCGATCGTCACGGGACCGGACAGATTTTTCAGCGAAGCCTCGCCGACGACCATCCTGCCGAACATGCGTACCGAGTACACCGCGAGATCCCACGTGCGATGCGCGCCGAGACGCAAGCTTTCGAGCGGCCCGTAACGGACTTCGATCGACGGCACCTGGGTCGTGAGTTCCGCGCCGATGCGCCCGACCTGCTGACCGGTTGCACTGTCGCGCTGAGCCTGCGGAACCATGCGGATGTCTTCGAGCGCGCCGGGCGGGTGCCCACCGCCCCCGCCACGCTGCACCTGCAGCGTGACCGGCACGCCGGAGTGCGATTTTACATATGCAATGAACGCTGTAGCGTTATCAGCCGGCGTTCCGTTGATGGCGCGCAGACGATCGCCCGCGACGAGCCCCGCCTTCTGAGCAGCGCTGCCCTGCTGCACGCCGGCCACCGTCAGCTTGCCGCCGCCCGGCTCGAAACCGAGCCGCGACATGAAGTCGTCGTCGATGTCCTTCTCGCTGACGCCGCGCAGATCGATCGGGAAATCGGAGATGCCGTGCGCATCTTTCGCGCTCAGCACCGCGTTCTTGTGATCAAATGCGGCGGCGAGCAGCTTCCAGCGCAGGTCCGACCACGAGCGCACGGGTTCCGATTCGTCGGCGCGAGCGCTGCGCACCGCGACGATGGTTTCACCGCCTTCGAAGCCGGCCACGGCTGCCGGTGTGTTCGGCGTGGGCGCCGCGATCACGGCTGCCGGCTCGGTCACGCCCGTGGCGAACACCAGCGCGAACAGCACGATGGCCAGCAGGAAGTTCGCGACCGGGCCGGCCGCGACGATCGCGAAACGCCGCCATACCGATTGCCGGTTGAACGCATACGGCAGCGCGTCGGCGGGAATCGGCGCGGCGCCGGTCTCGCGTTCGTCGAGCATCTTCACGTAGCCGCCGAGCGGCAGCGCTGCAATGATCCACTCGGTGCCGGTCCTCGGGCTTACCCACTGGAATAGCGGCTTGCCAAAGCCAATCGAAAAGCGCAGCACCTTGACGCCGCACAAACGCGCGACGCTGTAATGTCCGTACTCGTGAACGACCACGAGCACGCCAATCGCGACCGCGAAGGCAAGCAGTTCGATCAGCAGATTCATATGCGCCTCACTGGACGGCGCGTTCCGTGCGACAGGCGCCGTCCGGCAGACGCGCAATGAATTCGGCCGCCGCGCGACGCGCGGCGCCGTCCGCCTCGAGCACGTCTTCGAGCGCGTGCGCGCTGCGGTTCGGCAAAGCGTTGAGCACCGAGTCGACCACCTGGGCGATGGTCATGAACCCAATCCGGCGCGACAGGAACGCTTCAACCGCGACTTCGTTCGCGGCGTTCAGCGCCGCGCTCGCGACGCCGCCTTCGGCCAGCGCCTTCATGGCGAGTGCGAGGCATGGGAAGCGCGCATAGTCGGGTTTTTCGAACGACAGTGACGCGATCTGCGCGAGATCGAGTTGCGCGACGCCCGATTCCACCCGCTCCGGATACGCCAGCGCGTGAGCGATCGGCGTGCGCATGTCGGGGTTGCCGAGCTGCGCGAGCACGGAGCCATCCGCGTACGACACCAGAGAATGGATCACGCTTTGCGGGTGGATCAGCACGTCGATGCGCTCGCCCGCCAAGCCGAACAGCCAGTGCGCCTCGATGACTTCGAGGCCCTTGTTCATCATCGTCGCGGAGTCGACCGAAATCTTGCGGCCCATTACCCAGTTCGGATGCTTGCAGGCTTCGTCCGGCGTGACGTCGACGAGCGTAGCCGGTTCACGGGTGCGAAACGGGCCGCCCGAAGCGGTGAGGATGATCTTGGCGACGCCGCCGTGCAGCGCGGCTTCGCGCGGCAGGCACTGGAAAATCGCATTGTGTTCGCTGTCCACCGGCAGCAGCACGGCGCCGTTGTCGCGCACCGCGTTCATGAAGATCGCGCCGGACATTACCAGCGCTTCCTTGTTGGCGAGCAGGATGCGCTTGCCGGCGCGCGCGGCCGCGAGACTTGGCGCGAGCCCCGCCGCGCCGACGATTGCCGCCACCACCGTATCGCAACCGTCGCTCTGCGACACGTCGACGAGTGCTTGCGGGCCATAGGTGACTTCGGTCGAACAACCGGCTTTGCGCAGTTGCGCGGCCACCTGCGCGGCCGTATCGGCGTCGCCGACCACCGCGACTTCCGGTTGAAAGCGCAGGCATTGCGCGACGAGCTTATCGCCGTTGCGATGCGCGCTCAGCGCGTAGACCGAAAAACGCTCGGGATGACGCGCGACGACGTCAAGCGTGCTGTCTCCAATCGAGCCCGTGGAACCGAGCAGTGTCAGACGTTTTTGCATATCTCTTTCTCTAGCCGAGCAGCAGCATGGCAAGCGGCAGCACCGGCAATAACGCGTCGATGCGGTCGAGCACGCCGCCGTGCCCCGGCAACAGGCCGCTTGAATCTTTCACACCGGCCTGGCGTTTCAGCATGGATTCGAACAGGTCGCCCACCACGCTGAATACGACCAGCAAGGTCAGCGCGAGCAGCGTGCGTGCGGCGCCCCATTGCGCCAGTAGCGCAGAATACAGGGTCGGCTCGAACGCATGCAAAAAGACCGCTGCCGCCGCGACGATCATCACGACCAGCCAGCCGCCGATCGCACCCTCCCAAGTCTTGCCCGGACTGATGGCGGGCGCCAGCTTGTGCTTTCCGAACGCTTTTCCCGAGAAGTATGCGCCGATATCGGCGAGCCATACCAACAGCAGCAGCGACAGCACGAACGACACGCCCTCTATGCGCGCGGCGACGAGAGCATGCCAGCAGGCGACGAATACCACAATCCCGGCTACGCACAGAAAGATGCGCGAGGCGCCCTGCGCGAGCGTGGGCTTGCGCAGCAGCACGAACGGACCGGCAACGACCCAGAAGATGGCCGCCGCCTTGAAGAGCGAATGTGCCGGCACGGCGCCAATGCCGAGCCGCGTGCTTGCGACCAGGCTCAGCGCGGCCACCAGCGCGTAGATCACCGGGGCTGCGCCGCCCAGCTTGAGCAGGCGCGCCCACTCCCAGGCCGCGAACACGACGACGAAAGCGATCAGCGCGCCGAATGCGCCCACCGGCGCGAACAGCGTGACCGGCAGGAACACTGCCAGCAGGATGATCGCCGTGATGACACGGGTTTTTAGCATGGAAGCGAATCGACGTTCTGCGATTGCGGCTCGAGTTGAGCACTGGTGCGGCCGAAGCGGCGTTCGCGCTCCGCGTACGAAGCGATGGCGTGGCCGAGCGCGTCGGCATCGAAATCCGGCCAGAACGTGTCGGTGAAGTAGAGCTCGGTGTAGGCGAGTTGCCACAGCAGGAAGTTGCTGACGCGCCGCTCGCCGCCGGTGCGGATGAACAGATCCGGCTCCGGCGCATAAGCCATGGACAGGTGCTCGGCGAACGAATCCTCGTTGACCTCGACCGCCGTGCCCGCCAGCGCCGACTGCTCGGCGAGCTTGCGGGCGGCCTGCATGATGTCCCAGCGCCCGCCGTAGTTTGCGGCAATGGTCAGCGTGAGACGGGTATTGCGTGCGGTTTTGGTTTCCGCGCGCTTGATGAGGTCCCGGATGCGCGCGTCGAACCGCTCCAGATCGCCGACCACCCGCAAACGGATGCCGTTCGCGTGCAGCTTGCCGATCTCGCGTTCGAGCGCGGTGACGAACAGGCGCATCAGGAACGACACTTCCTCGTTCGGGCGGCGCCAGTTTTCCGAGCTGAAGGCGAACAGCGTCAGATATTCGACGCCCTGCCGCGCGCACGCCTCGACGGTAGCCCGCACCGCGTCGACGCCGCGCGTATGGCCGGCCACGCGCGGCAAGCGTCGCTGCGTGGCCCAACGGCCGTTGCCATCCATGATGATCGCGATATGTCGCGGCACCGCGGCGACATCAGGCACGCGCACGGTTGAGCTGGTATAGGTCATGGCCGTCGGGACAGTGACTGCAAATAAAGAAGTGGAAATCCTGAAAGTGCGCAGCCAGCCGGCCTCACACCGTCATGATCTCGGCTTCTTTCGTCACGACGAGCTTGTCGATTTCAGTGACGAACTTGTCCGTCAGCTTCTGAACGTCGTCGACTGCACGGCGCTCGTCGTCTTCTGAAATTTCCTTGTCTTTCACGAGCTTCTTCAGTTGCTCGTTGGCGTCGCGACGCAGATTGCGCACCGCAACCTTGGCCGTTTCCGCTTCGCTCTTGACCACTTTGGTCAGTTCGCGGCGGCGCTCTTCGGTCAGCGCGGGCATTGGCACGCGGATCACGTCGCCTTGCGTGGCCGGATTCAGACCGAGGTCCGACTCGCGGATCGCCTTTTCGACGACCTGGACCATCTTCTTTTCCCACGGCTGCACGCCGATCGTGCGCGCGTCGATCAGCGTCAGGTTCGCGACCTGCGAGATCGGCACGGGCGAGCCGTAGTAATCGCACTGAATGTGATCGAGCAGGCCCGTGTGTGCACGGCCCGTGCGGATTTTCGACAGGTCGTTCCTGAACGCGTCGATGGAACGCTGCATTTTCTGTTCAGCGCCCTTCCTGATATCAGCCACAGACATTTTAAACCTCCGAACCTTTGAAACGGAGCGAGCCGGCCTGCGCGCGGTAGGCGCCGGCCTGGGCTCGCGTCAAAGCCCACGTTATGTAAACGAGAGTTTACACGTGGACGAGGGTGCCTTCGTCGTCGCCTTGAACGATGCGCTTGAGCGCGCCCGGCTTGACGATCGAAAAAACGCGGATCGGCAGCTTCTGGTCGCGGCACAGCGCGAACGCGGTGGCGTCCATCACCTGCAGATTGCGGCCGATCGCTTCGTCGAAGCTGATCGTCGTGTAGCGGGTTGCGTTCGCGTCTTTCTTGGGATCGGCCGAATAGACGCCGTCCACCTTGGTTGCCTTCAGCACGACTTCCGCGCCGATTTCCGAGCCGCGCAGTGCGGCGGCCGTGTCGGTCGTGAAGAACGGGTTGCCGGTGCCGGCCGCGAAAATCACGACCTTGCCTTCTTCGAGCTGACGGATCGCGCGGGGCCGGATATACGGCTCGACCACCTGGTCCATGCGCAGCGCCGATTGCACGCGCGCCTCGATACCGGCGTGGCGCATCGCATCCTGCAACGCCAGCGCGTTCATCATGGTGGCGAGCATGCCCATGTAGTCCGCCGTGGCGCGGTCCATGCCCGCCGCACCGCCCGCGACGCCGCGGAAAATATTGCCGCCGCCGATCACGACGGCCATCTGCGTTCCCAGACGGACCACTTCGGCCACGTCCGCCACCATTCGTTCGATGGTTGCGCGATTGATGCCGAAGGCATCGTCGCCCATCAGAGCTTCACCGGAGAGTTTGAGCAGGACGCGTTTGTAGGCAGTGGGCATAGGGTATCCAGATCGCGCAGAACAGGGCAACAACAAGGGACTAATGTAGGGGTGAAATGCTGATTCGGGCAAGCGCCGCCAAATTGACGGACCGCGCGGTCCGCCGGCGGCTGCGCCGCGAGGGTGACCCGCGCGCAGCCTAACGGCGCTGCCGACCGCGCCGAAGTCTTGCTCCGCCGCGGGTCAAACAGTACTACGTGAAGCTTGGCCGATGCTTACTGTTGCTTTGCAGCGGCGACTTGAGCGGCCACTTCGGCTGCGAAGTCGTCCTGCTTCTTCTCGATGCCTTCACCGACCACGAACAGTGCGAACTTCTGCACGCTCGAGTTCGCCGCCTTCAGCATCTGCTCGATTGTCTGCTTGTCGTTCTTAACGAAGGTCTGGTTCAGCAGCGACACTTCCTTCAGATACTTCTGCACACTGCCGTCGACCATCTTCGCGACGATTTCAGCCGGCTTGCCCGATTCGGCGGCCTTTTGTTCAGCGATGCTGCGTTCCTTCGCGATCAGGTCGGCCGGCACGTCGTTCGACGACAGCGAAACCGGCTTCATTGCGGCGATGTGCATGGCCACGTCCTTGCCTACCTGCTCGTCGGCGCCGGTGTACTCGACCAGCACGCCGATGCGCGTGCCGTGCAGGTACGCTGCCAGCTTGTTAGCCGTGTCGAAGCGCACGAAACGGCGGATCGACAGGTTTTCACCGATCTTGCCGACCAGCGCGAGGCGCACCGCGTCGACGGTCGAGCCGTTCAGCGGCAGTGCCGACAGCGCAGCGACGTCGGCCGGGTTTTGCGTCGCGACCAGCTCGGCAACCTGCTTGGAGAAGGCCAGGAAGTCGTCGTTTTTCGAAACGAAGTCGGTTTCGCAGTTCAGCTCGACGAGCGAACCCGCGTTGCCGCCGATGAACGATGCGACCACGCCTTCGGCCGTCACGCGCGACGCTGCCTTGGTGGCCTTGTTGCCGAGCTTCACGCGCAGCAGCTCTTCAGCGCGCGCCATGTCGCCGTCGGCTTCCGTCAGCGCCTTCTTGCATTCCATCATCGGCGCGTCGGTCTTTGCGCGCAGTTCTGCAACCATGCTTGCGGTAATTGCCGCCATCATTTGCTCCTTGAGTTCCGTCTGTCACACGCCGCCCGCACTTCGATACCGGCGGCAAGAATTCGTTTCAGCGTTGTCGCGCATTTTTACGGACAACGCATCGGGCGCCGCCTGCGGCACCCCACCACAACGTCGCGGCTTAAAAAAAGGGGGCCTGTAGAAAGCCCCCTTTTTTGCCGGACACGGGGCAGCTTTACGCTTCCGAGTTGACCTCGACGAACTCGTCGCCGTCGCCGCCACGGGCAGCCTGCACCACCTCGTTGACCGCGTTCGCACGGCCTTCCAGGATCGCATCAGCCACGCCGGCCGTGTACAGCGCGACGGCCTTGCTGGCGTCGTCGTTACCCGGAATGACGTAGTCGATGCCTTCCGGCGAGTGGTTCGTGTCGACCACGGCGATGACCGGAATGCCGAGCTTGTTGGCTTCCGTCACGGCAATCTTGTGGTAGCCGACATCGACCACGAAGATCGCGTCAGGAATGCCGCCCATGTCCTTTACGCCGCCAATCGACTTTTGCAGCTTGGCCATTTCGCGTTCGAACAGCAGCGCTTCCTTCTTGCTCATGCGCTCGGTTTCGCCCGCTTCCAGCGCCGCTTCCATGTCCTTCAGGCGCTTGATCGAAACTTTCAGCGTCTTGAAGTTGGTCAGCATGCCGCCGAGCCAGCGCGCGTTGACGAAAGGCATTCCAGCGCGTTGCGCCTCTTCGGCGATCGTGTCGCGCGATTGACGCTTGGTGCCGACGAACAAAATCGTGCCGCGGTTAGCCGCCAGTTGACGCGCGTACTTCAGCGCGTCGTTGTACATCGGCAGCGTCTTTTCGAGGTTGATGATGTGAATCTTGTTGCGATGACCGAAAATGAACGGGGCCATCTTCGGGTTCCAGAAGCGCGTTTGGTGACCGAAGTGGACACCGGCTTCCAGCATTTGACGCATGGTAACTGCCATGAAAATCTCCGCGAGGGTTGGGTCTTAAGCCGGCCGCCGTATCGGCCGCGCCCGCCTTCTTCTTTGGCTGGAACGCGACGGACACCCTGGGTGCGCCGGCTTGCGAGTTGGCTGCCTGGTACTGCGTTACTTCCTTCTTGCTTCCTTCTTGGACTCGCGGCGCAGGCAACCGCCACCGCGAGAAGCTGGCCTTACCTGTTTTCTATCGCCCTTTTTGGACCATCATTTAACAATACGGGGCAATAAAAATGAGACATAGGCCGACTTAGCCAAAGATTATAGCACGCGACCATTGACCGACTCAACCTGCAGGAGGAATGGCATTTGCCGGGGAGTCGAGTTGCACCGGAGGGTGCGCCGGCGCGATGGGCCGAACGTATCCGGCGCACAAACAATGGCTTCACGGTCGATCGAACCGGCACTGGCCCCCTCGACCATCGAACGAAAGAGCGCCGCACCTGCTCGTGCACGGGCCACTACAAGCGGGTGCCCCATCGCAAAAGCCTGCGGCAGCCGCAATATGGTGAGATAATCTCGCAATAATCGCATTTCAGGCCCGACTCATGGCTATTACGCTTAAAAACGAACACGATATCGCGCAGATGCGCGTCGCCTGCAAACTCGCTAGCGAAGTGCTCGACTACATCACGCCGTTCGTCAAGGTCGGCGTCACTACGGGCGAACTCGACCGCCTGTGCCACGAATACATGCTGAAGGAACAGGGAACGGTTCCGGCGCCGCTCAATTATCAGCCGCCCGGCTATCCGCCGTATCCGAAAGCCACCTGCATTTCCGTCAACGACGTCATCTGCCACGGCATCCCCGGCGACAAGACGCTGAAAAACGGCGACGCGCTGAACATCGACATCACCGTCATCAAGGAAGGCTATTTCGGCGACACGAGCCGCATGTTCATCGTGGGTGAGGGCTCGATTCTCGCCAGACGGCTCGTGCAGACCACCTTCGAATGCATGTGGCTCGGGATCGACCAGGTCCGGCCCGGCGCGCATCTGGGCGACATCGGCTATGCCATTCAGAAGCACGCGGAGAGCCAGGGTTACAGCGTGGTGCGCGAGTATTGCGGCCACGGCATCGGCACGGTATTCCACGAGGACCCGCAGATTCTGCACTACGGCCGTCCCGGCACCGGTTTCGAATTGCAGGCCGGCATGATTTTCACCATCGAGCCGATGATCAATGCGGGCCGCCGCGACATCCGTACCATGCCCGACCAGTGGACCGTGAAGACCAAGGACCGCAGCCTGTCGGCGCAATGGGAGCACACTGTGCTCGTCACGCAAACCGGCTACGACGTGCTGACCGTTTCCGCCGGCACGCCCGCGCGCCCGCCGCTCGTCGCGGCCACCGCCTGAGCGGCCTGCGCGCCCACCGCCCCTGCCAATGAGTAGCGTTCCCGCCGTCGCCCAATCCCATGCCACGTCGCTCAAGGCGGACTACAAGGTGGCCAAAGCCGAAATCCTGGAACGCTTCAAAACGGCCACCCACGTCGACGCACTGATGGCCGCCCTCGCGCACGCAACGGACGACTCCCTGCGTGCGGCCTGGCAGACGTGCGAGATGCCGGGCGAACTGGCGCTGCTGGCCGTCGGTGGCTATGGGCGGGGCGAACTGGCGCCGCACTCGGACATCGACATCCTGGTTCTGCTGCCCGACGCGCCGCTCGAACACCGCGAAGCGCGCATCGAACGCTTCATCAGCCTCGCGTGGGATCTGGGGCTGGAACTCGGCAGCAGCGTGCGCAGCGTGACGCAATGTCTCGAAGAGGCCGCCAATGACGTGACCGTGCGCACCTCGCTGCTGGAAGCACGGCGCATCACGGGCAGCGCAGCGCTATTCGACGACTTCGTCGAACGTTACCGCGCCGCGCTCGATCCCAAAGCGTTCTTCCAGGCGAAAGTGCTGGAAATGCGCCAGCGCCACGCGAAGTTCCAGGACACGCCATACGCGCTCGAACCCAACGTCAAGGAAAGCCCGGGCGGCCTGCGCGACCTTCAGCTGATTCTATGGATCACCCAGGCGGCCGGGTTTGGCAGCAGTTGGCGCGAACTCGAAGCGCGCGGCCTCATCACCGAGCGCGAAGCGCGCGAACTGCGCCACAACGAAGGCTTCCTGAAAGCGCTGCGCGCGCGGCTGCACGTGATCGCCGGGCGTCGTCAGGACATCATGGTGTTCGACCTGCAAACGCCGGTGGCCGAAAGCTTCGACTTCAAGCCGACCGTCACCAAGCGCGCCAGCGAACAGCTGATGCGTCGCTACTACTGGGCCGCCAAGGCCGTCACGCAGCTTGCGACGATCCTGATCCAGAACATCGAGGCGCAGCTCTTTCCCAGCACGAGCGGCATTACACGGGTGCTGTCGCAGCGCTTCGTCGAAAAGCAGGGCATGCTGGAGATTGCGAGCGACGACTTATTCGAGCGCGAGCCGAACGCGATCCTCGAAGCGTTTCTGCTGTACGAGCAGACGCCCGGCGTCAAAGGCCTGTCGGCGCGCACGCTGCGCGCGATCTACAACGCACGCGACGTGATGGATCAGCACTGGCGGCGCGATCCGGAAAACCGCCGCCAGTTCCTCGAGATCCTCAAACAGCCGGCCGGCATCACCCACGCGCTTCGCCTGATGAACCAGACCAGCGTGCTCGGGCGCTATCTGCTGAACTTCAGGCGCATCGTCGGCCAGATGCAGCACGATCTGTATCACGTCTACACGGTCGACCAGCACATCCTGATGGTGCTGCGCAATCTGCGCCGCTTCGCAGTGGCCGAGCATGCGCACGAATATCCGTTCTGCAGCCAGTTGATCGCCAACTTCGACCGGCCGTGGGTGCTGTACGTAGCGGCGCTGTTCCATGACATCGCCAAGGGACGCGGCGGCGACCATTCCACGCTCGGCATGGTCGACGCGCGGCGCTTTTGCCGCAACCACGGCATCGAGGGCGAGGACGGCGAACTGGTCGTGTGGCTGGTCCAGCAGCATCTGACGATGAGCCAGGTCGCGCAGAAGCAGGACACGAGCGACCCGGAAGTGATCAAGCGCTTCGCCGAGCTGGTCGGCACCGAGCGCCGCCTCACCGCGCTTTATCTGCTGACCGTGGCCGATATCCGCGGCACCAGCCCCAAAGTCTGGAACACCTGGAAAGGCAAGCTGCTCGAAGACCTCTACCGCGCGACGCTGGCCGTGCTCGGCGGCGCGCGGCCGGACGCCCATTCGGAACTGAAATCCCGCAAGGAAGAGGCGCTCGCGCTGCTGCGTCTCGAAACCGTGCCGGAAGGCGCACAACGGGCGTTGTGGGGTCAGCTCGACGTCGGCTACTTCCTGCGTCACGACGCGGCGGACATCGCGTGGCAAACGCGCGTGCTGTTTCGCCATGTCGAAACCCCCACGCCGATCGTGCGCGCTCGTCCGTCGCCGATCGGCGAGGCGCTGCAGGTGCTGGTGTACGTCAAGGACCAGCCCGATCTGTTCGCCGGCATATGCGCGTATTTCGACCGCAACGGCCTGTCGGTGCTCGATGCACGGGTCAGTACGACCCGTCACGGGTACGCGCTCGATAATTTCCTCGTCGCGCATACCGAAGAAGACGTGCATTATCGCGATATCGCCAATCTGGTCGAGCAGGAACTGACCGCCCGCCTCACCGGCCACGGGACCCTGCTGCCGGGACCGTCCAAGGGACGTTTGTCGAGGCTGTCGCGAACCTTCCCTGTCACGCCGCGCGTCGATCTTCGGGCCGACGAGCGCGGCCAATACTACATCCTGTCCGTGTCGGCGAACGACCGGCCAGGCCTTCTTTATTCGATCGCGCGTGTGCTGGCCGAGCATCGGGTCGGCGTCGCTTCGGCGCGGATCAATACGCTCGGCGAACGCGTCGAAGACGTGTTCCTGCTGGATGGACACGGTCTGTCGGACAACCGCCTGCAAATTCAGGTCGAGACCGAACTGCTGCGCGCGATCGCAGTGTGAGATTTCATGCGAGTCAAATTAACAGCCAAGCACCCGCGGCCGGCTTCGTCCGAACGCGCCCCTGTCCGTACCGGCAGCACGTCGGCGCGTAAGCCGACGCGCCCGGCGGGACCCAAGCCGTCGACGGCGGGTTTCAGCGGGGCGCGGGGTGAAGGCACGGGTGGCGCGGGCAAGCGGCCGGCGGGCGGCAAGCCGGCGGGTGGCAGTGCGGGTGCGCCGCGTGCCGAGCGGTCGTTTCCGCGCGAGCGGGACGCGGGTGCCGCGGGTGCAGCGCGTCGGGCCGCGTCGGATCGGCCGCCGCGCCGGGAAGGGGCTGCCGCGGAGCGCGGGCCGCGCCGTGAGGACGGGGAACGCGCGCCGCGCCGTTTCGAAGGTGGTGGCGAGCGTGGTGAACGCGCCCCCCGGCGCTTTGAAGGCGGTGCTGAGCGCGGTGAACGCGCGCCCCGGCGCTTTGAAGGCGGTGCTGAGCGCGGCGAACGCGCGCCTCGGCGGTTTGAAGGCGGTGCTGAGCGCGGTGAACGCGCACCCCGGCGGTTTGAAGGCGGTGACGACCGAGCACCGCGCCGCTTCGGGAACACGGGCGATCGAAACGAACGCGGCCCTCGGCGCGACGACGGCGAACGACGCCCGTCCACCGGAGCGAGGCCAGGCGCTGGCCGTCCGTCGGAAAATGCACCCCGCGGTGAACGCCCGACGGGCCGTGGACGCGACGCATCCGCTCGCCCCGGTTTTGGCAGCGACCGTGGCGCTCCACAAGATCGTCGCAGCAGCGACCGCGGACCGCGAAGCGAGAGCGTGCCGCGCCGCTTCGAAGGCGCAGGCGAACGCGCGCCAAGTCGCTTCGAAGGCGCAGGCGAACGCGCACCGCGCCGTTTCGAGAATACCGGCGATCGCAACGAACGCGGCCCTCGCCGCGACGACGGCGACCGTCGCCCGTCCACCGGAGCGCGCCCAGGGGCCGGCCGTCCGTCGGAAAATGCACTGCGAGGCGCACGCCCCATGGCCCGCGAACGCGACGCGTCCTCTCGCCCCCGTTTCGGCAGCGACCGTGGTGCTCCGCAAGAGCGTCGCAGCGGCGATCGCAGCCCGCGCAGCGACAGCGTCCCGCGTCGTTTCGACAGCGAGCGCGGCTCGACCGAACGCGGCGAGCGCAGCTTTTCAAAACCCGTGAAAAGCGGCTACGGCGACCGCGCTGACACTGCGGCACGCGCTCCGCGCGACGGCTACGAGCGCGGCGACCGTGCCCCGGCCAAACGCGAGTCCAACGATCGCCCCGCGCGCAGCAGTGAACGCAGCGAGCGCCCGTCGCGCAGCTTCAACACCGCGCAGCCGTCGGCGCCGCGCCGCTTCGGCGACGACCGCGCGGCCCGCGCCG
Source organism: Paraburkholderia suaedae (assembly GCF_040812055.1). NCBI lineage: Bacteria > Pseudomonadati > Pseudomonadota > Betaproteobacteria > Burkholderiales > Burkholderiaceae > Paraburkholderia > Paraburkholderia suaedae. The sequence continues at coordinate 266,532 of NZ_JBFOAH010000001.1, read as the reverse complement.
ACAAGCCGCGCGCCGCCACGTCAGCGACACGCACGCAGCGCCGCGATGACCGTAGCGGCGCCGACGCCAATCCCGCCCCGCGCACGCCCCGTCGCGATTACGAGGACGCGCCTGGCACCTTGCGTCTGTCGAAGCTGATGTCCGAGCTCGGCCTGTGCTCGCGCCGTGAAGCGGACGAGTGGATCGAAAAGGGCTGGGTGCTCGTAGACGGAGAGCGCATCGACACCTTGGGCACCAAGGTTCGTCCGGACCAGCGCATCGAGATCGACCCCGCCGCCGAAGCCGCGCAAGCTAGCCAGATGACGGTGCTGATCCACAAGCCGATCGGCCTCGTGTCGGGCCAGGCGGAAGATGGCTATCAGCCGGCGATCACACTGGTCACGCCGGAGAATCGCTGGGAAGGCGACCACTCCGAAATCCGCTTCTCCGTCGCGCACCTGCGCCAACTTGCGCCGGCCGGCCGTCTCGACATCGATTCGACGGGCCTCCTGGTGCTGACGCAGGACGGCCGCGTCGCCAAGCAACTGATCGGCGGCCATTCGGAGATCGACAAGGAATACCTGGTGCGGGTGGCCTATGGCGAACACGCCACAGACGTCGAAAGCCACTTCCCGCAGGAAAGTCTCGAACTGCTGCGTCACGGACTGTCGCTCGACGACGTGCCGCTCAAGCCCGCACAGGTCAGCTGGCAGAACGGCGAGCAGTTGCGTTTCGTGCTGCGCGAAGGCAAGAAACGCCAGATCCGGCGGATGTGCGAACTGGTCGGCCTCGAAGTGATCGGCTTAAAGCGTGTGCGCATGGGTCGCGTGATGCTGGGCGCCCTGCCGCCGGGCCAATGGCGCTACTTGGCGGCGGACGAATCGTTCTGAGAACGTCTTTTTGAGCAAGCCGCGAGCGCAGGCGCTCGAGCGCGAGGCGGTCACTCCAATGAAAAACCCACGTGTTTGCGTGGGTTTTTTATTGCCGGCTCGACCGGCGGGGCGCGCTCAAGCTGCCGCACACAGTAACTGCGCAGCAACCTCAGTCGTCGCTATTCGGATCCATATCCGGAAACAGCACTTCAGTGAAGCCGAACTTTGCGAAATCGTTGATTCTCATCGGATATAGCTTGCCGATCAGATGATCGCACTCGTGCTGCACGACACGCGCGTGAAACCCCTCGGCGACCCGGTCGATCGGTTTGCCGTACTGATCGAAGCCGTGATACTTGATCATCGAAAACCGGCTCACCGCCCCACGCAAACCGGGCACCGACAGACAACCTTCCCAGCCCTCTTCCATGTCGAGCGAGACCGGGCTCACGGTCGGATTGACCAGCACCGTCTCCGGCACCGACGGCGCGTCCGGATAGCGCGCGTTCGTGCCGAAGCCGAAGATCACCACCTGCAGATTGACGCCGATCTGCGGCGCCGCAAGGCCTGCGCCGTTCGCGTCGTGCATGGTCTCGAACATGTCTTTGACCAGTTCATGCAGTTCTGGCGTGTCGAAGTGATCGACTGGATCGGCAATGCGCAACAGGCGCGGATCGCCCATCTTGAGAATTTCGCGGATCATGACTGCCCCTCCAGGAGCTTACGCATACCATCTTCGTCGAGCACGGGGATACCGAGTTCCTCGGCCTTCGCCAACTTGCTGCCGGCTTCCGCCCCGGCCACCACATAGTCCGTCTTTTTCGACACGGACCCCGCCACTTTCGCGCCGGCTGCCTCGAGCATTTCCTTCGCCTCCTCGCGGGCGAGCCTCGGCAAGGTGCCGGTCAACACGACCGTCTTGCCGGCCAGCACGCCTTGCGGCTTCTTCGGCGCGGGGGGCCCTTCGGGCCAGCTGACCTTGCCCGGCGCGCGCAACTGCTCGATCACCGTGCGGTTGTGCTCTTCGGCGAAGAACTGATGGATCGACTCGGCGACTACCGGCCCAACGTCGTTGACTTCCAGCAATGCTTCGACCGATGCCTCCATGATCGGGTCCAGCGAGCCGAAGTGCTTCGCCAGATCTTTCGCCGTCGATTCGCCCACGTGGCGAATGCCGAGCGCGTAGATAAAGCGCGCCAGCGTGGTGTGCTTGGCTTTTTCCAGCGAGCCGAGCAGGTTCTGCGCAGATTTTTCGGCGAAGCGGTCGAGTTCCGCGAGCGTCGCGAAGCCGAGGTTGAACAGATCGGCCGGCGTACGCACCAGATTCTGTTCGACCAGTTGATCGATGATTTTTTCGCCCAAGCCGTCGATATCGAGCGCGCGCCGCTGCGCGAAGTGCCACAGCGCCTGCTTGCGCTGCGCCGGACAGAACAGCCCGCCGGTGCAGCGCGCGATCGCCTCGTCGGGCAACCGCTCGATGTTCGAGCCGCACACCGGACACTGCGTCGGCATCACGAACTGGCGAGCATCGGCCGGACGGCGTTCGAGCAGCGCGCTCACCACTTCGGGAATCACGTCGCCGGCGCGCCGCACGATCACCGTGTCGCCGATGCGGATGTCTTTGCGGCGCACTTCGTCTTCATTGTGCAACGTGGCGTTGGTCACCGTCGCCCCGCCGACGAACACGGGTTCGAGCCGCGCGACCGGCGTGATGGCGCCGGTGCGGCCGACCTGCACGTCGATCGCGACGAGTCGGGTCAGCGCTTCCTGCGCCGGAAACTTGTGCGCCAGCGCAAAACGCGGTGCGCGCGACACGAAGCCGAGCGCATCCTGCTCGTCGCGCCGGTTCACCTTATAAACCACGCCGTCGATGTCGTACGGCAGCGAGTCGCGCTTCTCGCCGACCGCGTGGAAGAAGTCCAGCAAACCTTCGGCGCCGTGCACCACCGCGCGTTCGCCGTTCACCGGCAGGCCGAGCTCCTGATACCAGTCGAGCAGTCCGCTATGCGTGGCCGGCATTTCGATGCCTTCCAGCACGCCGATGCCATAAGCAAAAAACGACAGCGGCCGCGCAGCGGTGATCTTCGAATCGAGTTGCCGCAAGCTGCCCGCCGCCGCATTGCGCGGATTGGCAAATTCCTTTTGCCCGGCGGCGCGCTGGCGTTCGTTCAGACGTTCGAAGTCGCGCTTGAACATCAGCACTTCGCCGCGCACGTCGAGCAGGTGCGGCACCCGCTTGCCTTTGAGCCTCAGTGGAATGGAGCGGATCGTGCGGACGTTTTCAGTGACGTTCTCGCCGGTGGCGCCGTCGCCGCGCGTGGACGCCTGGACGAACGCGCCGTCGACGTAGCGCAGCGAGATCGCAAGACCGTCGAACTTCAGCTCGGTGGCGTATTCGACCGCGACCGGCACCGGCGACGCGTTCCCGTTCTTGCCGAGCGCGTCGCTGACGCGCTTGTCGAATGCGACGATGTCTTCGTCGGCGAAACCGTTATTCAGCGACAGCATGGGCTGGTCGTGCACGACCGGCTCGAAGCCGCTTGCCGCCTCGCCGCCTACGCGCTGGGTGGGCGAGTCCGGCACGATCAGATCGGGATGCTCCGACTCGATGCTCTCCAGCTCCTTGAACAGCTTGTCGTATTCCGCGTCCGGCAAGTCCGGCTGGTCGAGCACGTAGTACGCATAGTTCGCGCGTTCGAGTTCCGCGCGCAGCCATGCGGCGCGTTCGGCGGGAGCGCTGGTTGCAGGGGAAGAGGCGGAAGTTCGGGCCATGCTTGCGGACGGTTGGGTGGGTCAATTCAGACCTTGGATTATCGCAGGAAGCGTGCCCCTTTACATCGTCCGAATGGCCAGGTGTCGGGTCGATCTCAGTGGGTGGTCAGCGGTAGGAAGACGCACATGAGCCAGGCACATGAGCCAGGCACAGCAGCCACGACAGATCGAGCCCGGCAAGCGTCGCCGCAAACGGCGACGGCCGCACATCGTGCGGCCGTCCGGCGCTTCGCAATAGCTATGCGGCTTACTGGCTGAACAAGCGCCGCGTGGCGGGCGACCCGGCCGGAATGCCCGCTTGTTCGAGTTTCGCGTAGAGCGTCATCAACTGCTTCTCGATGGCGAGCAACGCGGTTTCCGGCAACGGACGGCGGCCATCGTCGACTACCCGTCCGCCAATGCGCTCGGCCAGCGATTTCGCGTAGTCGCACATGAGCCGGAACGGCAGGATGTCTTCGTCGGCGACCGGCACGTCGAGCACGAGCGTGATCATCTGGCCGCCCTTGTACGTGAGGTCGTCGCGCAGGAAATTGGTGTCGCCGAATTGCAGCATGAACACCGGACTCTGGCGTGCGTCGAGCTTGACGAAACGCGTGCCGTCGCGCGAGAGCAGCAAGCCGTCCTGCGACGCGACCGCCTGCACGTAGTTGGCCGACCAGGGCGCGCCGTCCGACAGCACGTTGATCGACAGTTGCGCGTCGCATTGCGCGGCGAAGCCGTCGAGTTCGCGCGCCATCGCGACCGTTTCGAGCATATCGGGGAATTCCGGCGCCGCGTCGAGCGCGTCGGCGAAATGCTGCACGCCGGTGACGAACTCCGAGAATTCGAGCTCGTTCAGCGCACCGCTACGGTTGGCCAGTTGCGCGGCCGCGCGAAGCTCTTCATAGCGCACGCCGTTTTGCAGCAGCTCCCATGCGCCGCCCTCGGGCTTGCCTTCGATATGCACTGGCTTGCTGCCCGCGCGACGCAGGCGCTGCGCGAGCGGCAGCACCTTATCGCCCGCGACCGGCCCGTTCAGGCGAATCGGCACGATGCAGTCGATGCGTCGATCGACGACAGCCGGCGGCGCCGCCGAGAACGTCGTGGCGGCAGGCAAGATCGGCTCGGCCAGTTCGGCTGCCTGGCTAGCCTCGCGCGCGGCTGGCGCGGCTCGAGGGGACTCGCCAGCCGGGACGGGATGCGCGCCTTCCCCTTCCGCCTCGGCGACGCCCTCGGCTTCCGGCAAACCGTTCGGCGTGATCGTCTCGGCCTGGATATCGGCCGGCGTGTCGAGCGGCGCGACCGATACGCCCGGGTTGCCGCCAAAAGTCGGCTCGACGCGCGCCGCCGTCGTTTCGGCAGCCGCGTCGGAACCCACCACCGGTTCGCGGCGCGAGGTCGGCCGGGCCGGTTCGATGAACGGACTCTGCTCCTGCTGATCGTCCCGCGCGAAGCTCTCGACGGTCTCGGCGGGCATTGACCGCGGCATCTTGCGACGCACCTTCGCGCCCTGCCACGCGTTGTACACGACCACGCCCCCCACCACCACGGCACCCGCGCCAATCAAACCGAGTGTCAACTCGTCCATGCATGCTCCATCAGCAATTCTTCTATCCGCGCGGTTTGTGCGCTCGCTCCACGTCGCGCGGCGTTGGCCGCTGCTGAACCGCGAGCGCCCGCGAAGGCTTGAATCAAACGATATTCTGGGCGAAACCCGCCGCCGTTTCCATGTCGACCGCCACGATGCGCGACACGCCTTGCTCCTGCATGGTCACCCCGATCAGCTGCTGTGCCATTTCCATCGCGATCTTGTTGTGCGAGATGAACAGGAACTGGGTCTTGTCCGACATCGCCCGCACGAGGTTGGCGAACCGTTCGGTATTGGCGTCGTCGAGCGGCGCGTCCACTTCGTCCAGCAGACAGAACGGCGCCGGATTCAGCTGGAACATCGCGAACACCAGCGCGGTCGCGGTCAGCGCTTTCTCGCCGCCCGACAGCAGATGGATCGTCGAATTCTTCTTGCCCGGCGGCTGCGCCATCACCTGCACACCGGCGTCGAGGATTTCGTCGCCGGTCATGATCAGCTTCGCCTGGCCGCCGCCGAACAGGCGCGGGAACAGTTCGCCGAAGTGACGGTTGACTTCGTCGAAGGTGCCTTGCAACAGCGTGCGCGTTTCGGCGTCGATCTTGCGGATGGCGTCTTCGAGCGTCTCGATCGCGCTCGTCAGGTCGGCCGATTGCGCGTCGAGGAAAGACTTGCGCTCGGTGGCGGCCTTCAACTCGTCGAGCGCGGCCATGTTGACCGGGCCGAGCGCGGCGATTGCGTTGTTGATGCGCGTGACTTCGCCCTGCAGATACGACGGCTTCATGTCCGGCGTGAGCTTGCCCTGCAGTTCGGCCAGGTCGACGCCCGCCGCCTCGAGTTGCTCGATGAACTGCTCGCCGTTCAGGCGCGCGGCCTGCTCCTTCAACTGCAATTCGTTGATGCGCTCGCGCAGCGGTTGCAGCGCGCGCTCGGCGGTGAGGCGCGCTTCGTCGGCGGAGCGGAGTTTGGCGGTCAGGTCGTCGAGTTCGAGGCGTGCGGCGTGCAGCGCTGCTTCCTTGACCGAACGGACGTCGAGCGCGTCCTGCAAGCCGGTGTGCGCGGTCTGCTCGTTGATGGTTTCGAGTTCGGCGCGCGCGTCTTCCAGCGACACCGCGACGCGCTCGCTCTGCTCATGCGCGACCTGAATGCTGCGCTTCAATTCGTCGATGCGGTTGGCCATGTTGCGTGCGGCGAAGCGCGCGTCGGTGGCGGCGCGGTCGAGCTCGCGCGCCTGGCCGCGCGCGGTGCTCAGCGCTTCGTCGAGCGCTTCGAAGGCGAGCTGGTGATCTTCGAAACGCGCCTGCAATTGCGCGAGTTCGGCGTCGTGCCGCTCGAAATTGGCTTCCGACTCCGCACGCATCGCGCGCTGCTCTTCGATTTGCGCGGTGATCTCTTCGAGTTCCTCGCGAATCTGTGTGCTGCGCTGCGTATAGCGCTCATGCGCCTGGGTGAGCTTGAGCACATCCATCTGCAGCGCGTGCACGCGCTGCGTCGCGCGCTCGGCCTGCTGACGCAGCTCGGTCAGCGCTTGCGCGGCTTGCGTATGGGCGGCTTCGGCGCGGATCGCGGCGGCCTTCGCTTCATCGGCGAGCAAGGCCTGCGCGCGCACCTGGCGCGCGAGATTTTCGATTTCCTGCTCACGGGCCAGCATGCCGGCCTGCTCGGAATCGGCCGCATACAGTTGCACGCCCACGCGCGTCACCACGTGACCCGCCTTCACGACGAACGAGCCGCCTTCGGGCAATTGCGAGCGCATGGCGAGCGCCTGCTGCAGATCGTCGGCGGCGAACGCGAGGCCGAGCCAGTCGTTCAGCACCGCGCGAATGCCGGCGTCGTCGATGCGCACGAGCGACAGCAGCGGCCGCAGCGCGGGCGGCGTGGCGACCGGCTGGCCGGCCGCGGGCGGCGCGTAGAACGCGAGCTTGGCGGGCGGCGCGTCGGTAGCGAATGCCTTGACCCAGTCGAGGTTCGACACCTGCAGCGCGGCAACGCGCTCGCGCAGCACCGCTTCGAGCGCGGTTTCCCAGCCGGCTTCGACGTGCAGCTTCTTCCATAGACGCGGCAAGCCGCCCAGCTCGTGCTTTTCGAGCCACGGCTGGATCTTCCCTTCGGTCTGGACGTTTTCCTGCAACTGCCTGAGTGCGGCCAGACGCGCATCGAGCTGATGAATCTGCGCGTTTTCGGCCTGCACGCGTTCCTGTGCGGTGCGGCGTTCGCCGTCGAGGCGAGGCAGCGTTTCCTGCGCTTGCCCGAGACGCGCTTGCGCATCATGCAAAATCTCTTCGTGCTCGGCGAGCTGCATGCGCAGTTCTTCGAGCTGCGCTTCGTCCGGGGCGTCGAGACCGCCCGCTTCCAGCTTGAGCCGCTCGTGTCGCTGCTGCAACTGCTGCAATTGCTGATCGGCATTGCGCTGATGCGCGGCTTCGAGCTTGAGTGCCTGTTCGGTCTGCGCGATGCCGCCGCGCTCGGCGTTCAGCTCGGTCTGCGCATCGCGCCAGCGCGCTTCGAGCGCGGGCATCGCGTCGTGCTTGGCGGCGGCTTCGTCTTCGGCCAGCGTGGCTTTTTCTTCGGCGACGCTCAGGTGTGCTTCAGCGTCCTCGAGATCGCCTTGCGCCTTTTCGGCTTGCGACTGCCACTGCTCGCGTTGCGCGCTCAATGCGGCGATCTGCGCCTGTACACGGTTGCGCGATTCGACGATGAACCTGATCTCGGCTTCGAGCCGGCTGACTTCCGAGTTCGCTTCGTACAGCGCGCCTTGCGCGCCCTGCATGGCGTCGCTCGCCGAGTAGTGCGCAACGCGCAGCGTTTCCAGTTGCGCTTCGACTTCGCGCAGCTTCGCGGTTTGCGCTTCGAGGTCGATCTGCGCCTGTTCGATCGCGCGCTGCTGGCGTTGCTGCTCGCTGCCGGCTTCATTCTTGCGCAACAGCCACAGCAGACGCTGCTTCTCTTCGCCGTCGGTCTGCAGTTCCTTGTAGCGCGTGGCGACCACGGCCTGCCCTTCGAGCTTCTCGAGATTGGCGCCCAGTTCGCGCACGATGTCCTCGACCCGCGTCAGATTCTCGCGCGTGTCGTGCAGACGGTTCTCGGTCTCGCGGCGGCGTTCCTTGTACTTCGACACGCCGGCGGCCTCTTCCAGGAACACCCGCAGCTCTTCGGGCTTCGCCTCGATCAGCCGCGCGATCATGCCCTGCCCGATGATCGCGTACGCGCGCGGCCCGAGGCCGGTGCCGAGGAAGATGTCCTGAATGTCGCGGCGGCGCGCCGGCAGATTGTTGATGTAGTAGCTCGAGGTGCCGTCGCGCGTGAGCACGCGCTTGACGGCGATTTCGGCATACTGGCCCCACTGGCCGGCGGCGCGGCCGTCGGCATTGTCGAACACCAGTTCGACGCTGGCGCGGCTGCCGGGCTTGCGCGCCGTCGAGCCATTGAAGATCACGTCCTGCATCGACTCGCCGCGCAGCTCCGAGGCACGCGATTCGCCGAGCACCCAGCGCACGGCGTCGATGATGTTGGACTTGCCGCACCCGTTCGGTCCCACCACGCCGACGAGCTGGCCCGGAACCTGGAAATGCGTGGGATCGACGAATGACTTGAAGCCAGCGAGTTTGATCGAGGTCAGACGCACGGCGATTTCGCTGTTTGAAAAGGGAAAAAAATGGGTGGCTCGTGAAGGCCGCGAGCGCCGTTCGCCGATGCAGCGAAACGGCCCGCGAACCCCGCAAACCCTCGGAACACGGGCGCCGGCTGCACACGCTCGCGCATGCGTCGGCTAATGAGGGGCAATCATACCATCGCACGTGGACGATTCTTACCGCCCTTACGGTCGCCCGGACCGTTCGCGCCCATGCTATCTGTTCCACCCGTGCCGCCCGCGCTGCCGTTGCCGCCGTGCGCGGGCTCGCTCGCGTCCTCGGTGGAGGGGTCGGGCGGCAACGCCTTGCTCCGGTGCACCCAGCTCGATAGCGCCGAAGCCAGCACGATGCACACGCCGCCGGCCCATTCGCGCGGGCCCGGGGTCTCGCCGGCGAACAGCCACGCGGACAACGCCGTGACCACGAGTTCGAACAGCATGATGATCGACGCCCGATTGGCCGGCACGCGGGCGAGGCCGTACTGCACCAGCATATTGTTCGATGCGAGCAGCAGACCGAGGCCGAGCACCAGCAGCGCGGCGGTGCCCAGATGCGCGCCGGTGGGCGGCGCGGGCATCGCTTCGAACAGCGACGCGCACGCGCTGAAGATCGCCGCGCCACCGAAGATCACCGCGGTGCGCATTTCCGGCTTCATGTCCGGCAGCACGCGGCTCGTCTTGAGGATCAGCACGTTGCTCATCGCGAAGCCCATGCCGCCCGCGAGGCCCGCCCATTCGGCGAGATTGCCGGGCATCGGCAAGCCGAGCCGAGGCGACCACAGCATGGTCATTGCGCCCGCCAGCGACAGCGCCGCCAGCGCCGCGCCCGACCAGCTCAGCCGTTCATGCAGGATGAAGTGTGCAAACAGCGCGGTCCATGCGGGGGTGAGATAGAACAGCAGCAGCACGCGCATGACCTGCCCGTGAATCGAGCCCCACACGAAGCCGAGGTTGGTGATACCCGCTGCAAGAGCCAGCGCCGGTAGCAGCCAGTGCCAGCTCACGGTCTTGAGCGCGCGGCGGCGCACCAGCAGCACGAACAGGCAGCCAGCGCCGCTCGTCAGCGCGCTGGCCGCCGTGCCGGTGACGCCGAGGGCCGCCAGCATGCGCAGCGGATACCAGATCATTCCCCATACCGAGGCGCCCAGCATGATCGCGAGCGTCGGCCAGCCGTTGCGAAGCCAGTTGTTCATCGCGCGGCGCTCCGGGGGGTGGGGCGTGTGGGCTTGCCGGTGGTGCTTTTCGCGCACGGGTTGGCGGTGCGGCTAGCGACGGGGGCTGTGATATCGTCGCCGTCGCGGACTGTGGCCCGGTTCCGACCGTTCGGCCAGATCGTCTTCGGGACTGCTGGGTACATTGCTGCTCCTGCATTTTTATCGCGAACCGTCCGGGGGCGCGTCGTTCCTGCTGCAACGCTTTGTGCGCCGTCTGACCGGTTGCGCCATTGCATCATGGCGCGCTGTGTCTTTCCAGTCGGCGCTCGTTTTCGGGCGGTCCCTGGTTGCCTGGTCGCGGTCGTCTGAGGATGTTGCGGCTGCCTGCCGCTCTTGCCACTGTGTCCGCTGCATGCCGCCCTGCCACTATTGCGGCACTCGCCCTGTTTTGCCGGCACTCCCGCTGTTGCCGCTGTTGCCGCTGTTGCCGCTGTTGCCGCTGTTGCCGCTGTTGCCGCTGTTGCCGCTGTTGGCGCTGTTGCCGCTGTTGCGGTTGCCCACCGATGCTGTTGCCGCGGCCCAGGCTCCCGCTTGCCAGTAGCTGTCGCTACAGGCCAGGTGCAGCCAGGCTGCACCGCCGAGCCGCTCGCGCCATCTTGGCCGTCCGCCCCAGGGCATCGCGCCAACTGTCGTCACCCCAGTGCGCGCCGCGCCAATGTTCACCACGCTATAATCATCCGCTCGCCGCCGTTGCCGGCCGGTCGGTCCCGCGCAGTCGACACTCGTTGCCGCCCCGCGCGTGTCCCGCTCTTTCCAGCGCGCGTGTGCCCATCTTCGATCAGGCTCGATCCGCCCCGTGAACCCGCTACTCGATTCGCTTCAGCCCTATCCGTTCGAAAAGCTGCGCGTGCTTTTTGAAGACGTCACGCCGCCAGCCGGCCTTGCGGCTATCAGCTTTGGCATCGGCGAGCCGAAACATCCGACGCCGCCGTTAATCCGCGACGCCGTGATCGCATCGCTCGGCGGCCTCGCCGCGTATCCTGCCACGCTCGGCACACCGGCGCTGCGCGAATCGATTGCGCAGTGGATCAAGCAGCGCTACCGCCTGCCGTCCATCGATCCGGCCACCGAGGTGCTGCCGGTAGCGGGCTCGCGGGAGGCGCTGTTCGCGCTCGCGCAGACCGTACTCAACCCGCAGCGCGACCCAGGCAGCGAGCCTGCGATCGTACTCTGTCCGAACCCGTTCTACCAAATCTACGAAGGCGCGGCGCTTCTTGGCGGCGCGCAGCCGTACTTTGTCAATAGCGACCCCGCGCGCAACTTCGCGTGCGACTACGCGGCGGTGCCGGCCGACATCTGGGCGCGCACGCAACTGCTGTACGTCTGCTCGCCGGGCAACCCGACCGGCGCGGTGCTCACGCTCGACGACTGGCGCGAACTGTTCGCGCTGTCGGAGCGCTACGGCTTCGTAATCGCATCGGACGAGTGCTACTCCGAGATCTATTTCGACGAAGCGCATCCCCCGCTCGGCGGCCTGGAAGCCGCGCACAAGCTCGGCCGCGGCTTCGAGCGTCTGGTCATGCTGTCGAGCCTGTCCAAGCGCTCGAACGTGCCGGGCATGCGCTCGGGCTTCGTCGCCGGCGACCCGGCGATCCTCAAGGCCTTCCTGCTCTACCGCACCTACCACGGCGCGGCGTTGTCGACTGTTTTCCAGAGCGCGAGCATTGCGGCCTGGAACGACGAAACGCATGTGCGCGAGAACCGCGCGAAGTACCTGCAAAAGTTTTCCACGGTCACGCCGATGCTCGCCGAGGTGCTCGACGTGCGTCTGCCGGATGCGGCGTTCTACCTGTGGGCGAACGTCTCGCGCACCGGCCTCACGGATACCGAGTTCGCCCGGCGCCTGCGCGCCGACTATAATGTGACGGTTCTGCCGGGGTCGTTCCTCGCGCGCACTGCGCACGGCGTGAACCCCGGCCGCAATTTCGTGCGCCTCGCGCTGGTCGCCGACGTCGACGAATGCACCGAGGGCGCGCAACGGATCGTCGATTTTTGCCGGGCGGTCGCTGGCTGAGATCGGCGAGGCAGCTCGCGAATTTCACGCAAGGCCGCGCGCGGCATCCCCTTCTTCAGACTTCTACTCTTCAGAAAAGCACGCATATGTCGCAACAACTTCAGCAGATCATTGACACCGCCTGGGAAAACCGCGCCGAACTGTCACCGAAGGCCGCTCAGGCCGAAGTGCGCGAAGCCGTCGCGCACGCGATCGAGCAACTGGACAAGGGCGCGCTGCGCGTCGCCGAAAAAAAGGGCGGCGACTGGGTCGTCAATCAATGGCTGAAAAAAGCCGTGCTGCTGTCGTTCCGTCTCGAAGACAACGCGCCGATGCCGGCCGGCGGCTACAGCCAGTTCTACGACAAGGTGCCCTCCAAGTTCGCCAGCTACACCGCTGAAGACTTCGCCGCCGGCGGCTTCCGCGTGGTGCCGCCCGCCATCGCGCGCCGTGGCTCGTTCATCGCGAAGAACGTCGTGCTGATGCCGTCGTACACCAACATCGGCGCCTATGTCGACGAAGGCACGATGGTCGACACCTGGGCCACCGTCGGTTCCTGCGCGCAGATCGGCAAGAATGTGCACCTGTCGGGCGGCGTGGGCATTGGCGGCGTGCTGGAGCCGTTGCAGGCCAACCCGGTCATCATCGAAGACAACTGCTTCATCGGCGCGCGCTCGGAAGTGGTCGAAGGCGTGATCGTCGAAGAGAACTCGGTCATTTCGATGGGCGTGTACCTCGGCCAGAGCACCAAGATTTACGATCGCGAAACCGGCGAAGTCAGCTACGGCCGTATTCCGGCAGGCTCGGTGGTGGTGGCGGGCAACCTGCCGTCGAAAGATGGCTCGCACAGCCTGTACTGCGCGGTGATCGTCAAGAAGGTCGACGCGAAGACGCGCGCGAAGGTCGGCCTGAACGAGCTGTTGCGAGGCGATTGATGGCGCGCGGCACCAAAACCGTCGTCTACGGCATCCCGAACTGCGACACCGTGAAGAAAGCCCGCGTCTGGCTGCAAGAGCACGGCGTCGAGTTCGAGTTTCACGACTTCAAGAAGGCCGGCGTGACCGAGCCGCTCGTGCAGGACTGGCTGAAGGACGTGAAGCTCGACGCGTTGCTCAACCGCCGCGGCACGACATGGCGCGCGCTGTCCGACAGCATGAAGGCGGCTGCCGAAACGCAGCCCGGCGCGATCGCGTTGATGATCCACAAGCCGTCGGTGATCAAGCGGCCGGTGCTGGTGGTCAACGGGCGGGTCAAATCGCTCGGTTTTTCGGCGGACGAATATGCGGCGCTTTTTGCGTGAACCCGTTGCGCAGAGCGCTCAACGCAACGCAGCTGTCGCGAGCCGCGCGAGCGCCGGCGCCAGAGCCGGGACCCGACGCAAAGAGCGGTGAAAGTAGCCAAGCGGTAGCAAAGTAAGCGCGGCCTCGCCGCGTGCATCAAACGCTGTTGCCGGCTGCGGTGTTCAACCGCCAGCCGGCATTTTTTCATTTCCAAGTGGCTTGCACTGAATCCATGTCCGGCACCCTCGCCCTTACCGAAGCACTGATCGCGCGCGCGTCCGTCACGCCCGACGACCAGCATTGCCAGCGCCTCCTGATCGAACGCCTGTCCGCGCTCGGCTTCGAGCACGAGACGATCGAATCGAACGGCGTGACGAACCTGTGGGCCGTCAAGCGCGGCGTCGACGGTACGCGCGGCAAGCTGCTCGCATTCGCCGGCCATACCGACGTGGTGCCGACCGGTCCGCTCGAACAATGGCATTCAGCGCCGTTCGAGCCGACGCACCGCGAGGGCAAGCTGTACGGCCGCGGCGCGGCGGACATGAAGGCGTCGATCGCCGGCTTCGTGGTGGCGAGCGAGGAATTCGTCGCGGCGCATCCCGCGCATCGCGGCTCGATCGCTTTCCTGATCACGAGCGACGAAGAAGGCCCGGCCACCGACGGCACGGTCAAGGTGGTCGAAGCGTTGCAGGCGCGCGGCGAGCGCATGGATTACTGCATCGTTGGCGAACCGACCTCGAGCACGCGGTTCGGCGACATGGTGAAGAACGGCCGGCGCGGCTCGATGTCGGGCAAGCTGATCGTCAAGGGCGTGCAAGGCCACATCGCCTATCCGCATCTGGCGAAAAATCCGGTGCACCTGCTCGCGCCCGCGCTGGCCGAACTGGTGTCCGTTCGCTGGGACGACGGCAACGAATACTTCCCGCCCACCACGTGGCAAGTGTCGAACCTGCACAGCGGCACGGGCGCGAGCAACGTGATCCCGGGCCACGCCGAAGCAATGTTCAACTTCCGCTTCTCGACGGCCAGCACCGTGGAAGGCTTGCAGGCGCGCGTGCATGCGATCCTCGACAAGCACGGGCTCGAGTACGATCTGCACTGGAGCGTGAGCGGGCTGCCGTTCCTCACGCCGCGCGGCGATCTGTCGAACGCGCTTGCACAGGCAATCAAGGACGAAACCGGCGTCACCACCGAACTGTCGACCACCGGCGGCACGTCCGATGGCCGCTTCATCGCGCGCATCTGCAAGCAGGTGATCGAATTCGGCCCGCTAAACGCCAGCATCCACAAGATCGACGAACATATCGAAGTCGCACACATCGAGCCGCTGAAGAACGTGTATCGACGCGTGCTCGAACAACTGATCGCCTGACCCAGGACTATTTGCGATGACGCTCCCGTTTTCCACTGTTCGCGACCTGCTGCGTTTTGCGGTGTCGCGCTTCAACCAGGCCGAACTGTCGTTCGGCCACGGCTCGGCCAACGCCTACGACGAAGCCGCGTATCTGATCCTGCACACGCTGCATCTGCCGCTCGACCTGCTGGACCCCTTCCTCGACGCGCGCCTGAGCGCAGCCGAGATCGACGCCGTGCTGAACGTCATCGAGCGGCGCGCCGCCGAACGTGTGCCGGCCGCGTACATCACGCAGGAAGCGTGGATGCACGGCTTCCGCTTTTATGTGGACGAGCGCGTGATCGTGCCGCGTTCGTTCATCGGCGAACTGCTGCAGGATGGTTTGCAGCCCTACGTGGAAGACCCCGAGCAGGTCAGCGCCGTGCTGGAGCTGTGCACCGGCTCGGGCTGCCTCGCGATTCTGGCGGCGCACGCGTTCCCGAACGCGGATATCGACGCAGTCGACCTGTCGGCGCACGCGCTGGAAGTCGCCACGCGCAACGTGACGGACTACAAGCTCGAGGACCGCATCGCGCTGTTCGAGGGCGACCTGTATGCGCCGCTCGCCGAACGTCGCTACGACGTGATCCTCAGCAACCCGCCTTATGTGAACGCGGCGTCCATGCAGGAACTGCCCGCCGAATACAAACACGAGCCGGAGATGGCGCTCGCGGGCGGTGCCGACGGCATGGACATCGTGCGCCGGATCATTGCCGACGCGCGTAACTGGCTGACGGACAACGGCGTGCTGGTCATCGAGATCGGCAATGAGCGCGCGCATGTCGAAGCCGCGTTTGGCGGCCTGAATCTGGTGTGGCTGTCGACCAGCGCAGGGGACGACAACGTGTTTCTGATTCAGGCGGCGGATCTGCCGGTTTGATCTTTTGATGAACGGCGCGATGCACGCGGCAGGTGGGTGCGGGCGTCTCGCGTAGCTTTCGGGCGCGCTTTGCAGGCGCTCGACTGCGCGCGGCAGTTTGAAGGCGCTGGGTTTCAGGGTGGACAATCGCTGAGGTCTGCACCGCTTAAGGTGTGTCCGGCGCGCTGCGTCGCATCACCTGGCACCGCCCGGGGCTGCGCCTGGGTCTGCGCCTTTTATAGCGCGGCCCCGGAGCCCCGCGCTCCAGCCACCGCATCCGCTAACAACGTGTGGCGCTTCGCCAACTCTTCGCGAGCCTATGCAACTCGACCTGCTTCACGTCGGCCCGCTGGTCGCCCTCGCCCATATCCTCGGCGTGGTCGCGGCGTGTCACGCGATTCTCAATACCCGCACCTCGCAAGGCGCCATCGCGTGGGCCGTGTCGCTGGTTGCGATGCCGTACCTGACGCTGGTGCCCTACCTGTTCCTCGGCCGCAGCAAATTCGCCGGCTATGCCGACGCGCGCCGCGTCGAAAACGAGCTGCTGCGCACGCGCGCGCATCCGCCCGAATGGGACACGCTGGCGTCGTCGGCTGGGTTGCCCACGCAGCAACTCGGCCAGAGACTCGTGCACTCGCTCACCCGCCTGGGCGGCATGCCGTTCCTGCCCGGCAACGCCGTACGCATCCTCGTGAATGGCACGGCCACCTTCGAGGCCATCTTCCAGGCGATCGACAGCGCCCGCCGCTACGTGATCGTGCAGTTTTTCATCGTGCGCGACGATGCGCTCGGCCAGATGTTCAAAGACGCGCTCATCGCCAAGGCGCAGCAAGGCGTGCGCGTCTATTTCCTGTACGACAGCATCGGCAGCTTCGATCTGCCGCACCGCTACGTCGCGGCGCTGCGCGCGGGCGGCGTGGTAACGCATCCGTTCGCCACCAATCGGCGTTTCGTCAACCGCCTGCAGCTGAACTTTCGCAATCACCGCAAGATCGTCTCGGTGGATGGCGAGCGCGCGTTCGTGGGCGGCCATAACGTCGGCGTCGAATATCTCGGCGGCAGGCCGCCGCTGTCGCCGTGGCGCGATACGCACATCGAGGTGCGCGGCCCGGCAGTCGCCAGCATCCAGTTCGTGTTCACCGAAGACTGGTACTGGGCCACCCAGCAGTTGCCCGAGTTCGACGTGCCGTGCGCCGCGCAGAGTCATCAGCCGAACCATCGCTCCGATGATGAGGGCATGCACTGCCTCGTGGTGCCGAGCGGCCCCGCCGACAAGCAGGAGACCTGTTCGCTCTTTTTCGTCGCGGCGATCAACGCGGCACGCGAACGAATCTGGATCACCACACCCTACCTCGTGCCCGACGAAGCGGTATTCTCGGCGCTGCGCCTCGCGGTGCTGC
This sequence comes from Paraburkholderia suaedae, assembly GCF_040812055.1. Classification (NCBI taxonomy): domain Bacteria; kingdom Pseudomonadati; phylum Pseudomonadota; class Betaproteobacteria; order Burkholderiales; family Burkholderiaceae; genus Paraburkholderia; species Paraburkholderia suaedae. The sequence continues at coordinate 249,575 of NZ_JBFOAH010000001.1, read as the reverse complement.
GCGGCGTCGACGTGCGCATTCTGATTCCGAGCCGGCGCGATCACCGTGTGGTGTTCGCCGCCTCCAAGCTTTACGCGTACGACTCGCTGCGCGCGGGTATCCGGATCTTCCGCTACCAGCCGGGCTTCCTGCATCAGAAAGTCTTGCTGATCGACAGCGTGGCAGCCGCGATCGGCAGCGCCAATCTCGACAACCGCTCGTTCCGTCTGAACTTCGAGATCATGGTGCTGACCGTGGACCGCGGCTTTGCGCAGGAGGTCGAAACGATGCTGCTGAACGACTTCGCCGAATCACGCGAAATCGACCGCAACGAGTACCGTCAGGCAAGCGCGCTGCGGCGCGTGCTGATGCACGTGGCGCGGCTTTTCTCGCCGATCCTTTAGCGGCCGCTTCTCACAGCAGCTTTTCGATATCCTCGGTGATCGCCTCGGGCTTGGTCAGCGGCGCATAGCGCTTCACGACGTCGCCGTCACGCCCGATCAGAAACTTGGTGAAATTCCACTTGATCGCCTCGAGGCCCAGCAAGCCCGGCGCCTCGCCCGTCAGATAGCGAAACAGCGGATGCGCGTTGGCGCCGTTCACGTCGATCTTGTCGAACATCGGGAAAGTCACACCATAGTTCTTTTCGCAGAAGCTGCCGATCTGCGCGGCGTCGCCCGGCTCCTGCTTGCCGAACTGGTTGCAAGGGAAACCGAGTACCGCGAGCCCACGCGCCGCGTACGTCTCGTACAGCTTCTGCAGGCCCGCGTACTGCGGTGTGAAGCCGCATTCGCTCGCCGTATTGACGATCAGCAGGACCTTGCCCCGATACGGCTCGAGGCTCACCTGTTCGCCGCCGAGCGTGCGTGCCGAAAAGGAATAAATCGATGTCATGGGGTCCCCCGTGTAAAGCCGACAGTCTATGCCAAAAGCCGCGCGGCAACAGTCGGCCGAATGGCCGATCCCGAGCGGGCGCCCTGTACCGCTGCGGGCAGTCTAAAATAGCGGTTTTCTTTCGCCGGCCTCTTCGTGATCCGCTTTAATCAGTTCAGCCTCGCGCGCGGCACCAAGCCGCTTTTCGACAACACCACCTTCACCCTGAACCCCGGCGAAAAGGCCGGCCTCGTAGGGGCGAACGGCGCAGGCAAGTCGACGCTCTTTGCCGTGCTGCTCGGCGAACTCCATGCGGACGGCGGCGACTTTTCGATTCCGCCCACCTGGCGCATCGCCCACGTCGCGCAGGAAACGCCCGCCGCCCACAAGAGCGCGCTCGACTACGCGCTCGACGGCGACGCCGCGTTGCGCGCGATCGAAGCGCGCATCGCCGCGGCGTCCGCCGCGCACGATGGCGCGGCCGAAGGCGAGGCGCACGCCGCATTTGCGGACGCCGACGGCTACACCGCGCCTGCGCGTGCCGAGGCATTGCTGCTCGGCCTCGGTTTCACGCTCGAACAAACCCGCGAGCCGGTCAGCAGCTTTTCGGGCGGCTGGCGCATGCGACTCAATCTCGCGCAGGCGTTGATGTGCCGCTCCGACCTGCTGCTGCTCGACGAACCGACCAACCACCTGGATCTCGACGCAATCGTCTGGCTCGAAGACTGGCTGCATCGCTATGCCGGCACGCTGGTCGTGATCTCGCACGACCGCGAATTTCTCGATTCGGTCTGCAACGTCACGCTGCATCTGGAGCAGCAGCAGATCAAGCGTTACGGCGGCAATTACTCGCAGTTCGAAGTGCTGCGCGCGCAGCAGATCGCGCTGCAGCAGAGCGCGTACGAAAAGCAGCAGCGCACGGTCGCGCATCTGCAGAGCTACATCAACCGCTTCAAGGCGCAGGCCACCAAGGCGCGCCAGGCGCAAAGCCGCGTGAAGGCGCTCGAAAAGATGGAGCTGATCGCGCCCGCGCATGCGAGCTCGCCGTTCACGTTCGAGTTCCGCGCCCCGGATTCCGCGCCCAATCCGATGATGGTGATGGAAGACGTGCGCTGCGGCTACCACGGCGAACAAGGCGTCGAGATTCCGATCGTCGATCACGTGATGCTGTCGATCCAGAACGGTCAGCGTATCGGGCTGCTCGGCGCAAACGGCCAGGGTAAATCGACGTTGATCAAGACGCTGGCCGGCACGCTGCCCGCGCTCGGCGGTCACGTGCGCGAAGGCAAGGGTCTGCGCATCGGCTACTTCGCGCAGCATCAGCTCGAAACGCTGCGCGCGGACGACACCCCGCTGCAGCATCTCGCGCGTCTCGCGCCGGACACACGCGAACAGGAGCTGCGCGACTTCCTCGGCAGCTTCAACTTTTCCGGTGAGATGGCGACCTCGAAGATCGCGCCCTTCTCCGGCGGCGAGAAAGCGCGTCTCGCGCTTGCGCTGATCATCTGGCAGAAGCCCAACCTGCTGCTGCTCGACGAGCCGACCAACCACCTCGATCTCGAAACGCGTCATGCACTGACCATGGCGCTCGCGCAATTCGAAGGCACGCTGATTCTCGTGTCCCACGACCGGCATCTGCTGCGCGCCACCACCGACCAGTTCATGCTGGTCGCCAAACACCGGCTGACGGAGTTCGACGGCGATCTCGACGACTATCGCGACTGGCTGCTGCAACATGCGGCCGAGCAGCGCGCGGCGCTCAAAGCGGGCGGCGCCGTCAATGGCGTGGACAGCAACGCGGATAGCGGCGTCAATCGCAAGGATCAGCGCCGGCTCGACGCCCAGACGCGGCAGAAGCTCGCGCACCTGAAAAAGCCGCTGCAAAGCCGAATCGCGAAGATCGAAAGAGAGATGGACACGCTCAACGCGGAAAAGGCGACGCTCGACGCGTTCGTCGTCGATCCGGCAAGCTATGAGCCCGAGCAGAAAAGCAGGCTGACGGAGGCAATCCGCCGTCAGGCAGACGTGAACGCGCGCCTCGAAACGCTCGAAACCGAATGGCTCGAGACTCACGAGGAACTCGAACAGATCGGCTAGCGGGGCGCTGTTTGCGGTCCGCGCCGGCACCGGCGGGAGCTTGGCTTTGTCTTCAGCGACATCATCAACCGTGTCATCGGCCACCGCGCCGGCTTCGTCAGCTTCATCCGCTTCCAGCGCTGCCGCGCCGCCCGCGCTGCAAGGACTGCGTGTGCTCGACCTGACGCGTCTGCTGCCAGGCCCGGTGGCCGCGCTGCGGCTCGCCGAACTGGGCGCCGACGTGCTGAAGATCGAAGCGCCCGGCGCGGGCGACCCGACCCGCACGATGATGCAGTCGTCCGCCGATCGCGTCGCGGGGCGGCCGGGCGCGTTTTACCGGCTCGTGAATCGCGGCAAGCGCGAGACGCGGCTGGACCTCAAATCCGAAGCGGGACGCCATGTGCTGCGCGCGCTGGCGGCGCAAGCGGATGTGCTGATCGAGAGCTTCCGTCCCGGCGTGATGGAGCGGCTCGGTCTGGGCTACCCGACGCTGCGCGCGGACAATCCGCGGCTCGTCTACTGCGCGATAAGCGGCTACGGCGCATGCGGTGCTTTCGCGGATCACGCCGGCCACGATCTGAACTACATCGGTTACGCGGGCGTGCTCGATCAATTGGCAAGCCGCGACGGCACGCCGATCGTGCCGAACTTCCAGATCGCCGATCTGCTCGGCGGCGCGCTGAGCGCGGTCACGCAGATTCTCGCGGCGCTATGGCATGTGTCGCGCGGCGGCGAAGGCCGCTTCGTCGACGTGTCGATGGCGCATGTCACCTACGCGCACAACATCGTCGCCCAGGTCGCGCTCGCCAATGAAGGCGCCGCCCCCGCTGCGGGCACCGGCCTGCTGAACGGCGGCGTGCCCTGCTATAACCTGTACCGCACGCTGGATGGGCGCTGGCTCGCAGTTGGCGCGCTCGAACTGAAGTTCTGGGAAACGCTGTGCATGGCGCTCGACCGGCCCGAGTGGGCGACCCGCCACTGGAGCCTTGGGCAGGCGATCGGCGGCCCGGATGCCGTCGCGCTGATGCGGGAGTTGGCTGACGTGATCGGCGCGCGTGTGCTGGAAGACTGGGTGGTGCTGCTGGAGCCGCTCGACTGCTGTGTGTCGCCGGTGCTGACGGCGGCCGAAGCCGCGCGGCATCCGCTGTTCGATCCGCACGCGTATGCGGCGGCGAGCGCCAGTGGCGATGCGAGCGAAGCCGACGATCCGCTCAGCTAATTCAGCGCCGCGCCGCCGTCTGGCGCGGCAACGTCTGACGCGGCGTTTTTTCGTCGTCGTACAGCAAATGCTTGCGCCCTTCCACGTGACGGCTGATCGTGGCGCGCACCTCGGCGGGGGTGGCGTCTTCGGCCACTACCCGCCGCGATATCTGCCCCGCCGCGTCGATCCACTCGACGATCCGGCAAGCCCCGCCCCACGGCTGGCGAATCGGTGCTGAGACACGGCAGCCACGCAGCTGCAGCGGCCGCTCGGCCAGGGTTTCATATGACTCTTTCAAGGCGCGATCCTTTTTCGGGCATCGGAAGGGATGCATACCCCCGCAGCTTAGGAAAAAGGAACGCCATTCAGGTTACAGCCGAAATGAACATATTTACCGGGCGTTACGGCGCGCTGGCCGCCGCGAGCGCCGCAGCCACCTTTATTCGAGCGTGCGGACCCGATCGATCGCCTGTTCGATGCGCTCGACCGCGACGACCTGCAAGCCTTCGATCGGTTGCTTCGGCGCGTTGGCCTTCGGAATGAGCGCAACCGAGAAACCCAGTTTGGCCGCTTCCTTGAGCCGCTCCTGGCCGCGTGGCGACGGCCGGATCTCGCCGGCGAGACCCACTTCGCCGAACACCACCAGCCCCTTGGGCAACGGCTTGTTGCGCATCGACGAGTGGATCGCGAGCAGCACCGCCAGATCGGCGGCGGGTTCGGTGATCTTCACGCCGCCGACCGCGTTCAGAAACACGTCCTGATCGAAACACGCGATCCCCGCATGCCGATGCAGCACGGCGAGCAACATCGCCAGCCGGTTCTGCTCGAGGCCGACCGCGAGCCGCCGAGGATTCGGCGCATTGGCCGCGTCCACCAGCGCCTGCACTTCGACCAGCAGCGGCCGCGTGCCCTCCTGCGTGACCAGCACGCACGAGCCCGGCACCGACTGCTCGTGCTGCGACAGAAATAGCGCCGAAGGATTGGCCACGCCGCGCAGGCCGCGCTCGGTCATCGCGAACACGCCGAGTTCGTTGACCGCGCCGAAGCGGTTCTTGATCGCGCGCACCAGACGGAACGACGAGTGGGTGTCGCCTTCGAAGTACAGCACCGTATCGACGATGTGTTCGAGCACGCGCGGCCCGGCCAGCGCGCCTTCCTTGGTCACGTGGCCAACCATGATGATGGTGGTGCCCGACTGTTTGGCGATACGCGTCAATTGCGCCGCGCACTCGCGCACCTGCGCGACGGAGCCCGGCGCGGAAGTCAGCGCGTCGGAATAGACGGTCTGGATCGAATCGATCACGGCGACGTCGGGCCGCTGCTCGGCGATCGTCGCCTGGATCTTTTCGAGCTGGATTTCCGCGAGCAATTGCAGCTCGCTCGCTTTCGAACCCGGCTCCAGCAACGAAAGCCGTTGCGCGCGCAACGCAATCTGCGCGGCCGACTCTTCGCCGCTGATATAGAGCGCGCGTTTGTCGGCAGCGATTTCCGCGAGCGATTGCAGCAGCAGCGTCGATTTGCCGATACCCGGATCGCCGCCGATCAGCACCACGCCGCCCGGCACCAGACCGCCGCCGAGCACGCGGTCGAATTCACTGACGCCGGTGGAAAAACGCGGCACGTCTGACGCGTCGATGTCGGCAAGGCGGCGCACCGGCGCGCTTTTCGCGAGCGACTGGAAGCGGTGTGTGGACGGCGTCTCCGCGACCGATTCCACCAGCGTATTCCATGCATTGCATGACGGGCACTGGCCGGCCCATTTCGGCGATTGCCCGCCGCATTCACTGCAGATGTACAGGGTTTTTGTTTTAGCCACGCGTCATTGCCTATGTTGCTGGTTGCGGATGATGGGTGTATTGCCTGGGACCGCCGAACGCTGTCGCGACGGCGAGCGCAGCGCGAAGCGACGCAGCGCACCTCGCGAGAAGCGAAGCGGCGAGCCGCGCGGACAGCGGGCGGAAAACGAGGGGAAACGCCGGGCGACCCGCCGCGGCGAAAAGCGCAGCGGCTTGCCACCCGACTACGCACGCCGCGCATCGGACGCTGCTCAGCAGCAGCCGCACGCGAGCACGCTCGCGCCGCGAGTGTTATTCCGCGCGCACCGGCACGCGCGCCGCCACGGCGCACATCAACTCGTAGCCGATCGTGCCGCACGCCTGCGCGACGTCGTCGATCGGCAGGGTGTTGCCCCAGAGCTCGACTCGCGAGCCGATGTTGGCGCTGGGAATCGGCGTCAGATCGACGGTGAGCATGTCCATGGACACGCGCCCGACGACCCGCGTGCGCACGCCGTCGACGATCACCGGCGTGCCTTCGGGCGCGACGCGCGGATAGCCGTCCGCATAGCCGCACGCGACCACGCCGATGCGCATGGGTCCGCGCGCCTTGAACGCCGAGCCGTAGCCGACCGTGCTGCCTTCGCTGAGCGTTTGCACCGCGATCAGTTCGGAGCTGAGCGTCATCGCCGGTTGCAGCCCGGTGCCCTCGATCGCCGCGGTCAAGCCCGACGGCGACGCGCCGTACAGCATGATGCCCGGGCGCACCCAGTCGAAATGCGCGTTGGGATGCCACAGCGTGGCCGCGGAATTGGCGAGGCATCGCGCGCCGGCAATGCCTTGCGCGCCACGCTCGAATGCTTCCATCTGGTAAGCGATGCCGCGCTCGCCGTCGGCATCCGAAAAGTGCGTCATCAGCGTGATCTGACCGACGCCCTGGCAAGCGCGCGCGCGCTCCCACGCGGCACGAAATTTTTCCACGGTGTAGCCGAGGCGGTTCATCCCGGTGTTCATCTTCAACTGGATGTTGACGGGTTTGGACAGACGCGCCATTTCGAGCATGCGCAACTGTTCGTCCGAATGCAGCGCGGTGGTGAGGCTATAGCGGTCGATTACGTCGATATCCGTCGGGCGAAAGAAGCCTTCGAGCAGAAGAATCGGCCCGGCCCAGCCTAATTCACGCAACTTCGCGGCCTCTTCGAGGTCCAGCAAACCGAAGCCGTCGGTTGCGCGCAAACCCGGGAACGCGCGCGCGAGGCCATGCCCATAAGCATTGGCCTTGACGACGGCCCAGATTTTCGATTTCGGCGCGTAGCGACGCGCGACGGCGAGATTATTGACGAGTGCGGCGGTGTGAATGGTGGCCAGGAGAGGACGCGGCATGGGATATTTTCGTAAAGACGCTTGCGAATCAGCGGCTTACAGTGCGTTTTCAACGCGCGGCAGCCCGCTGGGCGGTGCGATCAAGGATTCTGCTAGTCCGAATGCAGCTATTTTCGTGATATAAAGCCGTGCGCACAACCCATTTCGAACGGCATAAGCCCGGACGCATCCCACACGGCCCGGGCGGACGGACCGCAGCGAGGACAGCATCGCATCAGATGAAAAAAGGTTTTTACACCATCATGGCCGCGCAGTTTTTTTCGTCGCTGGCCGACAATGCGCTTCTGATCGCTGCTATCGCACTGCTAAAAGATCTACACGCTCCCAACTGGATGACGCCGCTGCTCAAGCTGTTCTTTGTGCTGTCGTACGTCGTGCTTGCCGCGTTCGTGGGCGCCTTCGCCGACTCCCGTCCGAAAGGACGCGTGATGTTCGTCACCAACACCATCAAGGTAATCGGCTGCATCACGATGCTGGTCGGCGCGCATCCCCTCCTTGCATACGGTATCGTCGGCTTCGGCGCGGCCGCGTATTCGCCCGCCAAATACGGGATCCTCACCGAACTGCTGCCGCCTGACCGGCTGGTGGCCGCGAATGGCTGGATCGAGGGCACCACGGTGGGCTCCATCATTCTGGGCACGGTGCTCGGCGGCGCGTTGATCAGTCCGCACATCGCCGCGCCGATCCTGCGCGTGCGCATCCCCACCGTCAACACGCCCGCTGAAGCGGCAATGCTCGTGATCATGGGCATCTACGTCGTCGCCGCGCTTTTCAATCTGCGCATTCCCGACACCGGCGCGCGTTATCCCAAACAGGAACGCGGCCCGATCAAGCTCATCACCGATTTCGCCGACTGCTTCGTCGTGCTGTGGCGCGACAAGCTCGGGCAGATTTCGCTCGCGGTCACCACGCTGTTCTGGGGCGCGGGCGCGACGCTACAGTTCATCGTGCTGAAGTGGGCCGAGGTGTCGCTGGGCATGTCGCTGTCCGAGGCGGCCATCCTGCAGGCGGTGGTCGCCGTCGGCGTGGCGGCCGGCGCGATCTTCGCGGCCTCGCGCGTGCCGTTGAAGAAGTCGCTGTCGGTGCTGCCGGTCGGCATCATGATGGGTTTCGCCGTGATGCTGATGGCGTTCTACACGCGCGACCTGTTCCCCGCGCACTGGGGAATCCGCTTTGGCCGCGTGCACGTGTCGGCCTATCTCATCTTCGCGTACATCTTCCTGATGGTGGTCGGCGGCCTGTCCGGCTTTTTCGTGGTGCCGATGAATGCGTTGCTGCAACATCGCGGCCACGTGCTGCTGTCGGCGGGTCACTCGATCGCCGTGCAAAACTTCAACGAAAATCTCTCCGTGCTCGTCATGCTGTGCCTGTATGCGGTATTGGTGTGGCTCGACGTGCCGGTCACTACGGTCATCGTGCTGTTTGGCACCTTCGTGTGCGTGATGATGTGGTTCGTGATGCGGCGTCACCTTGCGAACCAGCGCGCATTCGACTCCGTCGCGCTGATCGGCGAAGCCAAGCACTGACCCGCGCCGCCGCGTCCGCCCCGCGCACGCGCGCCTTCTTTCCTGTTCGCTTGACCATGACTCGACCCATCCCCAATGTGCTGACGATCGCCGGTTCCGATTCCGGCGGCGGCGCCGGCATCCAGGCCGACCTCAAAGCTTTCTCGGCGCTCGGCGCATATGGCGCGAGCGTGATCACCGCGCTGACCGCGCAAAACACGCGCGGCGTGAGCGCGATTCATACGCCGGACCCCGGCTTCATCACCGCGCAACTCGACGCGGTGTTCGACGACATCCGCATCGACGCGGTCAAGATCGGCATGCTTGCGAACGCGCCGATCGCTCGTGCGGTCGCCGCTGCGCTGCGTCGTCACAAGCCCACGCACATCGTGCTCGATACGGTGATGATCTCGAAGAGCAATCACGCGTTGCTGCTGCCCGATGCGGTGGCGGTGGTGCGCGATGAGCTGCTGCCACTCGCCGATGTGCTGACGCCCAATCTACCGGAAGCCGCCGCGCTGCTCGGCGTTCAGCCCGCCGCGGATGAAGCCGGCATGGTCGAACAAGGCGAAGCACTGCGCGCGCTCGGCGCACGCGCGGTGCTGATGAAGGGCGGCCATCTGAGCGCGGCCGACAGCCCCGACTGGCTGGTGCAGGACAGCGGCACGCTGCGCGTAGGCGGCCCGCGCGTGCCGGTGAAGAATACGCATGGGACAGGCTGCACGCTGTCGTCGGCGATCGCGGCGCTGATTGCACAACGCGGCGATCTGGCGAGCGCGGTAGCCGACGCGAAGCTTTATCTGACCGGCGCACTGCAAGCGAGCGATCGACTCGACGTCGGTGGCGGCGTCGGGCCGGTGCATCATTTTTATCGGTGGTGGTGAAGCTGAGGATCGGCGTCGAGCCGTTGCGTTTGACGGCAGCACGAACAGCGCATTGCCGTCCCGCTTGCTGTGGGCTTATTGTCGCGCATAGCGCTGCGCCTGCTCGGGCCACTCGTCCGGCACGATGAAACCGCGCGAGCATTCGATGCAGTGGGCGGCACTGTCTTCGGCAAACGCGGCGACCATCGTCGGTCCCGATTGATGGGATAGCTGCGCGGCGAGTGTTTGAGCGTCGACGTAAAGTCGTTTGGTGGCGGCGGCGTCGAATTGCCCGCTTGCCTCCTTGACTTCCTGTTTATCCCCGCGCCTGGGCGCCAGCCATTCCAGTCGCGGCAGCAATCGCCACAGCGGCGCATGGCCGGCCGCGAAAGCCGGCCAATCGCCGCGCGTGACCCACCAGCCGCGGCCATGCGCCGGATCGATTTCTTTCGGCTCCGTCGGCGCCGTGCCGTGCCGGTAAAACAGCCAGCCTTTGACGAACATTTGCGGCGTCCACGGCCCCGCATAGCCGAGCGACGCGAACTCTTCACGCGCACTCAGCGGCAACTGATGGGTCAGCAGGTGCGCGAGCTTCAGATCGAAGCGGTCTTTCAGATTCGGTCCGACATAGTCCGCCAACTGCGCGCGCCCCTCGCCCGCATGCAGGTAGCACTTGACCGCCAGCTCCCAATGCAGCCGCACGCCATCGCGCGCCTCAACGAGAAAATCGCATTCCCCGAGCGTGACGCCCACCCGCCGCAACGGGACGCCCGCCGCGACCAACCGCGCCGCGGGTCCGTGTTGCAAAAACCAGCCGAGCAGCCGTTCAGCGTAGCGGCCCAGACGCGTGATGCGCGGCGCCGCGAGCTCGCTGTGTAATGGCGCCGGCGCGGCGTCGAGCGCGCGCAGCCAGTCGATGCTTGCTTGAAGTGCCTCCGGCGTGTCGAATGGATTCGCGAGTGCACCCAGCGGCGGGTGCGGATGGAGCAGATCGGGGCTCAGCAGCAGCCACGCCAGATCGCGCACGGCGGCATCGCGCAACGTGTCGAGCAGGTTATCCAGCAGCGCGGCGCGCATAGATGGGTGGGTGTCGGGCGTGACTGGCGGGGTGCGTGTGTCCGACCTGCTCGGCGTGTCGGGCGTGTCGGGCGTGTTGGGCGTGTTGGGCGTGTTGGGCGTGTTGGGCGTGTTGGGCGTGTTGGGCGTGTTGGGCGTGTTGGGCATGGCGGGCATGGCGGGCGTATCCGGCATGTCAGACGTGTCAGGCATGGCGAGCGCGGCGGCAGGAACCGCGCCGCCGGTCCATCAGCAAGCATCGCCGATCACTGCGCCGCGTTCGACGCCGCGCCGCCGGCCGCGCGCCATATGTCGCGCGCGAGGCACAGGTCGGCCCAGGCCTTCGCCTTGTCGGGCAGGCTGCGCAGCAGATACGCCGGGTGATAGGTGACGACCACCGGCACGCCTCCGTATTCGTGCGCGCGTCCACGCAGCGACGAGATGCTGGCGTCGGTCTTGAGCAGACTCTGCGCTGCAAAACGCCCGAGCGCGACGATCAGCTTCGGCTTGACCAGCGACACCTGGCGTTGCAGATACGGCTCGCAACGCGCGACTTCGTCCGGCTCCGGATTGCGGTTGCCGGGCGGGCGGCATTTGATCACGTTCGCGATGTAGACGTTGGTCTCGCGCGTGAGCGTCAGCGCGCGCAGCATATTGTCGAGCAGCTTGCCAGCCTGCCCGACGAACGGCTCGCCCAGACGGTCCTCGTGCTCGCCCGGCGCCTCGCCGATCAGCATCCAGTCGGCGCTGCGATCGCCAACGCCGAATACGGTGTTCGTGCGCTTCTCGCACAGACGGCAAAGCCGGCAAGCGCTGACGCGCTCGCTCAATGCATCCCAGTCGAGCGTGTGGATGGCGGGCAGTACGAGCGTGTCGCTGCGCGCATCCGACGGCGGGCGAGCGGGCGATGGCGCGTCGTCGAACCATGGCAGATCGTCATCGGATGGTGTGTCGAATGCGGGGGGCTCGGCAGTGCGGGACGGTGGTTGCGCGGGTCGCTCCCCCGGCTCGGGCCAGGACTGCTCCATGGAGGGCGGATGCCGCGCCGGCTCGCGCTGCGTTTGCGGCGCAGGCGCGTCGCCAGCGCTTGGGATGCGCTCTTCTCGCTCCTGCCGCTCTTGCGCTATCTCGGCCTGCGCAGGCTGCGCACGACGCTCGCCGTCTGGCGCGGAGCGCAACGTCTCGCTCTTTCCCGGCGACGCTTTGGATTCGTCGAACCGCTCCCCTGTCCCAGCCGACTGTGCCGCTTGTCCGCGCGAAACGTCACGCTCGCTGTTCGTCGAGATGTCATCGACTGGCTGACGTTCACGTGCGCGAGACGCGGGCTCCCGCATTTCCCGCCTAACACCGCTCGTTCGCTCGACCGTGCCGCGCGCATCGTCATCACGCACTGACTGCGCTGGCAGCGCGTCGGCGCTCTGCCCGACCCCCGCTTCTTCGACCCATTGCCCCGCGGCCATTCCCCGTCGCACCCACAGCGGCGCAAGTCCGAACTCTTCCAGTACCGAGTCATGCAGCGCCATCTGCGCCCTCCGTAGCAAACGAGAAACGCATCACGATGGCGTCCTCCCGGCTGCGATGCCGCGCCGGATAATAGTTTTTGCGCCGGCCGATCGACGTAAAGCCGAAACGCTCGTAAAGCCGGATCGCCCGATGATTGGACGGCCGCACTTCGAGCAGCAGGCCGTCGAGCTTTTCCGCGCGCGTGATGCGCACCGCCTCACGCAGCAGCGCAAGGCCGGCGCCCGCGCCTTGCGCACTGGGCGCCACGCACAGATTGAGCAGATGCATTTCGTCGACCACCGGCATCAGCACGCAGTAGCCGATCAGCGTGCCTGTCACGTGCCGCAGACACACGCCGAAGTAGCCATTGCGCAGCGAATCGCCGAAATTGCCGCGGCTCCATGGAAACTCATAAGCGAGCTTCTCTATCGCGGCGACCTCGTCCAGATCGCCTTCGGTCATCGGCGCCATGTAGCGGTCCGCGAGCAACACCCCGCTCATTGCCGGCCCTCGCCGTGAGGAGCGGCGTGCGACGCACCGTCACCCATGCTCTGCGCAGGCGTCGCGTGCCGCGCTGCGTCTTCCGTGTGCTCAGGCTGCCCGGTCCTGGCCGCTTTTTCCGCCTTCTGCGCAACCCGTTCCGCCGTGGTCTGCGCGACCTTGTCGCGCACGTATTCCGGCGCGGCCTGGTCAGCGGGCACCGTGCGGCCCGCGCGAAACGCGCGCAGCGCCACGTGCGCGAGCGGCAGTGCATGCGGCAGCGCCTCGCCGTCGACCGCGCGCGCGGCCGCAACCGCAGGCAGCCGCGCACCGAACACGGCCGCGGCATTGCCCGCGAGCGTGAAAGGCCCATCGGGCAGGACCAGCCGCTCCGGCAAATCTAGCGACGCCGTCTGTATGGTCCGCCATTCGCATTGCGCGTCGTCCCACGCGTAGTCGGCCCAATAGATTTCGTCCATGCGGGCGTCGAGCGCGGCAAGCACGCGGGTGCTGGACGGATCGCGCAGGCGCGCACTTTCCGCGCAGGCCAGCAGCGTGCTGACCGGCACGACCGGCAGGTTCAGGCCGAACGCCAGCCCCTGAGCGACGCCGGTCGCCGTGCGCAGGCCGGTGAACGAGCCGGGACCGGCGCCGAACGCGATCGCGTTGCAGTCGGCGAGACGCAAGCCGGCCTCCTCGAAAAGTTCGCGAATCGCGGGAAGCACGCGCGTGCTCGAGACTGCGCCGGTCTGCTCGTGGCGAACCCAACTGGCGGGGCCGGCGCACGCCTGGCCAGCGGCGTCGACGGAGACGCGCAGGAGCGCCACCGAACAGAATTCGGTGGAGGTATCGAGGGCAAGCAGCACAGTTTGAGTCATGGACCGTATTGTAATCGGCAGTGCGCGCGCGGATGTGGTTTGGCGTGGCCGCCGCTGGTGTGGTTCGAAGTGGTGTGACGGGGCTGCCGCCGTTGGTGTCGTTGGTGTCGTTGGTGTCGTTGGTGTCGTTGGTGTCGTTGGTGTCGTTGGTGTCGTTGGTGTCGTTGGTGTCGTTGGTGTCGTTGGTGTCGTTGTGTCGTTGTGTCGTTGGTGTCGTGGGTGTCGTGGGTGTCGTGGTGCCGTTGGTGCGGTTCGCGCGGTGCCGCTTTGGGCGCTTACGAATTTTGGGAGGTGTCAGGAATTTCGTGTGCTGAGGTTGGCGCTGTTGGCACTCTGGCGTATTTGGCGCCTTTCGAATACGCCCTCGGCCCCAGGACAACACGCAATTGCTATGATCGTCGTCCGATCCTCACCCCACCCCGCCCGACGGGCGCCCCCACGATGACAGACCTCGATACCCGATTTGCCCAGGCTCACGAAAAAGTTCAGCAGTTGCCGGAACGTCCCGGCAACCTCACACTGCTGCGCCTCTATGCACTGTACAAACAGGCCACCCGGGGCGATGTGCACGGCGAAAAACCAGGCTTGACGGACATCGTCGGCAAATACAAGTACGACGCGTGGGCCGCGCTCAAGGGCACCGCGCAGGACGTTGCGAAGCAGCAGTACGTCGAGTTGGTCGAATCGCTGAAGAGCGGCGCTGCGGCCTGATGTCCGCTTGCCGGGAACCGGTCCGGCGAATATCACCACATTCCCGGACTCGCCCGCGACCGCCCAGCATCGCCGGAAAAGCTCGCCATCTCGAAGTGCCCGGCAAACTTTTGCGCCCAGAAACGTCCTGAGAGTGGCGCACTGCAACAAAACCCTATACAATGCGGCCTGCGCTTCACTGCTTTGCCCGGCTTTTCCTGCCGGCCGTTGCGGCGCAGCGCCTCGTAGCGTTTAGCTCCAATCCAGTTTAGAACCTGTCCCCTCCTGCCTAGCCCCCTACGGGCGATCATGTCCCAGGCTGGCGGCACGCCGTGTTGGCATGTCGCATCCGATACAGCTTCTAACGAAAAGCTCGCCCTTCATCATCGCGAGCTGCCCCCGTTTTTCGATTTGCTCGCTGCTTCTTTGCTCGCTGAATCCGACGACTTGGGTATGCCGATTGGCGCCGACGTTTTAATTCCCCGTGTACCAAGGATTCTCATGACTTCGAGCAACACCTCCAGCCCGTTGAACGCCATCGCCGATCAAGCACTCGGTCTCGCCGACGCACCCGCACAAGCCGCAGCCGTCGCTGCCGCTCCGGAAGCCGTCGCCGCTGAAGCCGCAGTGCCGAGCGGCCCGTCGTTCGCGTCGCTCGGTCTGTCCGCGGACGTCGTCTCCGCGCTGACCGCCGCTGGTTACCAGAACCCGACGCCGGTTCAGCAACGTGCGATCCCCGCTGGCATCGCCGGCCGCGATCTGATGGTCTCCAGCCCGACCGGTTCGGGCAAGACCGCCGCGTTCATGCTGCCCGCCATCGAACGTTTCTCGCAATTGCAAAAGTCGCAAGCCGGCCAGCCGCGCGAGCCGCGTCCGGCCGACGGCGCCCGCACGCGCCGTCCGCAACCGGTGGCCCGTCCGACCATGCTGGTTCTGACGCCGACCCGCGAACTCGCGATGCAGGTCACGACCGCCGCCGCCACGTACGGCAAGCACCTCAAGCGCCTGCGCACTGTCAGCATTCTGGGCGGTGTCGCTTACGGCCAACAGCTGATGCTGCTGGCGAAGAACCCGGAAATCCTGGTCGCCACGCCGGGCCGTCTGATCGACCACCTGGAACGCGGCCGTATCGATCTGTCGCAACTGCAGATCCTCGTGCTCGACGAAGCCGACCGCATGCTCGACATGGGCTTCATCGAAGACATCGAAACGATCGTCGCGGCCACGCCGGCCACGCGTCAGACCATGCTCTTCTCGGCCACGCTCGACGGCAAGATCAGCTCGCTGACCGGCCGCCTGCTGAAGGACCCGGAGCGCATCGAGATCGTCCAGCGCCTGGAACAGCGCACCAACATCGCGCAAACCGTCCATTACGTCGATGACCGCGACCACAAGGATCGTCTGCTCGACCATCTGCTGCGTGACGCCGGCCTCGACCAGGCCATCGTCTTCACGGCCACCAAGATGGACGCCGACCAGCTCGCCGGCCGTCTGGCCGACGCCGGTTTCGAATCGGCTGCGTTGCACGGCGATCTGCCGCAGGGCGCGCGCAACCGCACGATCCGCGCGCTGCGCGAGCGCCGTGTGCGCGTGCTGGTGGCAACGGACGTCGCCGCTCGCGGTATCGACATTCCGGGCATCACGCACGTGTTCAACTACGACCTGCCAAAGTTCGCCGAAGACTACGTGCACCGTATCGGCCGTACCGGCCGTGCTGGCCGCTCGGGTATCGCGGTGAGCCTCGTGCATCACGCGGAACAGGGCGCGCTCAAGCGCATCGAGCGCTTCGTGCGCACCCCGCTGCCGGTCAACGTCGTCGCTGGCTTCGAGCCGCGCAAGTCGGCCCCGTCGGGCACCGGCCGTCCTGGCTTTGGTGGCCGCGGCCGTCCGGGCGGCAACGCCGGTGGCCGTCGTTTCGGCAGCGCTGCGGGCAAGCCGGCCGGCAACGGCGGCGGCGCACGCAGCGGCAGCACCGGCGGCGGCTGGGCCGGCAAGTCGGCCGGCGGCGGTTCGCGTGACGGCGGCTTCGGCGGCGGCTCGCGCGAAGGCGGGTTCGGCGGCTCGCGTGAAGGCTACGGCGGTTCGCGCGACGGCGGCTACGGCGCACGCCGCAGCGATGGCCCGCGCACGGCACGTCGCGGCAGCTAAGTTGCAAGCAATTCTGCGGCTAAGACGCATACAAGCCGCGGCTGAATCTTCTGGCAAGCGTTCAGAACTCAGCGCATAGAAAGACCCGACGGCCCCGTGCCGTTCGTCAGTCGGAAAAACCGGTGCCCACGCACCGGTTTTTTTTCGCCCCGATTTGTTCACCTCCTAAATTTCACGATGTGAAAAATTTTTTTGCGTCGTAAAAAATGATGCTGCAAGGCACAAGAGGGCGCGTTGCAAGATGGGAAAGGTCGTATTGCAATGCGAAAAAGCCGTCGCAACCAATTGAATTTTAACGGGAATAAATATCCACGAAACGCTTCCGGGCAGCTATGGCGCAGTCAGTGATTTGCCTAGACTCTTATACAAGACTTCATGAACCGAAACGCCCGAAGGGGCCAGCGGCTTCGACGAAGAGAGTTCCCATCCATAGGCAATTCAGGAGAAAGCCATGACCATGACCCGCGAAGAACAAGCGAAGCAACTCCAGCAGCAATGGGATACCGATCCGCGCTGGAAGGGCATCAAGCGCACCTACACGGCCGGCGATGTGATCCGTCTGCGCGGTTCCGTCCAGGTGGAGCACACGCTCGCCAAGCGCGGCGCCGAAAAGCTGTGGCATTCGGTCAATCACGAGCCGTTCGTCAACTCGCTCGGCGCGCTGACAGGCAACCAGGCGATGCAGCAGGTCAAGGCCGGCCTCAAGGCGATCTATCTGTCCGGCTGGCAGGTGGCGGGCGACGCCAACGTCGCCGGCGAAATGTACCCGGACCAGTCACTGTATCCGGCTAACTCGGTGCCGCTCGTCGTCAAGCGCATCAATAACACGCTGACGCGCGCGGATCAGATCCAGTGGTCCGAAGGCAAGAATCCCGGCGACGAAGGCTACATCGACTATTTCGCACCGATCGTCGCCGACGCGGAAGCCGGTTTCGGCGGCGTGCTCAATGCATTCGAACTGATGAAGGCGATGATCGAAGCGGGCGCCGCGGGCGTGCACTTCGAAGACCAGCTCGCGTCGGTGAAGAAGTGCGGCCACATGGGCGGCAAGGTCCTCGTGCCGACCCGCGAAAACGTCGCCAAGCTGACCGCCGCGCGCCTGGCCGCCGACGTCTGCGGTGTGCCGACCGTGCTGCTCGCCCGCACCGATGCGGAA
Organism: Paraburkholderia suaedae; assembly: GCF_040812055.1. Taxonomy (NCBI): domain Bacteria; kingdom Pseudomonadati; phylum Pseudomonadota; class Betaproteobacteria; order Burkholderiales; family Burkholderiaceae; genus Paraburkholderia; species Paraburkholderia suaedae. The sequence continues at coordinate 232,009 of NZ_JBFOAH010000001.1, read as the reverse complement.
GCCGCCGACCTCGTCACTTCGGACATTGACGACAACGACAAGCCGTTCCTGACCGGCGAGCGTACGGTGGAAGGGTTCTATCGCACGAAGCCGGGTCTCGAACAGGCGATCTCGCGCGGTCTCGCGTACGCGCGGTACGCCGACATGATCTGGTGCGAGACCGGCAAGCCGGACCTCGAGTTCGCAAAGAAATTCGCCGACGCGATCCACAAGGAATTCCCGGATCAGCTGCTGTCGTATAACTGCTCGCCGTCGTTCAACTGGAAGAAGAACCTCGACGACGCGACCATCGCCAAGTTCCAGCGCGAACTGGGCGCGATGGGCTACAAGTTCCAGTTCATCACGCTGGCCGGCTTCCATGCGCTGAACTACTCCATGTTCAACCTCGCGCACGGTTACGCCCGCAATCAGATGACGGCGTTCGTCGAAATGCAGCAGGCTGAATTCGCGGCGGCGGAAAAGGGCTTCACCGCCGTCAAGCATCAGCGTGAAGTCGGCACCGGCTACTTCGACGCGGTCACGCAAACGGTCGAGCGCGAAGCGTCGACGACGGCGCTGCACGGTTCGACGGAAGACGAGCAGTTCTTCGACAAGAAGGTCGCGTGATCGGCAGCCTCGTGGGCCGCATCGTGCGATGTCGCGGCCACGAGGTCTGAGCGCCGCAACGGCAGTGCAGAAGACGATCGAGCGGCTCGCTCAGACAGCCGCCGTCACAGGGAGGAGCCGCGCCGCCGGGTGTCTGCGCGCAGCCTCGGCGGCGCGAATTTCAAAAAGCGCGGCAAAGCCCCGCACAGCGCATCCTGTCGCGCGCAGCGGCGCGCCGGCTTCGCCGCCGACGCGTTCTCCCCCAGCGCGCCAATCGGTTGCCGCCCGCGCGTGCGCCGTTCAGCGGTACACGATCACCGGAATCTTCGTATGCGTGAGCACCCGCTGGGTTTCGCTGCCGATCAGCAGACTGCCCAGCCCGCGCCGCCCGTGCGAAGCCATGAAGATTACGTCGCAGGCGCCCTGCTCGGCCGCTTCGATGATGCCCAGATACGGCGCCGGATGGACGCTCGTGCGACTCTCCACGCTCACGCCGGCGCGGCGCCCAGCCACTTCGACTTCGCGCAGATGGACGCGTGCTTCCCGCTCGCTGCGTTGCAGGAACTCGGCAGGCGGCTCGACCACCACGTCGGAAAACGGCGAGTACGGATATTGGGGCAGGCACGCGTACGCCGTCACGCGCGCGCCGACCGCCTGCGCGAGGTCGATTGCGCCGTCGATCGCTTTGTGGGACAGGTCGGAACCATCGGTCGGAACCAGGATGTGCCTGAACATGATGCCCTCCGTCGCCGGCTGCGCGCAGCGCGGCGTGAGCGTCCAATGCGGCTCGGCGTACAAGCCGTCTGAGTCGATTGTAGTCCGCGCCGACGCGGGCATCGGCCGCATAAGGGGCAAACGCGCTGGTGGTCGCCAACGCGCGCCACCTGTGACGGGCTCGCGACAGCGGTCGACCTCAGCCCCAGTACCCCGGATGGCCGTACGTATGCTTGAGAAAGTCCAGAAACAGCCGCACCCGCAAGGGCAGATGGCGGCGCTGCGGAAACACCGCGTGGATGCCGATCGGCGGCGCGGCGAATTCGTCGAGCACGCTGACGAGCCGCCCGGCCGCGATTTCGTCGCCGACTTCCCACCACGAGCGCCACGCCAGCCCATAGCCGTCCAGACACCACTCGTGCAGCACCGCGCCGTCGGAGCATTCCATGGTGCCGGACACCTTGATCGACACGACCTTGCCGTCCTGCTGGAACACCCAGCCGCGCTGCTGATTCGCGCTCGCGCCCAGCGCGAGACAGTTGTGCCGCGCGAGCTCGGCGAGGCTGTGCGGCGCGCCGCGCCGGCTCAGATACGCAGGCGACGCGACGCACACGCGGCGGTTTTCGCCGAGCCTGAGCGACACCAGCGACGAATCCGGCAATTCGCCCAGCCGCACCGCGCAATCGAAACCCTCGTTGACCAGATCGACGAGACGGTCGGACAGATCGAGTGTGATCGACACGTCAGGATGCGCGACGGTGAACGCTGGCACCAGCGGCGCGACGTGCCGTCGTCCGAAACCCGCCGGCGCCGACAGCCGCAAATGGCCGCTCGCTTTCACCCCGCCCGCCGACACGCTGGCCTCGGCGTTCTGCATGTCGTGAATGATGCGCTGGCAGTCCTCGAGGAAAGCGGAGCCCTCGAAGGTCAGCGTGATCTTACGGGTGGTGCGCACCAGCAGCTTGACGCCCAGGCGCTCTTCGAGCGCGTCGATGCGGCGGCCGATAATCGCCGGCGCGACGCCCTCGGCCGACGCCGCCGCGGACAGGCTGCCCTTGGCCGCGACGGTGACGAATGTTTCGATCTGCTTGAAGCGGTCCATGAGCGAGGTTAGCGGCGAGGCCCCGAAAAGTGTTGAAGCGCTGCAGGGCAAGGTGACAGTTGGCCGTCAGACTAGGTGCATAAAAGTAAAAGATCAAGTGATGTTCAGCCTCTTTTTTTGCGGCGGTGCTCACTAATACAATCCGTCCTGACCTCTGACAGGAGCGCACGGCAATGTCGGCCACAACGACACTTTCCCCGAGAGCAGTGATTTTCGACGCGTACGGCACGCTTTTCGACGTGCACTCGGTGATCGCCGCTGCCGAGCAGATGTTTCCGGGCCACGGCGATGCGCTGTCGCAGTTGTGGCGCCTGAAGCAGATCGAATACACGCAACTGCGCACGCTGGCCGATGCGCCTGAAACGCCCGGCGCGCATTACCGCCCGTTCCAGGACATCACGCTCGACGCGCTGCGCTTCGCCGCGAAAAAGCTTCAGCTCACGCTCGGCCGCGCCGCCGAGAAGCGGCTGATGGACGAATACGCGTGCCTGTCCGCCTTCCCTGACGCCCTACCCACGCTGCGCGCACTGCGCGAGCCGGGGGCGAGTCCGTCGACCCGGCACGCACCGGCGCACCGCGAATCCGCGGTACGGCGCGTCGGTCTGGCGATCCTGTCCAACGGCAATCCGCAGATGCTCGACGTCGCGCTCAAAAGCGCCGGCATGAGCGGCCTGTTCGACCACGTGCTTTCCGTCGACGCCGTGCGCGCATACAAACCGTCGCGCGCGGCTTATGCGCTGGGCACGCAAGCGTTCGACGCGTCGCCCTCCGAGATCGTCTTCGTATCGTCGAACGGCTGGGACGTGGCCGGCGCGGCCTGGTTCGGCTTCACCACTTTCTGGCTGAACCGGCCAAATGCGCCGCTCGAAGAACTCGGTGTGACGCCGCACGGCGCAGGCAGCACGATGAGCGATCTGCTCGCTTTTCTCGCGACCCTCGCGCCACCTGGCCGCGTTGCCAACGACCCAGGCGACGGCCCGGACAAGCCGCGCCGCAGCCGCCCGCGTCGCCGCGCCGGTACATGACAGCACCATTGGCCGCGACGGATAACGCCGCGTCATCGTCTGCCCAATGGCTTTTGAACATCTGCATTGTTGCAATCTGAACGACCAAGGAGAAAAACATGGCGAATTCGCCAACATCATTGTCGCTGCCGCAAGGCATGAAAATTTCGGCCGACATCAAGCCCGGCTACGAAGCCATTCTCACTCGCGACGCGCTCGAACTCGTCGCCGCGCTGCATCGCGCGTTCGAACCGCGCCGTCAGCAACTGCTGCACGCGCGCGCAGAGCGCAGCAGGCGGCTCGACGCCGGCGAGCGTCCCGACTTCCTTGCCGAAACGAAAAGCGTACGCGACGCCGACTGGACCATCGCGCCACTGCCCCGCGATCTGCAGTGCCGCCGTGTGGAGATCACCGGTCCGGTCGAGCGCAAGATGATCATCAACGCGCTGAACTCAGGCGCGGACTCGTACATGACGGATTTCGAGGATTCGAATGCGCCGAGCTGGGACAATCAGATCGGCGGCCACATCAACCTGAAGGAGGCGGTGCGTCGCACGATTTCGCTCGATCAGAACGGCAAGTCGTACAAGCTCAACGACAAGGTCGCCACGCTGATCGTGCGTCCGCGCGGGTGGCATCTCGACGAGAAGCACGTCACGGTGGACGGCAAGCGCGTGTCGGGCGGCCTTTTCGACTTTGCGCTCTTCATGTTTCACAACGCAAACGAACTGATCGCGCGAGGCTCGGGCCCGTACTTCTATCTGCCCAAGCTGGAGAGCCATCTGGAAGCGCGCCTGTGGAACGACATCTTCGTCGCCGCACAGGAAGCCCTCGGCGTGCCGCGGGGCACGATTCGCGCGACGGTGCTCATCGAAACCATCCTGGCCGCGTTCGAAATGGACGAGATCCTGTACGAACTGCGTGAGCACAGCGCGGGGCTGAACGCCGGCCGGTGGGACTACATCTTTTCAGCAATCAAGAAATTCAAGGCCGACCGCGATTTCTGCCTCGCCGATCGTTCGCAGATCACGATGACCTCGCCGTTCATGCGCGCGTACGCATTGTTGCTGCTCAAGACCTGCCATCGCCGCAATGCCCCGGCGATTGGCGGCATGAGCGCGCTGATCCCGATCAAGAATGATCCGGCGGCCAACGACAAAGCGATGGGCGGCGTGCGCTCGGACAAGGCGCGCGATGCCGGTGACGGCTACGACGGCGGCTGGGTCGCGCATCCGGGTCTCGTGCCGATCGCGATGGAAGAGTTCGTCAAGGTGCTGGGCGACCAGCCGAACCAGATCGGCAAGCAGCGCATCGACGTGCTCGTCACCGCGACCGACTTGCTGGACTTCCGTCCGCAGACGCCGATTACCGAACTCGGTCTGCGCAACAACATCAACGTCGGCATCCACTACCTCGGTTCATGGCTCGCTGGCAATGGCTGCGTGCCGATTCACAACCTGATGGAAGACGCCGCCACCGCGGAAATCTCGCGCTCGCAAGTGTGGCAATGGATTCGCTCGCCGAAGGGCAAGCTCGACGACGGCCGCAAGGTGACGGCCGAACTCATGCGCGAGCTGTCGGCGCAGGAGCTCGACAAGGTGAAGCAAGCGGTGGCCGGCGATACGAAACCTTACGAGCGTGCCGCACAGATCTTCGAACAGATGTCGACCTCGGAGCAGTTCACCGATTTCCTGACGTTGCCGTTGTACGAAGAACTCTGAGGCTATTGACCGGCAGCGTGCGTCGATCGGATCAGCTGGGTCGACGCCGCACGATGCGGGGGCAAGCTTGCCTGCGCGTGCCGCGTCTGGCGTGAAGGCGGCTGGAGCGGCCGGACCGGTGGCCCGACAGGCTCACCCTCTCGGGCCACTTTTCAGCACGCTTCGCGCGCTCGAGCAATCACCACGCGCTCGTATGCGCAGACGGCGCGTGCCTCAGCGCGTTCGACGATGTTCAGCCCAATCGCCCGATCTGATTTCGGGCAAGCCTTTCACCGCGTTCGCTGCAACGGGGTAGAAACGGCAGTTCACGACATTGCCGTCCACTTTCACCATCACCTCGCGCGCCAGGAACCGATCCTCGACGTCCGGATACACGGCTTCGATTTCGTCTAGCACCGCCACTAGCTCATCCTCGATTTCGTAGACGTCGCCGATCACGTCGACACCGGCTTCGTCGACGACCAGGCCCGGATAGGAGCCGAAGTCGTACAGATGGCCGCGCACGGTCGCAGTGCCGAGCAGGGTCGGTGCGGCGATGTCGTTGCGCGCCGCGGCTTCGCTGATGTCGTTCACTTCACCGGCACGCAAGGTGCCGTAGACAAAGACGGTCTGCATCGTCGTCGGTTCTCCTGGATGAGGTTGTCTGGTCACGGATTGCAACGGTGACTCGGGTGATTCTATCGGGTGACTCTTTTTGGCTGGCGCGGTCGTTGCGGCACGGTTGGCTGGCTCCTTGTCCCGTGGCTGGGTTCCAGCCGGCTTCGGATGCCGTGTCAGCTCAGCGCCGCGCTGGAGACCAGCACGCCGTCCAGGTCCGCGTAAATCCATTCACCGGGTCGCACCAGCGCGCCGGGCAACTGCACCGGCACGTCGCGTTGGCCGGCGCCTAGCTTCTGGCCACGGCGCGCACAGGTTGTCAGCGCGGCCACGCCGACGTCCATTTCGTTGAGTTCCAACACATCGCGCACGCAGCCGTTCACGAGGACGCCCGCCCAGCCGTTCTGCTGCGCGGTCCGCGCAAGATTGCCGCCGACCAGCGCGCAACGCAGGCTCCCGCCGCCGTCGACCACCAGCACACGGCCAGCGCCTTTCTCTTCGAGCACGGCCCGCACGAGCGCGTTGTCTTCAAACACTTTTAGCGTCACCGCCTCCCCACTAAAACACTCGGTGCGGCTGAACAGATGGAACACCGGCTCGAGCAGGCGCAACGTGCCGAGCGCCAGTTGGTCTTCGTGTGCGTCGCACAAGTCCGCGGTGGCAAAGCTCATGACCAGCTCCTTGGGTTCGGGCAATCGGAATATTATGCAACGGCGCAGTCAGGGCAACATCTACAATGACAACGATGGCGGGGATGGCGGCGCGCGCTGCGATTGCAAAACTTCCGGATACCCGTGCGCCGGCTGTCGCGGCACTCGCTGTCCCGATCCGCGTTTTGCCGTTTTGCCGTTTTGCCCTTTCTCGCTTGACCATGACTTCGTCCGCCGACTCCGAGCTGTCCAGCTTCACCCGCTTCGCCGACATCCCGCCCGAGTTCCAGCCCACCGCGACGCACCCCATCCGCGTGCGCTCGCGGCAAATGCCGTCGGGCTGGCGAATCGCGCGTCATACGCATGCGTGGGCGCAGGTGGCGTACGCGTCGCGCGGCGTACTCCGGGTCGCCACCACCGGCACCACGTGGATGGTGCCCCCGTCGCGCGCGATCTGGCTTCCGCCGCACGTGACGCATGAAGTCGTGGCCGTGGAAGACGCGTTTCTGCGCACGCTCTACATCACCGAAAGCACCGTGCCGGCCGGGTTGGACACCCCGCGCGTGGTCGAAGTGTCGGATTTGCTGCGCGAAGTGATTGCTGCGCTCGACACGCCTGGCATTCCGGCCGCGCGCGAACAGTTGCTCGGCGCGCTGGCGATCGACGAACTGACGCGCTCCGAGCCGCTGCCACTGTCCGTGCCGATGCCCAACGAAAAGCGTCTGCGCGCGCTATGCGAGGCCGTGATCGCTGACCCGACGCACGGTGAGTCGCTCGAACAATGGGCATCCGGTGTGGGTGCGAGTACGCGCACGATCGCGCGGCTGTTTCGTCAGGAATTGGGGGTGAGCTTTTCCCAATGGCGCCAGCAGGCAATTCTGGCGCGCGCGATTCCGCTGTTGAGCCAGGGGCGCCCGCTCTCGCATGTCGCGCAGGAACTCGGCTATCAAAGCCAGAGTGCGTTTTCTGCAATGTTCAGGCGCGCGTTTGGTGAGAGCCCGCGCGCGTTCATCGAGCGGGGCTCGGAACACCGCGCGCAAAGCGGCGAGCCCGACGACGATGAGACAGACGACGAAACCGCGCAAGGCCGCGCGGATGCGTCCGGTGCCCAGGGCGAAACAGCACGCTGATCGGCGAGCTCGCGATTTCAGACCCGCCGCGCCAGATGACGGATCGCGCCAAGCTGTGCAAGACGCGGCCCAGCGAGCTTGTAGCCCTTGCGCTGATAGAGCCGCGCGGCCGGGTTGTCGACGAACACGCGCAGTTGCAGCTCGCGTAACCCACGCTCGCGCGCCCACTGATGCGAGATGTCGAGCAGATAAGTGCCTGCGCCGAGCCGCCGATGTCCTTCGGCAATCTGCACGTCACGGATATGCAGCGAGTCGCCTTCCTGCGTGATGCGCAGCACGCCGATCGGCTGGCTGTCCACTTCGAGGATGAAATTCTCCGATTCGCGCCAGCTGCCGAGAAACAGATCGCCGCGCCAGACCAGATGGTGACGTCGATAGTAGCCGCCCATGTTGTTACGGGTCAGCGCCTCGGCGAACTCGAAATCGTCCATGCTGGCAGCGCGCAGATGGAACGGTGACGGAGCTTCGGTGGGATCGAACATGGCGGATCGGCGAAGAGGTGTCGGTCAACGGTAAAACAGCCCGTGCGCGGTGGCAATGGCTGTTTGTCCCGAGCATACCCAGGCGGACGGTCGACGGAAATGAAAAAGCCCACTCCTTTCGAAGTGGGCTTTCTCAGATCTGGCGGAGCGGACGGGACTCGAACCCGCGACCCCCGGCGTGACAGGCCGGTATTCTAACCAACTGAACTACCGCTCCAGATTGCTTGCACCGCAGCTTATGAGCGACGCTCATTTGCCTGCTGCACCGTTCAAATACCGACCGAACGACGCCGATGTTCTGGCGTCCCCTAGGGGATTCGAACCCCTGTACTCACCGTGAAAGGGTGATGTCCTAGGCCTCTAGACGAAGGGGACAACGTACTGCTTACACTTTTAATGAAAAAGCCCGTTCAGATGTGAAGTGAACGGGCTTTGTCTGGCGGAGTGGACGGGACTCGAACCCGCGACCCCCGGCGTGACAGGCCGGTATTCTAACCGACTGAACTACCACTCCAGTCTTTGCACCCTGGCTTGCGAGCGTCGGTTGATTCTCTGCAAGCTGCGCTGCTTTAATGTACGTCGAGCCGTAACTCGAACACTAAAGCGACGCTGATGTTTGGCGTCCCCTAGGGGATTCGAACCCCTGTACTCACCGTGAAAGGGTGATGTCCTAGGCCTCTAGACGAAGGGGACATAATCTTTTCAGATCTGTCGTTTGACAGCTGCTGATGCACGCTAACTCGACAACAATTGCGTTCATTCACCAGCGTAAAACGCTATTTTAACTACGTTTCGGCTGTTTGTGAAATCTTTTTTACTCCAACTTCCAGACTTCAGAACAACTTTGCTCTATGTTGGTGGAGGTAAGCGGGATCGAACCGCTGACCTCTTGCATGCCATGCAAGCGCTCTCCCAGCTGAGCTATACCCCCTGCACATCAGAGAAACGAGATTCTAGAGGCCAACCTGCCCTTTGTAAATAGCCTTTGACCCAATCCATGCAAACTTTTTCAAGCCGCACGTAAAGGCTCTCGACGCGCTCGCGAACGCTCCGACTCAGGCCAGCGCCTTTTCAATCCGGCTCACTACGACATCGCGCCCGAAAAGCATCAGCACGCTGTCGATCGACGGCGTATGCGTCGTGCCCGCCACCAGCAGACGCACCGGCATCGCGAGTTGCGGCATTTTCAGCTTGTGCGCGCCGAGCGTCGCCTTCAGCGCCGCGGCGATCGCCTCCCTGGTCCATTCGACGGTCTTGAATGCGGCGACCAGGTCGGCCAGCGCCGGGCGCACCGCGTCGCTCACGTGCTGAGCCAGCGATTCGGCGTCGGGCGCCGGCGTGCGGTAGAACATCGCGGCGTTTTCGGCGATCTCCTTCACCGTCGACGCACGGTCCTTCAGCAAACCCACCACCGCTGTCAGATCCGCGCCCTGCGCGAGCGCTGCGTCATCGATACCCAGCGCGGCGAAGAACGGCCTGGCAAGCCCGGCAAGGCGCGCGTTGTCGGCTTCTTTGATGTAGTGCGCGTTCAGCCAGTTCAGCTTGTCGTGGTCGTACTGAGCCGGCGACTTGCCCAGGTGCTCCAGGTCGAACCATTCGACGAACTGCTCGCGCGAGAACACTTCCGCGTCGCCATGTGACCAGCCTAGCCGCGCCAGGTAGTTGAGCACCGCTTCGGGCAGGTACCCGGCGTCGCGATAGCCGATTACGCTCATCGCGCCGTGCCGCTTGCTCATTTTCTCGCCCTGTTCGTTCAGCACGGTCGGCAAGTGCGCATACACCGGCGGCTCGCCGCCCAGCGCGCGCAGGATGTTGATCTGCCGCGGCGTGTTGTTCACGTGATCGTCGCCGCGAATGACATGCGTAATGCGCATGTCCAGATCGTCGACCACCACGCAGAAGTTGTACGTCGGCGTACCGTCCGGCCGCGCGATCACGAGGTCGTCGAGTTCTTCGTTTGAAATCTCGATGCGGCCCTTCACGGCGTCGTCCCATGCAACCACGCCGGTCAGCGGATTGCGAAAGCGCAGCACCGGCTGCACGCCTTGCGGCGGCGGCGGCAGAACCTTGCCAGGCTCGGGGCGCCACGTGCCGTCATAGCGGGGCTTTTCGCCGGCTTCGCGTTGCCGCTCGCGCAGCGCGTCGAGCTCCTCGGTCGACATGTAGCAGGGGTACACGAGCCCCGCGTCCTGCATCTGCTTGAGCACTTCACGGTAACGGTCCATGCGCTGCATCTGGTAGAACGGGCCTTCGTCGAAATCGAGACCGAGCCACGCCATGCCTTCGAGAATGGCGTCGACGGATTCGCTGGTTGAGCGCTCCACGTCGGTGTCCTCGATCCGCAGCACGAAGGTCCCTTTCATCTTGCGCGCGAACGCCCACGGATAGAGCGCGGAGCGAATGTTGCCGAGATGGATGAAGCCGGTGGGACTCGGTGCGAAACGGGTACGGACGGACGTGGTCATTAGCGGTTACTCGGAAGACTGGCGCCGGCCCCCAGGCGAACATCAGCCGTGAAGCGCGGCAGCGGAGCGCACCCATGCGACGCAAGCGCGTTGCATGGGCACGAGGGAAATAAATGCGAGAGCGGAATTATACCTGCCGCGCGCGCCGGCCATTCCTCGGCCGAAGGGCCGGGGCGCGCATCCTTGAGGCAGACGTCGGCATTCGACCGAACCGCTACACGCCCCGCCCGCCAGGCGCGCGGCGCACTCAAGCGCACGCCAAACGGCTGGAAAAACGCCCGCCACATCTGAACGTTGGCTCTGCAACGGTTCGTTACGAGGTCGCCGCACGCCTCGGGCTTTGCTTTATCATGTGCGCGCGCCGCGGTCGGAGATAGGACCAGGGCGCGCGGATCTGCCTTGCGGCAATCCCGTCCGTCTGACTGTCAGGCCGAGCGCGGCGCTCGCGACGCAACTTGCGTCGCGAGCGCCGTTGCTGGAGAACTCGTTGAAACCCTCGTCACCCTGTCTTGCCCGCCGCAACTTTTCGTTGGCGGCCGCCTCCGCCGTACTGGCCGCCTGCACCACGACCGGCGGCAGAACAGATAACGCGCCGCTCGCCGCTGCGCCCACCGTCATTGCGCCGCCGCTCGACAAACCGCAGCCGCCGATGCGCGTCGCGCTCGCGCTGGGCGGCGGGGCGGCCCGCGGTTTCGCGCACATCGGCGTGATCAAGGCGCTCGAAGCGCGCAATATCCACATCGACCTGGTGGCCGGCACCAGCGCCGGCTCGGTGGTCGCCGCGCTGTACGCATCCGGTATGAACGGCTTTGCGCTCAACAAGCTCGCGTTGACCATGGACGAAGCGTCAATAAGCGACTGGGCAATGCCGTTTCGCACCCGCGGCTTGCTGCAAGGCGTCGCTCTGGAAAACTACCTGAACACCACGCTGAACAACCGCCCGCTCGAGAAGATGGTCAAGCCGCTCGGCGTGGTCGCCACCGACCTGAAAACCGGTCAGCCGATCCTGTTTCAGCGCGGCAACACCGGCATCGCGGTGCGCGCGTCATGCAGCGTGCCGTCGATTTTCGAGCCGGTGAAGATCGGCGGCCACGAATATGTCGACGGCGGCCTGGTAAGCCCGGTGCCGGCATCGTTCGCGCGCAAGATGGGCGCTGATTTCGTGATCGCCGTGGATATTTCGCAGCGCCCGGAAAGTGGCCTGACGGCCAGTTCGTTCGACGTGCTGATGCAGACTTTCACGATCATGGGCCAGACGATCAAGGCCTATGAACTCGACAAGTACGCCGACTTCGTGATCCGGCCGAACCTGGCCGCGATGAGCGGCAGTGACTTCTCCCAGCGCAACGCGGCGATTCTGGCCGGCGAAGAAGCGGTGGCAAAGATGATGCCGGAGTTGCAGCGCAAGCTGACCGCGCGTCGCGCGACGGCGTAAGGTGGCGCGCCGAACGCCGCTTGCCATCGCGAGCCGCGCGGCGCAGGGCGAGCGCAGGCGACGCGCAGCAAGCCACTGGCAGTAGCGATGATTACCGGAGCGGACCGCATCGCGCGAGTGCAACGCCACTGCAAAAACACCGCTCAAATAGAAAAAGCCTGCTTCAAAAGAAGCAGGCTTTTGATCGCCGCTAAAACAGCGGCTCAAAATCAGTTGTTGCCGCCAATCGTCGCATTGACGCGCTTGCGCAAATCTTCGCCCTCCTGGTAGGACGTTTCGATGCGGCGCGCACCGGTGAAGCGTTTTTCCCAGTAGCCGCTATCCATGTCGTCGACGCGGATCGTGCTGCCTGTGGATGGCGAATGCACGAACTTGTTGTCGCCGATATAAATGCCGACGTGCGAGAAGGTGCGGCGCATGGTGTTGAAGAACACCAGATCGCCCGGCTTCAGGTCGCTGACGCGAACCTTCTCGCCCACGCGGCTCATTTCCTCGGCGCGGCGCGGCAATGCCATGCCGAGCGTATCCTGGAACACGTAGCGGACAAAGCCGCTGCAGTCGAGCCCCGAATCGGGCGTATTGCCGCCCCAACGGTAGCGCACGCCGATCATGTTGAGCGCGCCGACCACCACGTCACCGGCTTTCCCGGCCATGCCGGAAAGAAACGATTTCGCGCCGCCGCTGCTGTCGGCGGCGGCCGCTGGGGAACTGGGAGCGGACGAAAAATTCGACCCGGCAAGGGTCGAATAGGAGGCATTCTGATTGTAACTGCTGACTTCGTCGGCGAAAGCGCCGGGAGTTGCTGCCATCAAGACGCCAATGAACATCCCGGCGACGACGCGCGTGCAAGCCTGGGTTAGGTTTCTGTGCTGCATTGGTCGGTAGTTTTTGCCTAAAAATCAGGGGTCTACGGAAAAAAGTTGGGTCGATACTAGCCAGTAAGTATTCACATGTCAAAACAAATAGTGAAAATCAATCGAGATGGACGCCCAATTGGGAAAAGGGTTGCAAAATCAATGCTCAAGCGCCGCTTTCAGCAGCTTTCTGGTGTAAGGATGGCCGGGTGCAGCAAAAATTTTCTCGACATCGCCCGCTTCGACGATCGAACCGTTTTGCATCACCGCCACGCGATGCGCCATCGCGCCGATAACCGCCAGATCGTGGCTGATGAAAACAAAACCGAGGTTGTACTTCTGTTGCAGCCCGGCGAGTAGTTTAAGCACCTGCTGCTGGATGGACACATCGAGCGCACTGGTCGGTTCGTCGAGAATCAGCACGCGCGGCTCGAGCACCAGCGCACGCGCAATCGCGATGCGCTGACGCTGGCCGCCGGAAAATTCATGCGGATAGCGATAGAGCACCGTGCGGTCGAGGCCGACCTCGCGCAGCACCGACACCACCTTGTCGCGCTGCGCTTGCGGCGTCATCTGCGGCCGATGCAGGGCAAGCCCTTCGCCGACGATGCGCTCGATCGTCTGACGCGGCGAAAGCGAGCTGAACGGGTCCTGAAAGACGACCTGCAGGTTCGAGCGCAACGTGGTCCGTTCCGCGCCCCGATAGCTGCCGAGCGCCCTGCCCTGAAACTCGATCTCGCCCTGCGCGGCGCGCTGCAGACCGAGCAAGGCCATCGCCAAGGTCGACTTGCCCGAACCCGATTCGCCGACGATGCCGAGCGTCTCGCCCTGGCGCACCGACACGCTCGCAGCGGCGACGGCGCGAAACCGCCCTGAGCGGAACCAGCCGCCGAAGCCCGGCAGCTTCGTTTTGAAATCCACCGAGACCGCGCGCGCCTCCAGCACAACCGGCGAGAGGGGCAGCACCGGCACGACCGTGCGCTGCGGCCGGCTTGCGAGCAGACGCTGCGTGTACGGATGCCGCGGCGAGTCGAACACCTGCTCGACCGGTCCGGTCTCGACCAGCACGCCCCGCTCCATCACCGCAATGCGCTGCGCGAAGTGGCGCACCAGATTCAGGTCGTGCGTGATCAGCAGCACGGCCATGCCGCGCTTTTGCGCTTCGTCCCTTTGCAACTCCAGCAGCAGATCGACGATCTGAGCGCGGATCGTCACGTCGAGCGCGGTGGTGGGCTCGTCGGCGAGCAGCAGTCTGGGACGGCATGCGAGCGCCATCGCGATCATCGCGCGCTGCCGTTGCCCGCCGGAGAGCTGATGCGGGTAGCTGTTCACGCGCTTGGCCGGCTCGGCGATACCCGTGCGCCCGAGCAGCGCGACCGCGCGTTTGCGCGCTTCGCGCGCCGACACGCCGTCGTGCACGACGATGGTTTCGGCAATCTGGTCGCCCACCGTGTAGAGCGGATTGAGCGCGGTCATCGGTTCCTGAAAGATCATCGAGATGTCCGAGCCGCGCAGGCCGCGCATCTCGCGCTCGCTCTTGCCGAGCAGATCGGCGCCGTCGAAACGGATCGAGCCGCTCACTTGCGCGTCGCTCAAAAGCCGCAAGATCGACAGCGCAGTCACGCTTTTGCCGGATCCCGATTCGCCGACCAGCGCGACGCGCTCACCGCGCTCGATCGCGAGCGTGACGTCGCTGACTGCGACGGTGTCGCCGAAAGTCACGTGCAGATGGTCGAGTTCGAGCAGCGGCGCCGCAGGCAGCTTTTGTCCGTTGTTCTTGACCGCAGCGCTCATTGATTGCCTCCGGCGCGCATCGCATCGGAGATGCGCGTGTCGAGCGCGTTGCGCAGCGCGTCGCCCATGAAGGTCAGCAGCAACAGCATCGCGACAAGCACGCTGAAGGTGGATAGCGAGATCCACCATGCGTCGAGATTCGCCTTGCCTTGCGCAAGCAGCTCACCGAGGCTCGGCGTCGGCGACGGCACGCCCAGGCCGAGAAAATCGAGGCTCGTCAGCGCGAGAATCGCGCCGCTCATGCGAAACGGCAGAAACGTGATCACCGGCGTGAGGCTGTTGGGCAGCACGTGGCGCCACATGATCTGCCAGTTCGACAGCCCCATCGCTCGCGCCGCCCGAACGTAATCCTGCTGGCGATTGCGCAGAAATTCCGCGCGCACGTAATCGGACAAGCCGATCCAGCCGAACAGCGACAGCAGCACGATCAGCAGAATGAACCCCGGCTCGAAGATCGACGAGAAAATGATCAGCAGATAGAGCTCCGGCATCGCGCTCCAGATTTCGATCAGACGCTGCCCGACGATATCGATACGTCCTCCGAAATAACCTTGCACCGCGCCCGCGGCAATGCCCAGTACCGTGCCGATCAGCGTCAGCACCAGCCCGAACTCCACCGACACCCGAAAGCCATAGAGCAGCCGCGCGAACAGATCGCGGCCGCGGTCGTCGGTGCCCAGCCAGTTCTCGCGCGACGGCGGCGCCGGGTTCGGCGCCTTCGAGAAGTAATTCAGCGTGTCGTAGTAGTAATGGTTCGGCGGATAGATGGCCAAGTTGCCCGGTGCGTCGAACCGGTGCTTGATATACGGATCCAGGTAATCGGCGGGCGTCGGAAAATCGCCGCCGAACGTGGTCTCCGCATACGTCTTGAAGAGCGGGAAATACAGGTGGCCGTCGTAGCGCACCACCAGCGGCTTGTCGTTCGACCAGAGCGGGCCCGCGAGACTCGCGGCGAACGCGACCACGAACACGATCAGACTCCAGTAGCCGAGCCGCTGCTGGCGAAACCGCTGCCACACGCGGCGCGCGGGCGAAGGCGACACGAATGCGCGAGCGGGTTCGGCGCGCGCCGCCGCGTCGGCGGAAAGACGGGCTCGATTCATCAGCGCTCCAGTTGTTCGAATTGGATGCGGGGATCGACCCACACATAACAGAGGTCGGAGATCAGCTTGGTCGCGAGGCCGATCAGCGTGAACAGATACAGCGTGCCCAGCACGACCGGATAGTCGCGGCGCACCACCGACTCATACGACAGCAGTCCGAGGCCGTCGAGCGAAAACAGCGTCTCGATCAGCAGACTGCCCGTGAAGAATGCGCCAATGAACGCCGCCGGAAAGCCGACGATCAGCGGCAACAACGCGTTGCGGAACACGTGCTTCCACAGCACCCGCTTTTCGGACAGACCTTTGGCGCGCGCGGTCAGCACGTATTGCTTGCGGATCTCGTCGAGAAAGGCGTTTTTCGTCAGCATCGTGACGACGGCGAAACTGCCCACCACCGATGCCGTGATCGGCAACGCGATATGCCACAGATAATCGACGATCTTGCCGCCAAGACTTAACTGCGCCCAGTTGTCGGACGTGAGATTGCGCAGCGGGAACAGTTGCCAGAACGTGCCGCCGCCGAACAGCACGAGCAGCAGCACGCCCAGCACGAAGCCCGGAATCGCATAGCCGATCAGCACCACGAGGCTCGTCGCGACATCGAAGCGCGAGCCGTTGCGCACCGCTTTCGCGATGCCCAGCGGCACCGATATCAGATACGTGAGGAAGAAAGTCCACAGGCCGATGCTGATCGACACCGGCAGCTTCGACACGATCAGCGACCACACGCTTTGATGGCGGAAATAGCTTTGCCCGAGGTCGAAGGTCGAGAACCGCTTGAGCATCAGCAGGTAGCGTTGCAGCGGCGGTTTGTCGAAGCCGTAAAGTTCTTTCAGTTGCGCGAGTTGTTGCGCGTCGACACCGGTATGCGCACGCAGGCCGAACGGCGCGCCGTTCTCCGCGCCCTTGCGCAGCTCGTGCTGCATCTGCTCCACCGGACCGCCCGGCACGAACTGGATCACGACGAAGGTCAGCGTCAGCACGCCAAGCAAGGTCGGGATCATCAGCAACAGACGTTTGAGGATGTAGCTCCACATGGGCGGCGTTCCGGTGCGAAATGCGAAGGCGGTGAATGAATGGCGCGCTGCTGCCGTGGCGGGTCTCGCTATGGCTTCGGCGGCGACTGCGGCGGTGCCTGGTCCGGCTGTGCCTGGGGCTGTACCACTGAGGACGCCTGCGGCTCGCCGTACCACCACATCGACGTGATCCACCCCTCCGCGCCATAGTACAGCGGCAGCGTTTTCGGCCACGCGAGGCCGCGCTTGAATGCGACCCGATGCGTGCCGCTGTACCAATGTGGCACCACATAGTAGCCATGCATCAGCAGCCGGTCGAGTGCGTGCGTCGCGTCCAGCAGTTGCTCGCGCCTCTGCGCGTGCACGAGCGCGTTCAGAACGGCATCGACCACCGGCGACTTCAATCCGATCACGTTGTCGGACCCTTTGGTATCGGCAGCCTTGCTGCCGAAGCGCTCGATCTGCTCCGAGCCCGGCACCTGCACATCCGGCATGCGGATCGTCGTGACGTCGAAATCAAATGCATCCAGCCGCTTCTGATAGACCGCGTAGTCCGCCACGCGGAACGTCGCGGTAATGCCCAGCTTCTCGAGATTGCGGATGTAGGTCGCGACAATTGGCTCCATCTGCCCGGCCGAGCCGGAGTCGTCGAGAATCTCGAACTGGAACGGTTCGCCCCGGGCATTGCGCAGCGCGCCGTCGCGGTAAGTCCAGCCGGCCTCTTGCAACAACGCACGCGCCTGCAGCAGATTGGCGCGCAGCGACCCCGGCGGATCGGTATCGGGCTGCCTGGGCGGCGGACCCCATACGGCGGGGTCGATCTGCGCTCGCCACGGCTCGAGCAAGGCCAGTTCGCCCGGGGAAGGCAAGCCCTTCGCCTGCCAGTCCGTGTTGGCGAAAAAGCTGTCGATGCGCCGGTACTGGTTGTAGAACAGCTGCCGGTCGAGCCACTGGAAGTCGAGCGCGAGACCGAGCGCCTTGCGCACGCGCACGTCCTGGAACAACGGACGCCGCGTATTGAGCATGAAGCCTTGCATGCCGGTGCCGTTGTGCTGCGGGAACTCGCGCTTGATCAACTCGCCGCTATCGAACTTCTTGCCGACGTCGCGCCGCACCCAGTTACGCGCTACATACTCGACGAGTGCATCGTACTCGCCGGCCTTGAACGCTTCGAGCCGCGCCGTGCTATCCGAATACAGCTTGTAGACGATGCGATCGAAATTGTTCATGCCTACGCGCACCGGCAACTGTGCGCCCCAATAATTCGGATCGCGCCGATATGTGATCGTGCGGCCGTTGTCGTACCGCTCGATCAGATAGGGTCCACTGCCGATGGGCTTTTCGAACGCCAGCTGGTCGAACGGAATGCGGCTGCCGTCCGCCTTCATCCCCCACTTGCGCGAGAACACCGGCATGCCGCCCGCGAGCAGCGGCAGTTCGCGATTGCGCTGACGGAACTCGAAACGCACGGTCTGCGGATCGACCACGACCGCGCGCGTGATCTCGCCGAAGATCGACGCGAATTGGGGCGCGGCCTGCGGGCTCTTTAGCGTGTCCAGGGAGAACTTGATGTCGTCGGCGGTGACCGGATCGCCGTTCGAAAAGCGCGCGCGCGGGTTGATGTGGAAAGTCACGGACAAGCCGTCAGGCGCGAGCTGGATGTCGTCGGCGAGCAGCCCGTAGGCGGATGCAATTTCGTCGCTACTGCCCACGGTCAGGCTTTCGAACAGCAGGTCCACGCCGGGCGCGGTATTGCCGCGCAGCGTGAACGGATTGAATTTATCGAAGCTCGTCAGACGGCTGGGGTTGGCCAGCACCAGCGTGCCGCCCTTGGGCGCATTCGGATTGACGTAGTCGAAGTGCGCAAAGCCGGCGGGATATTTCGGTTCGCCGTATTGCGCGATCGCATGGACGGCATGGGCTTGGGGCGCGACAAGCACACCCGTGATGGCGAGCACGCACGCCGCCGCGACAGCGCGTGCGCGTCGCCATGCGTAAGACGCGGGCGACGCGCGAAGCGCACGCCCTACCTGGGGGAGGCCGCTGCGCGAAGGTCCGTGAAGCGCGCTGCACCGAAATGCATGAGGCGTTTGAACCCGTCGCGAGCCGGTTATCATGAGGGCCTGTTTGGTCAGTGGGCAGATGCAGTGTGGGGGAATTCTACCGAATTAATCCGCGCAGTCGCGCCTGGGCAGCGGGCATCCTTCGCGCGGCGAGCCGGCCGTCCGGTAGTTCGCATGGACTTTCTCGCTGACGAACGTCGGGTGCTGGCAGGCCTGTCGTTGAACCGTTCGATTGCATACGGGATCGCGCAGCCATCAGTGCGGGTGTTCGGAGGGATGGCGCCTGCGGTCGAATGAATAATGCACGCGCGGGTCTCGGGCTGCACGATGGCGTCCCTGTTTGATTGATGCGCTTGCTATCGATGCGCCCGCTCTAGCGCTGGTCTCGGAGCGAGATTGAGCCCGCGTGTGAGCCGGCAACGAAAAACCGCCCTTTCGGGCGGCTTTTCGATTTGCGACGCCAGCCTGATCGCGCCGCACGGCTCGCCGTACTGCTTAGTGCCAGCCGCGATGATTGTCGTAGTGGTCCCGACCGTAGTTGCCGTGGCCCTGAGGATGATGGCGATACCAGTCGTCACGCGCCCAGTAGCGGCGGCCGTCCCAATAGCGGTCGCCATGCCAGCCGACCACGATCGACGGACCGCCGTAGTACACGGGCGCCGGTTGATAAACGACAGGCGGCGGCGGGGGCGGCGGCGGTGCATAGACGGGCGCCGGCGCAACGTAGACCGGTGCTGGAATGCCGATATTGACGCCTACGTTCAGGCCAGAGGCCATAGCAGCACCCGATGCGCTCAACGTCAAGACCCCGATCAGAAACGGAACAAAACGAGCGGACTTCATTGATCACCCTTTTGAAGAATGTGTTGTTGGTCCGAAAAATATAGCGCAACGCGCGTCGCGGGATATTTCAAGTTTGTAATAACTGACGCGCAACATCCCGCCGGCCGCCGAGCGGTTACTTTTGCTTACATGGGACACCTTTTGCTAACGCCGCCCCTGGAGCGAATGCGGGGGGCCGGCGGCAGGACGCCGTTGGTCATTGCCAATGTCGATGTCGAATCGAAGGGGCTTGAACGCCCGCCGCGTTCCGACGCATCGTGGCGGCGGCCCAGGAAGCAAACGGCGACATGCGAGCCGTTATACACCTATAAACGGGCATACGGTTGCGATAACGCCTTCGACGACTTGATCAGATCGGCGAGCATGGACGCGCGCTTCTCGGCATTCGTATCCCGGCTCGTCATGAAACACAGCGCTGCGACCGGTAGACCGGCACGGTCGCGTATAGGCGCCGCCATGCAAAGCCGAAAAGTATTCGACAGACCCTCCGTGCAACAGTAGCCCTGCTCGGCGGCCCGTTCCACATCGGCAATAAAGTCCTCGAATTCGACGCGTCTGCCGTTGTCGAGAATAAAGTCTTCGTCGGGAATCAAGCCGCGAATTTCGTCCGCCCGCATATGGGCGAGCAGCAGGCGGCCCGAAGCGGTCCATGGAATCGGCACTTTCACGCCGATGTCGGAACTGATGTTGAACGGCCGCGAACTGTTCTCCGAAAGGACCACGGTATATTTGTTGCCTTCGAGCATACACAGCTGCGCGGTCTCGTCATGCGTGCGCACGAGCGCCAGGATCGCCTGGTGCGCGCGGCTGATCAGATCGTTGTGGACCGCGTAGTCCGAGCCGTAGTAGTGCATCTCGCGGCCGAAAAACACGCTGCCGTCCGGCGTTGTTTCGAGCCATCCCGCTTCGGTAAGCATGGTGACCAGCTCGTAGATACTCGAGCGTGGCGCGCCGGTCGCTTCGATCAGTTCGCGCATCGTCATCGGCCGCCGCGCGATATGCAACTGCTTGAGAATGCCGATGACGCGGTCCACTCCCCTGGCCCTCGATGATTCCGGTGCAGACATTCCTTGAACTCCGTCGGCGAATAGGGATCGCAGTTAATCTTCGCTGTTGCTTTTTTTGTGACGCGAGTTTCGCGTGAGCAGCGACGCGTGGCCCACGCTGCGGCTCGCCGACGCCTGACGCAATGTCCCGGGGGACTCAATGGTCCAGCACACGATGGAGGAACTGGCGCGTGCGTTCGTTCTGCGGGTTCACGAAAATCTCGTCGGGAGCGCCCTGTTCAGCGATGACACCCTTATCCATGAAGACGACGCGGTCGGCCGTCTTGCGCGCAAAGCCCATCTCGTGCGTGACAACGACCATGGTCATCCCGTCGCGCGCCAGTCCGCGCATGACCTCCGTGACTTCGCCGACGAGTTCCGGGTCCAGAGCGGAGGTAGCTTCGTCGAAGAACATGATGCCCGGCTCGACGGCCAACGCTCTTGCGATCGCGACGCGCTGCTGCTGCCCGCCCGAGAGCTGGCTGGGGTAGTGATCCGCCCGATCGGCAAGACCCACCCGCTCGAGCGCCTCCATCCCACGCTTTTTTGCGTCCGCCGCGTTCATCTTGCGTGCCTTGATCAGCGCGAGCGTCACGTTGCCAAGCGCGCTCTTATGCGGAAACAGGTTGAACTGCTGGAACACCATACCGACATGACCGCGAATCTCCCTAGCCCGACGCGCATCGTGCAGCGGTACTTCGTTGACCCAGACTTCACCCGTGTCGGCCGTTTCCAGACCGCTCATGATGCGCAGCACCGTGCTCTTTCCCGATCCCGATGCACCGATCAGCACGAGCACTTCGCCCGGCCGCACCTCGAGGTTGATCTCCCTGAGGACCTGCGTAGCGCCAAACGACTTGCTCACGCCGGCAAGGTTGATGATGGGCTTCGACGTAGTGACAGTGGTCATGACAGTACGCTCCTTCTTCGGTCATGGTGGCGCACCCACTGCGACAGTGGAAAGCACACGATGAAATACAGCACGGCAACGAGTCCATAAATCTCCACCGGCTTGCCGACCCGGTCGACGATGGCTTGACCGCCATGCATCAGTTCCGACATGCCGATCATGCTGACGATGGAGGTATCCTTGATCAGCGACAAATACTGGCCGATGAGCGGCGGCAACACGATCTTTCCCGTTTGCGGCAGGATCACCGAAAAGAACGCCTGGGTCTTGCTCAGGCCGAGAATCTGCGCGACCTCCCACTGGCCTTTCGGCACGGCCTCGATGCCGGAACGGAACACTTCGGCAATGTAGGCGCCTTGATAGACACTCAAGCCCAGGGCACCCGCTGCGAACACATCGATTGCGTAGCCGAAGTACGACACGCCGAAGTAAATGAACATCAGCGTGATGAGCACCGGCGTGCCACGAAACAGCTCGGTATAGAGCTTTGCGATGCGCGGCGTGCCCCAGGGTCCGAATGAGCGCAATACGGCCGCCACGAGGCCGATCAACGTTCCACCGACGATCGACGCCGCGGACAGAAGCAGTGTCGCGAGCAGGCCCTGAAACAGGATTGCCAGACTCGTCATTAACAATTCGCTCGACATGTTCGATCTCCTGTTGAGCGCTTACGTACGATCGGCCTGACGCGCGAGAAAGAACGGCCGGCCCGTGCGCTTTTTCATGAGAAGCGGCGGATGGAAGATGCGCACGCCGATCTGGTCCGCCAGCCACGACAGCAGATTGCTCAAGAACAGATAGGCAATCAGCGTGATCGAGAAAGTCTGGATATAGAGCAGCGTGCGCGCGTTGATCACCGTCGCCGTTCCGCTCAGCTCCGGCAACGCGATGGCCGAGAGCAGCGACGTGCCGAGCAGCAACTGGATCAGGTTGTTGACGATCGCCGGATAGACGGCGCGCGCGGCCTGTGGCAGCACCACTTCGACGAAGATCTGCGAACGTTCCAGACCCAGGATCGACGCGGCTTCGAGCTGCCCTCGCGGCACCGACTGGATACCGGCACGAAACACTTCGGCCAGATATGCGCCGACATTCACGCCTAGCGCGATGACGCCTGCCGAATAGGCATTGAGGCCGATGCCGAGCGATGGCAATCCGAAGAACACAATGAAGATCTGCAGCAGCACCGGCGTATTGCGGATCGCTTCGATATACACCCCGGCGATCGCTCGCAGCAGCCTGACGCGCGATGTGCTCGCCAGCGCCGTGAGCAAGCCGAGCAGCATCGCGAGAGCGAAAGCCAGTAGCGTGACCTGCAGCGTCAGCCACGCCGCGCGAAGGAAATCGCTCCAATAACCCGCAAGGGTCACCCATTCATAGCTCATGGTTCCTCCGTCAGTCGAGCAGCGCGGCGCTCACCGGTTCAGTACTGCGGATTGAGCGGAAAACGCGGCTCCGCGCCAAACCACTTCTTGTACAACTGTGCGTTCTGCTTCGATGCGTTGACGTTGAACAGGAACAGGTTCAGGTAGTTGAGCCACCCCTGATCCCCGGCCTTGACGCCGAACGCGTTGTATTCGAGCGGAACCAGCGCTTCGTTCGTGACGGTCAGGGCCGGATCGAGCGATGCCTGATAGGCGAGAAAGTTGTTGTCCTCGATCATCGCATCGGCCTGGCCCTGCTTCACCGCGAGGATGGCCGCTTGCGAGCTGTCGAATTCCTGAATTTTCACCTGCATGTTCAGCGAGCGCACTTCGTCGCCATTCGTCGAACCCTTGACCGTCGCAATGGTGCGGTTCGACATGTCGTTGATGGACTTGATGCCGCTGCTCTTCTTGACCAGCAGCGCCTCGCTCGCGACCACATAGGGATTCGTGAACGCAATTTCCTTTGCCCGCTCGAGGTTGCGGGTGAAGTTGCAGAACACCACGTCGACCTTGCTGGTTTGCAGATTCGGAATGCGGTTCGCGCTCGTCGTGTTCACGACCTCGAGCTTGACGCCCATCTGCTTCGCCAGTTCTTTCGCCAGGTCGACGTCGTAGCCATCAGGTTGGCCGTCCTTGTTGTAGAAACCGAATGGTGCAAATGTCAAACAGTCGCCCACGCGTAGCGTGCCGCGTTGCAGAACTTGCTTGAGCGTCGAGTCGGCGGCCACGCCCTGCTCTGGCGCGGCAACTTTGGTGCAGCCGGCAAGCACCAACAGACCGGCTGCGGCGATTAGACAAGTGAACCTGGCGCGTTCCCTGAAGAGTCTCATTTTTAGTCCCGATCCGATTGAAAAGCGAATGCGTGTATGAAGAGCGGCGGTCGACGATAGCTGGGTGAGGTTTCTCCGATCGAGGACATCGAAGCGATCGCACGGCGGCATCCGGCTGTCCGATATATCGGAGTCTTGTCCGACACAACAGATAGAGCGCAGTGTTTCACGGGAAAAAATTCGTTGCAATCGGGTATACACGGAGATGGATCCACGCTTCCCATGGTCGCTTTCGTCAATGACAGACGTGCTCGGAGAAATTAGCGCGGCATGCGCGCAAGATTGCTTCCTGGTTGGCAGCCACTTGATATGGACGCCGAAATATATGTCGGGGCTGTGGGATGCGCCGTCACCGGCAACTTTTCGCCCTGCGTCTCAAAGCGGCGAACAGGCTGACCATCGCAACTCGTGTGCGATTCGAGGCTGTCGCGAGAGTGGCCAGCATCCGCTGCTGGACCGGTGCAAGTGTGCTGGCTTCACCGCTAGCGAATGAAATGACCCGCTGAAATGAAACATCGAGCGTTTCGGTAGGCGCGCTGCGAGTCACCGCCGAAAAACAAAAACCCCGCAGAGCCGAGACTCTGCGGGGTTCCACCGCCATCACTGGCGGAGACGGAGGGATTCGAACCCTCGATCCAGGTTTTGGCCCAGATGCTCCCTTAGCAGGGGAGTGCCTTCGACCTCTCGGCCACGTCTCCCAAACTTTCTGTCGCACAGGGAGTCAGTGCGACGAAGCCAAGATAATAGCGGGCCGAACCGCCAAGGTCAATGTCTGACGAACACTTTTTGTGCCAGCCCGGTCATAGCGGAGGCAGTTCCTTCACATTGGCCGTGCAAAACAAAAGGGGCGCCTCGCAGCGCCCCGTAGTTCATGCCATTTATGCCTGATCGAGATCGAACGCCTTATGCAGCGCGCGCACGGCGAGCTCCATGTACTTCTCGTCGATCAATACGGAAATCTTTATTTCGGATGTCGAGATCATCTGGATGTTGATGCCCTCTTCCGACAGCGTGCGGAACATCGTGCTCGCGATGCCGACGTGCGAACGCATGCCGACGCCAACCACCGACACCTTCGACACCTTCGGATCGCCGAGCACCTGTTCGGCCTGCACGTGGCCCTTCACCTGGCCGGTGAGGATGTCCATCGCGCGCTGATAGTCGCCGCGGCCAACCGTGAACGTGAAGGCCGTCTTGCCTTCGACGCTCTGGTTCTGGATGATCATGTCGACGTCGATATTGGCGTCCGCCACCGGGCCGAGAATCTGATACGCGATGCCCGGCTTGTCGGGCACACCCATCACGGCGATACGAGCTTCGTCGCGCTGAAACGCGATGCCCGAGATGACTGCTTTTTCCATGGTCTCGTCTTCTTCAAAAGTAATCAGGGTTCCCGACTTCATCTCAGCGTCGAGCGGCGTCAGCGGATCGGTCAGGCTGGACAGCACACGCGTCTTCACCTGATATTTGCCGGCGAATTCCACCGAGCGGATCTGCAGCACCTTCGAACCCAGGCTGGCCATTTCCAGCATTTCTTCGAACGTCACGCGATCGAGCCGCCGCGCTTCTTCGACCACGCGCGGGTCGGTCGTATATACGCCGTCGACGTCCGTGTAAATCAGGCACTCATCCGCTTTCAACGCCGCCGCGACCGCGACCGCCGAGGTGTCCGAGCCGCCGCGGCCGAGCGTGGTGATGTGGCCGTCCGGGTCGATGCCCTGGAAGCCGGTGATCACCACCACCTTGCCGGCGTCGAGGTCACGCAGCACACGCTCGCCGTCGATCTCGCTGATGCGCGCTTTGGTGAACGCGCTGTCCGTCCTGACCGGCACTTGCCAGCCGGCATAGCTGACCGCCTCGACGCCGGCTTCCTGCAGCGCGATGGCGAGCAGTCCCGAGCTGACCTGCTCGCCGGTGGCGGCGATCATATCGAGTTCGCGAGGGCTCGGTTGAGTCGTGATTTCTTTCGCGAGCCCGAGCAAGCGGTTGGTTTCGCCGGACATCGCCGACGGCACGACGACCATCTTGTGGCCGGCCTTGTGCCATTTCGCAACGCGCGTGGCGACGTTCTTGATGCGCTCGACGGAGCCCATCGAAGTGCCGCCGTATTTATGTACGATGAGTGCCATTGTCGTTCTGAACTGGAGGAGAAACCGCGCTGGCGCGCTGGAGACACCCGCACATAAGCACAGCAAGCGCAACGTCTCGTGAACGACGGCAGAGTGTGTGGCGGCGTAAATGCAGCGCGCGTGCAACACGCGCGGATTTGCCCGGAAATAATCGCTAGTGGCTTAACGGAAACGACGGATCACGCGCGCAAACCGGCGACAGCGACAAAAGCGACGGCGAAATCGGGTCGGGCAAACACGTAAACCTACCCGATCAGGGGCAAAAAGACAAGCCGCGCCGGCCCTCGGAACGCGCGGAACCGGCGCTGCAAAGTCCTGTTGCGTGCGGTTTGACGCGTTCTTTCGAGACTCGCCGCGTCGCTCGCCGAACAGTCCGACCGGCCGGTCAGACGATCAGCACATCTTCGCGCCAGATGATCCGAATGCGCGCTTCCCCGGCGTCCGCGAGGCCGGTTAGCGCGGCGCGATTTATGCCGAGAAGCGGCACGAACAGCAATTCGTCGCCGACGTAAAGCAGTGGCACATCGCGCTTCCACGCGGCAATGCCGCGCTCCTGAAACAGGTTCTTCAAGGTCCGCTTCGGCGCGCTGGGCGACTCGGCGATGCGCATTCGTTCGCCGCCGCTGCGCGATCGTGCGCTCAACAATGCGCGTCGCAGGACGACGACCGGGACCGTGTCGGAAGTGGATGCGACGGCGTTCGCATGCAGGGCGGCGCCTTCATTGGCCGTTGCATCATCCACTGGGGCAAACACGAACGTGCCCCGCCATTGGGGCAAATGCCACACGGACTCCCCCTGCCACGCGAGTTCGCTGATCTCGCGCGTGGCGAGCGCAGTTTCGTCGGCGGGATCGCTGCTGTCTCCCGCTTCCCAATAGACGAGGCCGCGATAGCTGCGCAGCGCATGCCCCGCATGATCGACCCGCAAACGATGACCCTCGCCCGCGGCGCTCACTTCGCGCAGTTGGCGCAACGCGTCGGTCAGGCGCGCGCTCGATGCCGCCGCCAGCCCCAATGTGCGCATCCAGTAGCGCAGCAGGTTGAGCGCGCGATCGTCGTCGAGTGCGAGCAGCGCGCTCAGCGACAGTGCACGCGCTTCGTCCACGGCCGTCCCATCCATGTCGAGGCGCGCGAGCGCGTCGAGCAAGCGCTGCGCCGATGCCGCGTGCGCGGCCGTGCGCGCGAGCGCGTCGCGAAAGCCGGGAAAGTGCACGGTCAGTGCCGGCGTCACCTCGTGACGCAATGCATTGCGAGCGTAGCGGGTGTCCGCGTTCGACTCGTCGTCGATCCAGTGCAAAGCGCGCTCGCTCGCGTATTGCTCGAGTTGTGCGCGCAACAGGTGAAGCAATGGCCGCACGCGCCTCGCGCACGTCCCCGCGACGAGAAAGTCGGGGGCCATCGCCGCAAGACCCGCCAGACCGGCGCCGCGCAGCAATTGCAGCAATACGGTTTCCGCCTGGTCGTCCGCGTGTTGCGCGAGCCATAGCGTAGACACGCCGCGCGTCGCACACATTGCATCCAACGCACGATAACGCGCATCGCGCGCGGTGGCCTCGACACTCGCGCCGGCCCCGCGCGGCACATCGACGCGCCGCGCGTCGAATTCGACCGCGCGCTCGCGCGCAAACGCGTGACAATGCGCGAGCCAGGCATCGGCATTGGGACTCAGTCCGTGATGCACATGCAGCGCGACACAACGCGATGCGCCCGCGACCCGCACCGCGGCATCGAGCAATACCGTGGAATCGACGCCGCCGCTGAATGCCACCGCAATACGCGCGCTCGCAGGCAGCGCGGACAGCGCTAGGCCGACCGCCTCGATGACGAGGCGCTCGGCGGGCGAATCGGGGGTGGTGGTCACGTTGCTAGCGCGTGAAGCGCCAAGGGTCGAAAGAGAACGCGCGCGGGCTCATGCGCCCGGCTTCGTTTCCTTGAACTTGCCGTACGACATCAACCGTTCGAAACGGCGTTGACGCAGGTCGTTGATGCTCATGCCCTGGAACTGCCGCAGCGAATCGGAGAGCGCGCGGCGCAGCATGGCGGCCATGCCCTTCGGATCGCGATGCGCGCCGCCAAGCGGCTCGTTGACGATCTTGTCGATCAGTCCCAGCGCCTTCAGACGATGCGCAGTCAGCCCGAGCGCTTCAGCGGCTTCCGGCGCTTTCGCGGCGCTCTTCCAGAGAATCGATGCACAGCCTTCCGGCGAAATCACCGAATAGGTCGAGAACTGCAGCATCAGCACACTGTCGCCGACAGCGATAGCGAGCGCGCCGCCCGAACCGCCCTCACCGATGATGGTCGCGATCAGCGGCGTCTTGAGTTCCGCCATCACATACAGATTACGACCGATCGCTTCGGACTGGCCGCGCTCTTCTGCGCCGATGCCAGGATACGCGCCGGGCGTGTCGATGAAGGTGAAGATCGGCAGGCTGAATTTTTCGGCCAGACGCATCAGACGCTCGGCCTTGCGATAGCCTTCGGGACGCGGCATGCCGAAGTTGCGCAGCGCGCGCTCCTTGGTGTCGCGGCCCTTCTGATGACCGATCACCATGCAGGCCTGGCCATTGAAACGCGCAAGGCCGCCGACGATCGACAGGTCGTCCGCATAGTTGCGGTCGCCGTGCAGTTCGTGGAAATCGGTGAACAGTTCGCTCACGTAGTCGAACGTGTACGGACGCTGCGGATGACGGGCAATTTGCGAAACCTGCCACGGCGTCAGGTTGGCATACAGGTCTTTGGTGAGTTGTTGACTCTTCTTGGACAGCCGCTCGATTTCTTCCGAAATATCGACGGCCGAATCGTCCTGCACGAAGCGCAATTCTTCGATCTTCGCTTCGAGTTCAGCGATCGGCTGCTCGAAATCCAGAAACGTGGTCTTCATTGGTTGTAATCCTTGGACTTATCGGCAGCGCGTATTCTAACCGCGCGCGCCCATGTCAAAACCATTTCTCAACTATCGGACGTGGACAACCCATAGCGCGCGAAACGGTCTCGCTTCTTGTTTTTCAGTAGTCGACCGGCAACGGATCAAGACTACGCCACATGTACCAGGTGGCGACGGTGCGCCACGGCTCCCAGTTTGCGGCGACCTCGCGCGCTTCACTGCGTGTCACCGGTTCGCCGCTGAAATAATTCACGCTGATCGCACGGATCAGGCCGAGGTCGTCGAGCGGCAGCACGTCGGGCCGCGACAGATTGAAGATCAGGAACATCTCCGCGGTCCAGCGCCCAATGCCGCGAATCTGTGTGAGTTCGGCGATCACCGCTTCGTCTTCCATCGACGTCCACTTGCCGACGTGCAACGCCCCCGAGACGAAATGCTGCGCCAGATCGAGCACGTACTCGGCCTTGCGTTTGGACAGCCCGCATGCGGTCAGCTTGTCCTGGCCAAGCTTGATGAACTGCTGCGGCACCAGCTTCGGACATGCGGCCTCGACCTTGGCCCATGCCGCCTGCGCGGACGCGACCGAGATCTGCTGCCCGACCACCGAGCGCGCGAGCGTGACGAACGGATCGCCACGACTGAGCAGGTGCACCGGGCCGAATTTCGGAATCAGTTTCTTCAGGATACGGTCGCGCTTGACGAGGTCGGCGCAGGCCTTGTCCCAATACGCCGGACGCGTCACTTCGGGCGTGAGGCCGCCGATCTGCACCGGCACCGCGACTTCGCTGGCGCTCGCCGCTTCGCCGCTGGGGCTCGCCGACGCGCGCGTCTTGCGCACCACTTCGCCTGCATTCGCGTCGCGCGCAAGTTGCTGCACGTCGCCTGCGAGTTCGGCCGGCAACGCGCCATTGCTTTTCGCACGCGACGTCGAGGCGCGCGTCGCAGCCGACCCATGCCCCGATGCACCGTTGAGCGCGCGTTTGACTGCTGCTTTTTTCGCTGGCTCCGCCACGGCGCTGGTCAGGGCCTTCGCGCCCCCCCCTGCGGCTTTCGACGATCCTTGCTGTACCGCGCCGTTGCCCCCGCGAGCCGACGTACGTGCCGGCTTTGCCGCGGCTCTCGCGTTTGTTTGAGACGTGGCTCGTTTAGCCGGCGTCTTCGTGGCCGTTGCCATCCTGCCTCCTGCCTGGCGAGTCGATCAGAGGGAAGTACGAGGTGCGCTCACACGCGCCGCCACTCGGTCAACCCGCCGGGTTTGTCTTCAAGTGCAACGCCGGCCTCGAGCAATTCGGCCCGGATCCGGTCTGCTGCTGCATAGTCCTTCGCCTGCTTGGCGGCCACCCGCGCGGCGATCTTCGCTTCGATCGCGGCGGGCTCGAGCGCGCCTTGCGCTGCGGCGCCCGCGGCCTGCTGCAGATATGCACGCGGCTCGCGGCCGAGCAGCCCGATCACCGCGCCGAGCGCGCGCAGTTGACGGGCCAGCGCGGGGTCGCGCGTGCGGTTCACTTCAGTTGCCAACTCGAACAACACCGACACTGCAACCGGTGTGTTGAAGTCGTCGTTCATGGCCGTCTGGAAACGCTGCGCATGCGCTTCGTTCCAGTCGAGTTCCGCGTCGTCCGGCGCGACGTCCTTCAGCGCGGTGTACAAACGCGCGAGTGCGTTGCGAGCGTCGTCGATATGCACGTCGCTATAGTTCAGCGGCGAGCGGTAGTGGGCGCGCGCGATGAAAAAGCGCACGACCTCGGCATCGTACTGCGCGAGCACTTCGCGAATCGTAAAAAAATTATTCAACGACTTCGACATCTTCTCATTGTCGATCTGTACGTAGCCGTTGTGCATCCAATAATTGACGAACCTTTGACCGGTAGCGGCTTCACTTTGGGCAATTTCGTTTTCGTGGTGCGGAAACTGCAGATCCTGGCCGCCGCCATGAAGATCGAACTGTTCGCCGAGCAGCGCGCAACTCATCGCCGAGCATTCGATATGCCAGCCGGGACGGCCGCGCCCATACCTCGAATCCCAGCCGGTGTCGGCGGGTTCCTCGGGCTTGGCCTGCTTCCATAACACGAAGTCGAGCGGGTCCTGTTTGGCGTCGTTGGCCGCGACGCGTTCGCCCGCGCGCAGGTCTTCGAGCGACTTGCCCGACAGCTTGCCGTAGCCCGCGAACTTGCGCACCGCGTAGTTGACATCGCCGTCGCTGGCCTGGTACGCGTAGCCGTTCGCCTCGAGCGTCTCGATCATGCCGAGCATCTGAGGAATAAAGTCGGTGGCGCGCGGCTCGATGTCGGGACGCTGGATGCCGAGCGCGTCCGCATCTTCATGCAAAGCCGCGATGAAGCGGTCGGTCAGCGACTTGATCGTCTCCCCGTTCTCGACGGCGCGACGGATGATCTTGTCGTCGATATCCGTGATGTTGCGCACGTAGGTCACGTCGTAGCCGAGCGTGCGCAGCCAGCGCTGCACGATGTCGAACACGACCATCACCCGCGCATGACCGACGTGACAATAGTCATACACGGTCATCCCGCAGACGTACATCCGCACGGCCCCTTCGCGCAGCGGCACGAAGGTTTGCTTGTCACGCGCGAGCGTGTTGTAGATGCGCAGTGATTCCATAGAGAACGGTGCGTGGGCCGAAAGAAATCCGCATTGTGTTTCATGCGCGCCGCGCCCGCTAACAGAACGGCGGTGCGTCGCATGCAGCAAAACCGGTGCAGCGGGTGCGGCGGTCAGGCTGCGATCAAGGCGGAGACGACCACGAGTGGCGAAAAGACAGTCGGCGGTTCGACGGAACGCACAGACCTTTTGTTAGAATGGGTCGGAGTATAACATCCAGACCCAAGCCTATGAAACCTTCCAGCGGCCGCGCGCGCAGCGCTGCGACCCTCGCCGCGACGGCGCTCCATCGGCTCGTGCGCGGCCTCGTCCGCGGCGCCGCCCATGATGCGACGCGCGCCCTCGCCTTGCGCGTCACCGGCGTCACCGTCGCCGCCGCCCTTGCCGTGCTGCCGGCTACGGCGGTCTACGCGCAGAAGGCCCCGCTCACGCCCCAAGGGCCCGCGGTGCGCGACGACACGCCGGAGGTCGACGCATCCATCGCGCAGAAAAACTGGCAAGCGTCGCTCGCACAACTGGACGCGCGTATCGCGAGCAATCCGCGCGACGCGCAGGCCAGGTTCAAACGCGCGACGGTGCTCGCCCACCTGAATCGCGACGACGAAGCAATCGCCGCGTTCACCGAACTCACGCAGACCTACCCCGAATTGCCCGAGCCGTACAACAACCTGGCGGCGCTTTATGCGAAGCAGGGCAATCTCACCGAAGCACGCGCCGCGCTCGAAACGGCGATCAAGATCAACCCGGGCTACGGCCTCGCCTACGAAAATCTCGGCGACCTGTATCTGCGCATGGCCAACGAAACGTATCGTCGCGCGCAAAGTCTCGGCAAGGCCAGCGCCACGACCACGCAGCGTCTCGCGGACATCCAGAAGATCGTCTCGCCGCCCAGGACGCCTGCGCGACCGAAGCAAGCCGCGGCACCGGTCGACGAGTACACGGATCGCGCGACCGCAAACATGACGCAAACCCCCAGCTTCCAGTTCGGCGGTCCGAACGGGTCACTCGCTATGCCGCCGTATATGGCGCCGTCGCGATAACGCCGGCGCGCTATCGGCATTGCGCGCTTTCGCAGCATTCCAGGCAGCTATTCCAGGCACCACGTTTTCCCAACCCCGAGGATCTTCATGAAATGGTTGATGTTGGCGCTCGGCAGCGCCGCCCTGATCGCAAACGCACCCGCCTTTGCCCAGTCCGGTTCGCAAGCCGCGCATCCGTCCGTGCTGCTCAAGACATCGGAAGGCGACATCCGCGTCGAGTTGTATCCTGAGAAAGCGCCAAAGACGGTCGCCAACTTTCTCGACTATGTGAAGTCCGGCCAGTACAGCGGCACGATCTTCCATCGCGTGATTCCGGGCTTCATGATCCAGGGCGGCGGCTACACCCAAAGCTTCGCGGAGAAGCCCACGCGCGCGCCGATTGCGCTCGAGAGCCGCAACGGTCTGAAGAACGCGGCCGGCACGCTCGCGATGGCGCGCACCAGCGATCCGAATTCGGCCACCGCGCAGTTCTTCATCAACACGGTGGACAACGCCAATCTCGACTATCCGAATCCGGACGGCAACGGTTATGCGGTGTTCGGCAAGGTCACGAGCGGCATGGACGTCGTGAAGAAGATCGAAGCCTCGCCCACCACCACGCGTGGCCCGATGAGCGACGTGCCGAAAACGCCGGTCGTGATCCAGTCGGCTACGCTGCTCGGCAAGTAAGCGAACGCGAGCACAACGAGAGACGCAGCCGAACAGGCACAACAGCGCTCGACTGCGCGCTACTGCACAATCCACGCCCCGGCGCGGTCCGTCGTCAACCCATCACGACTCGCCGCGCCTCTTATCCACCCCGTTCATCAAAGGATTCCATCATGGTTGAACTGCATACGAACCACGGCGTTATCAAACTCGAACTGGACGCTGAAAAGGCGCCGAAGTCGGTCGAGAACTTCCTCAACTACGTGAAGGCTGGCCACTACGACAACACGGTGTTCCACCGGGTGATCGACGGCTTCATGATCCAGGGCGGCGGCTTCGAACCGGGCATGAAGCAAAAGCCGACGGCCGAGCCGATCAACAACGAAGCGAACAACGGCCTGAAAAACGTCAACGGCTCGGTGGCGATGGCGCGCACCAACGACCCGCATTCGGCGACCGCGCAATTTTTCATCAACGTGAACGACAACGACTTCCTGAACCACTCGTCGCCGACGCCGCAGGGCTGGGGCTACGCGGTGTTCGGCAAGGTGGTCGAAGGCATGGATGTGGTCGAAAAGATCAAGAAGGTCAAGACGGGTTCGAAGGGCTTTCATCAGGACGTGCCGGCCGACGACGTCGTGATCGAAAAGGCTGTGATCGTCGACTGAGCGTCGATTCATTCCATCCGGAATCAGGCACCTTCAATGCTGCAAGAAACGCCGCTGCGAAGCGTCGCTGCGGGCGTGCCTGGCGAGGGCAAACGCCCGCACGCCGCACGTCCGTTTTTTTTCCTCTCCGACATTCATTTGAGCGAGGCGATTCCGCGCACGGTCGCCGCGTTCGAACACTTCATTCGGGTCACTGCCGAGCAGGCGGACTCGGTATTCATTCTGGGCGATCTGTTCGAATACTGGGTCGGCGACGACATGCTCGCCGAGCCGTTCGTCGCACGCATGGCGGCGTTGCTGCATACGCTGTCCGAGCGCGGCATCGCGCTCTATCTGATGCACGGTAACCGCGACTTTCTGCTCGGCAAGCGCTTCATGAAAGCGGCCGGCGCGATCTGGCTGCCCGATCCGTTCGTCATCACCGCATTCGGCACACGCGTTGCGCTCGCGCACGGCGACCGGCTGTGCAGCGCGGACCGCGGCTATCAGATGTTCCGGCATGTTGCGCGCAATCGTTTCGCGCAGATGCTGTTTCTCGCGTGGCCGTTTCGCTGGCGGCAGAAGCTCGCGGAGAACATGCGGTCGAAGAGCGAGCATGGCCGCTTGCGGCCTGTCTCGATGAAGTACGACGTGACGCCAAAGGCGGTGGCCGCATTGTTCAAGGCGTCCAGGGCCGCAACCATCATTCACGGACACACGCATCGGCCGGCGCGGCATCGCGAGCCGGGCGGCACACGCTGGGTATTGCCGGATTGGGACCTCGATCACGGGACGCGCCGCGGCGGGTATCTGCGGATCGACGCGGATGGCATCCGGGCGTCGCCACTGGATTGAGATGGGTTCAGGCGCTGCTTGTGTTGCTTCGCGCTCGGGTTGCCTCGTGCGTCGCGTGGCCCAGCCTGTGTTGTGCGAAGCCTGTGGTGTAAAGCCGCTTGTCGTGAAGTGCGGCGTATGCAGCATCAATGCGTTGGTAGTGGGGTGAACGGGCCAGCGCCCGAAGCGCCAGCCTGATGCCTTTACCCCATCAAACTAGCGCTGCGCCACCGCCCCTTCCTCTTTGCCCGCAATCGCTGCCGACAAGCGCCGCAGATCAAGCAGCGCCGCATCCGCACCTGGCAGACCTTCCAGGCTCGTGCCCAATCGTTCGAGCGCGTCGACGATTTCATCGATACGCTTCGCTTGCGCGGCGGCATGGTCGATGAGGCCGTGGATCGCCAGCGACACCGGGTCGTCCGCATTCGGCGTAATGCCGTACGCGCAGAATTCGCTGCGCTGGGTCGCGCGTTTCGCGCCGCGCGAGGCGTCGCCCGGACCGGCGTTGGCGGCGGCCGCCGACGCCATCACCGACGCAACCGACGTTGCCGCCGCCGGCACGATGACCCGCGCCGGATTGCCCACCGCGGTGCCGCGTGCAGGCACCGGCTTCGTAACGACGGCATTCGAGCCGATCTTCGCGTCCGCGCCGATCGTGAAGCCGCCGAGCACCTTCGCCCCTGCGCCGACGATCACCCCGCGTTCCAGGGTGGGGTGCCGCTTCGCGCCGCGCGTGAGCGACGTGCCACCGAGCGTCACGCCCTGATAGATCGTGCAGTCGTCGCCGATCTGCGCGGTTTCGCCGATCACCACACCCATACCGTGATCGATGAACACGCGCCGCCCCACCGTCGCGCCGGGGTGGATTTCAATGCCGGTCATGAAACGCGCCATCTGCGAGATGAAGCGCGCGAGCCAGCGACGCCGCGCCTGCCAACATGCATGCGCGAGCCGGTGCAGCACCAGCGCGTGCAAGCCCGGATAACACGTCAGCACTTCCCATGCACTGCGGGCGGCGGGGTCGCGCTCGCGGATCGTGGCAATGTCTTCGCGAAGTCTCGTGAACATGGCAGGCACTGTGTCGTGGGAAAAAAGACCGCTTGCGCGAAGTGACGCATGACGGCACGGTTGCCGCATAGCACGGCGGTAGGTTTGCTTCGAACGTTTCGGGGATTGTAGGTCGATTGCATGAAACCTGCCGGAAGTCCACGCTGCCGGCAAGGTCGTCGTCAGCGGACGAAGGCGCGGTTAGGATGCATCGTCGCCGGAGCGTTTGGCCTTCAGCAGGATGTGCTTGGCGATGCCACGCACGATGTTCACTTCCTCGCGCTCGAGTCCCGAACGCGCGAAGAGCCGTCGCAGACGCGACATCAGCTTCTTCGGATTGGCCGGATCGAGAAAGCCGATCGCAATGAGCGCGGTCTCCAGATGCGTGAACATGCTTTCGATTTCGTCGCTCGGCGCGCGCGCGCCGGACGGTTCGCCTTCTGCTGCATGTAGCGTCGACATGTTGGCCGCAGAACGTGCCGCTGCCACCGGCTGATGCGCCGACAGATACGTGGTGCGCAGTTCGTATGCCAACACCTGCACGGCCTGCGCGAGATTGAGCGAGCTATAGGCCGGATTGGCCGGGATATGCGCCAGCGCGCTGCAGCGCTCCACGTCCTCGTTCGACAGCCCCGTGCGCTCGTTGCCGAACACCAGCGCGATCTCGCCGTGCAGCGCCTGCTCCTGCGCCACGGCCGCCGCGGCACGCGGCGTCGATTGCGGCGGCCCGTATTCGCGCAGCCGTGCGGTCAGCGCGATCGACCAATGCACGCCTGTCAATGCGTCGGCGAGCGTCGGCACGACGTGCGCGGATGCGAGCACATCGTCGGCGCCGCTCGCCATCGCGATCGCTTCGGGATCGCTTTGCACGTTCGGCACGCGCGGCGACACCAGCACGAGCCGCGAAAACCCCATGGTTTTCAGCGCGCGCGCGGCCGCGCCGACATTGCCCGGATGACTGGGCTCGACGAGCACGAAGCGGGTCGAAGTGAAGCCGGCGCGAAGCTCGGCCACGGCGGGATCGGAAGAATGGTGCGGGTGGTCCACGATGGATTTGTGCATGCTAAAGACGCGTATGGTAGCGCCAACAGCGCGCGGGTTTTGAATTGCCGGCGCTTCTCGATGTGGCAGCCGCTGCGGTTAATGCGGATCACGGGGGAATGCCGGGACGATTGCGATTATTTCGTGGGCGCCATATCGCCATGATGTCGACGGCATTCTGCTGCTCTGCGGCGAACTGCAGTCAGCTACATCGCGGTCCCTCGCCGTCAACACCGGGCGCGGCAGCCGCCCACGCCGCGAACGCTGCCGGGTCGTCCGGACTCAGGTAAAATGCGCCTATTCGCGCCCGGCCTCAGCCCTCTGCTCAGCCGGGCGCCTTGTTCTTATTCAATTCGTCTCCGTCGGCGGAATGCGCACCGGTCCTGTGCCGGGCGGCGTTCCGTGCTGTTTCCGCGCCTCTTCGGGCGCCAGTCGGCGCATCAGCGCTCATTTCCCGGCCAGCAGCCGTGCTGCCCCGGCACAAGGATCCAGTCTCATGCATCCCATGCTCAACATTGCTGTGAAGGCCGCGCGCCGCGCAGCGCAGATCATCAACCGCGCGTCGCTCGACCTCGATCTGCTCCAGGTCAGCAAGAAGCAGCACAACGATTTCGTCACGGAGGTCGACAAAGCGTCCGAAGCGGCGATCATCGACACGCTCAAGACCGCATACCCCGATCACGCAATCCTTGCCGAAGAATCCGGCAAATCGGACAACGACTCGGAATACCAGTGGATCATCGATCCACTCGACGGCACCACGAACTTCATCCACGGCTTCCCGTACTACTGCGTGTCGATCGCGCTCGCGCACAAGGGCATCGTGACGCAGGCAGTGGTCTACGACCCGACCCGCAACGACCTCTACACTGCGTCGCGCGGCCGTGGCGCGTTCCTGAACGATCGCCGCATCCGCGTGGCCAAGCGCGACCGTCTGGCCGACGGTCTGATCGGCACCGGCTTTCCATTCCGTGAAACCGACGGCCTCGAAGCGTACGGCCGACAGTTCGCCGAAATGACCCAGGCGTGCGCGGGCCTGCGCCGCCCGGGCGCAGCCGCGCTCGATCTGGCCAACGTCGCCGCCGGCCGCATGGACGGGTTCTTCGAGCAGGGCCTGAACGCATGGGACGTCGCCGCGGGCAGCCTGCTGATCACGGAAGCCGGCGGGCTCGTCGGCAACTACACCGGCGACTCGGAGTTCCTGCACGTGGGCGAGGTCGTCGCGGGCAATCCGAAGATCTATGCGCAGATGATCCCAGTGCTGTCGCGCTATAGCCGCACGCGCCAGCAAGCGGCTTAAGGCGGCCGGCTGCCGTTGAGGCAGTTATCGGCGTGTGAGCGGTTGGCAGGGATCGCCCTACGCAGGCTGGGTGGTCTTGCTGTCTTGCTGTCTTGCTGTCTTGCTGTCTTGCTGTCTTGCTGTCTTGCGTCTTGCCGTCTTGCGTCTTGCTGTCTTGCTGTCTTGCGGCCCAAACCGCCGATGCGACGTAGCCCGCCTGCACAGTTAAACGGCCAAACGAACGGCGTACGCACAATACGGCCGCTGCGGCGCATACCACCGCACGCAGATCAACCAAGCGGCTTCGGCCGCTTTTTTGTTAGCTGCCCGGCAACCCGCGGACGTTCGTGCTACAAAGCGGGATGCCGCGCCGGCGCGCTGCTTCGCCCGGCTGCGTTTCGCGCGGTCCTCGCTGCGCCTCGCCATCGGCGTTCCCGGGCTCGCCCCGAGCGCGCCGCTCCCCACTCGCGCGCAGCTTGCCATCCACTTCATGAAAAAAGGCTTCTACACCATCATCGCGGCGCAGTTCATTTCGTCGCTCGCGGACAATGCACTGTTGATCGCCGCCATCGCATTGCTTTCCGTGATTCGCTCGGCCGCCTGGGTCACGCCGCTGCTGCAGATTTTGTTTACCGTCTCGTACGTGCTGCTCGCGCCGTTCGTCGGCGCGTTCGCCGACTCGATGCAAAAGCGCCACGTGATGTTCATCTCCAACGCATTGAAGGCGAGCGGCTGTCTGATGATGATCGCCGGCGTCCACCCGATGATCGCCTACGGCGTGGTCGGCTTCGGCGCGGCCGCGTATTCGCCGGCCAAGTACGGCATCCTCACCGAACTGCTGCCCGCCGACAAGCTCGTGAAGGCCAACGCGTGGCTCGAATCGGCGACGGTGCTCTCGACCATCGTCGGCACGATGGTGGGCGGCGCGCTGATCAGCACCTTCGCCGACAAATTCGTCGCTCGCGCGCATCTGCCGTTGATCCGTTCGTCGGCTGACCTGGCGATGTTCGCGGTCATGATCACGTACGCGATCGCCGCCGCAATCAACATCTTCATTCCCGATACCGGCGCCCGTTATCCCAATCGTCTGTCGGAACCCGGGAAACTGGTCGGCGACTTCTACCACTGCTTCAACGTGCTGTGGGCGGACAAGCTTGCGCAGATAGCACTGTGGGTGACGACGCTGATGTGGGGCGGCGCCGTGACGATGCAATTGCTGGTGCTCAAATGGGCAAACGTGAACCTCGGTCTGTCGCTCTCCAAAGCGGCGGTGATGCAGGGCGTCACAGGCCTCGGCATTGCGCTCGGCGCGGGCGCCGCAGCCGCGCTGATTCCGTTGCGCAAATCGCTGCGGGTCTTGCCGGTCGGCATCGTGACCGGCGCGGTGGCGATCGCCATGGCGTTCTACAACAAGGATCTGTTCCCCGCGGGCGCGGGCATTCGCATCGGCTCGTACGTCGCGCCGATTTACATGCTGCTCTCGTATCCGCTGATGGTGCTGCTCGGCGCGCTGTCGGGCTTTTTCATCGTGCCGATGAACGCGATTCTCCAGCATCGCGGCGCGACGCTGCTGTCGGCTGGCCACTCTATCGCCGTGCAGAATTTCAACCAGAACCTCGCGGTGCTGCTGATGCTCGGCGCGTATGCGCTCCTACTCACGGCCAGGATGCCGGCGCAATGGATCATCGTCGTGTTCGGCACTTTCATCACGTTCATGATGTGGCTCGCCAAACGGCGCAGCGCATTGAACGAGCGCAGAGTCAACATACGGGCGATGATCGGCGAATGACGGCTCGCCGGGGAACCGCTGCGGCGTGTTCCAGCGAGCGCAATCCGGACGCGGCGGCGACGAGGCCCGCTGCGCGGACTGGCCATCCGGCCAGGGTCCACTCGTCGCGCTGGCGGGTTAAACTCACGCCCTGAACAGCTAACGCAAGAAGACACCGAGGATGGGCATTCCAACCGCAGCGGCCAACGACGTCGCACAACATACGCCGATGATGCAGCAATACCTCCGCATCAAGGCGGAGCATCCGGGCACCTTGGTGTTCTACCGGATGGGCGACTTCTACGAACTGTTCTTCGAAGACGCGGAAAAAGCCGCGCGCCTGCTCGATCTGACACTCACGCAACGCGGCGCATCCGGCGGCAATCCGATCAGGATGGCGGGTGTGCCGCATCACGCGGTAGAGCAATATCTGGCGAAGCTCGTCAAGCTCGGCGAATCCGTCGCGATTTGCGAGCAGATCGGCGACCCGGCTACGTCGAAAGGCCCGGTCGAGCGCAAGGTGCTGCGCGTCGTGACACCGGGCACGCTGACGGACGCGGCGCTGCTGTCCGACAAGAGCGATGTGTATCTGCTGGCCATATGCGCGGCGCACAACCGGCGCGGCGTCGCGACTAGCGTCGGCCTCGCGTGGCTCAATCTGGCGAGCGGCGCGCTGCGGCTCGCCGAAGTCGCCCCCGACCAGGTGGCCGCGGCGCTCGAACGCATTCGTCCAGCGGA
Organism: Paraburkholderia suaedae; assembly: GCF_040812055.1. Classification (NCBI taxonomy): domain Bacteria; kingdom Pseudomonadati; phylum Pseudomonadota; class Betaproteobacteria; order Burkholderiales; family Burkholderiaceae; genus Paraburkholderia; species Paraburkholderia suaedae. The sequence goes on along the minus strand of NZ_JBFOAH010000001.1, from coordinate 191,564 downwards.
AATCCTGGTCGCCGACAGCGGCGCCGATTCCGCAAGCTGGACGCCGCCCGTCAACGTCGGCGCGCTCACGCGCGTGCCGGTTTGGCACTTCGATATCGCGTCGGGCACACAACGCCTGTGTGATCAGCTCGAAGTGGCGGGCCTCGACGGCTTCGGCGCGCATTCGCTGAGCTGCGCATGCGGCGCGGCGGGCGCACTGCTGCTGTATGCCGCGGCCACGCAAGGCCAGCAATTGCGCCACGTGCGCAGCCTGAAGGTCGAGTACGAATCCGAATATATCGGCCTCGACCCCGCCACGCGCCGCAACCTCGAACTGACCGAAACGCTGCGCGGCACCGAAGCCCCCACGCTGTGTTCCTTGCTCGATACCTGCTGCACGACCATGGGCAGCCGGTTGCTGCGTCACTGGCTGCATCATCCGCCGCGCGACTGGGCGGTGGCGCAGGCGCGTCAGCAAGCCATCGGCGCATTGCTCGAGGCGCCGCCGGGCGCCGACGTCGACACGCTGCGCGGCGCATTGCGGCAGATTTCGGATATCGAACGAATCACCGGGCGTCTCGCGCTGCTCTCGGCGCGACCGCGCGATCTGTCGAGCCTGCGTGACACGTTTATCGCGCTGCCCGGACTGCGCGCGCAGCTCGCGGCGGTGTCGTCCAACGCGGATTCGCTCGCGCGAATCGACGCGTCGCTGGAACCGCCGCAGGCCTGCGTCGACCTGCTCAGCCGTGCGGTCGCGCAGGAGCCGGCGGCGATGGTGCGCGACGGTGGCGTGATCGCGCGAGGCTATGACCCGGAACTCGATGAACTCCGCGATATTTCGGAGAACTGCGGACAGTTCCTGATCGACCTCGAAACGCGCGAGCGAGCGCGTACGGGCATCGGCAATCTGCGGGTCGAGTACAACAAGGTGCACGGCTTTTATATCGAAGTCACGCGCGGCCAGACCGACAAGGTGCCCGACGACTATCGCCGCCGCCAGACGCTGAAGAACGCCGAGCGCTATATCACGCCAGAGTTGAAAACCTTCGAGGACAAGGCGTTGTCCGCGCAGGAACGCGCGCTCGCGCGCGAACGCTCGCTGTACGACGCATTGCTGCAATCGTTGCTGCCATTCATTCCGCAATGCCAGCGGGTCGCGTCCGCGCTCGCCGAGCTCGACCTGCTTGCCGCCTTCGCCGAGCGCGCGCGTGCCCTCGACTGGACTGCGCCCGCCTTCTCGCCGGACACCGGCATCGAGATCGAACAGGGACGGCACCCGGTTGTCGAAGCGCAGGTCGAGCAATTCATTGCGAACGATTGCGTGCTGACGCCCGAACGCAAGCTGCTGCTGATCACCGGCCCGAATATGGGCGGCAAGTCGACGTTCATGCGGCAAACCGCGTTGATCGCGCTGCTCGCCTACGTGGGCAGCTACGTGCCGGCCCGGCGCGCGACATTCGGGCCGATCGACCGCATCTTCACGCGCATCGGCGCGGCCGACGACCTGGCCGGCGGTCGCTCCACCTTCATGGTCGAAATGACAGAAGCCGCCGCGATCCTGAACGACGCGACGCCCCAAAGTCTCGTACTGATGGATGAAATCGGCCGTGGCACCTCCACCTTCGACGGGCTCGCACTGGCTTGGGCGATCGCCCGGCATCTGCTCGCGCACAACGGCTGCCATACGCTGTTCGCCACGCACTACTTCGAACTGACTCAGTTGCCGGCGGAGTTTGCGCATGCGGCCAACGTGCACCTGTCGGCGGTCGAACATGGGCACGGCATCGTGTTCCTGCATGCGGTCGACGAAGGCCCGGCGAATCAAAGCTACGGCTTGCAGGTCGCGCAACTGGCCGGCGTGCCGAACGCGGTGATTCGCGCCGCGCGCAAGCATCTCGCGCATCTCGAACAGCAATCTGCCGCACAACCGGCGCCGCAGCTGGACCTCTTCTCCGCGCCGTTGCCGCTGGCCGAGGATGCGGACAACGAGCGCGCGGCCGGCTCCGGTGCAGCATCAGTGTCACCCGCGATGCATGCGCTCGTCGAGCGTTTGCGCGGCATCGATCCAAACGATTTGCGCCCGCGCGAAGCACTCGATCTGCTGTACGAACTGCATGACCTGGCCAGCGCGCCGGATGCGGACCATTAACGCCCGCCAACCTGCCCAGTCTCCGCGCCGACTTCGCGCGGCGCTGACGTTTGCCTTCTCAGTCAGCGGCGCTCACACGTGGTTTGCGGCAACGCTCGCTGCATTCTGGATGGCCGCCACGCCCGCCAGCGCCAGCGCGTCCCGCTTCACGTTCGCAGTGATCGCCAACACGCTGCGCAGCCCCGCCGATGAAGCCGCCACACAACGTCTGATCGAGGCGATCGGCCGTGAGCGCGACGTGTCGTTCATCGTCTATGACGGCAACCTGAAAGGATCGAAGGAAGCCTGCCGCGACGCGCTATACGAGCGCCGCCAGGCGCTGCTCGAAACGTCGCGGCCTGCGCTTTTTTTCATCCCGGGCCAGCACGACTGGGTCGACTGCGGCGCGGCCGAAGCCGGTGGCTTCGATCCGGTCGAGCGGCTCGACTTGCTGCGTCAAACGTTATTTGCGGACGCTACATCGATGGGCCAGAAGCCGATCGCCCTCACGCGCGAAAGCGAAGTCTCGCGCTTTCGTCCGTTTCGGGAAAACGTGCGCTGGCAAGCGGGTGACATCGTGTTCGTCGGGCTTAACGCGCCGAGTCCGAACAATCATTACCTGAGTGCGGGCGGTCGCAACGGCGAGTTCGAAGATCGCGTCATCGCCGATGCGTTCTGGCTCGAACATGCCGGCGAATTCGCGAAACGCCGCGACGCGCACGCGATCGTCGTATTCATTCAGGGCGATCCCGATGCGGCACGCTATGAACGGCCCGACCGCTTTGCATGGCTGCGCTTTGCGCGCAGCCCGCGCCGCGACGGTTTTCTTGAATTCAAGCGCAGCCTCGTCAAGCTCGCGCAAATATTCCACGGGCCGGTGCTGCTGATTCATTGCGACGACGAAGCGGCGAGCGGCGGCTTCGTGATCGACCAGCCACTGCGCAATGACAAAGGGATGCTGGTGACGAATCTCACACGTGTCGCGCTTGCGCCGCATGATCGTCTTAACCAGTGGATCCAGATTGAGGCGGAACCGGGCAGGAAGCCACCGTTCCGTGTGAGCGTGCGCGATGTGCCGAAGCAGATGCCGATGCCGACCGCACAACCCGTGCTACCGCATGAGGAGCCGGCTGCGTCGATGCCCGTGGCGCCGTCGCCAGGACCTGCCTCCGACTTGCCGCCGCTATTGCGATCGCCTGCAGAACCGCAACCGGATCAGCAACCGCGCATACCGGCGGACCAGGGTGGCGGCGCATACGGACCGCCGTTGTCGGCGCCGCCCGCCGCCGCGCTTACTCCGCCTACTCCGCTCACTCCACCCACGGCGCCGCACGCGCCAGGCGCCGCTTCAGGCCTGAGCGCACCCGGCGGCGTGCCGGCAAGTTCAGTGCAGAGTCGGCCCTGACTTGTCGTCGTCTTCCTCGTCGTCTTCGTCGAGGATTTCGAGGCCGTCAGCGCCATGCGCGTGTTCGTGCTGGATCTCGTCTTCCGTAGCCGGGCGCACGTCTCTGACCGTCAACGCAAAACGCAATGCCATGCCGGCGAGCGGATGATTGCCGTCGAGCACCACTTTGTCCTCCGCCACGTCGGTGACCACGTAGACCAGCGAATCGAGGTCTTCGTCGCCTTCTTCCGGCGTGCCTTCGAATTGCATGCCGACTTCGAGCGGTTCGGGGAAACGATCGCGCGGTTCGATCTTCACCAGGTCGGGGTCGTACTCGCCGAAAGCGTCTTGCGGCTCCAGCTGAATCTGAGTCTCGAAGCCGGCCTCGTGGCCGTCGAGCTCTTCCTCGATCTTGGGGAACGTGCCATCATAGCCGCCGTGCAGATAGACCATCGGCTCGTCGCTTTCTTCTATCAGGTTGCCCTGCGCATCCGACAGCTTGTAAGCGACCGACACGACGGTGTTCTTTGCGATTTTCATTCGACTCTCCAGAATACAAGTCACATTATACGATGCCCAAGCGGCCCACTGACCACCCAGCCGACCGGGCTTCGGCGCGGAATTCGTCGCCGATCCGCAGGCCCGCGCTTTCTGTCCTCCCGCCCTCGCCTGATGCGCCGACCGCGTTGCTCGGCAATTTGACCCCGTCGCAATTCATGCGCCGGTACTGGCAAAAAAAACCGTTGCTGATCCGCCAGGCCATTCCGGACATCGAGCCGCCGCTGTCGCGCGAGCAATTTTTCGAACTGGCCGATCAGGATGAAGTGGAAGCACGTCTGATCACCCACTTTCGCAACAAATGGCAGCTCCAGGATGGGCCATTCGCGCCGGACGAACTGCCCTCGGTAAAGCAGCGTGCGTGGACCCTGCTCGTGCAGGGCGTGGACCTGCACGACGACCGCGCGCGCGCGTTGCTGGACCGCTTCCGCTTCGTGCCGGACGCACGCCTTGATGACCTAATGATTTCCTACGCAACCGACGGCGGCGGCGTGGGCCCCCACTTCGATTCCTACGACGTGTTTCTTTTGCAAGTAAAAGGCAAGCGACGCTGGCGGATCAGTGCGCAGAAAGATCTGACCTTGCAGGCCGGTTTGCCTTTGAAAGTTTTACAGAGTTTCGCGCCCGAACAGGAATGGTTGCTCGAACCCGGCGACATGCTGTATCTACCGCCGCATATCGCCCACGACGGCATCGCCGAAGGCGAATGCATGACCTGTTCGATCGGGTTTCGCGCGCCTTCGGCCAGCGAGCTGACCGCCCAGTTTCTCTACCATCTGGCCGAACGCGGGGAGACCGCGCGCAAACGGGGCGGGCTTTACCGGGATCCCCAGCAGGCCGCCGTCAAACGTCCCGCCGAGTTGCCCGGCGCCTTGGTCGAAAAGGTCGGCGCAATCCTTGCTGGCATTAACTGGAATGAGCGGGATATTGCGTCGTTTCTCGGCACCTATCTGAGCGAACCAAAACCGAATGTCGTGTTCGATCCGCCGTCCAGGCCACTAAACGAAGCCCGTTTTATCGACGTGGCATCCAAGTCCGGCCTACGACTCGACCGTAAGACCAGTTTGTTGTACGACCGCCGTTTTTTCTTCCTAAATGGAGAAGAAATGCGCTTAGAAGGCGCGAAAAAATGGTTATTTGATCTCGCCGACCAGCGGTCCATGAGTGCGAAACGCTTTGTAACACTCTGGCACGATTCATCGGTGACAGCACGGCTACACGAGTGGTATTGTGCGGGCTGGATACAAGTGGGCGAGCTTGCATAGGGCCCGCCTGCCTGCTATACCGTACCCTTGAAATTTTGTATGAGAAAGACAACGTATTTGACCCCGGATTTATCGACTGTCAGTACGAAAGTGCATATAATTTCCGCCCAAGCCGTAGGGAAGATTCCAGCTCGTCAAAAGAGCGTCTCCACCAGCGGCCCATGTCGGTGTTGGAGCACATTACCGGTTTTATTTTGCGCTGTTGCTTACCTTTAAACCATAAAAGGACGTGATCATGAAGAAATCCCTCCTCGTAGCATCCCTGTTGGCAGCTGTCGCACTGGCTGCATGCAACAAGAGCAACGATCAAGCCGCTGCCCCGGCTAGCGACGCAGCTGCTGCTTCGGCACCGGCTGCTGCAGCTTCGGATTCGGCTATGGCTGCTTCGGGTGCCGCTGCTGCTGCGAGCGATGCTGCTGCTTCGGCTACGGCTGCTGCTTCGGACGCAGGCGCTGCTGCTTCGGACGCTGCTGCATCGGCAGCTGCTCCGGCTTCGGGCGCAAGCCAGTAAGCTGTCGCGTAGGGCTCGCCTCTGGGCGAAAACTGCACCGGGACATCGTCGCGGTTTCCCGGGCAGTAAAGCAAAACGCCACGGACTCGCATCCGTGGCGTTTTGCCATTTGCGCGCCAGTTTTACGACGTCTATGGCGGCACATCCGGCATTGTCGGTTCAGCGAAGCGGCTCTGTCTTCGCCTCGAAGAACTCGCGCACCACCTCCATCTCACGCGTGCGTTTGAACGGCGGCAGGCTTTGCCAGATCCGCCGCCCATACGGTTTGTCGACCAGACGTGTATCGCAGATCATCAGCACGCCGCGATCGGTCTCAGCGCGAATCAGCCGGCCTGCGCCCTGCTTCAGCGTAATCACGGCTTGCGGCAACTGATGTACGGCAAACGGGCTCAAGCCCTTCCTGGTGAGCGCCTCGAGCCGCGCCGACAGTACGGGGTCATCCGGCGGCGCAAACGGCAGCTTGTCGATTACCACCAGTGACAGCGCATCGCCGCGCACGTCCACGCCTTCCCAAAAGCTTTGACTGCCCACGAGGATCGCATTGCCGTACGCCCGGAAGCGCTCGAGCAACTCGGTGCGGCTGGCGTCGCCCTGCACGAGCAGCGGATAGTTCCAGCCGCGTGCTTCGATCGTATCGCGCAGTTTCGCCGAGATGCGGTCCACCGCGCGCAGCGTCGTGCATAACATGAATACGCCGCCGCCCGATGCTTCGATGGCGGGCAACGCGGCGTCGAACACCGCGTCGGTGAACATCGGCGACGACGGCTGCGGCAAGTTGCGCGGTACGTATAGCAAGCCTTGCGACGAATAGTCGAAGGGGCTGGGCAGCGTCATCGACCGTTTGGCGTTCAGGCCCATTTGCGCGGCGTAATGCGTGAAGTCGCCGCGCACCGACAAGGTGGCTGATGTGAAGATCCACGCGCGCGGCACGCCGGCTCGCTGCTTTGCAAAGATCGGCGCAACGGACAGCGGCGTTTCATGCAATTGAACGGTATGGGAGAAAACTTCGATCCAGCGCACCTTTTCATTCGGGTCCGCGCGTTCGGCACGGCCGTCGTTCGAGCTGGCCTGCGGTGCATCGGCGGCCTTGCGCTCGGTGTCGGTGGGCGGCGTGGTCCAACCCGCGAGCACGCCTTGCAACTCGCGCGCGCGCCGCAGACACGCACCGAGCGATTCGGCGCGTTCGGCCTGGCCCGCCAGCGCGCAAGCCAACGCGTTCAGCTCGGCTTCGAGCGTTGCTAACGCGGGAAAGAGCGGATGATCGTCGGCCAGCTGACCGATCGACAGGCGCACCGAATCCTCCTTGAACGCGAGCCGCACATCGCGCGCGGCGCGCTCCAGCGTCGCCCCGAGCTTGACCCAGTCGATCGCCTCGCGCGCATGGCCCAGGCCCTCGGCCACCGAATCGCGCGCGAGCTCGAGGAACTGCGTAGTGGACAACGTCTCGCCGAAAAAGAGCGTCGCGGTTTCGGGCAGTTGATGCGCCTCGTCGAAGATGACGGTGTTGGCAGTGGGCAGCAGTTCGGCCATGCCGGTATCGCGCAACATGATGTCGGCGAAAAACAGATGGTGATTGACCACCACGATGTCGGCCTGCTGCGCTTCGCGGCGCGCCTGCATCACGAAGCAGTCCTTATAATGCGGGCACTCCTGGCCGAGACAGTTCTCGCGCGTGGACGTGACCATCGGCCATACCGCCGCCGTTTCCGGCACGCTCGCCAGTTCGGCCTTGTCGCCGGTGCGCGTGATCTTCGCGAAGCGAACGATTTCCTGCAGATACGAGGTTTCCTGGCGCGACGGCAGACGGCCGTTGTCCGCCGTGCGCTGGAGATAATAGTGGCACAGGTAGTTCGCGCGCCCCTTGAGCATGGCCACCGAGACGGGCACCGCGAGCGCATCGCGAACGGTCGGAATATCGCGCTGAAAGAGCTGATCCTGCAGGTGCTTGGTCCCGGTCGAGACGATCACCTTGCCGCCCCACAGCATGGCCGGCACCAGATACGCATAGGTCTTGCCGGTGCCGGTGCCCGCCTCGACGATCAGCGTATTTTCGCTGCCGTCGAGCCCGCTTGACTCGTCGTTCCGAGCGCCGTCGGCGGTGATTTCCGTGCCCGCCGATTGCATGCGCCGCGCCGCACGGGTGTGCGACTCCAACATCGCTGGCTCGGGCATAGCACGGCCCGATGCTTGCATTGCCGCGGCAACCGCACGGGACATTTCGATCTGCGAGGCTCGCGACCGATAGCCTTCGATCTGCCGGGCCAGCAGCCCATTGGCGGCGAAAATCTCGTCGAGCTCGGCGGCGCGGCGCGGATCGAGCGACGCGCTCAGCGCGGACGCGGCAGCCCGCGCACCAGTTTGTGCTGCTGCGTCGCCCGATATGATCGGGGATGAAGTTTCAAGCGGTGAATTCAAGGCAAGCGTTCCTGCAAAGTCCGGCTCGCGCGGCGCGCGCCCGGCGCCTGCCAGGCCGCGGACTCAGGCGCGTGCGTCCGGTTCGAGCTGCAATTGCAGCAAGATGATGGTGTCCTTGACTTTGAGTTTGCGCTTTTTCAGGCGCTGCAACTCGAAGTCGTCGATGCCTGGCTCATCCGACATTCGGTCGATCAGACGATCCAGCCCACTGTGCTCCGATTCCAGTTGCAGAATACGGTCGCGAAGTGTGTCCGCGTTGATGACGTGGTGATGATCACGCATGCTCGCCTCCTGTCGTCTGCGGCATGGGCTGCACGCGCAGACCGACGCCTGAGGTTGCTGTCCAGCTTGAAACGCGTTACGGCTGCCCGAGGGCGCTGGCTACGATCAGCCAGCGTCCGGTACTGCGCATTTACTGTTGCGGCTGTTGCTGTTTTTGCTGCTCTTCCAGTTGCTGCTGCCTCAACTGATCCTGACGCTTCTGCTCGGCCTTATCGGCCGCCTGCTTCTGACGCGCTTCGACTTCCGCCTTGTGTTGCGCGGCATCGGCCTGCTTCTTCTCGAAGCTCTGCTGTTTCTCCACGCGCTCCTGCGCCTTCTGTGCGCCCTGCCGGCGCGCTTCGTCGAGCTTGCGCTGGAAGTCGCTCTCTTTCTGATCGTACGCCTGCTGGTGGGCCGTCTGCGACGCAGTGGTGCCGCGCTGGGCCTGCTCTAGCGCATGCTGGCGCTGCTTTTCCTCGTAGGCCTGCGCGTTGGCGGCGCGTTGCGGCGCCTCGGCGTTGCGCTGCGCCTGATCCAGTTCATGCTGACGCTGCTTCTGCTCGTAGGCCTGCGCGTTGGCGGCGCGTTGTGGCGCCTCGGCGTTGCGCTGCGCCTGATCGAGTTCATGCTGACGCTGCTTGTCCTGGTAGGCCTGCGCGTTGCGCGCATCTTCGGCGGCACGCTGCGGTGCGTTCGCCTCGTCGCGTGCGCGCGCGAGCGCGGCCCGCTCGTCACGCTGCCGCGCGCGTTGCGCGCGCTCCTCGCCGTCGAGCGCGAGTTGTTCCTTGCGAATGTCGGCCTGCACGCTGCGCATGCTGTCGCGCGCGCGGTTCAGACAGTGATTGACGAAGAACTGGCTGTAGCAATTGTGCTGGGCGACAGCGAACCGGTAGTTATTTTCTTCGCTGCGTTGGTCCAGTGCCCGCTGACGCGCGTCGAATGAATTGTCCAGTGCAGCGGCCTCGCTAGCGCTGTCCGCGCTGCCGGCTGGCCGCTCGCCCCGAGCCGCCGACGGCGCGGCGCCCTGCGCGGACACCGGCGGGCTTGCGCTGCTACCCTCGGCCGACGGCGTTTGTGCCGCGGCCGGTGTCGACACGGCAAGCACGGCGGCCATCACGCATGACACGTATGAAGCGGCGAAAATTCGCGCAGTGATTGACGCAACTCCCAATGCCCGCCCCGACACGGTACGGCCGTCCGACACCCGCGAGCTGAGCGGCGATTTCACCGAACCCATTGGCAAAGCCGACGACAGTTCGGATGACACATCCGATAGCAAATCCGGTGACAAGCGGGAGGCCCGGCGAAAGCCCAGGCAGTTGATGGACAAGGATATTGGCAACGTCGTAGAGGGGCAACGGAACATGCCCGAAATTCTATCACCCTGCGGTTGAGCCCTTTGGCATTTATGGCAAAATGCCCCGCTCCAGCAACCTGGTTGCAGCGCACACGCCGGACGTGTCCCACGAGCCGTCGGCGCGCGGCCCCTGACTGAGTCCGCAGGAACACCAAGACCTTATGACGGAAACCGTAGCACTCAAGATCGTACAGCGCATCGCCGCCGAACTGTCCGTCCAGCCGCGCCAGGTCGCGGCGGCGGTGCAACTTCTCGACGAAGGAGCGACTGTTCCGTTCATCGCCCGCTACCGGAAGGAAGTGACCGACAATCTCGACGACACGCAATTGCGTAATCTCGAAGAGCGTCTGCTGTACCTGCGCGAGCTGGAAGACCGGCGCGCCGCGATTCTCGCCAGCATCGACGAACAGGGCAAGCTCACCGACGAACTGCGCAGCGCGATCGAAGGCGCCGAGAGCAAGCAGGTGCTCGAAGACCTGTATCTGCCGTATAAGCCGAAGCGCCGCACGCGTGCGCAGATCGCGCGCGAAGCCGGTCTGCAGCCGCTCGCCGACGCGCTGCTCGGCAATCCGCAGCTCGACCCGCAAACCGAAGCCGCCGCTTACGTGAACGCCGACAAAGGCGTCGCCGACATCAAGGCCGCCCTCGACGGCGCGCGCGACATCCTGTCCGAACAGTTCGGCGAAACCGCCGATCTGCTCGGCAAACTGCGCGACTATCTGTTCAACCAGGGCGTGGTGTCGTCGAAAGTCGTCGAAGGCAAGGAAAGCGCGGAAGAAGAGAAATTTCGGGACTACTACGACTACGCCGAGACGATCCGCACCGTGCCGTCGCATCGCGCGCTGGCGCTGTTTCGCGGCCGCAACGCGGGCGTGTTGATGGTCAAGCTCGGTCTGGGCGAAGAACTCGACGCGCAGGTGCCGCATCCGGGCGAAGCACTGATTGCGCGCCATTTCGGCATCGCCAATCAGAACCGCCCCGGCGACAAGTGGCTGTCCGACGTATGCCGCTGGTGCTGGCGTGTGAAGGTGCAGCCGCACATCGAAAACGAACTGCTGACCAAGCTGCGCGAGGAAGCCGAGCACGAAGCGATTCGCGTGTTCGCACGCAATCTGAAGGACCTGCTGCTGGCGGCGCCCGCCGGTCCCAAGGCGGTGATCGGACTCGATCCGGGCATGCGCACGGGCGTCAAGGTGGCGGTGGTCGACCGCACCGGCAAGGTGCTCGCCGCCGACGTGATCTACCCGCACGAGCCGCGCCGCGACTGGGACGGTTCCATCGCGAAGCTCGCGCGCATCTGCGCGCAAACCCAGGCAGAACTGATCAGTATCGGCAACGGCACGGCGTCGCGCGAAACGGACAAGCTCGCGAGCGAGCTGATCGCACGTCATCCCGAATTCAAGCTGCAGAAGATCGTGGTGTCCGAAGCGGGCGCGTCGGTGTACTCGGCCTCCGAACTCGCGGCGAAGGAATTCCCCGATATGGACGTGTCGCTGCGCGGCGCGGTGTCGATCGCGCGCCGTCTGCAAGATCCACTCGCGGAGCTTGTCAAGATCGAGCCGAAGGCGATCGGCGTCGGCCAGTATCAGCACGACGTCAACCAGCGGGAACTGGCGCGCTCGCTCGACGCGGTGGTCGAAGACTGCGTGAACGCGGTCGGCGTGGACGCGAACACCGCGTCAGTCGCACTGCTTGCTCGCGTGTCGGGACTGAACGCCACTCTTGCGCGCAACATCGTCGACTATCGAGATTCGAACGGTCCGTTTCCGTCGCGCGAGCATCTGCGCAAGGTGCCGCGCCTGGGCGACAAAACCTTCGAACAGGCGGCCGGCTTCCTGCGCATCAACAACGGCGACAATCCGCTCGACCGCTCGTCGGTCCACCCCGAAGCGTACCCGGTCGTCGAGCGGATTCTCGCGAAGATCAACAAGCATGTCGGCGAAGTGCTCGGCAATCGCGACGCGCTGCGTGGGCTGTCGCCAGGCGAATTCGTCGACGACCGTTTCGGTCTGCCGACCGTGCGCGACATTCTGCTCGAACTCGAAAAGCCCGGCCGCGACCCGCGCCCCGAGTTCAAGACGGCGACGTTCCGCGAAGGCGTCGAGAAGGTCAGCGATCTGACACCGGGTATGGTGCTCGAAGGGGTCGTGACGAACGTCGCGGCATTCGGCGCGTTCATCGACATCGGCGTGCACCAGGATGGTCTGGTGCACGTGTCGGCAATGTCGACGAAATTCATCAAGGACCCGCACGAAGTCGTAAAGGCCGGGCAGATCGTCAAGGTGAAGGTGCTGGAAGTCGACGTGAAGCGTCAGCGTATTGCGCTCACCATGCGTCTGGACGACGAGTTCGGCGCGGCTGCTGCGCGCAGCAGCGGGGGTGCGCAGCAGCGCGGCGCCGCCGGCCGGCCGACCGGCAACGGACGCGGCGCGTCGCAACAGCGCCCGCGCGAGCCGGAATCGGGCGGCGCAATGGCCGCCGCGTTCGCCAAGCTCAAGCAGAAGTAAGTGCGCGAGACCGGTGCGTGACACGGTTCACGCGCCGGCTTTCGCGAGCAGCGCTTGGCAACGGCACGCGGGCGCTCAACGCCGCGACACCGCGATGAAACCGTCGTGATGTCACGCGCTCCGGCAAAATAAAAAGCCCACGCATTCGCGCGGGCTCCGCTTCGCGCCGCGATGCAAGACCGAGGCGCGCAACCCTTCATCGGCTCGTGTCAGATCTCGATCTTGGTCCCCAACTCCACCACCCGGTTGGCCGGGATGCTGAAGAAGTCCGTCGGCTTCGCGGCGTTCTGATGCATCCACGCGAACACACGTTCGCGCCACACCGACATGCCCGGCAGTTGCGTCGGCACCACCGTTTCGCGCGCGAGGAAGAACGACGTGTCCATCAGTTCGAAGGTCATGTCGTGCGTGCGGCCGACGTCGAGCAGCACCGCCTTGACGTCAGGCGTTTCGTTGAAACCGTAGGCCGCCTTGACGAGATACAGACCGCCGTCGATATCCCTTACCGTCACCCGCTCCGCGTCGTTCACATACGGGATGTCGCGCGTCACGAAGGTCAGGAAGATGGTGCGCTCGTGCAGCACCTTGTTGTGCTTCAGATTGTGCAGCAGGCTCACCGGCACCAGCGAATCGCTGCCGGTCAGATAGATCGCCGTACCCGACACGCGATGCGGCGGATGCGCGAGCAGTCCCTGCAGGAACGGCATCAGCGGAATACCGTCGGCGGCCGTGCGTTCCTTGACGATCATCCTGCCCTTGAACCACGTCATCAGCAGGAAGAACAACAAGGCGCCGATGCCGAGCGGCAACCAGCCGCCCTCTTCCACCTTCAGCAGATTGGCGCCGAAAAAGCCCACGTCGACCGTCATGAACACGCCAATGATCAGTGCGACCAGCAGCTTGTTCCAGTTCCACACGTTCACCATCACGACGCAGGCGAGGATCGTGGTGATCACCATCGTGGCCGTCACTGCGATACCGTACGCGGCAGCGAGATTGTCCGAGCTCTTGAACGCGATCACGATGCACAGGATGATGAAAAGCAGCATCCAGTTCACCACCGGCACATAGATCTGCCCGATCGCGAGTTCCGACGTGTGCAGGATCTTCATACGCGGCACGTAGCCGAGCTGGATCGCCTGGCTCGTCAGCGAATACGCGCCGGAAATCACGGCTTGGGATGCGATCACCGTCGCCACCGTCGATAGCACGACGAGCGGCAGCAACGCCCAGTCAGGCGCGAGCAGGAAGAAAGGATTTTCGATGGCCTTCGGGTCATGCATCAGCAGCGCACCCTGGCCGAAATAGTTCAGTACCAGCGAGGGCATCACCAGCAGATACCAAGCCATGCGGATTGGCTTCGCGCCGAAATGGCCCATGTCGGCGTACAGCGCTTCGGCGCCGGTCAGCACCAGCACGACCGAGCCGAGCACCACATACGCCTGCAACACGTGCGCGGCCATGAAGGAGTACGCGTAATACGGGTTCAGCGCGCGGATCACGTTGGGCGACTGCGCGATGTGCCACAGGCCGAGCGCGGCGAGCACGACGAACCATAGCACCATGATCGGCCCGAACAGCCGGCCGACCATCGCGGTGCCGTGCCGCTGAATCCAGAACAGCAGGATCAGGATCACGACCGTCAACGGCAGGACCAGATGCGTCAGATGAGGTGCGGCGATCTCCAGGCCTTCGACCGCCGAGATCACCGAGATCGCCGGTGTGATCACCGCGTCGCCGTAAAACATGCAGGCGCCGAAGATGCCGAGCATCATCAGCAGACCGGCCATTTTCGATTTCTCTTCGAGCGAGCGCAGCGCCAGTGCCATCAGCGCAAGCACGCCGCCCTCGCCATTGTTGTCCGCGCGCATGACGAACAGCACGTACTTGACGCCGACCACGATCATGATCGCCCAGAACAGCAGCGAAATCACGCCGAGGATGGATTGCTCGGTCAACGGAATGCCGTGCGACGGACTGAAGGCCTCTTTCAGCGAGTACAACGGGCTCGTGCCAATATCGCCGAACACCACGCCGATCGCGGCAATCGCGAGAGAAGGCAGTGGCTGCTTGTGCACGTGATTGTTATCTGTCATAGACGCGAGGAAATCCGTTTCCTGAGCGGAAAAAACGACCGCTATTCTAAACTGCCCATCTAGCGCCGCCAGGCTTGTTGTGGATACGCCACGTGGATAGTCCGCGCAGTGTAGCACCGCGGTTTGGGCGCGTCTGCGGCGCGCAGGCGGTGTCGTGGTCACGCCTGAATTCGCGTCAGGCGACTCGCAGCGTGCTTTTGCCCGTGCGGTGAAGACGCGCAAAAAAAACAGAGCCCAACCGGGCTCCGTTTTGCGGGCACTGCGACAATAACGACGCCAGCCACAAGCGCTGGCGCTCAGCTTACTCCGCCGCCGTCTCCTGCGCGATGCCGCGCTTGATCCACGCGCCGAGGTTGTGCGGACGAACCGTGTCCCACTCCTCGAACGGCTGATGAATCCAAGGATTGGTCGGCAGATACTGTACGTGGTAATCGGGCTTCACCTTCGAGCAGCCCTTGTACCAGAGCACCGCCGAACGCACCGAGGTGATCGCCGGATAACGCTCCTTCAGATGCTGCTGAACGCGGGCAAGCGTCACGCCCGAATCGACCAGGTCGTCGACCAGCAGCACGTTGCCGTGCAGCTCGCCGCGCGTCATCGTGATGTATTGCGCGATGTCGAGTTCGCCTTGCTCCGTGCCGGCCGCTTCGCGGTAAGAGCTCGTCGCGAGGATCGCGAGCGGCAGATCGTAGATGCGCGAAAGCTGGTCGCCCACGCGCAAGCCGCCGCGCGCGAGGCACAGGATCTTGTCGAACTTCCACCCGGATTCGTGCACGGCCAACGCGAGCAACTCGATCAGCCGGTGATATTCGTCCCAGCCGACCCACAGGTTCTTGTCGTCATTGCGCGGATCTTTCATCGCGATCATGGGTACACCTTGAACCATGGGTTAAACCTTGAACGGATGACGCAACAGAATGGTCTCGTCGCGATCCGGACCGGTCGACACCATGTCGATCGGAATGCCGGCAACTTCCTGCACACGCGACAGATACGCACGCGCGTTGGCCGGCAGCTTGTCCCATTCCTTGATGCCCACGGTGCTTTCCTTCCAGCCCGCGAACGTTTCGTACACCGGTTCGCAACGCGCGACTTCGGACGCGCCGCGCGGCAGCAGGTCGATAGTCTGGCCGTCGACCGTATAGCCGACGCACAGCTTGACTTCATCGAGGCCGTCGAGCACGTCGAGCTTGGTCATGCACAGGCCCGATACGCCGTTGATCTGGATCGAACGGCGCAGCGCGGCGACGTCGAGCCAGCCCGTGCGGCGCGGACGGCCGGTGACCGAGCCGAACTCCTTGCCGACGGTGGCCAGTTCGAGGCCGATTGCTTCCTGGCGGGCGGCGTTGTCCGCGTCGTACAGTTCACTCGGGAACGGGCCCGAACCGACGCGGGTGCAGTACGCCTTGGTGATGCCGAGAATGTAGTTCAGCTTTTGCGGACCGACGCCTGCGCCCGAGGTCGCCGCACCGGCCACGCAATTGCTCGACGTGACGAACGGATACGTGCCGTGGTCGATGTCGAGCAGCGTGCCTTGCGCGCCTTCGAACAGCAGATTGCTGCCGGCGGCGTTCGCGTCGTACAGACGGCGCGATACGTCGGTGACCATCGGCTTCAGACGGTCGGCGTAGCCCAGCATCGTGTCGAGCGTTTGCTGGAAGTCGACAGCGGCGACGCCCAGATACTGCGTGAGCACGAAGTTGTGATAGTCGAGGTTTTCGCGCAGACGTTCGGCGAAAGTGACGGGGTCGAACAGGTCCTGCACGCGCAGACCGCGGCGCGCCACCTTGTCTTCGTAAGCCGGGCCGATGCCGCGGCCGGTGGTGCCGATCTTGCTCGCGCCACGGCGCGCTTCGCGGCCCTGGTCGATCGCAATGTGATACGGCAGGATCAGCGTAGTGGCTTCGGAGATGAACAGGCGATTCTGGACGTCGACGCCTGCGGCTTCGAGTTCGCCGATTTCCTTGAACAGCGCTTCTGGCGACAACACGACGCCATTGCCGATATAGCACGCGACGCCAGGATGCATGATGCCCGACGGAATCAGACGCAAGATGGTTTTCTTGCCGCCGATGATCAGCGTGTGACCGGCATTGTGACCGCCCTGGAAGCGAACGACGCCTTGAGCGTGGTCCGTCAGCCAGTCGACGATCTTGCCCTTGCCCTCATCACCCCACTGGGTCCCCACGACGACGACGTTGCGTCCGGGGTTCAGATTCACTGCGCTGGCAGACATGTTGTTTCGTAAGCTGGTTAAAAACGTATTCTACCTAGGTTCGCGGAACGTTCCGAACTTTTCCGTTTCCGCTCAACGGTATGCACGCTTTGGTAAGTAGGAAAAAGACGGCGCGGCGAGTGACCGCGCCGCCTTCGGCGGCGCATTCTCTGCCGTTCGCGCGGCGCTGAGGAGAGTGCTCACGCAACATGAACCGAACGCTTACTAGCTCACTAGTTCACTGGCGCTGCTCGACGACCCATGCGCCGTTGCGCTCGACCAACACGCGGTCGAATGCGAATTCGTCCAGATCGTGCTCGTGGCCGGGCAGCGCCTGGATCACCACTTCGCCGGCATCGCGCAATGCGGCGACGCTCACGCGCAGCGCGTCGTCGTGTTGCCACGGCGCGAGAATCGCGCTGCTGCGCGCTTCGACCGGCGAGATGCGCGCCACCTCGCGCAGATCGAGCGAAAAGCCGGTTGCCGCGCGAGCCCGACCATAGGCCTGGCCGACGTGGTCGTAACGGCCACCGCGCGCCACCGCATTGGGCACGCCGTCCACATACGCGGAGAACATCACGCCGCTGTGGTATGCGTAGCCACGCAAATCGGCGAGGTCGATCATCACCTCGGCGCCGTCCACCTGGCTCGCGAGAAACGCGAGATCGTCCAACGCACGGGCGATAGCCGGCGCGTTCGGCAGGCGCGCGCGCGCTTCGTCCAGCACCGACGCGCCGCCGTACAGCGTGGGCAGCGCGCGCAGTGCGTCGCGGATGACCGGCGTGAGCGCCGCCGTCAGTTCCACGAGGCGCGGCACGTCCTTGCCCGCCAGCGCGTCGTAGAGCGACTGGCCGAATTCGGCTGCGGCCGGCTCGGCTTCGATCAATGCCGCAAGCACGCCCGCGTGGCACAGATCGAGGCGCACTTTGGCGAGGCCCGCCAGACGCAGCGCGTCGAGCATCAGTTGCTGGATTTCCAGGTCCGCTTCGAGGCCCGCGTGACCGTAGATTTCCGCGCCGATCTGGATCTGCTCGCGGGTGGCGTGCAAACCGCGCGGCCGCGTGTGAGCGACGTTGCCGGCGTAGCAAAGACGCGTCACGCCCTGACGGTTCAGCAAGTGGGCGTCGATCCGCGCGACCTGGGGCGTGATGTCGGCGCGCAGACCGAGCGTGCGCCCGGACAGCTGATCCACGAGCTTGAAGGTGCGCAGATTCAGATCGTGACCGCCGCCGGTCAGCAGCGACTCGATGTACTCAAGCAGCGGTGGCATGACCATCTCGTAGCCGTACGACCGGAAGCGGTCTAGCAGATGACGCCGCAACTCTTCGATCTTGCGGGCTTCCGACGGCAGCACGTCGGCAATATTCTCGGGGAGCAACCAGGTCGACATCGGTACAGTCCTACGGCGTTGAACACGGCGGCTGAAGACGCCGATAAGTGAGTATGTGAATGACGGGCGGCGGCTCGATTCTTGGCGACCACGCCAGGCACCGCCCGCGCGCCGCGCCCTCGCCGACACGCCGGCAGCGCGAGCGCGTCACGAGCGCCCGCTCAGGTCACGACAAACAGCAGGACCAATCCGAGCACCATCACGATCAGTCCGCCGACGCGAATCTGATGCGGCGGCCGTTCCGCTATCTTACGGAACGTGTCGCGCCAGGCGCTCGGAAAAACGAAGGGAAACATCCCCTCGATAATCAGCATCAGTGCGATCGCGAGCAGTAAAGAGCCGGCTATGTCCATGCGAATCAAGGGGCCGCGATGCGGATGCCGCGGCGTTCCGGTTATCAGTGTTTGCGCGGGGCCGCGGAAGCGTCCGGGGCAACGCCGCCGGTTGCGCTACGCATGAAGCGGAAAAATTCGTTGTTCGAGTCGACGACGACCAGATCGCCCGGCTTGAAGGTCTTCCGATAAGCCTGCATGCTTTGATAAAACTGGTAGAACTCCGGGTCTTTGCCGAATGCTTCGGCGGCGATTTCCGCGGCCTTCGCGTCGCCCTCGCCCCGAATGGTCTGCGCCTGCGCGTTGCCGTCCGCGAGCACTGCCTGCTGCTGCGTTGCGGCGTCCGCCTTGATCCGGGCAACCTCGGCGGCACCCTTCGCGCGCTCGTCGGCCGCGACCTGCTCGCGAGCGGCGATCATCCGCTTGAGAACCGAATCGGCCGTCGCCGCCGGAAAGTCGACGCGCGTCAGCTGCACATCGACCACCGACACGCCGAGTGACGCCGCGCTCTTGTCCATCGCGCCGCGCGCCTGTTCGGCGATGGTTTGCTGCTTGGCGAGCGCATCGGACAGCGCGAACTGACCGAACGCATCGCCGAGTGCGCTGCGTGACAGCAGCGCGAGCCGGTCGGGCAGGCTCTGGATGTCGCCCTTCGTTTCAGCGAGCAACTTCAGCGGATCGGTGACGCGGAACTTGACGACCGGGTTGACCAGCAGATCGGTTTTATCCGATGTGGCGAAGCGGTCCTCGTCGGGTGCGTCGAGCGACTGAATGCGGTTGTCGACCAGCGTGAGCGTTTGCAACGGCGGCGGCAATTTGACGTGCAACCCGGGGCCGAGCAAGGCGGGCGGCGTATCGCCGCGCGAGGACAGCACGGCCATGTGCCGCTGGTCGACGACGAACACCATCGACGAAGCTGCGAACAGCACGACGACGATGGCCACCACGAGCGCAATGATCTTGTTCATGTTGTGCGCTCCTTATTGAACGTCGTCTTCGCGCATGCGATTGCGGAAGGCGTCGCGTGAACGCAGCGAAGCGCCGCTCGCCGGCTGGCTGGCGGGCGTCTCTGTCGCGGCGGGCGCGGAAGTGGCCGACCCGGCCGACCCGGCCGCAGCGGCGGACGCCGCCGCCGCCGGCGCGCTTGCGCCAGCGTTAGCGGCACCCGGTGCAGCGGCAGCGGCCTCGGCGAGTCGCTGGCGATTCTGTTCGACCAGCTTGTCGAGCGGCAGATAAAGCACGTTGTTGCCGTTCTTGCTGTCCACGAAAACCTTGGTCGTATTCGAGTAGATCTGCTGCATGGTTTCCATGTACATGCGCGTGCGAATCACCGCAGGCGCTTTTGCGTACTGCGCGTAGACCTGCTTGAAGCGGTCGGCTTCGGCTTGCGCCTGGGCGACGGTTTTCTCGCTGTAGGTTTTCGCGTCTTCGACCTGCCGCGCCACATCGGCTTGGGCACGCGGCAGCAACTCCGCCACATACGCCTCGGCGTCGCGTTTCGCGCGCTCGTTTTCGTGCCGCACCTTGGCCGCGTCGTCGAATGCGGGCTGCGCCTGATCGGGTACCTGTACGCTCTGGATCGTCACGCCGGTCACGGCAAGGCCGGACTCGTATTGATCGAGGGATTGCTGGATCGCCGCGATCAACTGCTGACGCATTGTTTCGCGATCCTGATCAAGGACCTCGCTCAGGCTGCGCGCGCCGACGATGCCGCGCACCGCCGCCTGCGCAGCATGCATCACGCTCTGATCGGGATCGGTGCTGCGAAACAGATAGTCGGTCGGCTTGCGCACCTGGTACTGCACCGCGAAGCGCACGTCGACAATGTCGCCGTCGTGCGTGAGCATCGAAGCGTCCTTCACATTCGCGAGACGTACGACGTTGCTGCGGCCGATCTCCACCTGGCGGATCTGCCCGACATTGACGAATTCATGGGCTTCGAACGGATACGGCAAACGCCAGTGCACGCCCTGGCCGGCGGTGTAGCGATACTTGCCGAACTGCATGACGACCGCGGCCTGCCCATCCTGCACGACGAACACGCCGCTGCCGAGATAGATGGCGATCAGCACGCCGATCACGATGCCCACGCCAATGCGCGCGCCACGTCCGTTGTCGGGTCGGCCGCCCCCTGCACCGCCGCCCTTGCGTCCGAAGATCCGGCTCAGGCGGCGGTTGAAATCCCGCCACATTTCGTCAAGATCGGGCGGACCTTCACTTTCCTTGACTGGACGCTTCGGCTCGTTCGGCCGCGGTCGCTCGCCATTGCCGTCGCCCCGGCCCCAACGCGGATCGTTCAGTGAAAGCAAGGCGCGCATGCGCAGCCAGATACTCCGCTCGTTGTAATCGTTCACCTGTGTTCGTTCACCAGAGTAGACAGCGGGTCAGTGCAATTGGAACGGGTCAGTGCCCGAGTTCTGGAACCTTGCGGTCCTCGCGCGGTGCTGCGGACCGGTCTTCTCCCGGCCGATCGACGAACGTCTCGGCAAGAGGTTCGGCAGTAGCGATTTCAGCGATGGCAGTGCGCAGCGCATCCAGCCCCTGACCAGTGCGCGCGCTCAAAAAGACGCGCGAAATATTACCATACTCATCACGCTCGACCGCCTCGCCACGGGCCGCCAACTCGGGTACCGCGTCGATCTTGTTGAACACCAGCACCTGGCGAATCGTGTCCGCGCCGATTGCATGCAGTACCTCGTTCACCTGGTCGATCTGATCGAGGCGCACGGCGCTGGATGCATCGACCACGTGCAGCAGCAAATCGGCGTGAATGGTTTCCTCGAGCGTGGCGCGAAACGCGGCCACGAGCTGGTGAGGCAACTCGCGGATGAAGCCGACGGTGTCGGACACCACCACCTGCCCCGCTTCGTCACCGAGGTACACGCGCCGCGAGGTCGTGTCGAGCGTGGCGAACAGTTGATCGGCGGCATACGCCTGGGCCTTGGTGAGCGCATTGAACAGCGTGGACTTGCCCGCGTTCGTATAGCCGACCAGCGACACCGACATGGTCTGATTGCGGCTGCGCGCGCGGCGCTGCGTGCCATGCTGGCGGCGCAATTTTTCGAGGCGCGTCTTGAGCGCCTTGATGCGCTCGCCGATCAGACGGCGGTCGGTTTCGAGCTGCGTTTCACCGGGACCGCGCAAGCCGATACCGCCTTTCTGGCGCTCGAGGTGAGTCCACGCGCGAATCAGCCGGGTAGACAGATACTGCAGCTGCGCGAGCTCCACCTGCAACTTGCCTTCGTGGCTGCGGGCGCGTTGCGCGAAGATATCGAGAATGAGACTGGTGCGATCGACCACGCGCCGATTAAGCGCTTGCTCCAGATTGCGCTGCTGCGCCGGCGCCAGAGCGTGATTGAAAATGACGAGTTCGATGTCGTTGGCCTCACACGCAAGACGCAATTCTTCAGCCTTGCCGCTGCCGACGAACATCTTCGCATCGGGGCTGGACCGGCGTCCGGTGAGGGTGACTAAGGGATTCGCGCCCGCGCTTTGCGCGAGCAGGCTGAGTTCTTCGAGACTGGCTTCGAAATCGATCTTACCGAAGTCGATGCCGACAAGCGCTGCATTGATCAAATTGGAGGATGTCAAAATGAGGCGGCCGGAAGGGAATCGCCAACGGGCGACGCTACGCCGGCCGCGACAGGGTTAGGACTGTTCGGAATCCGGGTGGAAATTCACCGGGCGGGCTGGCACGACAGTGGAGATTGCGTGCTTGTAGACCATCTGGGTGACCGTATTCCTGAGCAACACGACGTACTGGTCGAACGATTCGATGTTCCCTTGAAGCTTGATGCCGTTGACCAGGTAGATCGACACCGGCACATGCTCTTTACGCAGTGCGTTCAAAAACGGGTCTTGTAACAATTGCCCTTTGTTGCTCATAGCAAACTCCGTATTTTTTTGCAGGTTGACTGAATTGACGACGGAGAAAAAGAGATCCGCCGCCAACCGCTACACTATAGCCGATTTTCGTTTCTGCGCGAGGGCCCGGGCGGTACGCCAAAGCCAGCATGCACGCGGGTTTCAGCCTTTGTCCGCGTAAGGGTTCGTCGACGATCTGAACTCTATTCGCAATGGAGTCCCGGTGAGCTTGAAAGTTTCCCGGAAGCGGTTTTCCAGGTAGCGCTTATATGTTTCGGTGATCGCATCGAGCGCGTTGCCGTGAATCACGATAATCGGCGGATTCTGTCCGCCCTGGTGCGCGTAACGCAACTTCGGACGCACCGGACCACGTCGGCGCGGCTGCTGGAATTCGACTGCATCGATCAGCGCGCGCGTGAGCTTCGGCGTGGGCAGCTTCGCCATCGCAGCGCTGTAGGCGTCGTCGACCGAACGCATCAACGGACCAATTCCGGTTTTTTCCGCAGCGGAAATGAAATGGAATTTGGCGAAGTCGAGGAATTTTAGTTTGCGCTCGAGGTCCGCTTTGGTGCGCTCGCGCACATGCGGATCGAGACCGTCCCATTTGTTCACGCCCACCACCAGCGCGCGCCCCTGCTCCACGACGAAGCCGGCGATATGCGCGTCCTGTTCGGAGATGTCCTGGCGCGCATCGAGCAGCAGGATCACGACGTTCGCATCCGAAATGGACTGCAGCGTCTTCACCACCGAGAATTTTTCGATCGCTTCGAACAC
Organism: Paraburkholderia suaedae; assembly: GCF_040812055.1. Lineage (NCBI taxonomy): Bacteria > Pseudomonadati > Pseudomonadota > Betaproteobacteria > Burkholderiales > Burkholderiaceae > Paraburkholderia > Paraburkholderia suaedae. The sequence continues at coordinate 168,528 of NZ_JBFOAH010000001.1, read as the reverse complement.
TTTGCCGCGGCGGCGCAGACCGGCCGTATCGATCAGCGTGTACGGCTTGCCCTGACGCTCGAAGTCGACGTAGATCGAATCGCGCGTGGTGCCCGGCATGTCGAACGCGATCACGCGCTCTTCACCGACCAGCGCATTGATCAGCGTCGACTTGCCGACATTCGGGCGGCCGACGATCGCGATCTTCACACCGCGCGCCTGTTTCTCGTCGTCGCTTTCTTCCGGCTGACCGGCATAGGCAACGTCTAGCGCCTCGTTGATCATTTCAGTGACGCCGTCGCCATGCGCGGCCGAAATCGCGCGCGGGTCGCCGAGACCCAGCTCGTAGAAGTCGGCGGCGACGGTGCTGTACTTCATCCCCTCCGCCTTGTTGACGACGAGGAAAATCGGCCGGCCGACCTTGCGCAAGTAGTCGGCGATCGACTTGTCCTGCGGCGCGAGACCATTGCGGCCGTCGACGATGAACACGACGATGTCGGACTCCTCGACCGCCTGGCGGGTTTGACGCGCCATCTCGTGCAAAATGCCGTCTTTCGCGACCGGCTCGAACCCGCCGGTATCGACGACGAGATAGGGCCGGTCGCCGGTGCGGCCTTCGCCATAGTGGCGGTCCCGCGTGAGACCGGGCAGGTCGGCAACCAGCGCATCGCGCGAGCGCGTGAGACGGTTGAAAAGCGTGGATTTCCCCACATTGGGGCGCCCGACGAGGGCAATAACGGGTTTCATCAGATGTTGTTCACAGTGAAACGCGGGATCGAAGTCGATCTCCGCGTAGCGCCGCCATGCGGCCGCTACACGGCAGCGTTTGACAAAAATTATCACGAATTCGGCCGGCCCCGGTTGCGCTGTCGATCTGCGCGTCCGGGCGGACGGGATTTGGCTGGAGGGCGGCGCGAGCGGGCCGCCAGATTCAGTCTTGCTTGTTCGACCGCTCGCACGCCCGTTCCAGGACGATGGTCTGCGATCCCGCCGAAGGTGGCGCCGCAAGCAGCCACCGATGCACGCGTGGGCCACGTGTGCCGTTTTCCGATCCGACTGCCGGACCAGCCAGTCCGGCGATGCTGCGAGTGTCCTGCGATACGACCCAGGCTCAAAACAAGTCCAACAAAAACGCGCGCGGCCGGCGATGCCGGCCCGCGCGTTCGACTCAGCGGCGTGCGCGATCAGCGCGGACGATAGCCGTACAGGCCGCCGTCGCGCGTTTGCACGACCAGTGTATCGCCCGCGAGCACCGGCGCCGCGGTAATTGCGCTCCCGTCGGTCTTTACGCGAGCGACCAGCGAACCGTCGGCAGTCGACAGGAAGTGCACATAGCCCTGATAGTCGCCGAACACCGCGGCACGGCCGAGCAGGACCGGCACGCTAAGATCGCGGTTCTTTAGCTGGTCGTTTTTCCACAGTCGCGCACCGGTGTTCACGTCGAACGCCGACACGACCGACCAGTCGTCCGCCGCCACCACCGCGCGGTCGTCCTGCGCGAGACCGGTCGTGCTCGAGAACGCGGCTTCCCACAGCGCACGGCCAGAGTTGGCGTCGAAACAGCCAATCTGGCCCTGGAACGTTACCGCGCAGGTTTGCGAGCCGACCAGAATAGGCGGACCGGTTACGTCGTTGATGCGCTCCACTTCCGTCACGCCTTTGGGATAGGACACCGGCGTTTGCCAGTAGGCGTCGCCCGTTTGCAGGTTGATTGCCGCGAACGAGCCGCCCGGGAAGCCCGCCAGCACCGCGGCGTCGCCCGCGAACGTCATGCCCGACGACACCCGCAGATTCAGCGGGACCGCGCGGTTGTGGTAGTTCCACTTCTGCTCGCCCGTTTGCGCGTTGAAGGCGACGATCTGGCCGTCGACCGTGCGCACCACCACGAGGCCGTTGCCGACCAGCGGCGGCGTCACGATTTCGCCGGGCGCCTTGGCGGTCCACAACTGCTTGCCGTCCGCGCCGAGCACGTAGACATCGCCTTTCAGCCCGCCGACCGCCGTCAGCGTGCCGTCGCTGCCAACACCCGCCGACAGGTCGTCGGGCAGCTTGACGCGCCAGACGTCCTTACCGGTTTGCGCGTCGATCTTCGCAACCGAGCCGTTGTTGCCGGCCGCGAACACCGCATTGCCCACCGCGACCGGCGAGAACAGGTAGCGGCCCGCCTTGCCCACGCTCGCCGTCCACGCCTGCTGCACGTCGAGCACGGGTTTGAACTCGGTGAGCGGCGTCGGCACGCGGCGCTCGTCTTTCGTGGATGAGCAAGCCGCCATGGTGAGGACGGTCATCGCACAGATAACGGGCACGGCGTAACGTTTCAGCAGATTCATCGGTGGACGGGCATTCAGGAATTGATTGAAAGGAAACCGGTTGGTCGTTGCATGCAGCACGCGGCACGGCGGCGATCAGCCGCCGAGCGCGTCGAGCTTGAACTGGATCAACTGGCGTGCCGAGCTGTCGCTTTTCGACAGCGAGTCGAGCGCGAGCTTGTAGGCCGTGCGGGCATCGTCGCGCTTGCCCTGAGCCGCGAGCAGGTCGCCGCGGCGGTCCGCCACGATGCCCTTGAACGCGTCGGATTGCGGCTCGGCAAGCAAGGCGAGGCCCTGATCGTAGGCCTTGTCGTCGAGCAGCAGCGAAGCCATGCGCAGCTTGGCGATCTGCTTGAACTCGTCGTCCTTCGCGTGGTCGATGGTCCACTGCAACTGGGCCTTCGCGGCGGCTTCGTCGCCCGCGGCGTAGAGCGCCCTCGCGGCGCCGAGCGCGCTCATCTGCGCGTACGCCGTGCGGCTGAACTTGTCTTCCATGTCGGTGGCCGCGCGCGTGATCCTGGCCTTGTCGCCCGATGCCACCGCTTGCTGCACCTGGTCGTACAGCACGGCGGCTTGCGCCGCCTCGCGCCGCTGCCAGAAATTCCAGCCGTTCCAGCCGGTGGCTGCCACCAATACCACTAGCACGATCCACGTGGTTGCATTACCCCATTGCGCCCACCATGCCTTCAGACTTTCAACCGATTCTTGTTCGTCGTGGTAACTCATTGCCCGGCGATTTCCTCTTTCTTGATACGTGTGCGTGTCGAGCCAACCGGCTCGACGACATCGCGATCAGTCGTCGCCGTCTTCGGCGGTTGCAACCATCGCATTGATTAGAAATTCGGTCAAGTCTTCAACGGGCACGTTATGTTGCTCGCTTTTACCGCCGTCAGCATGGGTATCGCGCAGCGGCTTCACGCCGACCGTGCCGTTGGCAATCTCGTCTTCGCCGAGCACGACGGCAAAGGCTGCGCCACTCGCGTCTGCGCGCTTCATCTGCGATTTGAAGCTGGCCGTCTGACCGTCGGCGCTGCAATGCAGGATCACGTCGAGGCCGGTGTCGCGCAGACGCTCGGCGATGATGAAAGCCTGCTCGCGCGCCGCATCGCCCTGATGGACCACGTACACGTCGCAGCCTTCGGCGTCAGGCACGAGTCCCTCTTCTTTCAGCAATTCGAGAATCCGCTCGACGCCCATTGCCCAGCCACATGCTGCCGTCGCCTTGCCGCCGAGCTGCTCGATCAGCGGATCGTAACGGCCGCCAGCCGCGACCGTGCCCTGTGCGCCGAGCTTGTCGGTCACCCACTCGAATACGGTGAGGTTGTAGTAGTCGAGACCGCGCACGAGACGCGGGTTGATCGTGAACGGAATGTTGTTCGCTTTCAGAATGCGCTGCAAACCTTCGAAGTGCGCGCGCGATGCGTCGCCGAGAAAATCGATCAGCTTCGGCGCGTTCTGCGCGACTTCCTGCAGTGCTGGATTCTTCGAATCCAGCACGCGCAGCGGGTTCGTATACAGACGGCGCTTCGCGTCTTCGTCGAGCACGTCCATGTGCTGTTCGAGGTATGCGATCAGTTCGACGCGATGCGCCGCGCGCTCCTCAGCGAGACCGAGCGAATTGATCTCGAGCTTGATGCCGAGCAGGCCGAGATCGTCCCACAGGCGCTGGCACATCATGATGATTTCAGCGTCGGCGTCCGGGCCCGTGAAGCCGAGCGCTTCCACGCCGACCTGATGGAACTGGCGATAACGGCCGCGCTGCGGACGCTCGTGGCGGAACATCGGCCCGATATACCACAGGCGCTTCGGGCCGTCATACAGCAAGTTGTGCTCGATCGCCGCACGCACGACCGCCGCCGTGTTCTCCGGGCGCATGGTGAGGTTTTCACCGTTCAGCGCGTCGGTGAAGCTGTACATCTCTTTCTCGACAATGTCGGTCACTTCACCGATGCCGCGCTTGAACAGCTGCGTATGCTCGACGATCGGCGTACGGATATTCTGGTATCCGTACGAACGCAGCATCGACTTGACGGTGGTTTCGAAAAATTCCCAGAGCCCGGCTTCCTGCGGGAGGATGTCGTTCATCCCCTTCACGCCGGAGAGCTTTTCGAGCTTTTTCTTCTGTTCAGTCATCTGTCTTCGGTAGCCGGTGTTGAATTGAGTGCTTCAGCGCCATAGCGGCGCTCGACGTAGTCACTCACGATTTGCTGGAATTCTTGCGCGATATGCTCGCCGCGCAGCGTCCTGACCTTCTCGCCATCGATAAAGACCGGCGCGGCCGGGTTCTCGCCGGAGCCCGGCAAGCTGATACCGATATTGGCCTGTTTCGACTCGCCCGGCCCGTTGACGATGCAGCCCATCACCGCGACGTGCATCTTCTCGACGCCGGGGTACTGGTCGCGCCACACCGGCATCTGCGTGCGCAGATAGGTCTGGATTTGCGATGCCAGTTCCTGAAACAGCGTGCTCGTGGTACGGCCGCAGCCGGGGCACGCGATCACCATCGGCGTGAACGAGCGCAGACCCATGGTCTGCAGGATTTCCTGGCCGACGATGACTTCGCCCGTGCGCGGGCCGCCCGGCTCCGGGGTTAGCGAGATGCGGATCGTGTCGCCGATGCCCTGCTGCAGCAGCACCGCCAACGCCGCGGTCGACGCGACTATACCCTTGGAGCCCATGCCCGCCTCGGTCAAGCCGAGATGCAGCGCGAATTCACAACGGCGCGCGAGTTCGCGGTACACGGCGATCAGATCCTGCACGCCGCTGACCTTGCACGACAGAATGATCTTGTTGCGCGCGAGGCCGAGTTCGACCGCCCGTTCCGCGGAACCGATCGCCGACTGGATCAGCGCTTCGTACATCACGCTTTGCGCTTCCCACGGCGTCGCACGCGCGGCGTTTTCATCCATCATCTTCGCGAGCAGGTCCTGGTCGAGACTGCCCCAGTTGACGCCGATTCGCACCGGCTTGTCGTACTTCACGGCCGCTTCGATCATCTGCGCGAACTGCGTGTCGCGTTTTGCGCCGTGACCGACGTTGCCCGGATTGATCCGGTACTTCGACAGCGACTCGGCGCACGCGGGATAATCGCGCAGCAGCAAGTGGCCGTTGTAGTGGAAATCGCCGACGAGCGGCACCGACACGCCCATTCGGTCGAGCTGCTCGCGCACGGCCGGCACGGCCGCCGCCGCTTCCGGCGTGTTGACCGTGATGCGCACCAGTTCCGAGCCGGCTTGCGCCAGTTCCTTGATCTGGATCGCGGTGCCGATTGCGTCCGCCGTGTCCGTGTTGGTCATCGACTGCACGCGCACCGGCGCATCGCCGCCGATCGTGACGAGCTGCCCCCCCCAACGGACATCGACCGCGTGCGACCGGCGCCGCGCAGCGTGGCCGCCGAACACCGGCTCGGTAGAAACGATCTTGCTACTGGATTGGGATTGAGCTTCGGATTGCATCGGAAAACCCATTTACGTCGCCCGCGCCACATTGAAATGTCGCGCCTGAATTGAAAAAGCGCCGCCGACCGGTTGGCCGCGACGCATACCGTATCTGTCAGGGCAACGCGAACCGCGCCACATTGCCCTTGGCTGCCGAATATTTCGCCGGATCGACCGGCTGGCCGTCGAGCGTCAGCGACTCGAGACCGGCCTTGTTGCCGACCGTAATCCTGAACGGCGGTTCACCTGTAACCTCCTTGCTGTCGCCTGCGTGCACGAGGCCGGAAAACACTTCCTTGCCGTCTTTGCCGCGCACGCTGAACCAGCTGTCTTGCGTCACGCGCAGCGCGACGATCGCCTCACCCGCGGCGGGCGCAGCCGTTGTGACCGAGGACCCCGCGACCGCAGCGGCCGGCGAGCTCGCGGCCGGCGCTGCAACCTGCGCCTGGGAGCCGACCTTGGGAGCCGCCGCCATCGCCGTGACGCCCGACGCGGACGACGGCGCGGTGCCGGTCGCGAGCGGCGCGGGCATCGGCGTAGCCGACGCTGCGTTTTCTGCGACGCCCGCCACTTGCGGCGCCGACGCGACGTCTTCCGCCGTCGCGCCTGCCGATGCTGCCTGCGCGACCGCGCCCGATGCGCCGTTCACGCCACCGGCGGCACCGTTCGCGCTCGCCTTCAAACGCGCCAGCCACGCAGTCGAATCGCCGCCATTCGTATGCCACATGGCAAGCGCGATCACCGCGACGACCACCGCCGCAATCCCCCACAGCCACGAGCGGCTTTTCTGCCCGCTTCCGCCGAGTGTCAACGACACGCGGCCGCGCGGCAGGTCCTTGCCCGAGGACGCGGGCATCGACAGGTCCGGAGCCGGCACACCCTTCTCGCGGCGCAACGCCTGCGTGAATGGCGCCGGATCGGCGTCGAGCATCTTCGCGTAGCTGCGCACCACGCCGAGCGCGAAGGTCGTGTCGGGCAGATGGCTGATGTCGCCCGCTTCGAGCGCGCGCAGCTTGACCACGGATACTTTGAGACGGGCCGACACGTCTTCGATCGACCAGCCCTTCGATTCACGCAATTGGGTCAAACGCGCGCCGACCGCCGCCAACGAATCCAGGCCCTGCTGCATGACAGGCTGCACTACCGCCCGAGCGAGCGGCGCCGGATGGCTTTCGTTCCTGTCTGTCTCGTGCGGCTGCGGGTGCTGCGGCTCACTCATCCCAAATCCTTTCGCGTCGATTCTTTTTCACTGGTGCATCCCGGCGGGCCAAAGCATCGCCCCGGAATCGCAGACCGTTTATAACAAAATGCGCGGCCTCGTGTGCCGCTTCCGATCGCTTCTGCAAACTTTCTTTTCAATCGACCGCACCATGAGGCCCCGGGACGCGCTCGCCGAACTGTTTAGCGAACGCCGACGCCTGCTAAGCCGCTCGACTACACGGCGCGAACTTCGATAACCCTGGCCGCCTTCCCGGTGCGCTCCGCGAGGCGCGTGCGGTCCTGCACCGCACCGGCCAGCTGACCGCAGGCAGCGTCGATGTCATCGCCGCGTGTTTTGCGCACCGTGGTGACGACGCTTGCGTCCATCAACACTTGTGCAAACCGCTTGATCTGTTCCGGCTTCGAGCGCACGAGGCCCGATTCAGGGAACGGATTGAATGGAATCAGATTGAATTTGCATGGCACGTCGCGTGTGAGCGCGAGCAGCTCGCGCGCTTGCGCTTCGCTGTCGTTCACGCCGTCGAGCATGCAATATTCGAACGTAATGAAATCGCGCGGAGCGACCTTCAGATAACGCTGACAGGCCGCCATCAGTTCGCGCAACGGATACTTCTTGTTCAGCGGCACCAGCATGTCGCGCAAGGGATCGGTGGGCGCATGCAAGGAAACCGCGAGCGCTACGGGCAGATCCGCGCCGAGCCGGTCCATCATCGGCACGACACCCGAGGTGGACAGTGTGACGCGCCGGCGCGACAAGCCGTACGCGTTGTCGTCGAGCATCAGGCGCATGGCCGGGACCACCGCGTCGTAATTGAGCAGCGGCTCGCCCATACCCATCATCACGACGTTCGTGACCACCCGCGCGCCCTTGCCGTCGCCGCCATTCGCACGGCCGCCGGCAACTCCGCGCGACGCGCGCAGCGCGAACTCGGCCATGCGCAACTGCCCGATGATCTCGCCGGTAGTCAGATTGCGGGAAAAACCCTGTTTGCCGGTGGAACAGAAACGGCAGTTGACCGCACACCCCGCCTGCGACGATACGCACAGCGTGCCGCGCGTTTCTTCAGGGATGTACACGGTTTCGACCGCGTTGCCGTTGCCGACGTCGATCAGCCACTTGCGTGTGCCGTCGGTCGAAATGTGGTCGCTGACGATGCCGGGCATGGTGATCGCGGCGCGGCCCTTGAGCTTTTCGCGCAAGGACTTCGCCAGATCGGTCATGCCATCGAAGTCGGCAGCGTTGTATTGGTGAATCCAACGCTGCAGTTGCCTGGCGCGAAACGGCTTCTCGCCCAGGCTGTCGCAGTAGGCGACGAGCCCTTGGGCGTCGAGGTCGAGAAGGTTGACGGTGGAATTGCTCGTCATATCGAATCCTGCCATTTCAGTGCGAGACCAGGTTCTGCAGCAACCTGCATGAACCCCATGCCGTTCGCGCCTATTCCTGCTGCTTTTACCTTACTACTTTGCCGGGCGATTCGTGCGACAAATAGACTGGCGGCTCGAACCGCGCGCGGCAAAAACGCGCCCGAGGCGATTAGCGCGAATAGACGTTCACTTGCGGGAAGAAAAACGCGATCTCGACCGCTGCCGTTTCCGCGGCATCCGAACCGTGCACTGCGTTGGCGTCGATGCTGTCGGCGAAGTCGGCGCGGATCGTGCCTTTTTCCGCTTTCTTCGGATCGGTGGCGCCCATCAGGTCGCGGTGCTTCAAAATGGCGTTTTCGCCTTCGAGCGCCTGCACGACCACCGGACCGGAGATCATGAAGTCGACCAGGTCCTTGAAGAACGGACGTGCTGCGTGCACGGCGTAGAACTTCTCCGCATCGGCGCGCGAGAGCTGAACCATGCGCGATGCCACGATCTTCAAGCCAGCGTTTTCGAAACGGGTATAGATCTGACCGATCACGTTCTTGGCCACTGCGTCCGGCTTGATAATGGACAGGGTGCGTTCGATCGCCATAAAAACTCCAAAAAATTAAGAGGTTACAGATTCAAATGAATCCGCTATTGTAGCATGTTCCCGTGTATGATTGCGATGGAACCCTTACAACGCTGAAAGCATTCCGGCAAGAGCGGCGAAATACTGGTAGCGTAGGCCGTGTGGATGTTTTCGAGCTATTGAAACTCTGGGCTTCCGCGCTAATCTTAGGGATGAACGCTTTGCGCCCGGCTACAATCCCTGCGGCAGGCGCTGCACGACCCGCGGTACCACCATCACGAAACACGCTTCCGAGGTAAGGAGAGACCATGAACGAACATCCGTATAGCTTTGGCCGCAACGGCGCTGTCAGCACCGCCGAAACGCGCAACCGCGTGCTACGGAACACCTACTGGCTGCTGGCGCTGTCCATGATTCCGACCGTGCTCGGCGCGTGGGTGGGTCTCGCCACCGGCTTCTCGCTGTTCGCCGCCACCAGCCCGGCGATGAGCATGCTGGCGTTCCTCGCGATCGCCTTCGGTTTCATGTTCGCGATCCAGAAAACCAAAGACAGCTCGGTCGGCGTGTTCGTGCTGCTGGGCTTCACGTTCTTCATGGGCCTGATGCTGTCGCGCATCCTCGGCTTCGTGCTGGGTTTTTCGAACGGGCCGTCGCTCATCATGCTGGCCTTCGGTGGCACCGGTGTGATCTTCACGGCAATGGCGACCATCGCCACGGTCAGCAAGCGCGACTTCTCCGGTCTCGGCAAGTGGCTGTTCATGGGCGTGATCGTGCTGCTGCTGGCTTCGGTCGCGAACGTGTTCCTGCAACTGTCGGCGCTGATGCTGACGGTCTCGGTAATGGCCATCGTGATTTTTTCGGCCTACATGCTGTTCGACGTGCAGCGCGTGGTGAACGGTGGCGAGACGAACTACATTACGGCCACGCTCGCGATCTACCTGGATCTGTATAACGTGTTCGTCAACCTGCTGGCGTTGCTTGGCATCTTCGGCGGCAATCGCAACTAAGCCTGACTCGGCGCGCGCGTTCCCGAACGAACGCGCGGCCACCAAAAAGAAAGCCCATAACGAGCAATCGTTATGGGCTTTTCTCATGGGTGTCCCGGGGCGGCTAGCGCCAGCTAGCGCATTTGCGCTCAGACAAGCCTCACATGCTCAGCCACGCGAACCCGTCATCCTGCGAAGCGACCACGACTTCAGTCGGCGCTGCGCCCAGCACACCGGCCATTGCTGCCTGCGCCAGCTCGGGCAGATTGTTCTGCTGACTCAAATGCGCAGCAATCAGATGACGCAGCCGCGAGCGGTCGAGCGATGCAAGGATCTGCGCCGCCGCGTCGTTGTTCAAGTGCCCATGATCGCCGCCGATCCGCGCCTTCAGGGACTGTGGGTAACGGCTGCCCGCGAGCATCCGCAGATCGTGATTACATTCGAGCACCAGCGCGTCGCAGCCGCTCAACACCGCACTGATATGCGGAGTGAAGGTGCCGACATCGGTCAGTACGCCGAGCCGGCTCGCGCCATTCGAGAACACGTATTGAAGCGGCTCGCGCGCGTCGTGAGGCACCGTATATGGAAGGACGCTGAGGTCGCCGATCGTCACGGCTTCGTCGCCCCACAGCACCTGCAGGTCGACATCGGCTTCGTCGGCACCCACCGCTTGAGCGGTGCCCCAACTCATGTACAGCGGAATCGACCACTTGCGCGCTAGCGTCAGCGCGCTGCCTATGTGATCGCTATGCTCATGGGTGATCAGAATCGCGTCGAGAGCTTCGACGCTCGCACCGATGCGCGTCAAACGCCGCTCGACTTCCCGCGCCGAAAAGCCGCAGTCGAGCAGCACGCGCGTGGTGGTCGCGCCGCTGTGCGCTTCCACCAGCAGCGCATTGCCTTCACTACCGCTGCCAAGACTCGCGAATCGCACGGCCCGTCTAGTTCAGTTGCGCATGCAGCAGCTTCACGATGCGCTGTGCGTCAGTCGACGTGTCGATCTGTCCGTTCGCGTCGAGCACCGCCACCTGCGTCACCGTGTCGCCCTTCGAGCGCACGTTGACCAGAAATTCCTGACCCGGCTTCTTCGGCGAATTGCCGCTGTAGAACAGCTTGCCGAACAGGCCTTCGCGCTTGAGTTCCTGCATCGAGTCCGCGTAACGCACGTAGTAGATGCCCTTCGCACGATCGCGGTTGTCGACCGTGAAGTTGGTGCGGTCGAGCGCGAGGCCCACGCGCAGCCACGCGCGGTCGAACGATTCCTGCAGATCCAGCGTGGACGCGCCTTCGTTCAGGGCGATCGTGGCCGGCGCGGTGGTCGGGCGCGCGTCGGTCAGCAGTTGCTTCGATTGCGCTTCGGTCAGGCCGAACTTCTCCATCAGCTTGCTCAGGAACAGCGCTTCGAGCGCGGGATCGCGCGGACGCTCTTCCCAGCGCGACGACGTCTTGTCCTGGCCCGTCATCATTTCTTCCATCGCGCTGTGCGTGATCGAAATGTCGGTGGTGTCGGAGGCTCCACGTGACACCAGAGTGCGGAAGCTGTCGCGCGTACCGGACGAGTAAGCGAAGTCGATTACCTTGCCGACCGTGCGGCGGAACCAGTCGTCCGGAATGTTTGCGCGGTTTTCAGCCCAGTCGGTCGTCATGATGCCGGTAGCCGGCGCGTCCGTTTTCAGCACGAAACCGTTTTCCTGCCAGAACTCCTGCAGTTGCGGCCACAGTTGCTCGGGCGAACGTCCGTCGACCACCAGCCAGCGACGGTCGCCGTCACGCTCGATATGCATGCCAAGCGGGTCTTGCGCAGTCGGCTGGCCTTCTGTCGCATTGCCGGCAGCCGTGACGGCGCGCGTGGGTGCGCCGCCCAGAGCCAGATTCGCGGGCGGTGCGACGTAGCGCTGGTCGGTCGGCGTTGCGCTCAGGTCGTTCGGAACGGCCAGCGGCGGCGCGGTTGCCGCGCCCTTGTAGTTGACGCGGTCGGAAGCGAACCAGTCGTTCAGCGTGTCACAGCCGGCGAGCGTCGTCAGGGCAAGCGCCAGCGCCGCCATGCGGGTTGCGTGGAGGGAAAGTGCGGAACGTTTCATGAGGTCCTTCGTGATGCTGGAACGCGGTGCCTGGTTCTGTGTGCCGGGAACGTGGGCTGGATCGACGTCGGTTAAGGGAATGCCGGTGGCAGTCTTTCGTTGGGCTGCGCGAGCCGCGGTCGACCCGCTTAGCCCAGCAGGCCCGCTTCGCGCAGCGCGCCGCGCACCGCTTCGTGGTACTGCGGGTCGAGCGGCGTGAGCGGCAGGCGAATTCCGCCCTGCACACGACCCAGCTGCTGCAACGCCCATTTGGCCGGAATCGGATTCGATTCGATGAACAGGTTCTTATGCAGCGACAGGAGTTTCAGATGGATTTCACGCGCGCTCTTCGCGTCGGCCGCAAGCGCGGCCCGGCACAGCTCGCTCATTGCGCGCGGTGCGACGTTGGCCGTGACCGAGATATTGCCGTGGCCGCCCAGCAGCATCAGCGCGATGGCGGTCGGATCGTCGCCGCTGTAAATGCCGAAGTGCGCGGGCGCGGACTTGATCAGGTGCGCGGCGCGGTCGATGTTGCCGGTCGCCTCCTTCACACCGACGATGCCCGGAACCTGCGCGCAGCGCAGGATGGTCTCGTTGCTCATGTCCGCGACGGTGCGGCCCGGCACGTTGTACAGGATCACGGGCAGATCGACGGTTTCGGCGATCTTCGCGAAGTGGCGGTAGATGCCTTCCTGAGTCGGCTTGTTGTAGTACGGCACGACCTGCAGCGTTGCGTCCGCGCCGACGTCTTTCGCCCGTTGCGTGAGTTCGATCGCCTCTGTGGTGGAGTTGCCGCCCGAGCCCGCGATCACCGGAATCCGGCCCGCTGTGTGCTCGACCGCGGTCTTGACCATCAGCACGTGCTCTTCGACCGATAGCGTGGCCGACTCGCCGCTCGTGCCGACCACGACCAGGCCATTCGTGCCTTCCGCGATGTGCCAGTCGATCAGTTTGCGAAACGCCGGCAGATCGAGGCTGCCGTCTTCCAGCATCGGGGTGATGATGGCAGGAATGCTGCCGCGGATCTGAACGCCGCCGGTGCTGGGGTTGCCGCTGGGGTTGCCGCTCTGCTTGCCGTTAGTCATGAAACGCCATGAATTGATCAGGTAAACCGCGATTGTAGCGGATTAGCCAGCCAACTCGTAACACGGCGGGGGTGCCGCCTGCGTCGGGTCGTCTGGGCGCTTTGCCTCGCGAATTGCGCAGATGCGCTGGACGTAGGCCGGGCGCGGCCGCGCGAGAAAACCGTCCTGAAACGCGACCACCCGGAGCTGGCCGCGCACCCTGTCGAGAAGCTCGCCGGGCGCGAGTAGAAACGCCGGATTGGAGGGTTTGCCGACGCTTTCGTTTCCTTGCGCGAAGGTCTCGTAAACCAGTACGCCGCCGGGTGCGAGCGCGTGCAAGAGATTCGCGAAGAGCGGCCGGTGCAAATAGTTCGTCACGATCACGGCGGCGAATCTGGCATCGGCGGGCAGCGGCCACGAGGCGGTTTCCAGGTCGGCCGCTAGCCGGGTGACGAGCGGCTCGTCGCGCAGCATGCCGAGTGCGGCCGCATCGCGGTCGATGGCGGTCACCGGGTGCCCCCGCGCCGCGAAGAACCGCGCATGCCGCCCGGCTCCCGACGCGACGTCGAGCACGGCGCCACCCGCGGCGACCAGATGCGCCCAATCGCGCACCCAGGGCGACGGCTCACCCGATCCATGGACGGCCGCGGACGTGTTCATTGCTAGTGACCGCGGCTCAGTTGTACGACAGGCCCATGGCCTCGCGGACGTCGCGCATGGTTTCCGTGGCGAACCTGCGGGCCTTGTCGCAGCCGTCCGCGACGATTGCACGCAGCAGAGACGGATCGTCCATGTACTTCTGCGCGCGCTCGAGCATCGGTTGCTGCTCGCGCAAAATGCCTTCGATCACCGGCTGCTTGCAGTCGAGGCAGCCAATGCCCGCGCTGCGGCAGCCCTTTTGCACCCAATCGTGCGTCGCTTCATCCGTATAGACCTGGTGCAGTTGCCAGACCGGGCACTTGTCCGGATCGCCCGGATCGGTGCGGCGCACGCGGGCCGGATCGGTCGGCATGGTGCGCACTTTCTTCGTGATGGTTTGCGCGTCTTCACGCAGGCCGATCGTGTTGCCGTACGACTTCGACATCTTCTGGCCATCCAGGCCCGGCATCCGCGATGCTTCGGTCAGCATGGCCTGCGGCTCGACGAGAATGATCTTGCGGGAGCCTTCGAGGTAGCCGAACAGGCGCTCGCGATCGCTCATCGACAGGCTCTGCGACTCCTGCAACATCGCGCGCGCCTGCTCCAGCGCTTCGTCGTCGCCGTCCTGCTGATACGCGTTGCGCAGCTCGTGATAAAGCTTGGAACGCTTGCCGCCGAGTTTCCGCGCGGCTTCGTTGGCCTTCTGTTCGAAGCCCGGCTCACGGCCGTACAGGTAGTTGAACCGGCGCGCGATTTCACGCGTCATTTCGACGTGCGGCACCTGGTCCTCACCGACCGGCACCAGCGAGCCGCGATACAGCAGAATGTCGGCCGCCATCAGCACCGGATAGCCGAGGAAGCCGTACGTGGACAGGTCCTTGTCCTTGAGCTTTTCCTGTTGCTCCTTGTAGGTCGGCACGCGTTCGAGCCAGCCGAGCGGCGTGCTCATACCGAGCAGCAGCGCCATCTCCGCATGCTCGGGCACCTTGCTCTGAATGAACAGCGTAGCCTGCGACGGGTCGATGCCGGCGGCGAGCCAGTCGGTCAGCACGTCCCAGACGTTCTTTTCGATCACTTCGGGCGTTTCGTAGTGCGTCGTCAGCGCATGCCAGTCGACCACGCAGAAGAAGCACGGGTATTCGGACTGCAGCCGCACCCAGTTTTTCAGCACGCCGTGATAGTGGCCGAGGTGCAGCGACCCGGTGGGCCGCATGCCGGAGAAGATACGGTCTGGGAACATGGTTATTTAGAGAAGCGAAACAAGTGGAGTCAGAACCGCGGTAATCGCACTGTAGCCGAGCGTGACGAGCGGATTGAGCCAGTAGCGCGTCAGCGTGCCAGTCATGACCAGTGCCATGACGATGAAAAAACCGTACGGTTCGAGGCGCGCCAGCCCGATCGACTGGCGCGGCGGCAACAGCGCCATCAACACGCGGCCGCCGTCCAGCGGCGGCAACGGAAACAGGTTCAGCACGCCGAGCACGAGATTCACGCCGACGCCCGCGCCCGCCATGCGCGTGAAAAACGGTTCGTCGACGTTCATCACCGCCAACCCGACGCCGACGAGGCCCCAGATCAGCGCCTGCACGAAATTGCACGCGGGGCCCGCCGCCGCGACCCACAGGCTGCCCCAGCGCGGATTGCGCAGGTTGCCGAAAGCGACCGGCACGGGCTTCGCATATCCGAACATGAACGCGCCGCTCGTCGCGAAGTACAGCAGCAAGGGAATCGCGATGGTGCCGAGCGGATCGATGTGCCGCATCGGATTGATCGACACGCGCCCGAGCACGTAAGCCGTGTTGTCGCCGAGCCAGCGCGCGACGTAGCCGTGAGCGGCTTCGTGCAGCGTTATCGCGAAAACGACCGGCAACGCGTATACCGCAATGGTCTGTATCAGGGAAGAATCCATAGCTCGCTATTGTAACAACGCGATTGCGTGCGTCTGTCCGCTTTCACTCATGCCGTCTCTTCGAGGCCGAACGGCGCGAGCGAGCCGCGCCCCGCGCGCACCAGCACCGGCTCTGCGCCCGTCAGGTCGACCACGGTCGAGGGCTCGCACACGCAGGCGCCGCCGTCGATCACCAGATCGAGTTGCTTTTCCAGACGCGAGCGGATTTCTTCGGGGTCGTTCAGCGGCTCGGTTTCGCCCGGCATGATCAGCGTCGAGCCGAGCAGCGGCTCGCCGAGTTCCTCGAGAATCGCCAGGGTAATCGCGTGATCCGGCACGCGCAGTCCGATGGTCTTGCGCGACGGGTGCGACAGGCGTCGCGGCACTTCCTTGGTGGCCTGCAGCACGAAGACGTACGGACCCGGCGTCACCGATTTGATCAACCGGTACTGCCGGTTGTCCACCATCGCGAAGTTCGACAGTTCCGACAGATCGCGCACCAGCAAGGACAGTAACTGCTTTTCGCCGATCCCGCGAATCCGCCGCAGACGCTCGACCGCGTCCTTGTCGTCGAGCTGGCAGGCAAGCGCGTAGCTCGAGTCCGTCGGCAATGCAACCACGCCGCCGTCCTTGATGATCTGCGCGGCCTGTTTGACGAGGCGCGGCTGCGGGTTATCAGGGTGAAGCCGAAAGTATTGGGACATGGCGACTAAGGATGGCGACCGGTGAACAGCGGCTGATGACGACGACTGGGTTGCAGCTGGATTGTCGATGAGCGGCAGCCGGGCGGCCGGACGCAGGCGTGCGCGGCGCGCGGTCGGCTCCCGTTGTGTTCGCGCGCGACGTGCCGCATGGCACAGCGCACGATCACAGCCAGCGTTCCCACACGGGCTTGAGATCGGCAGGCAATGGCGGCAGCGCGCCCAGTTCGATGCGGCCTTCGCCAGGCGCGTGGAAATCGGAACCGCGCGACGCCTCGAAGCCGAACCGGCGGGCGACGTCCGCGTATTCGCGATATTGATCGGGCGTGTGGCTGCCGGTCACCACTTCGATCGCCTTGCCGCCCAGATCGATGAACTCGGCAAACAACGCGTCGAATTCGACCGCCGTGTACGCGTAACGACCCGGATGCGCGATGATCGCCTCGCCGCCGGCGGCCCGGATCCAGTTGACCGCGTCGGCCAGTTTGGCCCAGCGATGCGCGACGTAACCGGGCTTGCCGTCGCCGAGATAGCGGTTGAACACCTCTTGCGTGGAGCTGGCGTAACCCCTCTCGACCATGAAACGGGCGAAATGCGTGCGCGAGATCATGTCCGGGTTAGACACGTATTTGAGCGCGCCGAGGTACGCGCCGGGAATGCCAAGCGCGGCGAGCCGCTCGCCCATCGCTTCGGCGCGCGCCGCCCGGCCGTCGCGGGTACGTGCGAGACCGTCGACCAGAACCGAACTCGCCGGATCGATTCCCAAGCCGACCACGTGCACCGTACGCGAGGCCCATGTCACGGAAATCTCGACACCGCTCAGATAGCGCATGCCGAGTGCCTCGGCGGCGGCGCGCGCTTCCTGCTGGCCGGACACCTCGTCGTGGTCGGTCAACGCCCACAGCGTCACGCCGCCCGCATGCGCGCGGCGCGCGACTTCGGCCGGCGCGAACTGGCCGTCGGAAACGGTGGAGTGGCAGTGGAGATCGGCGTTCATCGTGGTCCGGGAAAAGTTCTGCATCCATTTTACTGCAACGCAGTAAGTGGGCGCAGAGCTATCTCGCCGGCACGCCGATGGCGGCCGATGTTTGCAGCGCTATGCGCCGCGCTCAGGCACAAAAGCCGTCGATCAGCGCGGCCACCTGCTCGGGCTGGTCGTGGTGCACCATGTGCCCCGCTTCGTCGATGATCGCCTCGCGCCAGTCGGCAAACGCCTGGAAGCGCGCCTTGAACTCCTCGAGCGGAATCTCTCCGGCGAGCTGCGCGAGCGTCGGCGAGTTGGCCGCCTCGACGTGCAGCACTGGGGCGCTCACCTTGCGCCATACCGCCATCACCTCGTCGAGTCGATACAGCGTCGGCCCGCGCAGCTTGTGCACCGGATCGGCGAGCAGCATGAAGCGCCCTTCGCCGTCCGGCTTCGACCAGTGCTGCGCGAGAAACGTCGCGCGCGCAGGGTCGAGCCGCGGATTGGTTTTGGTCAGCCGGGCGGCGACGTCGGCGAGCGACGCGTAGCGCTTCAGTTGAGGCGGGTCGCGCAGTTCGTCGAGCCAGTTGCGCAGGCGTTTGGGCGCCTGCGCCGAGTGCGACGGCGCGAGCCCGAATCCCTCCAGGTCGACCACGCGCCGCACGCGCTCCGGCCGTACCCCCGCATACAGGCAGACGATGTTCGCGCCCAGGCTGTGGCCGACCAGGTTTACTTCGCCGGCCGGCGCGTAGTGGTCCAGCAGTGCGTCCAGATCCGCAAGATAGTCCGGGAACCAGTAGTTGCCGCCACCGTGCTCGGCCACCGGCCAGTCCGACAAGCCGAAGCCGCGCAGGTCCGGCGCGATCACCTGCCAGGCGCCGCCCAGCGCATCGACGACGAACTGGAACGAGGCCGCCACGTCCATCCAGCCATGCAGCATGAAAAGCATGGGCGCGTCGGGATTGCCCCAGCGCCGCACGTGCAGACGGACGCCGCGACCTGCGACAAACTCGGATCGGGAAGGATTCATGAACGGCAGGCCCAGAAAAGAATGATCGTTCGATTATAGAGGCAGCCGGCGACGCTTGCGGATCGATGATCGTCAGGCACTCAGTCGAGCGCGGCCGATGGGGCCGATGGGGCCGGCTCTCGCGCGTCCAGACCCGCGAGCGCGGCGAGTTCTGCTTCGTCGAACCCGGCGTCACGGCGCGCCTCGAAGTTGAACGGACCACGCAATTTCGGTGCGTGATACTGATCGGCGAGGCGCGTGTACGTGCGATGCGGATCGAGCCCGCTTGCGTCGCACAGATGCCGGAACCAGCGGTTGCCGATCAGCACATGACCGATTTCATCGCGCAGGATCACATCGAGGATGGCCGCGGAGGCGTGGTCGCCCGCCTGCTGCAGGCGCGCGCGGAGGGGCGGCGACGCGTCGAGGCCGCGTGCCTCGAGCGTGCGCGGCACCAGCGCCATACGCGCCAGCACGTCGCCGCGTGTGCGCTCGCACATATCCCATAGGCCGTCGTGCGCGGCAAAATCGCCGTAGGCGTGGCCGTAGTCCGCGAGGCGCGCGGTCAGCAGCGAAAAGTGATAGGCCTCTTCGGCGGCCACTTTGAGCCAGTCGACGTAGAACGCGGCGGGCATGGCGGCGAAGCGCCACACGGCGTCGAGCGCAAGATTGATCGCGTTGAATTCGATGTGCGCGAGCGCGTGCAGCAACACCGCGCGGCCTTGCGGCGATTGCATGCTGCGTCGACCGAGCTTGCGCGGCTCGACCAGTTCGGGCCGCGCAGGACGGCCTGGCAGGCCGGGCGGCTCATCGAGTTCCAGGCTGGCTGCACAGGTCGCGCGGCCGTCGAGCACGGCAGCGTATAGCGCGCGGGCTGCGACTGCCTTGGCGGCGGGGTCGCTTTCGCGCAATGTGGCCAGCGCGGCGGTTCGCGCGCAAGCCGGCTGCCCGGGCGGGTTCGGGACGGATCGAGCGGTGGCAGCCGTCGAGGCGTGCGAGGCGGTTGACTCTGGCGAGGCGAACGGAGCGGCGGACATCGTGGCAGGCGGATCGGCGACGGGAACGGAACGTAGAGGGACGTAGTGGAACGTGGAGGCACGATGGCGGCGAAGGACGCGATAGCATACGCGGCAAAAGGAGGATCGCGAAGCGCGACGGCTGGCGCGGCGACCCGCCCGCCAGCCCGTACTGCAGGCCGGCGAACTTTCCCGCAGCCCGGCGACATGGCCCCCAGCACGCCAGCATGGCCCCCAGCACGCCAGCGTTTACAATACTCGATTCGACCACCCTTCGCGCCGGTAACGGGGCACGCATGGTCAGGCAGCATGCGCTGGACGCCGTCCCGTTCCAACGCGCGTGCGCCCTAACCGATCGAGCGGATCAAGAGGAGACACTGTGACGATTTACAAGCTTGGCGAAGCCGCCCCGACCATCCATGAAAGCGTGTTCATCGCCGATTCTGCGAACATCATCGGCCACGTGACCGTAGAGGAAAACGCGAGCGTCTGGTTCGGCGCCACGATCCGCGGCGACAACGAGCCGATCACGATCGGCGCCGGCAGCAACGTGCAGGAAAACGCGGTGCTGCACACCGACCCCGGCTTCCCGCTGACGATCGAGCGCAACGTGACGGTCGGCCACCAGGTCATGCTGCATGGCTGCACGATCAAGGAAGGCTCGCTGATCGGAATTCAGGCCGTGGTCTTGAATGGCGCGGTAATCGGCCGCAACTGTCTGGTCGGAGCGGGCGCCATCGTCACCGAAGGCAAGGTGTTTCCCGACAATTCGCTGATTCTCGGCGCGCCCGCCAAGGTGGTGCGCGAACTCACCGAGACGGATATCGCCAATATGCAGCGCGGCGCGGCAAGTTATGCCGAGCGCCGCGACTATTTCAAGGCGCAGCTCGTACGCATCGGCTAGCAGTCGGCGCGCGGCGCGCACGGTGCGGCATGACGCTGCGCCATTCCACCAAGGAAAATCTGTGAGCGACCAGTTGCAAAAATTCTTGTTCAACGCGGCGCCGGTGCGCGGCGAGATCGTTTCGCTGCGCAACACATGGCAGGAAGTGCTGACGCGCCGTGACTATCCCGCGCCCGTGCGGACGATCCTGGGCGAAATGATGGCCGCGTGCGCGCTGCTGTCGGCGAACCTCAAGTTCGACGGCACGCTCGTCATGCAGATTTTCGGCGACGGCCCGATCAGGATGCTGGTGGTCCAGTGCGGCTCCGATCTGTCGATGCGCGCCACCGCGAAGCTATCCAGCGACGCGGGCAACACGATCGACGACACGACCTCGATGATCGAATTGTTGAACGCGAGCGGTCACGGCCGCTGCGTGATCACGCTCGACCCAGCCGACAAGCAGCCGGGCCAGCAGCCGTATCAAAGTATCGTGCCGCTGTCCGGCGTGGATGGCCCGCTCAAGTCGATGGCCGAAGTACTCGAACACTACATGCATCACTCCGAGCAGCTCGACACGCGCCTGTGGCTCGCGGCGAACACCGAGCGCGCAGTCGGCATGCTGTTGCAAAAGCTGCCCGGCGACGGCGGGATCGTTCCGCATCCGGGCGAGCTCGACGCGGATACGTGGGAGCGCGTGTGCACGCTCGGGGGCACCCTGTCGCAGGAGGAGTTGTTGAAGGAAGAACCGGAAACGGTGTTCCGCCGTCTGTTCTGGCAGGAGAACGTGCAGCATTTCGAGCCGGCCACCGCGCGTTTCGAGTGCTCGTGCTCGCGTGAAAAAGTCGGCGGAATGCTGAAGATGCTCGGCCGCGAAGAAGTGGACGGCGTGATCGAAGAGCGCGGCCACGTCGAGATCCATTGCGAGTTCTGCAATCAGCGGTATGAATTCGATCCGGTCGACGTGGCGCAACTTTTCGTCGCCAATGCGCTGTCGGAAGGCGTGACGCCGGCTCCCAAGCAGCGGCATTGAAGCCGCATTAAACCGCTTTTGCATGCGAGCGCGGACGCTCGCGCAACGACGCCGCAGCGCGAGCACCAGCAAAAAAGGCGCGGTTCATTTCTGAACACAGCGCCTTCTTCCATCGTTCGCACCGAATCCAACGCTGGCCGGCCAACCTCAATGCGCGGCCTTCTTCTCCTTGGCCGCCGCTTTCCCGCCACGCTTGCGATCCGGCTTCGCGCGCGACTCCGGATTCGGCACTACGTGCAAAGGCGCAGCCGATACTTCGCCGCGCGTGGAAGTCGTCACCGAAGGCGCGTTCGCGCCGGAAAGCGGCGCATTGGGTGAGACGAACTGCACGAACACTTCGCCGTCCTTCACCATGCCCATCTCATAGCGCGCGCGTTCTTCCACCGCGGCGGTGCCGTTCTGCAAGTCCTGCACTTCGCCCTGGATACGCTCGTTGCGCAGTTTCGAATCTGCGTTCTTCTGCAGTTGTTGCGCCAGTTGCTGCTGCAACTCGTGCACGCGCAACCAGCCACCGTGGCCCCACCAGAGCGGGTACTGGATCAGCGCCAGCAGAACGATCAGGACAGCAGTGACAAGCCGCATGAAGTAAGCACAATAAATACGCGCCGCCCTGCGCTATACGCAGGGCGGCGAGGTCAATCAGAAACGAAAGATAACCGGCTCATCGGTGCCCGTTGACAAGGTGGCCACTAACAGACTTAGCGCAGATTGTAGAACGCCGACTTGCCCGGGTAGCTGGCGATATCACCAAGGTCTTCTTCGATGCGCAGCAGCTGGTTGTACTTGGAGATGCGGTCAGAGCGCGACAGCGAACCCGTCTTGATCTGACCGGCATTCAGGCCGACGGCGATATCGGCGATGGTCGAATCTTCGGTTTCACCGGAACGATGGGAGATCACGGCCGTGTAGCCTGCGCGCTTGGCCATTTCGATCGCGGCGAAGGTTTCCGTCAACGTACCGATCTGGTTGATCTTGATCAGGATCGAGTTGGCGATGCCCTTCTCGATGCCTTCCTTCAGGATGCGCGTGTTGGTGACGAACAGGTCGTCGCCGACCAGCTGGACCTTCTTGCCGAGCTTCTCGGTCAACGTCTTCCAGCCTGCCCAGTCGCTTTCGTGCATGCCGTCTTCGATCGACACGATGGGGAACTTGTCGGCCAGATTCGCAAGATAGTCCGCGAATTCCGTCGACGACAGTTGCAGGCCTTCGCCCGCCAGCTGGTACTTGCCGTCGTGGTAGAACTCGCTTGCCGCGCAGTCGAGCGCGAGCAGCACGTCTTCGCCCGCGCGATAGCCTGCTTTTTCGATCGCTTGCAGGATGGTGGACAGACATTCGTCGTTGCTGCCGAAGTTCGGCGCGAAGCCGCCCTCGTCACCGACTGCGGTGCTCATGCCACGATCCGACAGGATCTTCTTGAGCGCGTGGAACACTTCTGCGCCGCAGCGCAGTGCTTCGCGAAAGGTCGGCTGGCTGACCGGGACGATCATGAATTCCTGGATGTCCAGGCTGTTGTTCGCGTGCGCGCCGCCGTTGACGATGTTCATCATCGGCACCGGCAGTTGCATCGCGCCCGAGCCGCCGAAATAGCGGTACAGCGGCAGGCCGGCTTCTTCAGCGGCGGCCTTCGCGACGGCCATCGACACGGCCAGCATCGCGTTCGCGCCGAGGCGCGACTTGTTGTCGGTGCCGTCGAGTTCGAGCAGGGTCTTGTCGAGGAAGGCCTGCTCGGAAGCGTCGAGGCCCATGATAGCTTCGGAGATTTCGGTGTTGATGTGCTCGACCGCCTTCAGCACGCCCTTGCCGCCGTAACGGCCTGCTTCGCCGTCACGCAGTTCGATGGCTTCACGCGAGCCCGTGGACGCACCCGACGGCACCGCGGCGCGGCCCATCGTGCCCGACTCGAGCAGCACGTCGCATTCGACGGTGGGGTTGCCTCGCGAATCGAGAATCTCGCGACCGATGATATCTACGATAGCACTCATGGTTTCCTCAAGAAATGACGTTGAATTCTTTACCGTGAAACTGTACCTGGCACGGCGATCCGGGTTAGCGCTTTGGATCTCCGACAGACAACTCGTGCGCCGATACGTTCGACGACCCTTGCGTACATCCGCCGCACGCCGCTGATCTTCCCCCGATGCCAAGCCGATCGCGACACGCGGCGAACGCCTGAATCAGTTGAAATCGCGCTCGAGGAACGGCGCGCGCTTGACGGCCTCGTCGAGCGTCAACAGCGTCTCCAGCAGATCGGCCATGCGGTTCAGCGGCACCGCGTTAGGGCCGTCCGATTTGGCCTGCGCCGGATTCGGATGCGTTTCCATGAAGAGGCCAGCGATGCCGACCGCGACCGCGGCGCGCGCGAGCACCGGCACGAATTCACGCTGACCGCCCGAGCTCGTGCCTTGACCGCCCGGCAACTGCACCGAGTGCGTGGCGTCGAACACGACCGGCGCGTTGGTTTCGCGCATGATCGCAAGCGAACGCATGTCCGACACGAGGTTGTTATAACCAAACGACACGCCGCGCTCGCACGCCATGAAACGGTCTTCCGACAGACCCGCTTCGCGCGCCGCGTCACGGGCCTTGTCGATCACGTTCTTCATGTCGTGCGGTGCGAGAAACTGGCCTTTCTTGATGTTGACCGGTTTGCCCGAACGTGCGCAAGCGTGGATGAAATCGGTTTGACGGCACAGGAAGGCCGGCGTTTGCAGCACGTCGACGACGGAGGCGACCTGTTCGATCTCGTGCTCGGCGTGAACGTCGGTGAGCACCGGCAGACCGAGCTGACGCTTGACTTCCGAAAGAATGCGCAAACCTTCGTCCATGCCCAGACCGCGGAACGACTTGCCGCTACTGCGATTGGCCTTGTCGTACGACGATTTGTAGATGAATGGAATGTTCAGTTTCGCGCAGATTTCCTTCAGGCGGCCCGCGGTGTCGATCGTCATCTGCTCGGATTCGACCACACAGGTGCCCGCGATCAGGAAAAACGGCTTGTCGAGCCCGATTTCGAAATCGCCCAGTCTCATGCTTTCTCCCGGACCTGGTTCGCCACGCGCGATTGCTGGCGCGCCACTGCCGCTTCGACGAACGACTTGAACAGCGGATGGCCGTCGCGCGGCGTGGACGTGAACTCCGGGTGAAACTGCACGCCGACGAACCACGGGTGCATGCTGCGCGGCAACTCCATCATTTCCGGCAGATCTTCACTCGGAGTTCGTGCGCTGATGATGAGGCCGCCGGCTTCGAGCTGGGGCACGAAGCGGTTATTCACTTCATAACGGTGGCGATGGCGCTCGTTCACGTCGCGGCCGTAGATCTCTTCGGCCATCGTGCCGGGCTTGATCGGGCAACGCTGCGAACCGAGGCGCATCGTGCCGCCCAGATCGGATTCTTCCGTGCGCTTCTCGACACGGCCTTCGCGGTCGTACCACTCGGTGATCAGCGCGACCACGCGGTTTTCGGTGTCCTGATCGAATTCGGTGCTGTTCGCGTCCTTCAGGCCCACCACGTCGCGGGCGAATTCGATCACTGCCAGTTGCATGCCGAGGCAGATGCCGAGATACGGCACCTTCGCTTCACGCGCATAGCGGATGGCCGCGATCTTGCCTTCAGTGCCGCGACGGCCAAAGCCGCCCGGAACGAGCACCGCGTCGAGATGCTTGAGGCTGCCGACGCCTTGCGTTTCGACTTCTTCGGAGTCGATGTATTCAATGTTGACCTTGGTCGATGTATGCATCGACGCATGGCGCAGCGCTTCGATCAGCGACTTGTACGACTCGGTGAGGTCGACGTATTTGCCGACCATGCCGATCGTCACTTCATGGTTTGGATGTTCGAGCTTCTCGACGAGGTCCGACCACATCGACAGGTCGGCCGCCCTGGGCGCGAGCTTCAGTTCTTCACAGATGATCGCGTCCAGACCCTGGTCGTGCAGCATCTGCGGAATCTTGTAGATGCTGTCCGCATCCCACACGGAAATCACCGCGTCTTCCGGCACGTTCGAGAACATCGAGATCTTCGCGCGCTCGTCGTCGGGAATGGGGCGGTCGGCGCGGCACAGCAGCACGTGCGGCGAGATGCCGATTTCGCGCAGCTTCTGCACGCTGTGCTGGGTAGGCTTGGTCTTGAGTTCGCCGGCCGTCGCAACCCACGGCACCAGCGTGAGGTGCACGAAGCATGCACTGTTGCGGCCCATGCGCAAGCTCATCTGACGCGCGGCCTCGAGAAACGGCAACGATTCGATATCGCCCACGGTGCCGCCTACTTCGACGATCGCGACATCTGGCTCGCCACACGTCGCAGAAGCTGCGCCGCGCTCGATGAATGCCTGGATTTCGTTCGTGATGTGCGGGATGACCTGCACGGTCTTGCCGAGATAATCGCCGCGGCGTTCCTTGCGGATCACCGATTCGTAAATCTGGCCCGTGGTGAAGTTGTTGGCCTTGCGCATCTTCGTGCTGATGAAGCGCTCATAGTGGCCGAGGTCGAGGTCGGTTTCGGCGCCGTCTTCGGTCACGAACACTTCGCCGTGCTGAAACGGGCTCATCGTGCCGGGGTCGACGTTGATGTACGGATCGAGCTTGAGGAGGGTGACTTTGAGACCGCGCGACTCGAGGATCGCGGCGAGGGAAGCGGCGGCAATACCCTTGCCGAGGGAAGATACTACGCCGCCGGTGACGAAAACATATTTGGTCATCGCTGGATGCTCGCGGGAAAAACGGATTATACCGTAAAGCAAGGGCCCGACCCAGCAAAATCCGACCGGCATGGGCACGCTGGCTGTCATCATGGCGTGTCAGTCATGCGGTGTTTTTCGTGTTGCGGTGGTGTGCTGCGGGGCGCTTGCGCGTTCTGTTGCGAGAGTGCGGTGGCCGAGCGCTTGCGGAGCGCCTTAACGGCCGCAGCCTTGGCTGCTCAGACCGGTCGATCAATGAAAAGTGACGCCTGGCCAAACCAGCCGGCGCTCTATCCGATGTGCCGTGCTCCGTCGCGCGAGCTCACGTGCGGCGCTCGAGTTCGCGCAACATCCGCTGGACCGCCCGCGCAGTTTCGATTGGCTTTTCCATCGGATAAAGATGGCTGCCCTCGATCCATTCCAGATGCCCCCCGGTGGCGCGGCGAGTGGCATCGAGCCCTGCCTGTCGCATCTCTTTGGAGCGCGTGCCGGCAATGAACCCGACCGGCACGGTCGCACCGCGAGCGAGCCGCGCGCCAAGCGTGTGCGGCAAAGTCTTATAGATCTGATACTCGATGCGGCGCTCGAATGCCAGCGAGCGGCCGCCGTCAGGCGAGGTCTGCGGAATCCCGAAGTCGATGTAATCGGACAGCATGCGCTCGTCCCAGCGCGCGAACGCCGGCTTCGAATGAAAGTGGCGCCAGGCTTCGTCGCGGCTCGCCCAGCGCGTGCGCCGCGTGCGCGTGGCGGCGGCGGGCGAAAGCCGCTCGTCGAGCCCGGTCCATTGCGACACGCGCAGCATGCCGCTGCGCCAGCCTGCGATCACCGGCGAATCGAGCATGACCACGCCCCTCACCCATTGCGGCTTTTTCAGGGCAGCCATCAGCGACAGATAACCGCCGAGCGAATGCCCGACCAGCCAGACCGGCTGTCGGTAAGCGCGGGCGATATCGTCGAGCAGCTGTTCGACCAGATGCGGCCAATCCCGTGTCACCGGGAAACGCGCGTCGTGGCCGATCCGCTCGATGAAGCGCAAATCGTAGTCGTCCGCGAGTTCGGCGAAGATGGTCCGGTAGGTGGACGCTGGGAAGCCGTTGGCGTGCGAAAAATGAATGATGTTTTTCAACAGCGGCTATCTCCGTTCCGGGTTTTGCGCGCGGATTCGCGCGCGCCTTTTTGCAGTGCGTGTTCGTCGGTGTTTCGCACATGCCCTCGTGCGGCCGACGCGGCGTGATGGCCGCGTTTTTTTGCCTGCCGCATGTACTTCGGCATATACAAAGAAGCTGACGATTCATTCTTCGAGCCGTTAGCGATCCATCCAGTAGCGGCGCCGCGTATCGCGATAGCGTTCGATTGTCAGCCTGGCGCCCGACCGACCCGTCATTACGTCCACCCGCACTGCGCCGTCAGTATCACTGCGCCCGAGCTCGATATGGCGCGCCTTGTACCGCTCGAACACCCCTTTGTTCGGATGCTGAAAGCGGTTGCGATAGCCTACCTGAAATAACGCGATGGACGGCTGGATAGCGTCGAGGAACGGCTCAGTCGACGAAGTCTTGCTGCCGTGATGCGGCACGACCAGCACCTGGGCGCGCAACCCGCCGCGATCGCGCGCAAGCAGCACGCGCTCGGCCGGCGCCTCGATGTCGGCGCTCAGCAAGGCGGCGATGGGCGGCGATGCCGGCTGAGCAGACGGCTCCGTCGATCGAGGATGAGCTGCCGTTTCGGACAGAGGCGCTGGTTGAGGTGACGAAGCCGTGTGCGATAGCGGCGCCATTGCCGGTAGCGGCGCTGATTCCCGTACTGCTGCCGTCCCCGGAGACCTTGGCGCTTGCCCAAGCGCGCCTGCCGTAGCAGGCGCTACCGCCTGGGAAAGCGCTCCCGCACCGCCCACGGCGCCAGGCATCGTGCGAACCCGCAACACGCAACAATGGTCGTTCGGCTTGCCGTGCAACGGGCCCGCATCCGGCCACAATATCGCGAACTCGACGCCGTCCCACTGCCAGCGCTGCCCGGCGGCACACGGCACCGTCTGCGCGCCGTGCTGCTGCGCGCTGGACCACAGCACGTTGTCCGGCGCCAATGCGGCCACCAGCTGATGTACGTCGATCGCGTCGAGCACGGCTGGCGCGCCGCCCGAATGGTCGGAGTCCGCGTGGCTGATGATCAACGTGTCGAGCGCCGCGATGCCATGTGCCTGCAGGAACGGGACCACCACCCGCTCGCCGGCGTGGGTCGACTCCGGGCCCGGTCCTGCATCGAACAGCAGCGCGTGATGCGCGGTTTGCACCAGCACCGAGCTGCCCTGCCCGACATCCAGCGCGGTCAGACGGAAACTGCCGGGCGGCGGACCCGGCGGCGCCGGCATCAGCAGCGGCAGCCACGTGAGCGGTGCGGCCCAGCGCAGCGGCCAGCCACGCGGGGCGAGACACCAGAACGCGCCCAAGGTGGCTGCGGCGAGCGTCCATGCGTCCGGTTGCGGCAGTCTCCACAACGCCCACGCAGGGCCGGACAACATCTGCAAACCGACGGCCAGCAGATCGAGCAGCAGATTGGCCGTGTGCCACAGCCAGGCATCGAGCGGCACGGGCAAAGCTATGCCGGCCAGCACCGCCGGTGTAACCAGCAGACTGACCCACGGAATCGCGAACGCGTTCGCGAGTGGACCAGTCAGCGGAATCTGCCAGAACCAGTAGACGGTCAGGGGCGCGAGCGCAAGCGTCACCGCCATCTGCACATGCGCGGCGCTGCGCAGCCGTTCGGCGAGCGCGCGAATGCGGCGGCGCAGGGGCGTGCGCGGGGTCGATTCTTCGCCCTCGCCCTCGCCCTTGCCCTCGCCGTGGCGCTCGCCCTCGCCCTCGCGATGGGCCTCGGCCTCGCCGACATGCTCGCCGCCATCCTCGCCGTCGCGACCCTGCCGGCGACTCCGCACCACCGGGCGCCCCGACACCGCGAACAGGATCGCTGCCACCGCGCAGAACGACAGCCAGAATCCGGCCGACACCACCGCCCACGGATCGATCAGCAGCACGAGTCCGAGCGCCCACGCCAGCACGACCGAGCGCGCCAGCTCGCGCCCGCTGACGAACGCCAGCGCGACGACGCCCGCCATCCACAGCGCGCGCTGCGCCGGTACGTTGAAGCCGGCCAGTGCGGCGTGCAGTGCCGCGAAGCCGGCACCTGCGGTCACCGCGACGATCTGCGCGGGCAAGCACAACGGCCATTCGCGCCCGATCCACCCGGAGCGCCGCCACACCGCACCCGCAAGCCAGCCGGCCAGTCCCGCGACGATGCCGATATGGAGGCCCGAAATCGCCACCAGATGACTGGTGCCCGTGCCGCGCATCAGCAGCCAGTCGGCGGCGCTGACTTCGTCCTGAGCGCCGATCGCCAGCGCGACGACAATCCCGCGATGCGGCGCGTCAGCCAACACCGCGTCGATCCGCGCGCGTAGCGCGGCGCGCCAACGGTCCACGAGCACGCTCAGCCCGCGCGCCCGGCCCGGCAAGCGCAGCGCGCGCGACGGCCCGCTCACGTAGCCCGTGGCTCGCACGCCGCGCGCAAGCAGGTTCGCTTCGGCGTCGCGCACGCCGAAGTTCGCATTGCCATGCGGGCGCTTGAGCCGCACCGCCAGTCGCCAGCGATCGCCCGGTTCGAGCCGTGGCGCGGGGGCATCCGCATCGATCCACGACAACTGGATTACGCGCGGAAAATGGACCGACGGCGCGGTGGCAGACGCAGCGACAAACCCAGTGGCAGGTGCAATAACCGGCGCAGCGGCCGATTCGACGTCGAATAAAAACCGCGCACCGTTGCCCTCGCGTGACGGCAGGCCCTTGATGCTGCCGACGACCTCGAGGTCGCGACCCTCCCATGCAGCAGGCAAGCTCGCGGCGAGCCGCAATTCCGCGCGCACGGCCGCGTAGCCGAAGCCCGCGGACGCGGCCGCGCACCAGAGCGCAGTCCAGCCGACCCATGACCGGGCGCGCGCATCCGGGCGTAAGCGCGGAACCGGGATATTCGCAGCCGCATCGCAGCGGGTGATCAACCGGATGCGCGCATCTATCGGCGCACGGCGCGACGGCACGATTGCAATTGCACGGCGGTGAGTCAGCAACCGCACATGCCTGTCGAACTGCGAGCGCCACAACGCTGCATCGGTTGCGCACGCTCGCTCGGTCCCATGCGCTGGATCCGTCGCAGCGCGTTCATCCGTGGGGTTGGCTAGCCGAGTCGCGGTCGCCGCATATGTCGCGCGCGCCGCATCGGCTGAATTCGCCGAATCCCTCCCGTGCGTCGCCACCGGTGGCTCGCATGCGTCCGCTGCATCTGCTCTATTCGCCGCCCGCCCACGTGCGACTGCCTCCGCGTCCCGGCGCAACCCCCAAACCGCGAGCGCAATCGCCATCGCGCCGAGCGCCAGCAACCCGCACCAACCCTTCCAGTCCGGCAGTGCGGCCTGCTGCTGCAGCCCCATCACGCCCAACGCAAACCCGCACCACCCTGCCCGCATTCGCCCTCCGTCGCAGCAACGCCAGGCGACCCCGCAGCCGGCGAACAGGCGTCAGCGAGCCCGCCTGGCGTGGGTTTCGCCAGGCGCGAACCAATCAGCCAACGCGTTCGATTATGCAGACGAAAGGGCGAGCCGGGGCAGCGCGGCAAGCGCGTTAGCCGTTGTGCCTAGGGCGGTTTCGTCGGCGCTCATGCCGCGCAGTTGCGCGAGGCCCGCTCCGATGCCCGGGATCTGCTCTGGCGAGTTGCGCTGCTTGTAGATCCATGAAGGGGCGATGTCCGGCGCATCGGTCTCTACGACTAGCGCGTCGAAGGGCAACTGCCCGGCCAGGCGGCGGATTTGCCGGGCGCGCTCGAACGTGAGGTTGCCCCCGAAACCGAGGTGCATACCCTGGTCGATGTAGGCCCGGGCCTGCTGGAAACTCCCGTTGAATGCGTGGGCGATGCCGCGATGGATCTGATGCCGCCGCAGTCCCTTGATCACCTGATCCTGCGATTTGCGCACATGGCAGATCACCGGCAGATCGAACTCGCGCGCGAGCTGCAGTTGACCGTTATAGAAGAATTGCTGGCGCGCATCGTCGAGACCGTCGACGAAATAGTCGAGCCCGATCTCGCCGATCCCGACGAAGCGCGGATCGCCGAGGCTCGCTTCGATCTCCGTGCGCAGCAGGTCGAGATCGCCCTCGTCGGCGTCCGGCGTGAAGAGCGGATGAATCCCGAGCGCATAGGCGCCGCCGTCGACCCGATGCGCAAGCTCGCGCACCGTGGCGAAATTCTGCCGGCCGATCGCCGGAATCACGATCCGCGCGACGCCCGCACCGCGCGCCGCCGCCGCGACCGCGTTGCGGTCGGCGTCGAATTCCGCAGCATCGAGATGGCAGTGCGTATCGATCCACATGACAGACCTCGTCAGACTAACGGCGCCCGCTCACCGCAAGCAACACGCCCCTGCGGTCAGACCGGCACCGGCGGCTCTTCGTGCAGCACGCCGTCGCGCAGCCGCATGATGCGGTCGCAGCGGCCGGCCAGTTCCGGGTCGTGCGTGACGATCACGAAACTCGTTTCGAGCGTTTGCGACAGTTCGAGCATCAGGTTGAACACTGTGTCGGCGGTGCCGCCGTCGAGGTTGCCGGTGGGTTCGTCGGCGAGCACGCAGGCGGGCCTCGTGACCAGTGCCCGCGCGATCGCCACGCGCTGACGCTCGCCGCCCGACAGCTCACCGGGCCGATGTTTCGCGCGATGCCCCATGCCAACGCGCTCGAGCACCTGGAGCGCTTCGCGGCGCGCGGCTTCAGTCGTCATGCGCCGAATCCGCAACGGCATCGCGACGTTATCGAGCGCGGAAAACTCCGGCAGCAGATGGTGGAACTGATAGACGAACCCGAGCGCGCGATTGCGCAAGTCGTTGCGCTCGCGCTCGGAGAGTTGCGTGAACGGCTTACCCATCACCGACACGTGACCCGTGCTCGGATCGTCGAGGCCGCCGAGCACGTGCAGCAGCGTGCTCTTGCCCGAGCCCGACGCGCCGACGATCGCCAGCTTCTCGCCGCGCAGCACGTTCAGTTGCGTATTGTTGAGCACCTGCACGTTCAGACCGCCCTGCACGAACGATTTGGAAATGCCGGTGGCTTCGAGCACGTACGGATGCTGCACGGTGTCCTGAATGGGCATGGATAGGTTGGCGGAACGGTCATTCATAGCGCAGCGCCTCCGCCGGACGCACTTTCGCGCCGCGCCAGCTCGGGTAAAGGGTCGCGACCGCCGACATCGCGAACGCGATGATGCCGATGCGCGCGACGTCGGCGGGAACCAGCTCCGACGGCAGCTCGCTGATGAAGTACACCGACGGCGGCAGGAACTGCACGCCGAGCAGGTGCTCGATCATCGGCACGAGCCACGGAATGCTCCACGCGATCAGACAGCCGAGCGCGACGCCGGTCGCGGTGCCGATGAAGCCGATCGTCACGCCCTGCACGACGAAGATCTTCATGATCGAGCCGGGCTGCGCGCCGAGCGTGCGCAAGATCGCGATGTCGGCCTGCTTGTTGGTCACCGTCATCACCAGCGAGGAGACCAGATTGAACGCCGCCACCGCGATGATCAGCGTGAGGATGATGAACATCATGCGCTTTTCGATCTGCACCGCCGAGAACCAGGTTTTGTTCTGCTGGGTCCAGTCGCGGATGTACAGATCGCCCGACAGGCTGCGCGCAAGCTCATGCGCGACTTCGGGCGCACGCTGCATGTCGCTCAGACGCAGCCGCACGCCGGTCGGCGCGGGCAGCCGGAACAGCGCCTGGGCGTCCTTGATGTCGATCAGCGCGAGCGTGCTGTCGTATTCGTAATGCCCCGACTCGAAGATGCCCACCACCGTGAACTGTTTCAGCCGCGGCAACATGCCGGCCGGCGTGATCGTGCCTTCGGGCGCGACCAGCGTGATCTTGTCGTTCAGCTGCACGCCGAGATTGGTGGCGAGGTCCGCGCCCAGCACGATGCCGAAGTCGCCCGCCACGAGATCGGTCAGCTTGCCGGCTTTCATTTCCTTGCCGATGTCCGACACTTGCGGCTCGAGCGTCGGCTCGACGCCGCGCAATGCAACGCCGCTCACGGCGTCCTGGCGCGTGAGGAGCGCCTGCGCTTCCACGTACGGCGCCGCGCCGATCACCTGCCTGTTCTGGCGGGCTTCCCTGGCGGTCAGTTGCCAGTCGGGCATGGAGCCGGTCGGCGAAAAGATCTCGACGTGCGCGAGCACCGACAGCATCCGGTCGCGCACCTCTTTCTGAAACCCGTTCATCACCGACAACACGACGATCAGCGCCGCCACGCCGAGCGCGATGCCCGACATCGACACCAGCGCGATGAAAGAGATGAAGCCGTTGCCGGTCGTGCGTTTGCCGGCGCGCGTGTAGCGCCAGCCAATCTGCCATTCGTAGGGAAATTTCAAGCGAATCCTTTTCTGCGTTCTGCGGCTACGTGGTTCGGCTACTTTGTTCGGCCTGGGTATCGGCTGCGCTTGCGTGTCTGCCGCGCGCGAACGACGTGAAAGCTCAGCCGTGCGGCCGGGCGTCGTGTTGGTTGGTGTCGCCGCGGCACCGATGGTTCCGGTGCCACCGCGCCGTGCGGCGCCTCCCAGCAGGACGCGCTCCGCTGCGCGGGAGCCGGCGCCTCGCCGGTGGCGTCACCGCAGCAAGCGTCGGTGCCATCGCCCGATCAAGCGCGAAGTTTGCCATACAATGCCGCCGGCTCGCGCAAAGGCCATGCGCGACAGAACGGGGAAATACTCGCACTCTTTGCCCTACAATGCGCAGCATCATGCCCGCCAACCGTGTCCATCTGCTCCTTCCGTTCGCGCTGCCCGCCGCAGCGGACGCCTCCACCGCCTTCCACGACATCCGCAGCCCGGCCTTCGACCGGCTCATCGCGCGTGCGACGCTGGTCGAACGGGTGGTGGGCGAAGATTTTCAGCGCACGCTGCCGCACGAACGCTGGGTGGCCCGCCAGTTCGGCGCGCTGCCCGCCGACACGGCAGCCGCCGACGAAGCGCCGCTCGCCCCCTACATGCTGCGTGCCGACGGCGGCGAGCCCGGCAGCGCGACCTGGGGCTGCGTGCAGCCTGTCCACGTACGCATCGCGCACGATCACCTCGTACTGATCGATCCCGCGTCGCTGGAACTGTCCGACGACGAAGCCCGCGCGCTGCTGGCGGTCGCCCGGCCGCTCATCGAAGAACTCGGAGTACGCATCGAGGCGCCCAAGCCCGCGCGCTGGTATCTGTCGGGCGACGGCTTCGGCATGCTGGCGGGCGCGTCGCCGCTGCGCGCGAGCGGCCGCAACATCGAAATCTGGCTGCCGCACGAAGCGCATTCCGGCGAGCGCTCGCGTGCATGGATGAAGCTGCAGAACGAAGTGCAGATGGCGTGGTTCGAGCATCCGGTCAACGAAGCGCGCGAGGCGCGCGGGCTGCCCGCCGTCAATTCCATCTGGTTTCACGCGCAAGGCGCGGCGCAGCCGGTGCGCAGCCCGTTTGCCCGCGTGTTTTCCGACGCCGCCGCGACGCGCGGCCTCGCACTGAGCGCGGGCGTGCAGACCGGCGCCCCGCCGGCGTCGTTCGGCGCGCTGGCCGCACTTGCAAGACATGCTGGCGACGCAATCGGAAATTCAACCGCCGCGCCGGCGAGCGTCGACCCGAACACCATGCTGGTCGAACTCGATCCGTTTTCCGCACCGTACATCCAACAGGACTGGGCACGCTGGAACCACGCGTTCGCCACCGTGCAAACCGACTGGTTCGAACCGGCACTGGCGGCACTGCAATCCGGCGAGCTCGGCGAACTCGGCCTGACCCTGTGCGGCGACACCGGCTCCGTGACGCTCACCGTCACGCGCGGCGACCTGCGCAAATTCTGGCGGCGGCGCGTGCTGGCCTCGCTTCTCATCGAATGACTCAACGAATGACTCATCGCCTGATCCACGGCCTTTCCGAATGACTCGAATCGTTACGCGCACGTGCTCCCCGGTCGACGCCGAGATCCTCACCCGCCATGGCCTGCATCCGGTTCTCGCGCGTCTGTACGCAGCGCGCGGCGTTTGCCTGCCCGATGAAATCGAAACCGGCCTCGCGCGGCTGGTGCCGCCCGCCGCACTGCGGGGCTGCGAAGACGCCGCCACGCTGCTCGCCGATGCCATTCAGCGCGAGCGCCGCATACTGGTGGTCGCCGACTATGACTGCGACGGCGCCACCGCCTGCGCGGTCGCGGTACGCGGGCTGCGCATGTTCGGCGCGCACATCGACTATCTGGTGCCGAACCGCTTCGAGTACGGCTACGGTCTGACACCGGAGATCGTCGCGCTGGCCGCGCGCGGCGCGTCGGGCAAGCCCGACCTGCTGATCACGGTCGATAACGGCATCGCCAGCGTCGATGGCGTCGCGGCG
Source organism: Paraburkholderia suaedae (assembly GCF_040812055.1). Lineage (NCBI taxonomy): Bacteria > Pseudomonadati > Pseudomonadota > Betaproteobacteria > Burkholderiales > Burkholderiaceae > Paraburkholderia > Paraburkholderia suaedae. The sequence goes on along the minus strand of NZ_JBFOAH010000001.1, from coordinate 133,274 downwards.
GCAAACGCACTCGGCATCGACGTGCTCGTGACCGATCACCACCTGCCGGGCGACGAACTGCCCGCGGCCCGTGCGATCGTCAATCCCAACCAGCCTGGCTGCACGTTTCCGAGCAAGTGCATTGCGGGGGTCGGCGTGATGTTCTACGTGCTGCTCGCGTTGCGCGCCGAACTGCGCCGGCGCAATGCGTTCGGCGATGCGTCGCCCGAACCGCGCCTGGACGGCCTGCTCGATCTGGTCGCGCTCGGGACGGTCGCCGACGTGGTCAAGCTCGACGGCAACAACCGCGTGCTGGTCGCGCAGGGTTTGCAGCGCATTCGCAAAGGCAGGATGCAGCCGGGCATCGCCGCGCTCTTTCGCGCCGCCGCACGCGACGCCCGCAGCGCGTCGGGCTTCGACCTCGGCTTCGCGCTCGGGCCCCGGCTCAACGCAGCGGGACGCCTGTCGGACATGTCGCTCGGGATCGAATGCCTGACCACCGACGACATCGGCCGCGCGTGGGAACTCGCGCAGCAGCTCGACGCGATGAACCGCGAACGCCGCGAGATCGAAGCGGGCATGCAGCAACAGGCGCTCGACGACCTCTCGTCGATCGACCCGGACGGCGCGACCACCATCACGCTGTTCAATCCGGGCTGGCATCAGGGCGTGATCGGCATCGTCGCCGGACGCCTGAAGGAGAAGTTCCACCGGCCGTCGTTCACCTTCGCGCTTGCCGACGATAGCGGCCAGACCGTCAAAGGCTCCGGCCGCTCGATAGCGGGCTTTCATCTGCGCGACGCGCTCGATCTGATCTCAAAGCGCGAGCCCAACCTGATCGCCAAGTTCGGCGGCCACGCGATGGCCGCCGGCCTCACGCTCGCCGCCGCCGACGTGCCGCGCTTTAGCGCCGCGTTCGAAGCAGTTGGCCGCGAGTGGCTGTCGGCGGACGCCCTGTCGCGCACCGTGGAAACCGACGGCGAACTCGAGGACGCGTACTTCACACCGCAATTCGTCGAAATGCTCGACGCGGCCGTTTGGGGCCAGGGCTTTCCGGCGCCGGTGTTTTCCGGCGAATTCGACATCGCGTCGCAAGCGCTCGTGAAGGACAAGCATCTGAAGCTGCAACTGGTGCGCGGCCGTCAGCGCTTCAACGCGATCTGGTTCAATCACACCGACACCCTGCCCGCGCGCACCACTGTCGCTTACCGGCTGGCGAGCGACACGTGGAACGGCGTCTCGCGGGTGCAGTTGATCGTCGAGCATGCGGTGAGCTAAAGCGGCTGGCCGAACTGGCGAGCGCACGGCGCGCCTGCGTCGAGCGTCGAAAAGCTCCGCACAATCAAGTCCGAACCGGCGCCGCAGCGCTCGAGAGCCTCCGGCTGGCCGCGCCGATCGGCTATAATTTCCCCCTTTTACGAAGCTCTGAAAGATCGACATGGAAGCGGAACGTCTCAACGCGATCGAAGCCTCTCTGGCGGACCTGCGCACGCGCGCGGCCGACCTACGGGGGTATCTTTGACTACGACGACAAAGCACTGCGTCTGATCGAAGTCAACCGGGAACTCGAAGACCCGGACGTCTGGAACGACTCGAAGCACGCCCAGGCGCTCGGCCGGGAAAAGAAGCTGCTCGACGACACCGTCGGCAAGCTCACGTCGCTGCATAACGATCTGCGCGACGCGCAAGACCTGTTCGAGATGGCCCGCGAAGAAGGCGACGACGAAACGCTGCTCGCCTGTGAAGCCGATGCGCAAGCGCTGGAAGCGCGCGTGGCCGACATGGAATTTCGCCGGATGTTCGCGAACCCGGCCGACCCGAACAACGCGTTCCTCGACATTCAGGCCGGCGCCGGCGGCACCGAAGCGTGCGATTGGGCGTCGATGCTGCTGCGCCAGTATCTGCGCTACTGCGAGCGCAAGGGCTTCAAGACCGAAGTGCTGGAGCAGACCGACGGCGACGTGGCGGGCATCAAGAACGCCACCATCAAGATCGAAGGCGAATACGCTTACGGCTTTCTGCGCACCGAGACCGGCGTGCACCGGCTCGTGCGCAAGTCGCCGTTCGACTCGTCGGGCGGTCGTCATACGTCGTTCTCGTCGGTGTTCGTGTACCCGGAGGTCGACGACTCCATCGAAGTGGACATCAACCCGGCCGACCTGCGCATCGACACCTACCGCGCCTCCGGCGCGGGCGGTCAGCACATTAACAAGACCGACTCCGCGGTGCGCATCACGCACCTGCCGTCGGGCATCGTCGTGCAATGCCAGAACGACCGCTCGCAGCACCGCAACCGCGCCGAAGCGATGGCCATGCTGAAGTCACGCCTGTACGAAGCCGAAATCCGCAAGCGTCAGGCCGAGCAGGACAAGCTCGAAGCCGGCAAGACCGATGTCGGCTGGGGTCATCAGATTCGCTCCTACGTGCTGGACAACAGCCGTATCAAAGATTTACGCACCAACGTCGAAATCAGCAACACCAAGAGCGTGCTCGACGGCGACCTGGATCCGTTCATCAGCGCCAGCCTGAAACAGGGCGTTTGAGCCTCCCCGGCGCGGCCAGCCAGCGCTGCGCCGCAGCTTCGCTGCTGGTTGGCTGCTGGTGGCTGATTGTTGGCCGCTTCTTCGCCGTTCCCCGATACCGCCTGAGGTTTTTACACTGACTGGCCTCCCGCCCGCGGAGCACTCCGCGGCGGGCCACCGAATACCAAATCATCATGACTGAACCGACCCGGCCCATTGCGGCCCAGCCCATTCCGGCGCCTGAACTGGACGACAACAAGATCATCGCCGAACGCCGCGAAAAGCTGCGCGAGTTGCGTGAACAAGGCGTCGCCTATCCGAACGACTTCCGCCCCACGCACCACGCCGAAGAGCTACAGCAAGAATACGAGCACGCCGACAAGGAAGCACTCGAAGCGAATCCGCTGGAAGTCGCGATCGCCGGCCGCATGATGCTCAAGCGCGTGATGGGCAAGGCGAGCTTCGCGACCGTGCGCGACGGCTCGGGTCAAATCCAGTTCTTCATCACGCCGGCCGACGTCGGTCAGCAAACGTACGACGCGTTCAAGAAATGGGACATGGGCGACATCGTCGCGGCGCGGGGCGTGCTGTTTCGCACCAACAAGGGCGAGCTGTCGGTGCGCTGCACCGAACTGCGTCTGCTGTCCAAGTCGCTGCGTCCGCTGCCGGACAAGTTCCACGGCCTGTCGGACCAGGAGATGAAGTATCGCCAGCGCTATGTGGACCTGATCGTCACACCCGAGACGCGCAAGACCTTCGTCGCGCGCACCAAGGCCATTTCGTCGATCCGCAAGTTCATGGCCGACGCCGGTTTCATGGAAGTCGAAACCCCGATGCTGCACCCCATTCCGGGCGGCGCCGCGGCCAAGCCGTTCACCACGCATCACAACGCGCTCGACATGCAGATGTTCCTGCGTATCGCGCCGGAGCTGTATCTGAAGCGGCTGGTGGTCGGCGGCTTCGAGCGTGTGTTCGAGATCAACCGGAATTTCCGCAATGAGGGCGTGTCAGTGCGCCACAATCCGGAATTCACGATGATCGAGTTCTACGCGGCATACACCGATTACAAGTGGCTGATGGATTTCACCGAGCGGCTGATCCGCCAGGCCGCGATAGAGGCATTGGGCACGGCCACGATCAGCTATCAGGGCCGCGAACTCGATCTTGCCAAGCCGTTTCACCGGCTGACCATCACCCAGGCGATCCAGAAGTACGCGCCGCAGTACACCAGCGAGCAGCTGGCGGACAGCGCGTTTCTGCGCACCGAGCTGAAAAAGTTCGGTGTCGATGCGCAGCAGCCGCAGTTCCTGAATGCGGGCGTGGGCTCGCTGCAACTCGCGCTGTTCGAGGAGACCGCCGAGTCGCAATTGTGGGAGCCGACCTACATCATCGACTACCCGATCGAGGTGTCGCCGCTCGCGCGCGCATCGGACAAGGTCGACGGCATCACGGAGCGTTTCGAGCTGTTCATCACGGGTCGCGAAATTGCCAACGGTTTCTCCGAGCTGAACGATCCTGAAGATCAGGCCGCCCGCTTCAAGAAGCAGGTCGACCAGAAAGACGCCGGCGACGAAGAAGCGATGTTCTACGACGCCGACTACATCCGCGCGCTCGAATACGGCATGCCGCCGGCCGGGGGTTGCGGGATCGGCATCGACCGATTGGTGATGATGCTGACCGACAGCCCGAGCATCCGCGACGTGATCCTGTTCCCGCATCTGCGCCGCGAAGACTGATCGCTGCGCGGTTCGCGTGAAAGCAAACGCCCGGCTCGCTGCCGGGCGTTTTGTCTTGGGGCGTATGGAAGACGACGTTGGTGCCGCACGACCATTTGTAACCATCGGTAAAAACGGGTTACGTCGGTCGGCGGGTCACTTTGGGCCAGCGCTTCGAACCGCGCACAAGCCAAGGCGTCGCGCGGTCGTTGCCAGGGCGAGGCCGCCCGGCCTTCCGCGCAGCGGTTACAAATTGACACGCTGTGGGGATCAAATCACGGGCCATTGAGTCTCAACTACAGTCCACTCTGCCATAGACGGAGGTCGACATGGACGGTCGCAATACCCCACCTTCGCAGCCGCGCCGACTTCATCCGCTGATCGCTGCCGCGGCGGGCGCAGTGATCGTCGCGAGTCTCGCGGGCACGGCCGCTGTCACCGGTCTGTTTTCGAGGGCGTCGGGAACGGACGCGCAGAGCGGTCACACCCAGGCGGCGCAAGTCACCGCACAGCAACAGGCCCAACCTCCGGTTGTCGATTCGGCCGCACCTGTGAACGGCGCAGCAGAGCAACAACCCGTCGCCCGTCAACCGCAGCAGTTGCAACAAGCCGCGCCGCCGCAGCCGGCACCCGCCCCAGCGCCGACATCGCAACAGCCACCACTCGCCCGGCAGCAGCCAGCGCAAGCCGCACCGCAGTACGCGCAAGGGCCGGCACCTGAACCGGCGTACTGCTCGACGTGCGGCACGATCGTCGCTATCTCGGCAGTGCATCAAGAGGGTCACGGCACGGGGATCGGCGCGGTGGGCGGCGCGGTGGCCGGGGGCGTGGTCGGCAATCAGTTCGGCTCCGGCGGCGGCCGCACGGCGATGACGCTGCTCGGCGCGCTCGGCGGCGGGCTTGCCGGCAATTCGGTCGAAAAGCATTTGCGCAGCTCGACCTCATACTCGGTGCGCGTGCGGATGGAGAACGGCAAGACGCGCTACTTCACGTACCACGAAGCGCCGCCATTCCAGCAAGGCGAGCATGTGCGTGTCGAAAACGGCACGCTGGTCGCTCGCTAGGCCAAACGCGAGCGCGCCGGCCGACGCAAGCCGCACGGCGTTGCACGAGCGTTAAAAAAGGCGATTCCATGCAGTGGAATCGCCTTGTTCTTTTGCCCCTCGCAGCCGGCAAACGGGGAACAGGGACGCGTTTTAATAATCCGCGTCTTCAATCCATGCAGCCTGGATCGCTTCGAGGATCTTTTCGTTCGACCGGTTGGGATCGTCGTCGAACCCTTCAAGCTCCGTGACCCAACGGTGCAGATCGGTGAAGCGCACCTGCTGTGGATCGATGTCCTGGTGCTTGTCGGTCAGAGCCATCGCGATGTCTTGCGTGTCGGTCCACTTCATGGCTGCATCCTCCTTTTAGTGATTTTCCTTCGCGTGATTGATCGAATAACGCGGGATTTCGACGACCAGGTCCTGCTCTGCGGGCATGATCGCCTGGCACGACAGGCGCGAGGCCGGCTCGAGCCCCCATGCCTTGTCCAGCAGATCGTCCTCGTCTTCCTCGGACGGCGTCAAGGCGGCGAAACCCTCACGCACGATCACGTGACAGGTCGTACACGCGCAGGACTTCTCGCACGCATGCTCGATTTCGACGCCGTTATCGAGCAGATTGTCGCAAATGCTCTTGCCGGGCACGGCGTCGATCACGGCGCCTTCCGGGCACAATTCGACGTGGGGCAGCACAACGATTTGAGGCATACATTTTCCGTTTGGGTCTGCAGCGCGGCGCCCAAGGGGCTCCGCACGATTTTACTGGCGCCGTGGGGACTTTTTTAAGTCCACACGGCGCGCTCGAGTCCAGGGGCCGGGGCACCGGCAGGCGCGCCGCGCTCAGATCTCGTCGAGCTTGCGGCCGGCCAGCGCGCGGCGAATGCCCTTGTTCATGCGGCGCGCGGCGAATTCGTCGGTGCCTTCGGCAAGCGCTTTGGTGGCGGCTTCGATCGCATCGGAGTCGTCGCTTTGGGCGACGCTGCGCAGAGTGGCGAGCTGCGCGTCGAGCGCAGCGCGCTCGCTGTCGTCGAGCAATTCGGCGTCGGCGGCGAGCGCCGCGTCGGTAGCTTCCACCAGACGCCGCGCTTCGACCTGCGCCTCGCGCAACGCGCGCGCGCGCATGTCGACTTCGGCGGTCGAGAAGCTGTCTTCGAGCATGCGGGCGATGTCGTCGTCGGCCAGACCGTACGACGGCTTGACCACCACCGACGCTTCCACGCCCGAGCCCTGCTCGCGCGCGAACACCGACAGCAGACCGTCGGCATCCACCTGATAGGTCACGCGGATGCGCGCGGCGCCCGCGGCCATCGGAGGAATGCCGCGCAGCTCGAAGCGGGCGAGCGAACGGCAGTCGCTCACGAGCTCGCGCTCGCCTTGCACGACGTGAATCGCCATCGCGGTCTGACCGTCCTTGAACGTCGTGAAATCCTGCGCACGCGCGACCGGGATCGTCGAGTTGCGCGGGATGATCTTCTCGGTGAGTCCGCCCATCGTCTCCACGCCGAGCGATAGCGGGATCACGTCGAGCAGCAGCCAGTCGTCACCGTCCGCGCCGCGGTTGCCGGCAAGCAGATCGGCCTGGATCGCGGCGCCGAGCGCGACCACCTGATCCGGATCGAGATTGATGAGCGGCGGCTGGCCGAAGAACGCCTCGACCGCGCGGCGGATCACCGGCATGCGCGTCGCGCCGCCCACCAACACCACGCCCTTGATTTCCTGCGTCGTCACTTTGGCGTCGCGCAGCGCCTTTCGGGTCGGGCCGAGCGTGCGCTGGACCAGCGCCTGAGTGATCGCTTCGAAAGTGGCTTCAGTGATCGTCAGATCGAGCCTGGTGCCGTTCGAGAGCGTGGCCGCGAGGATAGCCTCGGGCGCGCTCGACAACGCCTCCTTGACCTCGCGCACGCTGTCGAGCAGCAGACGCACGTCTTCCGCCGCGAGCGTTTGCGGCGCGATGCCTGCCTGTTCCAGCACATGGCGATACAGCGCGTGATCGAAATCGTCGCCGCCGAGCGCGGAATCGCCGCCCGCCGCAAGCACCTCGAACACGCCCTTGGTGAGCTTGAGAATCGACAGGTCGAAGGTGCCGCCGCCCAGGTCATATACCGCGTAGAGCCCCTCGGAACCATTGTCGAGGCCATAGGCGATGGCGGCCGCGGTCGGTTCGTTGAGCAAGCGCAACACGTTCAGGCCGGCCAGACGCGCGGCGTCTTTGGTCGCCTGGCGCTGTGCTTCGTCGAAATAAGCCGGCACCGTGATCACCGCGCCAACCAGCTCGTCGCCAAGCGTGTCTTCGGCGCGCTGGCGCAGCGTCGCGAGGATTTCGGCCGATACTTCGACCGGGCTCTTCACGCCGTCGACGGTGCGGATCTGAACCATGCCGGGCGCGTCGATGAAATCGTAAGGCGCGTTCTCGGCGCCCTCCACTTCCGCCTTGCCCCGGCCCATGAAGCGCTTGACCGAGACGATGGTGTTGCGCGGGTCGCTCGCGGCTTCGGCCTTTGCATGGCGGCCGATACGGCGGCCGCCCTTTTCCAGGTACCGCACCACCGACGGCAGCAGCACATGGCCGTCCGCGTCGGGCAGCACATCGGGCACGCCGCTGCGCACCGCGGCGACGAGGGAGTTGGTGGTGCCGAGATCAATGCCGACTGCCAGACGCCGCTGGTGCGGCGCCGGCGCCATGCCGGGTTCGGAGATTTGCAGTAAGGCCATCTGGATCTTGTCGGGGCGGCTGCGCCCCGTCCTGAATTTTTCGCGTTGCTGGATGTAATGCTACGGCTGCTGGCTCCCGGCTGCTTGCCTGATGCCGACGACGCGCGCCGCGCTAAAAACGCTAACTCTCGAGCCGCTCGATCTGCGCGCCGATCTCCGACGCGACCCGCTCGATGAACATCAACTGTCGCACCGCCTCGCCCGCCGCCTGGTTCGCGCCGCTGTCGAGCAACGCGCCGAGCTTGTCGAAACGCATGCGTTCTTCGTCGCGCAGTTCGGCGAGCAGGGCGTCGAGCGCGTCGACGTTCTTCGCCGCGGCGGCATCTTCGATGCTCTCGCGCCATTCCATCTGCTGCATCAGGAACGCGGGCTCCATCGCCGTGTTGTTCTCCGCATCCACGTCGATGCCGCGCAGCGACAGCAGATACCGCGCGCGCCTGAGCGGGTCGCGCAGCGTCTGATACGCCTCGTTGGTGCGCGTCGCCCATTGCATGGCGATGCGCTTTTGCGCGTCGCCGGCGGCCGCGAAGCGGTCCGGATGCACTTGCGCCTGTACTGTGCGGTACGCGTGCTCGAGCGTTGCCGTGTCGAGCGCGAATTGCGCCGGCAGATCGAACAGGTCGAAGTGGCTGTCTTTCAGCGAGGTCATCGGATAGAACGGGTCCGTTCAGGAAAGCGCACGGGAGTGCGGGTCAAAAAAGACGGCGCGAAGTTCGAAAACGCGGATCAAACTAAAAAGGCGGCCCGCGCCGCCTTTGATCCGCTGCACGCGGAATACCTCGAACCTACACGCGGAACGACTCGCCGCAGCCGCATTCGTCCTTCACGTTCGGGTTGTTGAACTTGAAGCCTTCGTTCAGCCCTTCACGCGCGAAGTCGAGTTGCGTGCCGTCGATATACGCGAGACTCTTCGGGTCCACAATGATCTTCACGCCGTTGCATTCGAATACTTCGTCTTCGGGCGCGAGTTCGTCCACGTACTCGAGCTTGTACGCCAAGCCGGAGCAACCGGTGGTGCGCACGCCGACGCGCAGTCCGACACCTTTGCCGCGACGGCTCAGATACTTCTGGACGTGTTGTGCTGCCTTTTCGGTCAACGTAATTGCCATAGCATTTCTCATTGCGCAGTGCGTAAGCGTGAACCGGGTGTCGATCACCCTTTTGACGGCCCGCGCACTGCTACCCTGTCTGCATCGAATATCGCCCATGCCGGGCGGCGCTCCAATACCGCGCCGTCCGCTTCCATTCACGCGCGCGCTCAGGCGTGCTGCTTGTCGCCTTCGACCACCGCTGCGCCGTGACGCTGCTTGTAGTCGGCGACCGCTGCCTTGATCGCGTCTTCCGCGAGGATCGAGCAGTGGATCTTCACCGGCGGCAGCGCCAGTTCTTCGGCAATCTGCGTGTTCTTGATCGACATTGCCTGGTCGAGCGTCTTGCCCTTCACCCATTCGGTGACGAGCGAGCTCGACGCGATCGCCGAACCGCAGCCATACGTCTTGAACTTCGCGTCTTCGATGACGCCGTCCGCGCCCACGCGGATCTGCAGCTTCATCACGTCGCCGCAGGCGGGCGCGCCGACCATGCCCGTGCCGACTGCATCGTCGTCCTTCGCGAAGGAACCGACGTTGCGCGGGTTTTCGTAGTGGTCCAGAACCTTGTCGCTATAAGCCATGATTACACTCCTTGATTCGTTTCAACCTGCAATTCGATGAATTCGGCGCCGCCCAGACGACGCGTCAGTGCGCTGCCCACTGGATGGTCGAAATATCAATCCCGTCCTGATGCATTTCCCACAGCGGCGACAGGTCGCGCAGCTTCGAAATCTTGCTCTTGAGCAGGTTGATCACGTAGTCGACATCCTGCTCGGTCGTGAAGCGGCCCACCGTGAAGCGGATCGAGCTGTGCGCGAGCTCGTCGTTGCGGCCCAGTGCGCGCAGCACGTACGACGGCTCCAGCGACGCCGACGTACACGCCGAGCCCGACGACACCGCCACGTCCTTCACCGCCATGATCAGCGACTCGCCTTCGACGAAGTTGAAGCTGATGTTCAGGTTGTGCGGCACACGCTTTTCCATGTTGCCGTTCACGTATACCTCTTCCATTTGCGACAGGCCGGCGAGCAGACGGTCGCGCAGCATGCGGATGCGCTCGTTCTCCGTCGCCATTTCTTCGCGCGCGATGCGGAACGCTTCGCCCATGCCGACGATCTGGTGGGTAGCCAGCGTGCCGGAGCGCATGCCGCGCTCATGCCCGCCGCCGTGCATCTGCGCCTCGATACGGACACGCGGCTTGCGACGCACGTACAGGGCGCCGATACCCTTTGGACCGTACGTCTTGTGCGCCGAGAACGACATCAGGTCGACATTCAGCTTTTGCAGGTCAATGTCGATCTTGCCGGTGGATTGCGCCGCGTCGACGTGGAAAATGATGCCCTTTGCGCGGGTGATCTCGCCGATCGCCTCGATGTCCTGGATCACGCCGATTTCGTTGTTCACCGACATGACCGACACCAGGATCGTGTCCGGACGCAGCGCGGCCTTGAACTTCTCGAGGTCGATCAGACCGTCGTCCTTGACGTCCAGGTACGTGACCTCGAAGCCTTCGCGTTCGAGTTCGCGGCAGGTGTCGAGCACGGCCTTGTGCTCCGTCTTCACCGTGACGACGTGCTTGCCTTTGCTCTTGTAGAAGTGCGCCGCGCCCTTGATCGCAAGGTTGTCCGACTCCGTTGCGCCCGAGGTCCAGATGATCTCGCGCGGGTCGGCGTTCACCAGTGCGGCGACGTTCTCACGCGCTTCCTCGACCGCGCGCTCCGCCGCCCAGCCATACGAATGACTGCGCGATGCGGGGTTGCCGAACTGCTCGCGCAGATACGGAATCATCTTGTCCACCACGCGCGGATCGACCGGGGTCGTGGCGCTGTAGTCCATGTAGATGGGCAGATGGAGAGAGTCGTTGTTCATCAATTGCTCCGGGGACGTCGTGTGCTCTGGCTTCCGGGTTCTCTGTCAGACTGCGGCGAGCAGGTCATGCCGCGCATCAGGAACCGGCCATGTTGAAAACGGAATTGGGCCCTTTCGGCGCCGCCCGCACCGGCTCGACCGGGGGCGCTTCATTGCGCCTGTCGCGCAATACCGTCGGGGTGCCTTCGCGCGAGCGCTGCTGATCGACCAGGTCTTTCAGTGATACCGAGTCGAGGTATTCGACCATTTTCTGGTTCAGCGTCGACCACAGTTCATGCGTCATGCAGTGGCCGTCGTGCTGCTTGGTGCCTTCGCACGAACCTTTGCCGCCGCACTGGGTGGCGTCGAGCGGCTCGTCCACCGCGATGATGATGTCGGCCACCGTGACGTCTTCGGCACGGCGCGCCAGATTGTAGCCGCCGCCCGGCCCGCGTACGGACTCGACGATTTCGTGACGACGCAGCTTGCCAAACAGCTGCTCGAGATAGGACAGGGAGATATGCTGGCGCTGGCTGATACCTGCAAGCGTCACCGGGCCCTGCTCCTGGCGCAGCGCCAGGTCAATCATCGCCGTGACGGCGAAACGGCCTTTCGTGGTGAGTCTCATATGGTGTGGGAACCGCTATTCTCGACAAGTTTGGTCAAGTATAAATACATGAGCGATTTAGTCAAGTATACGCCCCGCATTTTTGAGGGATTTGCTTAATAGCTGAGCGCGCAAGGGGCGTACCCGCGGCAGCTATGCGAGCACTTGCGCCCGCAACGCGACGATCAGACCGCGGCAAGCGGCTTCGCATTGATCCAGCACCTGCTCGAAACCTTCTATTCCGCCGAAGTAAGGATCGGCGACTTCTCGCGTGCCGCCCCAACGGCTGTCGTCTTTCGGCAGGAACTCCATCAGCAGGCGGATTTTGTCGCGCATCGGCGGCGGGCACATCTGCCGTAGTGCGGCGACGTTCTTGTCGTCCATCGCGATCAGAAGGTCGAAGCGCTCGAAGTCGGCTGCGTCGATCTGCCGACCACGCAGCCCGGAGAGTGGGTAGCCGCGCTGTGCGGCTGCATGCTGCGCGCGTTCGTCGGGCGCGCAGCCGATGTGCCAGTCGCCCGTGCCAGCCGAGTCGATCAGAATGCGCTGCGATAGCGCCTCCTGTTCGACGAGATGCCGCATCACGCCCTCCGCAGTCGGCGAACGGCAGATGTTCCCGAGGCACACGAAACAGACGGACACGGTTTTCATCTGGAGTTCAGGCGCTGTTGCGCGACGGTGAGACTGACGGTTGGCAAACGGTGCCGCGATTATACAAAGCAAGGCCCCTTCTTGCCGGAGGCCGCTCTCGCGCCGCCACGCGCCACAGCGCAGTCTCCGGGGGTTCCCGGCAAAGGCGGCAGGTGCTGGCCGCCTGGTGGTCTCCCGCCCCGCGCTCCCACCGTTAGGACGCTTGCGCCAGAGGCAGCGCGGTAGCCGCGCGGATTGGCTTGGGCGGGAGGCCTGCGGCGGCGTCGATCATGCCATACGAGACCGCGTGCGCCAGTTCGGCGGTGAGTTGATCGGCATCGAGACGGGCCTGCGGCGCGTGAGCGGCGGCATTGCCGCTTATGTACAGATAGGCGAGTGCCGCAAGCGGCACAAGTATGGCGAAGAGCCAGTGCACCGATATTGTCTTTTTCATGAGGTCGTTTTCCAGATAGGGGCGCATGAGCTCGTGACCCACTATGCCAAGTCCGAATCCTATAGGAAATCACAATCACGAAAAAGCCGCCGTCGCGCGATAGACCGTTGCCCAAAGCGGAACAGTCGACGCGCGGTCCTGCCGCTTTGCTTTCCGACGGGCAGGCACGAAAAAGAAATCCTTACAAACACATACAAAAACGCGCTGACGGATGGGGATAATAGCGGTCTTATAAAAGTAATCCTCACGCACGGGTCCTTGAAATGAAGCGCTTTGCACCACTGGCTGGTCTGTTCCTCGCCGCTTTACTTGGCGGCTGTGCGGTATACCCCGACGGCACGCCCATGTATGGCAACGGTTACGGCCCGTATGACGGCTACGGATACCCGCCCGGCGGTCCCGTCGTACCGCAAACGAATGTCTACATGGAGTATGGCAATTATTCGGCTCCGGGCTACGACGGCGGTCCGGGCCGCTATTACGGACCGGGACCGGGATATCGAGGCTACCCCGACCACGGCCGACCAAACCACGGCAACGAAGGCAACCATGACGGTGGCGGCGCCAACGGTGGGCGGCATGGGCCGCCCAACGGTGGGCCGCCCGCTCAGGGCGCGCTCGGCGGCCCGCGCGGACCCAGCGGTTCCAATGCTCCCCACCCGGCTGCAGGCGGTCCCCCGCCATCGCCATCGCCGCCGCAGGCTGGGGCTGGCGGACGCGGCAATAGCGCCGGAGGCGGTGGAGGCGGTGGAGGCGGTGGAGGCCGTGGAGGCGGTGACCAGGTGAGAGGTGGATCCGGTCACCACACTGGCGAGGCGACTTACCATTGAGTCGCTTGTTCCGCTCTAGCGCCGGCACTTTCGCGGGACCGCAGCGTGTTACCGTCCGCGACGACGTTTGAGGCTCTGCGCAGTGTCGCGCGTCGCTCCTTCGGCCTCGCTTGCTTGAGAGAGCGATTGAGGCGACCGGCTCGAGCTGCAAAGCTACCTCAAGGTGCCAATGCTGCCGTGCGCGTCAGCCGATATGGCTGCGCTGCGCGGCATACAATTCCCTGAACGTGCGGCCGACCGGCGCCGGCATATCGCGCGTGTCGGTCCAGCCGGCGCCGCCCAGTGGCAGCCTGGCGATGGAACGGCGGCGTCCACCCATCCGTTCGAGCACCCGCACGGCCAGTCTGGTAACGAGCGCATAAGCATCCGGGTGGAGCGCGAGAAAACCCCACAAGGCAAGACCCAAGCGTTCCCTCCAGGGCCGCAGACGCCGCTCGACCTGTTTTTCCCTCAGCTTGCGCAACAGATCGGAGAGCGGAATCCCCACGGGGCAAACGCTATTGCACTCCCCGCACAGCGTTGCGGCCTGCGGCAAATCCAGCGCCTTGTCAATCCCAACATAGCTTGGCGTCAACACCGACCCCATGGGCCCGGGATAGACCCAACCATACGCATGGCCGCCGACCTTCTGATAAACCGGGCAATGGTTCATGCACGCACCGCATCGAATGCACCGGAGCATCGCCTGAAAATCGCCGCCGATCAGCCCCGTGCGCCCGCCGTCGACCAGCACCACATACATATGCTCGGGACCATCCTGATCGCCCGCACCGCGCGGTCCGGTCAGCACGGAAAAATAGTTTGACGTTGCCTGCCCGGTCGCCGAGCGCGGCAAGAGTCGCATCGCCGTCGCCAGGTCTTCGAGCGTCGGCAGCACTTTCTCGATGCCGGTCACGGCCACGTGCACGCGCGGCATGACCGTGCACATGCCTTCGTTACCCTCGTTCGTGACGAGCACGACCGAGCCCGTTTCCGCGACGACGAAGTTGCCGCCGGTCACACCCATGTCCGCGTTCAGGAAGTGCGGCCGCAGCACCTCGCGCGCTTCGCGCGTCATCTCGGTAATGGCGCTCAGACGTGGCCGGCCATGTGTCTTCGCGAAAAGATCGGCGATCTCGTCCTTATCTTTGTGGACGACCGGCGCGATGATGTGGCTCGGCGGCTCATTGTCGTTGATCTGCAGAATGTATTCGCCGAGATCGGTTTCGATCGACTGCACGCCCATCTGCCCCAGCACTTCGTTCAGACGCATTTCCTCGGTGACCATCGACTTGGTCTTGATCACCTTTTTGACATCGTGCTTGCGCGCAATGTCCCCGACGATCCGCGCGGCATCCTGCGTCGTTTCGGCAAACAGCACCGTCACGCCGCGCCGGGTGGCCTCACGCTCGAAGCATTCAAGCCACACGTCGAGATTCTCGAGCGCGCGATTGCGACGTTCCTTCAGCGCGGCGCGGGTCGCCGGAAAGTCGATGGCGGTCATCGCGGTGGCTCGGGCCGACACGAACTTGGTGGACAGCTTGGTCAGGTTCTGCTGCAAACGCTGGTCGGCGAGTTTCTGACCAGCGCGAGCTTTGAACTGCATCGATTGAACTTGCATGGCGGCCTTATGCATATCGAAACGGAAAGTGCGAAACGGAAAGCGCGAAACGCAATGTGCGAAACGAAACGCGCGAAACGGACCGTGAGAAACGGAATGTGCGAAACCGCTAGCGTCGACGAGCCGCGCCGGTCGTGCGAGCTGACGCGTGATCACCGCCCGATGCGTCACACGTCGCCGGCCAGCACCTGTGCGATGTGCAGCACGCGGGTCGTCAAGTCTCCGGTACGCCGCAGACGGCCTTCGATGTTGAGCATGCAGCCAAGATCGCCCAGCACCACCGTCCCCGTGCCGCTCGCACTGATATTCGCGCATTTCTCGTCGACGATCGCCGTCGAAATGTCGCCGTACTTGATCGCGAACGTGCCGCCGAATCCGCAGCAATGCTCACAGTCCTTCATCTCCTTCACGGCGACGCCCACTTGCGCAAGCAACGCGCGCGGCTGACTTTTGACACCGAGTTCGCGCAACCCGGCGCAAGCGTCGTGGTATGTCACCTGCCCCTGGCCCGAGAATTCGCCCGGCTGCAATTGCACCCTGGCCACATTCACGAGGAAATCGGTCAGCTCGAACACCTTCGCGCGCAATCGTCCGAAACGGTTCATCAGCTCGGGATCGTCGGCAAACAGGTCGCCGTAGTGCGCGCGAATCATGCCGCCGCACGACCCCGACGGCACGACCACGTAGTCGAACTGTTCGAACTCGCGCAGGGCTTTTTCGGCGAGGTCGCGCGCGATGCGCCGCTCGCCCGAGTTGTACGCCGGCTGCCCGCAGCACGTCTGCGCCGGCGGCACCACCACCTGGAAACCGGCGCCTTCGATCAGCTTGATGACCGAAAAACCGATCTCGGGGCGCATCAGGTCGATCAGGCAGGTGACGAACAATCCGACTCGCATGAGCCCTCCTTCGGGAAAACGTCCCTGATTATCCGCTGTTTCGCGCACAGTACCAACGGCCAGAAGGCATAAGACACGAACGCGAAATCCAATTGATGCAGGCTTCGAAGCGCGTTCGCTTTTTTCACGATACGAGATACAATCAATTTCCGCTGTTTGACGCGCCACCGATTCCCCCCATGAGCGAAACGAACCCGGATCCAAAAACTTCGATCCAGGTGATCGAACGCATGATGCGCCTGCTGGATGCCCTCGCGGCGCATAGCGACCCGGTCAGCCTGAAAGAACTCGCCATCCGCACGGAGCTGCATCCGTCCACCGCGCACCGCATCCTGAACGATATGGTGATGTGCCGGCTGGTCGACCGCTCGGACCCCGGCACTTACCGTCTCGGCATGCGCCTGCTCGAACTGGGCAATCTGGTGAAGGCGCGCCTGTCGGTCCGCGACGCGGCGCTCACGCCGATGCGCGAACTGCACCGCCAGACCGGCCAGACGGTGAATCTGTCCGTGCGCCAGGGCGACGAGATCGTCTACATCGAACGGGCCTACTCCGAACGCTCCGGCATGCAGGTGGTGCGGGCCATCGGCGGACGGGCGCCGTTGCATCTGACCTCGGTGGGCAAGCTGTTCCTCGCCGCCGACGAATCGGCCCGCGTGCGGGCTTACGCCACGCGCACCGGCCTGTCGGGACACACGCAGAACAGCATCACCGACCTGACCAAGCTCGAGCGCGAACTGTCGCACGTGCGTCAGCAGGCTTGCGCGCGCGACAACGAGGAACTCGAACTCGGTGTTCGCTGTATTGCCGCGGGAATCTACGACGACACCGGCAAGCTGGTCGCCGGGCTGTCGTTGTCCGCGCCCGCGGACCGTTTGCAGGACTCGTGGCTCGGGCAGGTCAGCCAGACGGCGCTGATGATTTCGGAATCGCTCGGCTATCGGCCGAAGGCGCCGCCTGACCACGGGTACGGTCAGCAAAGCTAGGACCACGGCGACTTTTCTGCCGGCGTCCGGCGATCCGTCATTGGCATAAAAAAAGCCTCGCATGTTGTTCGCGAGGCTTTTTTCCAACCGGCCGGCGCGCAAAGAAGCGCCAGGCCGCGAAACCGCGTCAGGTGCCGGGACCGCCGGCGTCCGCGCTTGTGATCCGCGCCTGCTCGCCGCCGTTGTCCAGCCACGTGCGCAAACGCGAAGCGTCGGCGAAACGCGAGTACTTACCCGACGAATCGAGCAGCACCATGATCATCGGACGGCCGTGAATCGTCGCCTGCATCACGAGGCACTCCCCCGCTTCGTTGATGAACCCCGTCTTCTGCAGGCCGATGTCCCACGTCGGGTTGCGCACCAGCGCGTTCGTGCTGTTGTACGCCAGCGTACGCTTGCCGGTGTACACCTCGTAGCTGTGGTCGGTCGAGAACCGGCGAATCAACGGATACTGGTACGCCGCGTTGACCATCTTCACGAGGTCGCGCGCGCTCGACACGTTCTGGCTCGTCAAACCCGTCGGATTCTCGAAGTGCGTGTCGCTCATGCCGAGTTGCCTGGCCTTGGCGTTCATCGCCGCGAGAAACGCCGGGCGGCCACCCGGGAAGTACCGCGACAGCGCTGCCGCGGCACGGTTTTCGGAGGCCATCAGCGCGATGTGCAGCATGTCTTCACGAGAGAGCACCGAGCCCACCGACAGCCGCGAGCCCGTGTTCTTCTCGTAGTCGCGATCTTCGTCCGTGACTTCGATCTGGTCGGTCATCGGCTCTTTCGAATCGAGCACCACCATCGCCGTCATCAGCTTGGTGATCGACGCGATGGGCACCACGGCGCGCGAATTTTTGTCGAACAGCGACTCGCCGGTGTTCTGGTCGATCACATAAGCCACGCTTGAGCGCAGCATCAGCGCGTCCGGCGTTTCATGCAGGCCGAAAGCCTGCCCGACGCTCGGCTGGCGCGGCTCGAATGCGATGCGGCGCATCACGGAGTGATGCCGGCCGTTCGACGTGAAACTCACGCGCTTACGCTTGATGCCGGCGTGCGGCGCCTCGTCGTCGACGGCGGCCACGGCTTTCGCGCTCGCGCCTTTGCCGGCCTTCGCCGACCGGGTCGATTCGTTGGCCACGACCGGTTTCTTCGCGGCCTTAGTGGCTTTTGCGTGTCTGGACGTTCTTTCAGGTGCAGCGTGCGTGGCGGCAAAAGTGCCGACGGGCGCGGCAAAGGCGGCCGCGACGACCAGCGAGGCGGCCACCGACAGCGCGGTGCTGCGAGCCGCGCCGTGGATCACTTTTAGCGACGAAAACATGTCGGTTTTCATGGGGTGTGCGGTAGGGAGCGGCGAGAGTTTTCCGCAAGTGTAGTAAAACAACGAAAAATTAGCAATTTTAAGCACTTATGAGCGCTCGTTAAACCGCCTTGTTAGCTCCGGTGTTGCCAAAACGGAAAGTGCGGCGCGCCGCTCGAAATCGATCGACGCGCAGTGCGTCTCTGTTGCCGCCCTCTACGGAAACCCAAGGATTCCTGCAGCATAACGGCAAGTTCGAGACAAGCTTGATAGGGGAAACACCGTCGGCATGGGGCAGGTGCCGCACCGCCGACGAACACGTCGCGCATTGCGGCTACTCTTAAGAGTCTGCTGCACTGCGCCGACGCGCGTTCGACCGGCCTACGCCATTAACGTTCCGTGACAGTTCGCGGTTTACACGAAAGCGGCAAACGCGCGATCTTTTTCGAGACGGGCAGAATACGAAGCGCCTAAACGCGATGATCTCGGTAAAAGCTACTGCGCAAACGGCCGCTCCGCGCGAGTTTTTCCGCACTCTTTCGAAGGTCGGAGATGAATCCACCTTCCTCGTGCGCACCTCATGCTTACTGCATAAGCCCATGTTTTATCAGGTAATTTCTTAACATTGTGCGATGCACAAAAACTACTTGACATTGGCGGCGCGCATCTTAAAATGGGAACCATTGCTGCGATGCACAAAACATCGCGGTCCGGGGAGACCACCTCACGCGTCTCGCCACCCACCCAATGCGGTCCGCACAGACAGACCGCTACCCAGGAGCGTAAACATGACTCTGCTGACCCCTGAGCAATTCGCCGCAGCCCAGAAAGCCAACTTCGAAACGCTGTTCGGCCTGACGACCAAAGCATTTGAAGGCGTCGAAAAGCTGGTTGAGCTGAACCTGCAAGTCGTGAAGTCGACCCTCGCGGAAAGCCAGGAAAATGCCCAGCGCGCTTTGTCGGTGAAGGACGCGCAGGAATTGCTGGCGCTGCAGGCCAGCCTCGCGCAGCCAGTGGCTGAAAAGGCGCTGTCGTATGGCCGCCACGTGTATGAAATCCTCTCGGCAACGCAAGGTGAATTCACTCGCGTCGCTGAAGCGCAATTCGAAGAGCAAAACCGCAAGGTCCAGTCGCTCGTCGAAAACGTCGCGAAGAACGCGCCGGCCGGTTCCGAAACCGCAGTGGCCGTAATGAAGTCGGCGATCACCGCCGCCAACACCACGTACGAAACAGTTCACAAGGCAACCCGTCAAGCCGTCGAGATCGCTGAAAGCAATTTCAATGCAGCCGCTACGGCCGCATCGAAGGCAGCTTCGCAAGCCGCTGCCCAGGCATCGCGCTCGACCAAGAAGCCGGTCTAAGCTTCACGCTTCGCTTCAACGCAGCACGCCACGCCGGCTCAGCACACCCGCTAGCCGGCGTTATCGCAAGCAACGGCGTCGCGCCGTCGCCGTTCCCACGGTTTGATGGGCGGAACGCTCCGATACGTTGAACAACGTATCGTTTCCCCGGCCCGAGGCCGGGATTTTTTTGGCCGTACGTCCGCTTGCCGGCCCTGCCCGAGCCCCAAAAAAAACAGCGCGCCCTTCACAGGACGCGCTGTTTTTATTTGCTTCGCGCAGACCGCCGCAAGCGGACGGCCTGAACGAGCGGCGGGTTACTTCTTCTTTTGCGGCGGCAAATCGGTACAGACGCCTTCGTACAACTCGGCGGCCATGCCGATCGATTCGCCGAGCGTCGGATGCGGATGAATGGTCTTGCCGATATCCGTTGCATCCGCGCCCATTTCGATGGCGAGACACACTTCGCTAATCAGGTCGCCCGCATTCAGACCGACGATCCCTCCGCCGATCACGCGATGCGTTTCCTCGTCGAACAGCAGCTTCGTGAAGCCTTCGTCGCGGCCGTTGGCGATCGCCCGGCCCGAAGCGGCCCACGGGAACACCGCCTTGCCGTACTTGACGCCCTCGGCCTTCAACTGGTCTTCGGTCTTGCCGGCCCACGCCACTTCCGGATCGGTGTAGGCCACCGACGGGATCTGCAGCGCGTCGAAGTATGCCTTCTCGCCATGCGCGACTTCCGCGGCGACGTGGGCTTCGTGCACCGCCTTGTGCGCGAGCATCGGCTGACCGACGATATCGCCGATCGCGAAGATGTGTGGCACGTTGGTGCGCATCTGCTTGTCGACGTCGATGAAGCCACGATCCGTCACCGCCACACCGGCCTTGTCCGCGCCGATCCTGTTGCCATTCGGCGTACGGCCGACTGCAACCAGCACGAGGTCGTAGCGCTGCGCTTCGGGCGGCGCCTTCTCGCCTTCGAAGGACACGTAGATGCCGTCGTCTTTCGCTTCTGCCGCGGTGGTTTTGGTCTTCAGCATGACGTTGGCGAAACGCTTGCCGTTGTACTTGTCCCAGACCTTGACCAGATCGCGGTCCGCGCCGGCCATGAGGACGTCGAGCATTTCGACGACGTCGATCTTTGCACCGAGCGTCGCGTACACCGTCGCCATTTCCAGGCCGATGATGCCACCGCCGATCACCAGCATGCGCTGCGGAATTTGCCGCAATTCGAGCGCTCCGGTCGAATCGACCACGCGCGGATCTTCCGGAATGAACGGCAGCTTCACCGCTTCCGAGCCGGCCGCGATGATCGCCTGCTTGAACTTGACGACCTTCTTGCCGCCTTCGGTCTGCACTTCCATGTGATACGGATCGACGAACGAGCCGGTGCCGGTCACGACTTCGACCTTGCGCATCTTGGCCATGCCGGCGAGACCACCGGTGAGCTTCTTGACGACGCCCGACTTGAACTCGCGCAGCTTGTCGAGATCGATCTGCGGTTTTGCGAACGTGATGCCGTGCGCGCCGAGCGCTTCCGCTTCGTCCATCACGAGCGCGGTGTGCAGCAGCGCCTTCGACGGAATACAGCCGACGTTCAGACACACGCCGCCGAGCGTGGAATAACGCTCGACCAGCACTGTCTTCATGCCGAGGTCGGCCGAACGGAACGCGGCCGAATAACCGCCAGGGCCCGAACCGAGCACGAGCATGTCACACTCGATATCCGCGCTGCCGGAAAAACTGCCGGCTTGCGGAGCCGGCGCCGCAGCCTTGGGCGCGGCAGGAGCCGCAGCTGGCGCTGGCGCTTTTGCAGCTTCCTTCGGCTCCTCTGTGGCGGGCGCCGCGTCCGCCGCCGTTTCGACGAGCGCGATGACCGTGCCTTGCGAAACCTTGTCGCCGGGCTTGATGCGGACTTCCTTGACGGTGCCCGCGGTATCGCTCGGCACTTCCATGGAAGCCTTATCGGATTCGAGTGTCAGCAGCGACTGTTCTTTTTCGATCGCATCACCCGGCTTGATGTTGACTTCGATGACATCGACGTCCTTGAAGTCACCGATGTCCGGTACTTTTACTTCGACGAGACTCATGGTGTCCCCTTCTCTTGTTGATCGTGATGAGCGGAGCATCTGCAATAGCCGGCGAAACAGGCACCCTTGGGACGGACGGAATCATCGTTTGCAGTCCGCCCGAGGACGCGCCTCTCTTTTGCTACTTTTCTCTGGAAGACGCCCGGCAGGAAATGCCCGTGCGGTACGAAGAAAAGTGAGTGCCGCACCGCACGGGGGCGACACCGAATACACCGACCAGAAAGCAGGTTCGACAGACTGACGCGGGTCGCAGACGAAAAAGCCCGCGGCCCGCGCCATCACCACATCAAAGAATCACACGCCGGAAATCGGCAAGAATCGCACTCAGGTAGGCATTAAAGCGTGCTGCTTCTGCCCCGTCGATCACGCGATGGTCATAGGACAGCGACAGCGGCAGCGTCAGGCGCGGCACGAACTGCTTGCCGTCCCACACCGGCTTCATCGCACCGCGCGACAGGCCGAGAATCGCGACTTCGGGCGCGTTGATGATCGGCGTGAAGTTAGTGCCGCCAATGCCGCCGAGCGACGAAATCGAGAAGCAGCCGCCTTGCATCTGATCGGGCTTGAGCTTGCCTTCGCGCGCGGCCTTCGACAGATCGGTCATTTCCTTCGCAATCTCGACCAGACCCTTCTTGTCCGCATCGCGAATCACCGGGACCACCAGACCGTTTGGCGTATCCGCGGCAAAACCCACGTGGTAGTACTGCTTGAACACGAGGTTGTCACCGTCGAGGCTGGCGTTGAAGGTGGGGAATTTTTTCAGGGCCGACACCACGGCCTTGATCACGAACGCAAGCATCGTGATCTTGACGCCGGCTTTTTCGTTTTCCTTGTTCAACTGCACGCGCAGCGCTTCGAGTTCGGTGATGTCCGCTTCGTCGTTGTTCGTGACGTGCGGGATCATGACCCAGTTGCGATGCAGGTTCGCGCCCGAGATCTTCTTGATGCGCGACAGCGGCTTCGGATCGACCGGACCGAACTTCGTGAAGTCGACTTTCGGCCATGGCAGCAGGTTGAGCTCGCCGCCGCCCGCTGCCGGTGCTGCCGCACCTGCGGGCGCCGCGCGCTGGCCGGTCATCACGCCCTTGATGAACGCGGTCACGTCGGCTTGCGTAATACGGCCCTTCGGACCAGTGCCCTGCACTTGCGTCAC
This sequence comes from Paraburkholderia suaedae, assembly GCF_040812055.1. Lineage (NCBI taxonomy): Bacteria > Pseudomonadati > Pseudomonadota > Betaproteobacteria > Burkholderiales > Burkholderiaceae > Paraburkholderia > Paraburkholderia suaedae. The sequence continues at coordinate 110,493 of NZ_JBFOAH010000001.1, read as the reverse complement.
GTCGACGCCGAGTTCGCGCGCGAACTTGCGCACCGACGGCGACGCATGACTCGGACGACGCGTGCCGCCTTCGCCGGCCGGAATCAGCGGCGCTTGAGCGAGTGCCGACGGAGCCGCCGGTGCGGGCGACGGCGCCGCCGGTGCGTCGGACGGCGCTTCGGCCGGTGCGTGCTTCGCGGCGGGCGCGGGAGCCGGGGCGGCCGCGCCGCCTTCGGCTTCCACCACGACGATCACCGAACCTTCCGACACGGTATCGCCGACCTTGACCTTCACTTCCTTGACGACGCCGGCGGCCGAGCTCGGCACGTCCATGGTCGCCTTGTCGGATTCGAGCGTCACCAGCGACTGCTCTTTTTCGACGCGATCGCCGACCTTCACCGCGACTTCGATCACGGGAATGTCTTTGTAGTCGCCGATATCCGGCACTTTGACTTCCTGCAGACCGCCGCCGCCCGCAGCAGGCGCGGCAGCCGGAGCCGGAGCCGGAGCCGGCGCGGGGGCAGGTGCGGCAGCCGGCGCAGGTGCGGGAGCCGCTGCAGGCGCGGGCGACGGCGCCGCAGCGGCCGCGCCGGCCGCCGCGCCATCCAGCACGACGATCAGCGAACCTTCCGACACGTTGTCGCCGACCTTGACCTTCACTTCCTTGACGACGCCGGCGGCCGAACTCGGCACGTCCATGGTCGCTTTGTCGGACTCCAGCGTGACGAGCGATTGCTCTTTCTCGACGGTGTCACCCGCCTTGACCAGCACCTCGATCACAGGGATGTCCTTGTAATCGCCGATGTCCGGCACCTTGACTTCGATCGCTTGACTCATTGTTAGTGTCTCCTGGGCCGCGCACGCGCCCGGCCTCTGTCGATCAGAGGCGGGCTCGCACGCCATGGCACACGGGGAATGATGCCTTAGACGGTCATCGGGTTGGGTTTGGCGGGATCAAGGTTGTATTTCTTGAGCGCCTCGGCGACGACCTTGCGTTCGATCGTGCCCTCGTCTGCGAGTGCATTCAACGCGGCAACCGTGACCCAGTAGCGGTCGACTTCGAAGAAATGGCGCAGCTTCTCGCGCGTGTCCGAACGGCCATAGCCGTCCGTGCCCAGCACGACGAACTTCTGCGGCACGAACGCGCGGATCTGCTCGGTCAGCGCGCGCACGTAGTCGGTCGATGCGATGACCGGACCGCGTGCGTCCTTGAGCAGCTTTTCGACGTGCGAGAGCTTCTTTTCTTCGCTCGGGTGCAGCAGGTTCCAGCGCTGCACTTCGTGGCCTTCGCGCGCGAGTTCGGTGAAGCTCGGCACGCTCCAGAGGTCAGCGGCGACGCCCCAGTCGTTCTTCAGCAGCTCGGCCGCGGCGATCACTTCGTTGAAGATCGTGCCCGCGCCCATCAGTTGAACGCGCGGCGCCTTCTTGTCGGCCTCGGCCTTGCGGAACGAGTACATGCCCTTGATGATGTCGGCCGCTACGGCATCGCCCTGCGGCATGGCCGGGTGCTCGTAGTTCTCGTTCATCACCGTGACGTAGTAGTACACGTCTTCCTGGTTGGCCACCATGCGGCGCAGACCGTCCTGCATGATGACCGCAAGTTCGTAACCGAAGGTCGGGTCATAGCTGATGCAGTTCGGCACCGACGCGGCCCACAGCAGCGAGTGGCCGTCTTCGTGTTGCAGACCTTCGCCGTTGAGCGTCGTGCGGCCGGCGGTGCCGCCCAGCAGGAAGCCGCGCGAGCGCATGTCGCCCGCCGCCCATGCGAGGTCGCCGATACGCTGGAAGCCGAACATCGAGTAGAAGATGTAGAACGGGATCATGATCTCGCCGTGCGTCGAGTACGACGTCGCGGCGGCGATCCAGTCGGCCATGCCGCCGGCTTCGTTGATGCCCTCCTGCAGGATCTGCCCGGTTTCCGACTCACGGTAGAACATCAGCTGGTCGGAATCTTCCGGCACGTACTTCTGGCCGTCCTGGTTCCAGATACCGATCTGGCGGAACAGGCCTTCCATGCCGAACGTACGCGACTCGTCCGGCACGATCGGCACGATGCGTTTGCCGAGCGCCTTGTCTTTGAGGAGGATGTTCAGAATCCGCACGAACGCCATCGTGGTGGAAATTTCGCGGCCTTCGCCCGTGCCCTTCAACAGCGGCTCGAATGCCGACAGTTCCGGCACCGGCAGCGACTCCGCCTTCTGACGGCGCGCCGGCAGATAGCCGCCAAGCTCCTGGCGGCGCGCGCGCATGTACTCGAGTTCCTTCGAACCTTCTTCGAACTTCAGGTACGGCACGTTGACGATATCTTCGTCGGCGATCGGCAGACGGAACTGGTCGCGGAATTTCTTCAGCTGATCCACGTGCAGTTTCTTCTGCTGGTGGGTGATGTTCATCGCCTGGCCGGCTTCGCCCATGCCGTAGCCTTTAATCGTCTTCGCGAGGATGACGGTTGGCTGGCCCTTCGAATTCGACGCTTCCTGGAACGCAGCGTAAATCTTGTGCGGATCGTGGCCGCCGCGATTCAGATTCCAGATCTCCTCGTCGGACCATTCGGCGACCAACGCCTTCAGCTCCGGCGTGTTGAAGAAATGCTCGCGCACGAACGCGCCCGACTCCGACTTGTAGGTCTGATACTCGCCGTCGACCACGTCCATCATCCGGCGCATCAGCGCGCCCGACTTGTCGCGCTGGAACAGCGCATCCCAGCGGCTGCCCCAGATGACCTTGATCACGTTCCAGCCCGCACCGCGGAATTCGCTTTCGAGTTCCTGGATGATCTTGCCGTTGCCGCGCACCGGGCCGTCCAGACGCTGCAGGTTGCAGTTGATCACGAACACCAGGTTGTCGAGGCGTTCGCGGCCGGCCATGCCGATCGCGCCGAGCGATTCGGGCTCGTCGGTCTCACCGTCGCCGAGGAACGCCCACACCTTGCGGCCGTCGGTCTTCGCGATGCCGCGCGCCTGCATGTACTTCATGAAGCGGGCCTGGTAGATCGCCATGATCGGACCGAGGCCCATCGACACGGTCGGGAACTGCCAGAAGTCCGGCATCAGCCACGGGTGCGGGTACGACGAAATGCCCTCGCCGCCCACTTCCTGGCGGAAATTGTCGAGCTGGCTTTCGGTCAGGCGGCCGAGCAGGAACGCGCGGGAGTAGACGCCCGGCGACGAGTGGCCCTGCACGAACACGAGATCGCCGCCATGTTCGGCCGACGGCGCATGCCAGAAATGGTTGTAGCCCACGTCGTACAGCGTGGCCGCCGAAGCGAACGACGCGATGTGGCCGCCGACGTTCGTGTGCTTGCCCGCGCGCAGCACCATCGCGATAGCGTTCCAGCGGGTGTACGAGCGGATGCGGTGTTCGATGTCCTGGTCGCCGGGGATCTTCGCCTGGCGCGCGACCGGAATCGTGTTGATGTACGGCGTATTGGCGGAGAACGGCAGATGTTCGCCGTGCACACGCGCGAATTCGATCTGTTTCTCGATCAGGTAGTGGGCACGGTCCGGGCCGACAGCAGAAATCACGCCATCCAGCGCTTCTAGCCACTCACCGGTTTCCTGGGGATCGTCGTCTTTTTCGGCGGCGACATATTTCATGACTTCGTCGGGTACAGCGGACATGCTCGTCTCCTGGATGTAGAGGAACGCTCTTTGGACAGACGACGCGGGCGACGCACGACCGCGGCAGCTTCGGCCGATTGTAATAAGGGTCCCGAGGTCCGCGCAACCGTTTTTTTCAAATTGCGAGATCGATTCTCATAATGCGGAAAATTGCTGCACCGCACCCTGGTTTGACTGTCGTTCGACGGATACGTCGGCTAGTTTGCGCCGATTAGCAGCACTTTCCGTGCTTTTTTGCGCGTTTTGTCAGGGACGTGCTGCGCTACAATGCCACGCATGTTGACCGATCGGCTTTTCACTCGCTCGGCGCGCACCGCCGCTTCGCCGGTGGATTCGACGCCGTCCTCGCGCTGGCACCATGGACCGTGGTGGTCGAACTCCTATTTGCTGACGCCGCTCCTGTCGATCCTCGTGTTTCTGGTCGTCATGAGCCTGATCCTGTGGAGCCTGAACCGGCGCGAACAGCAGCAGCAGGAAGACACGCTGTATCGCAACGTCGCATGGGCGCAGCAGCAGATCCGTCTGTCCATGACGGGCGCACAGGAGCAGATCCAGGCGCTCGCGCGCGATCTGGCCGTCGGCCATGCCGATCCGCATTCGTTCCAGATATCCACCGCCGACATCATGCAGGGGCATCCCGAGATCCTCTACATGAACTGGTACACGAGCGCGCAACAGCCGCGCTGGCCCAACACCGCGCCGCCGGTGTTCGGCCAGCGCCTCGCGCGCCCCAGCGACGCGCAGATGGACGAGGCCGTCAAGGCCGGCTTCGCCGAGGCGCGCAACACGCGCCGCCAGGTGTACTCGCCGCTCATCTACGACGACCTCGGCAACGGCTATATCACGCTGCAAACGCCGGTGTTGCGCGACCGCGAATTTCTCGGCTCGATCGCCGCGGTGTTCTCGGTGGACGGCATCCTGAAGCGCGACATCCCGCCTGAGCTGTCGGCCAAATACAAGATTTCGATCATCGACGTGAACAACCGCGAGTTGACCACCACGTCGACCCGCCCGCGCCTGCCGCGCGACATGTTCTACGATCTGCCGCTCGATCCGCCAGGCCAGGGCATCTCGGTGCGCGTGTACGCGTTCCCGCAGATGACCAACTTCACCAACAACACGCTGGTGTGGCTGGTGGCCGGGCTGTCGTGTTTCGTGCTGTGGAGCCTGTGGAGTTTGTGGAAACACACACGGCAGCGTTTCGAGGCACAACAGGCGCTGTATGCGGAAGCGTTCTTCCGCCGCGCAATGGAAAACTCGGTGCTGATTGGCATGCGCGTGCTCGACATGCATGGCCGCATCACTCACGTGAATCCGGCGTTCTGCCGGATGACCGGCTGGGACGAGAGCGATCTGGTCGGCAAGAACGCCCCGTTCGCCTACTGGCCGCGCGATGCCTACCCCGAAATGCAGCGCCAGCTCGACATGACGCTGCGCGGCAAGGCGCCGTCGTCCGGCTTCGAATTGCGGGTACGCCGCAAGGACGGCTCGCTGTTTCACGCGCGTCTCTACGTGTCCCCGCTGATCGACAGCTCCGGGCGCCAGACCGGCTGGATGTCGTCGATGACCGATATCACCGAGCCCAAACGCGCACGCGAAGAACTGGCTGCCGCCCACGAGCGCTTCACCACCGTGCTGGAAAGCCTCGACGCGGCGGTGTCCGTGCTGGCCGCCGACGAAGCCGAGCTGCTGTTCGCCAACCGCTACTACCGGCACCTGTTCGGCATCCGCCCGGACGGTCATCTGGAATTGGCGGGCGGCGGGTTCGATAGCGCACAGGCGTCGTCCGATTCGATCGATATGGTGGACACCTACGCGGGCCTGCCCGCCGCCGCATTGACCGAAAGCACCGCCGATGCGCAGGAAATCTACGTGCAAAGCATCCAGAAATGGTTCGAGGTGCGCCGCCAGTACATTCAGTGGGTGGACGGCCACCTCGCGCAGATGCAGATAGCGACCGACATCACCACCCGCAAGCGCGCGCAGGAACTCGCGCGCCAGCAGGACGAGAAGCTGCAGTTCACCAGCCGCCTGATGACCATGGGCGAGATGGCCTCGTCGCTCGCGCACGAACTGAATCAGCCGCTCGCGGCGATCAACAACTATTGCTCCGGAACGGTCGCGCTCGTCAAGTCCGGCCGGACCACGCCCGACAACCTGCTTCCGGTGCTCGAAAAGACGGCGCAGCAGGCGGTGCGCGCGGGCATGATCATCAAGCGCATTCGCGAGTTCGTGAAGCGCAGCGAGCCGAAGCGCCAGGCGACGCGCGTCGCCGATATCGTCGCGGACGCGGTGGGCCTTGCCGAAATCGAAACGCGCAAGCGGCGCATTCGCATCGTCACCGATCTGCGCTCGCGCCTGCCGGTGATCTACGTCGACCCGGTGCTGATCGAGCAGGTGCTGGTCAACCTGCTGAAGAACGGTGCCGAAGCGATGGCCGAAGCCCGCCCCAACGCGGTCGATCCCGTGATTCGGGTGGTCGTGCGGCTGGAGGGCGGGTTCGTCTGCATCAGCGTCGTCGACCAGGGACCGGGCGTCGACGAGGCGACAGCCGAGCGCCTGTTCGAACCGTTTTACAGCACCAAGTCCGATGGCATGGGCATGGGGCTGAACATTTGCCGTTCGATTATCGAATCGCACCGTGGCCGTCTGTGGGTGGTGAACAACGTCGAGTCCGACGGCCACGTCACGGGCGCCACGTTCCATTGCAGTCTGCCCATTGGAGAGCCTGACGGCCCGAGCAACGGCGGGTCAGAGGCGCCGACACCACAAACCGTTACGGGAGAGCTATGAACAGCCCAGTCACCACACAGGAAAGTGTCTTTGTCGTCGACGACGACGAGGCCGTGCGAGATTCGCTGCGCTGGCTGCTGGAGGCGAACGGCTACCGCGTGCAATGCTTCTCCAGCGCCGAGCAGTTCATCGACGCATGGCAGCCGCATCAGCACCCTGGCCAGATCGCATGCCTGATCCTCGATGTGCGGATGTCCGGCATGAGCGGGCTGGAGTTGCAGGAACGTCTGATCGCCGACAACGCGTCGCTGCCGATCATCTTCGTGACGGGCCACGGCGACGTGCCAATGGCAGTGTCGACGATGAAAAAAGGCGCGATGGACTTCATCGAAAAACCGTTCGACGAAGCCGAGTTGCGCAAGCTCGTGGAGCGCATGCTCGACAAGGCGCGCAGCGAGAGCACCAGCGTGCAGCAGCAGCGCGCCGCCGCCGAGCGTCTGGGCAAGTTGACCGCGCGGGAGCATCAGGTGCTCGAGCGCATCATCGCGGGGCGCCTGAACAAGCAGATCGCCGACGACCTGGGCATCAGCATCAAGACGGTCGAAGCGCATCGCGCGAACATCATGGAAAAGCTCAACGTCAACACAGTCGCCGATCTGCTGCGACTCGCGCTGTCGAACAAGCCGCAAACGGCGCAATAACAACGCTAGGTGGTACTCGCCGCTACGCGTTCCTGGGTGATCGACGCCCGGCTGGACCGGCCTGTGACAGGCAGGCGCCGCGCGGCGATCGTCGAAGGGGTCCGGCTACCGTCAGATGACGCGGCGGCGTTCACCCGGCGATACGCGCAGCGACCGGACCCTTGCCGTTCCCTTCCTGCGGTACGTGTGCGCTGGTGCACCGATCCCCCAGCGGCGCGATGCCTGTCCGTCGCATCGGCCACAATCATTTCTGCACAATCATCGGCACGCTCTCCGGCCTTTGTTGAGACATCGGCCATCGGCTGATCGGCCAGCGCGGCGACGGTCCTTTGCTGCGGGCATCTTGCCCGGCGTAGCCGTCGCCTTTCTGTTTTGCTGCGGCAAACGGATAACGCTGCCCGGCCGGTCCACGCCGAGCGCGAGCCCGCGACGCAAGGCCCGCGGTGCCCCGCCTGCCCCCGCCTGCCGCCGCCCGCCGGCAAGCTAGCTCCTTCGCACAGAGTGGATTGCTCACCCGGCGCGCAAGGCGGCGCCGGTATAATGTCGCACTTTGCAGTTGCGCCTATCTTCGATTTGCGCCGCGCGCTTTGCACGCGCCGACCTTTTCCCGTTGAAAAACGCCCTCGCGTGCCCCGTCGCGGCGCCGCGCCCTGCCCCGCTTTCCAATCTGCCTATCTCGACCGACCATGACTGCCAAACTGATCGACGGCCTAGCCCTCTCCAAGACCCTGCGCGCGGACGTCGCCGCGCGCGCCGCTGCCCTTACCGCCCGCGGTCATCAGCCGGGCCTCGCGGTAGTGCTGGTCGGCGACAACCCGGCCAGCGAAGTATACGTGCGCAACAAGGTCAAGGCGTGTCACGACAACGGCCTGGGCTCGTCGTTCGACCGCTATCCGGCCGACCTGCCGGAAGCCGAACTGCTCGCGCGCATCGACGAACTGAATCGCGACCCGCGCATCCACGGCATTCTGGTGCAACTGCCGCTGCCCGCGCACATCGACAGCTACAAGGTGCTTGAAGCCATCGCGCCTGAAAAGGACGTCGACGGCTTTCACGTCGCCAATGCCGGCGCGCTGATGACCGGTCGGCCGCTGTTTCGCCCCTGTACGCCGTACGGCGTGATGAAGATGCTCGCCGCTTACGAGATCGCGCTGCAAGGCGCGAATGCGCTGGTGATCGGCCGTTCGAACATCGTCGGCAAGCCGATGGCGCTGCTGCTGTTGCAAGCGGGCGCGACGGTGACGATCTGCCATAGCAAGACGCGCGATCTGGCGGCGCACACGCGCCAGGCCGACGTGGTGGTCGCCGCGACCGGCCTGCGCAACATCGTCACCGCCGACATGGTGAAGCCCGGCGCGACCGTGATCGACGTCGGCATGAATCGCGACGAAGCCGGCAAGCTGTGCGGCGACGTCGACTTCGCCGGCGTGAAGGAAGTGGCGGGCTACATTACGCCGGTGCCGGGCGGCGTCGGCCCGATGACCATCACGATGCTGCTCGTCAATACCATCGAAGCCGCCGAGCGCGAAGCGGACGCCGCGCAAGCGTAATGAAGCGAGCGTAGGCCACGGCGGCGCGAGGCCGAGCGAACCCGCAGGCGCACTTGTGGCCGTTGCCATTTCAAAAAAGACCGTGACGAGACCGCCAAGCCATACGTCCGGTAGGTCTGGTCAACACGCGCGGCCGCCGCCCGGCGGCATCTCAAGGCGGCGCCGCAGCGACTCGCGCCGCCCGTCGTGGTCCGCTTGCGGCATCGGGACGCAAAGCGGCGGACGGTGCGTCGCCCGGCACACACCGCCTTGCTGACATCCCCGCAACGCCCTGACTTCCGATAATTTGTCCGCCGACGGATTGGAATCGGCGCGTCCTGCCCCAATAATGTCTCTATCGGGTGCCACACCGCGTGATCGCGCGCCCGTCGATGCACCGATTACCCGTTCACCCGCGCCAGACAGGAAGCCTCATGTCCACTACCGCCTCGACTCACGACAATCCGCTCCTCGATTTCTCCGACCTGCCGCGCTTTGGCGACATCCGCCCCGAACACGTGACCCCCGCCCTCGATGTGCTGCTCGCCGACGCGGCCGCCGCCGTCGAGCGCGCTGCGCTGCCGATCACGCCCGCCTCATGGGCCGACGTGGTCGAGCCGGTCGAGCGCGCCACCGAGCCGCTGTCGCGCGCGTGGAGCGTGGTTGGCCATCTGAACGCGGTCGCCGATACGCCTGAGTTGCGCGCCGTGTACGGCGAAAACCTGCCGCGCGTCACCGAATTCTGGTCGAGCGTCGGCCAGAATCTGGCGCTGTACGAAAAGTACAAGGCGCTGAACGCGAGCAGTGACTTCACTTCGCTGACCGGCGAGCGCAAGCAGATTCTCGGCAACGCGTTGCGCGATTTTCGTCTGTCCGGCGCCGAATTGCCGGAAGATCAGAAGCCGCGTTTCGCCGAGTTGCAGGAGCGCCAGGCGGCGCTGTCCAAAGCGTTTTCGGATCATGTGCTCGATGCCACCAACGCCTACGCGTACGTGGTCGAAGCCGGCGGCGAAGCCCAACTGGCCGGCCTGCCCGAAGACGTGATCGAAGCGGCGAAAGAAGCGGCCGAACGCGAAGGCAAGAGCGGCTACAAATTCACGCTGCACTTCCCGTCGTATTTCCCGGTGATGCAGTACTCGGAAAATCGTCCGATGCGCGAAGCGATGTACCGCGCGTATGTGACGCGCGCATCGGAGCTCGGTCCGCAATACGGCAACGGCAAACCGGAGTGGGACAACACCGCGGTGCTTGCCGAACAGTTGAAGCTGCGCGCCGAAGAAGCGCACATGCTCGGCTACGACAACTTCGCGCAAGTGTCGCTTGCGCCGAAGATGGCCGAGTCGCCCGCCCAGGTGATGGCTTTTCTCGAAGACCTCGCGACGCGCGCGCGTCCGCATGCGGAACAGGACTGGAAGGAGTTGCGCGAGTTTGCCGCAAAGGAACTCGGCATGAGCGATCTGCAGCCGTGGGACATGACCTTCGCCGCAGAACGCCTGCGTCAGCAGCGCTATTCTTTCTCGGAAAACGAAGTCAAACAGTACTTCCCCGAAGACGCCGTATTCAAGGGGTTGTTCAAGGTCACCGAAACGCTCTTCGGCGTGCGTATCCGTCGCGACGAAGCAGCCGTGTGGCATCCGGACGTGCGCTTTTTCCGCGTCGAGAATCAGGACGGCGGCCTCGTCGCGCAGTTCTACCTCGACCTGTATGCGCGCGAAGGCAAACGCGGCGGCGCCTGGATGGACGACGCGCGTGGCCGTCACAAACATGCGCACGGCGGCGTGCAAACACCCGTTGCGTATCTCACCTGCAACTTCTCGGCGCCGGTCGGCGGCAAGCCGGCCTGCTTCACGCACGACGAAGTCATCACGCTGTTTCACGAATTCGGCCACGGCCTGCATCATATGCTTACGCGTGTGGATGAGTTGGGGGTGTCGGGCATCAACGGGGTCGAGTGGGACGCGGTCGAACTGCCGTCGCAATTCATGGAGAACTTCTGCTGGGAGTGGGACGTGCTGAGCGACATGACCTCGCACGTCGACACCGCGAAGCCGCTGCCGCGCGATCTGTTCGACAAGATGCTCGCCGCGAAGAACTTCCAGAGCGGTCTGGGCACGCTGCGCCAGATCGTGTTCTCGATGTTCGACATGCAACTGCATACCGGCTTCGACGCGAACGGCACGAAGAGCCCGATCGAACTCGCAAGCGAGATCAACGAACGCTTCCACGTCGTGCCGCAAGCTTCCTTCTCGCGTTGGCCGAACACGTTCAGCCATATTTTCGCGGGTGGGTATGCGGCGGGCTACTACAGCTACAAGTGGGCGGAAGTGCTGTCCGCCGACGCGTACGCCGCATTCGAAGAAGCGGCGCAGGCCGCGAGCACCAGCGTGCTCGATCAGGCGACCGGCATGCGCTATCGAAAGGAAATTCTCGAAGTGGGCGGCAGCCGTCCGGCGATGGAATCGTTCAAGGCGTTCCGCGGCCGCGAGCCGAATATCGATGCGTTGTTGCGCCATAACGGCATGACGCCGAGCGCGGTGCATTGATCGCGCTTCGCGCGGTCGACATCGATATCGATGTCTAAAGGAAGCCGGCGGGCTGCGTGAGCAGGCGCCGGCTTTTTTCGTGTGGATGCCGCGAACCGCGTCGCGCCAACGCTACGCGCGATGCAGCTTGAAGTCCACCTGCGCAGGACGCCCGTCGAGCGATAGCGCCGCGCGCGCAGCGGGCGCGCGGCTCACTACCTTGCCGCGGCTCACCACGGCGAGCCGCACGGCGCGCAAGCGGATCGCTTCGAGCGGATCGCGCGCGTCAAGCAGCACGAGATTGGCCGCGCAGCCCGGCGCGACGCCATAGCCTTCCAGACCGAGAATCCGCGCGCCGTTCACCGTGACCGCGTCGAAACACGCATGCATCGCGTCGACGCTTGTCATCTGCGCGACGTGCAAGCCCATATGCGCGACTTCGAGCATGTCGCCCGAACCCAGGCTGTACCACGGGTCCATCACACAGTCGTGGCCGAACGCGACGTTGATGCCGGCCGCCATCATCTCCGGCACGCGCGTCATGCCGCGCCGTTTCGGATAGGTGTCACTGCGGCCCTGCAGCGTGATGTTGATGAGCGGATTCGCGATCGCCGCGACGCCCGACTCGCGCATCAACGGCAGCAGCTTGCTGACGTAATAATTATCCATCGAATGCATCGACGTCAGATGCGAACCGGTGACGCGCCCCTGCAAGCCGAGCCGCTGGGTTTCGGCCGCGAGCGTTTCGATGTGGCGCGACATCGGATCGTCGGACTCGTCACAATGCATGTCCACCCGCAAGCCCTGCTCCGCCGCATACTCGCAGAGCATGCGCACCGACTGCGCGCCGTCGGCCATGGTGCGCTCGAAATGCGGAATGCCGCCGACCACATCGACGCCCATCGCGATGGCCCGCTTCAGATTCTCGAACGCGCCGGCGCTGCGCAGCACACCGTCCTGTGGAAACGCGACGAGTTGCAGGTCGAGATAAGGCGCGACCCGGCGCTTCACTTCGAGCAGCGCCTCGACCGCGAGCAGGCGCGGATCACACACGTCGACGTGGCTGCGGATCGCCAGCAGGCCGCGCGCAACGGCCCAGTCGCAATACTGCAGCGCGCGTTCGACGAGCGCCGCCTGGGTCAGTTCCGGCTTGAGTTCGCCCCACAGCGCGATGCCTTCGAGCAGCGTGCCCGACGCGTTCACGCGCGGCAAGCCGTACGACAGCGTCGCGTCCATATGGAAATGCGGATCGACGAACGGCGGCGTGACGAGCGAGCCCGCTGCATCGATTTCTTCGGCCGCGCTCGCGGCCAGATTCGGTTCGACGGCGACGATGCGGCCCGCGTCGATGCCGATGTCGACCGGTTGTGCGTGCCGCGACGCGGCGGCCGGCGGCAGCATCGCGCGGCGGATGATCAGCTCCATGTATCGCTCCTTATGACCCGCTTCCCGCTTTGAATGCGTACGATTCTAGCGACGTCAGAAAGGTCGCGCGGGTTTTCTTGGCCAGCCCGTACCGGCGCACGGCGCGCCATCCGTACCGGCGGCGCGCGCTGGTGCGCGCCTATACTCGGCCTTCATGACGGCGGTGCCGGATGGTCCGGATGCCGTCACCCGTACAAGGAGCGGCAGATGAAAACGATCGGCGTAATCGGCGGGATGAGCTGGGAGTCGTCCACCGAGTACTACAAACTCCTCAACCGGCACGCGAAGGCGCGCCTCGGCGGTCATCACAACGCGCGCAGTCTGATGCTCACGGTCGACTTCGCACCGATCGAGGCAAACCAGCGTGCCGGTGACTGGGCCGCGCTCGGTCAGCAGATGGCCGATGCCGCGCTTCAGCTCGAACGCGGCGGCGCCGACCTGGTGATGCTCGCGACGAACACGATGCATCGCGTGTACGAGTCGATCGAACAGGCGATCACGGTGCCGTTCCTGCATATCGCCGATCCGACCGGCGAGGCGCTGCGGGCGGCGGGTATCGAGCGGGTCGGCTTACTCGGTACACGCTACACGATGGAGCAGGCGTTTTATACGGGACGCTTGCGCGAGCGCTACGGCCTCGAAACGCTGGTACCGGACGAAGCCGGACGCGCGGACGTGCACCGCATCATCTACGACGAACTGTGTCACGGCGACGTCACGGATGCGTCGCGCGCGGTGTATCAGCGAGTAATCGAAGCGCTGGCCGCGCGTGGTGCGCAGGCGGTGATTCTCGGCTGCACCGAAATTACGCTGCTGATCAAGCCGGAAGACTCGGTGCTGCCGACGTTCGACACGACTGGGTTGCATGCGCAGGCGGCGGTGGAGTGGGCGATTGCGGCGCAATGAGGGATGGTGTGTGGCTGAACGCCCGGGCAATGCGCGCACGAATGCGGCGGAGGACGGTTTTGCGCAGGAGGGAAATTGTGCGACGGTGTGATGTGATATCTTGGTAACTGGAGCGCGCAAGCGCGCGGCGGGTTGCCTCGGCGCACCGGCGCCTACAGTGCGGTTACGCGAGTACTGAGCAGCGACGGTCTGCCGGATAGGCTTCCATATTATCAAAAAATGAAGGAGTCCTATGAATCATCCCACGGTACTTTATCTGTGCGTGGCGGCGGATCGTGTTGTGCGGTTCTGCGCTGTCCTGACTGTCCCGACTCTGATGCGCGATTCAGACCGTGCGGCGTTTCGTGGGTATCGAGTCGATGGCTACGGGATGCGTACATGATTCGCAGCCACAGTTTGCTGGACGACCTGGCGGAGATCTGACGTGCCAACGCCAAGAGACGTCTCCGCCGTTTGAGACGCCTGGCTGGAGAAATCGGACCGGGCGATCAGGACCGGGAGACGACCTCTGTCGCCTGTATTCCGCGAGAAACCTTTTTCCCAGTGGCAGGGGATGACGTGACAGCATTGCCCGCCGTTGGTGGCGGTTACACCTGAGTTACACAGCGCCGCAAAGCAAAAAGGCTTACACGCCAATGCGTTGTAAGCCTTTTGATTTGCTTGGTTGCGGGGGTAGGATTTGAACCTACGACCTTCGGGTTATGAGCCCGACGAGCTGCCAGACTGCTCCACCCCGCGTCTGAGAAAAAGAGTATATCGTGACGCAAGCAAAAGGTCAAAGCATCGCGCGAGCTATTTCTCGATCGAGCAGGCATATCGGCGCGCGCACTCGCGAAACGAGCCGGATGCATAGCGCGCATCAAAGATCCGCGACCGTCGCCCCTTCCACCTTGCCATCGATAATATCCGCGCCGTACTGGCTCGCGCTGCGTTTGGCCACGCCGAAATCGGAGATCGTGGCGTGCAGCGGCAAGCGAAACACGCGGCTCGCCTTTGAACCGCTGATCGCACCCGGCCGGCAAACGCGCACCGCAACGTCATACCCTTCGGCGGAACGCTTGTGACCGTCGAATTTGTCGAACGTCCGCGAAAAAACTAGCGGATGCACTTCGAAGTCCTTATAAATGGATGGGTATAGTTCGGCCATGATGACTCTCCAACTCGCAGGCATGCGAATGTGTGTATGGTCTCACTATACGCTGCGGCATCGGCGGCTCACGCTTTTATTTTGGCCGCGCGGCCGACGCAATTTCGCACGCTTGCTGCCGCACGATAAGATGCGAGGCTGTCGAGATCGCCGGCGGCTCTACCGCGCCAGCACCCGCGCCGGGGGCTCGGCTGCCTGCCCCCGACGACGCGCGACAAGCCGGCGCGCCGGAGCACAACGCCAGCGCGAGCCTCCAGGAAACTTTGGCCAGCAAGACTGTGAGAAGAATGTCATGAAAATCGCGACGTGGAACGTCAACTCCCTTAAAGTCCGCCAGCAACACGTGATCGACTGGCTCGAAACGAGCCGCGCCGACGTGCTGTGTCTGCAGGAGCTGAAGCTGCCCGACGAAAAATTCCCGCGCGCCGAACTCGTCGAGAAGGGCTACCGCAGCTGGTATGCCGGTCAGAAAACCTATAACGGTGTGGGCATTCTGGTGCGCGACGGTCTGAACGTCGATGAAAGCAGCATCGTTCGCAACATTCCCGGCTTCGAAGATCCGCAGCAACGTGTGATCGCGGCGACGGTCGAAGGCGTGCGCATCATCAGCGCGTACTTCCCGAACGGCCAGGCGCCCGGCACCGAGAAGTTCGCCTACAAGCTGCGCTGGCTCGCCGCGCTGCACGACTGGGTGGCGAGCGAGATGGCGCTCTATCCGAAGCTCGCGCTGCTCGGCGACTACAACATCGCGCCGGAAGACCGGGACGTGCACGACCCGAAGGCGTGGGAAGGCCAGAACCTCGTGTCGCCCGAAGAACGCGCCGCATTCGTGCGGCTGATCGGGCTCGGTCTTCTGGATGCGTTCCGCCAGTTCGAGCAGCAGGACAAGCTCTATTCGTGGTGGGACTACCGGATGATGGCGTTTCGCCGCAATGCGGGTCTGCGCATCGACCACATCCTGCTGTCGAAGGCGCTGGCCGACGTGTGTTCGTGCTGCGACATCGACAAGGTACCGCGCAAATGGGAGCAGCCATCGGACCACGCGCCCGTGGTCGCGCAACTCGGCTGAGCGCTCGATTCAACGGGGCGCAGCGTGCAGCCCGCATCGCAGCTCGTGCGGGGTGCCGGCTCACGCGGTTGCATCGGCATCGGCAGCACCGGCAGCGCCGCCCAACACGCTCCACAGGAACTCGAACACCATCGCGTCATGCTCGGCCTGCTCCAGCTCGTCGGAGCCGCCATGCCCGCCTTCGGTGTTCTCGCGATACCAGACCTGCTGCGCGCCCAGCGCCTGCATGCGCGCGGCCATCTTGCGCGCGTGGCCGGGATGCACGCGATCGTCGGCGGTCGATGTGGTGAACAGCACGGGCGGATAGGCAACCTCGGCCGACACCCGATGATACGGCGAGTAAGCGGCAAGCGCGCGCGCGTCGGCGGGCTCGTCCGGGTCGCCGTATTCGTCGATCCATGACGCACCCGCATGCAACAGGTGATAGCGGCTCATATCGAGCAAGGGCACCTCGCATACCACCGCGCCGAACAACTCGGGACGTCGCACCATGCAGGCCGCCACCAGCAAGCCGCCGTTGCTGCCGCCCTGGATGCCGAGCTGCGCGGCGCTGGTCACGCCGCTACTGACGAGCGCTTCGCCCACCGCGATGAAATCGTCGAAGGCCCGTTGGCGATGCTCGCCCTGTGCGGCCGTGTGCCAACGCGTGCCGAACTCCCCGCCGCCGCGAATATGCGCGACCACATACACGCCGCCGCGTTCGAGCCAGCCAATGCCCTGCCCTGTCAGATAACTCGGCAGCAAGGGTATCGCGAAGCCTCCGTACCCGCTGAGCAAGCAAGGAGCAGGAGCGTGCGGCTGCGCTGCGCCCTGGGTGGCGCGCGGCCCGATCATCGTGTACGGCACCCGTGTGCCATCCGCCGACACCGCATGTCCGCGCGTGACCACAAAGCGCATCGCGTCGAACTGGGTCGGCCAGCGGTCGATCAACTCCCACTCGCTCAGATCCTCGCGCGCGAGGTCGGTCAGCCAGTAGGCCGGCGGCTGCAGATAGTCGTCGGTATCGACGAACACTTCGTCGTTGAGCGTCGGCTCGACGGGCGATACATCGGCTTGCGTGTCGCCCGGCGATGGAAACGGCCGCTGCTGCCACTGCCACGCCTGATCCGGGCTTTGCGACGGCGTCCACAGCAAGGTCTTGCTACGCACGTCATCGAGGTACGACACGATCAGGTGATTGCGCGTATGGGTCCACTCGCACGCCGAGGTCAGCGGCGTCGGCATGAAGAGCGCCACCACGTCGCGCTCGCCGCGCAAAAACGCGGCCTCGCGGATCGCCAGCAAAGCGCCGCCGGGATAACACGCGCCATCGCAGTGCCAGTCCAGACGCGGTTCGAGCAGCAGCCAGCCTTGCCAGCCACCCACCGCGACGTGCGCGGGCAGCTCGTACTGACGCCATGCATCGGCGGCATCGGCGCGATCGAGGTAGTACGTGTGCGAGTCGAAAAAATCGACACTGCTTACCACGGTATGCCGCCGCTCGAGCGGATCGTAATGCGGTTCCACACCGATATCACCGAACGCGCCGCGGAACACCACCGGCGCATCAGCCAGCGCCGTGCCGCGGGTCCAGCGCCGCACCTCGCGCGGATAGCCGGAGCGCGTGAGCATCTTGCGGCCATTGTCCCAGCCGACGTAGAGCGTGTCCCGATCGATCCACGACGCGGTGTGCTTGCCCGCCTTGGCGATCGCGAAGCCGCCTTCGACGAAGCGCCGCGCGTCGATGTCGAACTCGCGCACCACCTGCGCATCCGAGCCGCCCGGCGACATCGTGATGAGCGCACGATCGCCGTCCGGATAGAGAATGTCGAGCTCGACACAGACCCACGGCGTGCCTTCGGCCGCGCCGAGCGCGTCGAAGTCGAGCAGGTCCTGCCAGAGCGGCGCGCCGCTGCGCCATGCCGCCCATGGCGTGCGCCGCCAGAGGCCTTTCGGATGACGTTCGTCCTGCCACAGATCGTAGGCCCAATCCATCCAGCGGTCGGGAACCACCGGACGCTCGCGCGGCAGATACGCGTCGGCGAGCCGCTGCCGCAGCGCCTCGAACGACGCGCCGCTGCACCACGCGGCGCGCGTGCGCGCGTTCTGCCGCTCGACCCACGCGAGCGCGTCGGGGTCGTCGAGCGCTTCGAGCGCGAGGAAAGGATCGGGGGAAAGCGGCCAGGAGAAAGGAGCGGGAGAAGCGGGCATCGTCGGCTGTCGAATGGGAACAGCGTTGATTATGCCTTGCGGCAGCCCGAGGCCCGTTCAACCGACCGCCAAGTGACAGCAGGCCGAGGCGGCCACGCGCCGCCCCGTCCCCTGCATCGAGACGCCAATCAGGGCTCGAGATTGAGCTCCTGAATCTTACGCGTAATCGTATTGCGGCCGATGCCCAGACGCTCGGCAGCTTCGACCTTGCGTCCGCGCGTGAAGTCGAGCGCCTCGCGAATCACTGCCGCTTCGAAACGGCGTGCGAGTTCGTCCATCACGTCCGCCGTGTTTTCGCGCAGCATTCGTGCGACTTCGGTGCGCAAACCGCCCTCCCACGCGCTGACCGGCGGCGCGACTGCGATGCCGGCCGCGCCGGCCGGATGAAGCGCGGCATTGGCGGCGTTGCCCGGCACCCCGCCGCCGAAGCCCTCGTCAGCCGTGCCAGCTATCGCTCCCCCGCTCGCGAGATCGTTGACGCCGGCTTGCGCGGGACCGAGGTCCGGCGGCAAGTCCTTGATCTCGATGGTCTGGGCGGGCGCCATCACGGTGAGCCAGTTGGCGAGGTTCTCCAGTTGCCGGACGTTGCCCGGGAACGGCAGCGATGCGAGATACGCGAGCGCCGCTTCGGACACGCGCTTTGACTCGACACCGAGATCGCGCGCACTCTTTTGCAGGAAGTGCCGCGTGAGGAGCGGTATGTCTTCGCTGCGCTCGCGCAACGCCGGCAAGCGCAAACGGATCACATTGAGCCGGTGATACAGGTCTTCGCGAAAGAGCCCCTGACGCACGCGCGATTCGAGATTCTGGTGCGTCGCCGCGATCACGCGCACATTCGCGCGCAGCGGATTGTGGCCGCCGACGCGATAGAACTGCCCGTCCGACAGCACACGCAACAGCCGGGTCTGCAGGTCGAACGGCATGTCGCCGATTTCGTCCAGGAACAGCGTGCCGTTTTCGGCCTGCTCGAAGCGGCCCTGGCGCATCGCCTGCGCGCCGGTGAACGCGCCGCGCTCGTGGCCGAATAGTTCGGACTCCAATAGATCTTTCGGAATCGCGGCGGTGTTCAGCGCAATGAAGGGACCGTTCGCGCGTGGGCTATGTCGGTGCAACGCACGCGCGACCAGTTCCTTCCCGGTGCCTGATTCGCCGGTAATGAGCACGGTGGCCGCCGAATGCGACAGGCGCCCGATCGCGCGAAACATGTCCTGCATCGCCGGCGCCTGGCCGAGCATTTCGGGGGCTTCGGCGACGCGGTCGTCCCACGTCTGCTCACCGCGCATGCTTTCGTCGACCGCGCGGCGGATCAGCTCGACCGCCTTGTCGACGTCGAACGGTTTGGCGAGATACTCGAACGCACCGCCCTGGAAGGCGGCGACGGCGCTATCCAGATCCGAGAACGCCGTCATGATGATGACGGGCAAGCCCGGCACCTTCTCGCGCACGGTTTGCAGCAGTTCGAGGCCGGAGCCTCCCGGCATCCTGATGTCGGACACGAGCACCTGCGGGCTTTCGTGTTCGAGCGCAGCCGAAGCCTCGCGGACGTTCGCAAAGCTGCGAGTCGCGAAGTTCTCGCGAGCGAGCGCTTTTTCGAGCACCCAGCGAATCGATTGATCGTCGTCTACTATCCAGATCGGCTTCATATGGGTCGGTCAGAAGTCTTGATAAGAAGGGCTCCCCTACCTGTCGCTTCGCGCCAGGCTCCCCGCGAGCGGGAGTGATCGCCACGGGGACTTCCGTTGGGGCGAAAACCCTGTGCGGCCCGGCGTTCCCTCACCAGGTGCTGGGGTTATACGTCGAGCGGCAGCAGAATCTGAAACTCAGTGTGGCCCGGCCGGCTTTCCACTTCGATCAGTCCGTCGTGCTGTTGCACGAAGGTCTGTGCGAGCGTCAAACCGAGACCGCTACCGTCCTCTCGCCCCGACACCAGCGGATAGAAGATGCGGTCGCGGATTTCTTCGGGAATGCCTGGGCCGTTGTCAACGATATGCAAGTCCAGTGCCAGCTTACATAAGCGTTTCGACACGGTGATCTTGCGGGCGATTCGGGTGCGCAATTCGATCCGCGCATCGCCTTGCGAAATGCGTTCGCGCAATGCTTCTGCCGCGTTGCGCACGATGTTCAGCAGCGCCTGGATCAGTTGCTCCTTGTCGCCGCGCAGGTCCGGCACGCTCACGTCGTAGTCGCGCTCTATCGTGAGGCCGCGCGGAAACTCCGCGAGAATCACCTGGCGCACGCGTTCGCACACCTCGTGAATATTCACGTCGCCGACGATATGCGGATGACGGTGCGGTTCGAGCAACCGGTCGACGAGCGTTTGCAGCCGGTCCGATTCCTTGATGATGACCTGGGTGTACTCGCGCAACTCGTCACGCTCGCGCTCGCCTAGTTCGAATTCCAGCAGTTGCGCCGCGCCGCGAATGCCGCCCAGCGGATTCTTGATCTCGTGCGCGAGATTGCGGATCAGTTGCTTGTTGACCGCGGTCAGGTCGTTGATGCGTTCTTCGCGGTCCGTGCGCAGATGCCGCTCGTTCTCGAACAGCTCCAGCAACACGTAGCCTGGCGCGCTCTCCAGAAAGCCGACGATCGCATGCACATGCAGCGGCTCGTGGCCAGGACGCTCGAGCACGGCGTCCAGATGCGTCGCATGAAAACGCTGCGCGGCGATCGCCGTGATGGTCGCGACCAGTTCGTCGGCATTCGAGAAGATTTCCGGCCACGTCATCTGCATCAGTTGCCGGCGCGACATTTCCAGCATCGACTCGGCCGACGGGTTCGCGAACGCGACGCGCAGCGAACGCTTGTCGAGCACTAGCACGACGGTCGGCAGCGCCTCCAGGCCCGGCAGCAAACCGGAAGCGACGAGTTGCGCATCGTCCGACAGCGTCTGCTCGTGTCCTTTCCTTGCCTTGATCAGATTCTTGAGAACCATCTTGCAGTCCGGCCGATAGGAGATGGTGAAAAATCAGGTGTGCCGCTTTCTGTGGGTTGTGCACTGCCCGGCTTCGGGAGGGTTGTACTCGGCCCAACGAAAAAGGGACGGCGCCGCCGTCCCTTCGTGACCGATCGCGAGCGTCGGGCAAGACGCTTCGCCGGGTGAAGGGCGAAGCGCCATGACCGCTTACAGCGAGTAGTACATTTCGAATTCGATCGGGTGCACCGACTGACGATAGCGTTGCAGCTCGCCCGTCTTCAGTTCGATGTACGCGTCGAGCATCGAGTCCGTGAACACGCCACCGCGCGTGAGGAACTCGCGGTCGGCGTCGAGCGCGTCGAGCGCCTGGTCGAGGCCGGCGCATACGGTCGGGATCTTTGCATCCTCTTCCGGCGGCAGGTCGTACAGGTTCTTGTCGGCGGCTTCGCCCGGGTGAATCTTGTTCTGCACGCCGTCCAGACCCGCCATCATCAGCGCGGAGAAGCACAGGTACGGATTGGCCAGCGGATCCGGGAAGCGCGTTTCGATACGGCGGCCCTTCGGGTTCGACACGTGCGGAATACGGATCGATGCCGAGCGGTTGCGAGCCGAGTAAGCCAGCTTCACCGGTGCTTCGAAGTGCGGCACGAGACGCTTGTACGAGTTGGTACCCGGGTTCGTGATCGCGTTGAGCGCGCGTGCATGCTTGATGATGCCGCCGATGTAGAACAGCGCGAATTCCGACAGACCCGCGTAGCCGTTGCCTGCGAACAGGTTCGTGCCGTCTTTCCAGATCGACTGGTGAACGTGCATGCCCGAACCGTTGTCGCCGACGACCGGCTTCGGCATGAACGTCGCCGTCTTGCCGTACGTGTGCGCGACGTTGTGGATGATGTACTTCATCTGCTGCAGCCAGTCCGCGCGTTGCACCAGCGTCGAGAACTTAGTGCCGATTTCATTCTGGCCCTGGCCCGCGACTTCGTGGTGGTGCACTTCGACCGGGATGCCGATCTGCTCGAGCAACAGGCACATTTCCGACCGGATGTCCTGGAACGTGTCGACCGGAGCGACCGGGAAATAGCCGCCCTTCGTGCCCGGACGGTGGCCGGTGTTGCCGCCTTCGAATTCCTTCGCCGACGACCACGGTGCTTCTTCCGAACCGATCTTGATGAAGCAGCCCGACTGGTCCGTGTTCCACTGGACGGAGTCGAAAATGAAGAATTCCGGCTCCGGACCGAAGTAGGCGGTGTCGCCCAGACCGGTGCTCTTCAGATACGCTTCAGCGCGCTTGGCAAGCGAACGCGGGTCGCGCTCGTAGCCCTTGCCGTCAGCCGGTTCGACGACGTCGCAGGTCAGCACGAGCGTCGATTCTTCGTAGAACGGGTCGATAAAGGCGGTATTCGCGTCGGGGACCAGCAACATGTCCGATGCTTCGATGCCCTTCCAGCCGGCAATCGACGAACCGTCAAACGCATGGCCGCTTTCGAACTTGTCTTCATCGAATGCCGACACCGGTACTGAAACGTGTTGCTCTTTGCCGCGCGTGTCGGTGAAACGAAAGTCGACAAACTTGACGTCTTCGTCTTTGACGAGTTGAACGACGTCGGCCACGGATTTACTCATAACCTATCTCCTGATTAACGAATTCGGCGGATTCAGCCGCCGCCCAATCTAGCGGACCCGCCCCGGCACGTCCACCCTGAATCGGTGGAAGGCGCAGAAAATGTTGCGCGGCAAGTCGATCGGCACCGATAAAGCAGGTTCTGTGCCATGCGTGCGCCAATGCGGCGCAACAGCTGGCTGCGCGCGCGTTTGCGGGGAATCAGCGCACCGTAGCAGCTGCGGCCCTTAAAATGACCTGGCTGCCCTTGCACTGAAAAAGTGCTTACACCGGAACAACGACACGGCGAATCCCTATACCGGTGCAAATCGCCGCACACGCACCAGCATAGCGCACTGCGGTGACAGCAGATTAGCCAGGCCGCCCGTTTACGGCGCGGCGGCACGCAGGCTTTGCGCGCGGCGCTAGAATAATCATTTCGTGAAGGAGATCCACGCTCATGAGCACGCTCGAACAGCTCTATGCCAAGGCGGAAGCGCGCCGCAACGAGAACCAGCTGCCCTACGCGGGCGCCGTATCCCCCGCGGAAGCATTCGAACTGCTGCAACTCGATCCGCACGCGCGCCTCGTCGACGTACGTACCCGTGCCGAACTCGATTGGGTCGGCCGCCCGGTCATTGGCGACGGGCAATATGCGCACGTGGAATGGACCCGCTATCCGGGCGCGGTGCCAAACCAGGAGTTTCTGGCGCAATTGGCCCAGGTAGCGTCGCACGATACGCCGGTGGTATTTCTGTGCCGCAGCGCCGCCCGTTCGAAGCTCGCCGCGATCGCCGCCGCTCAGGCCGGCTTCACGAAAGCCTTTGACCTGCTGGAAGGCTTCGAAGGCGACAAGGACGGCCAGGGACATCGGAAGACGGTGGCGGGCTGGTGCTATCGCGGACTGCCGTGGATCGGCGCGTGATTGCGCGCCGCTGAGCGGCGGGCTGCAGGGGCGCGGCGCGAACGCCGTCGATCGCGCGGTGCAAGACCCCTCACGCATGAAAGCTGCGACCTGACGCTTGCCGCTCGGTAAGAGACCGAGGCGTCGGCGACGTCGGCGACATGCCGATGCAGCGAACGAATGCCTCGTTCAACGACCTGCCGGCCGGAAGCCGGCGGGCCATCGGCAACGACGCCGCGCAACCCGTTTTGACATGCGCCGCGCGAATCACGCCTTCTTCGCTGCCGACTCCGGCTCCACGATATCGCCGCCCAGCAGGTGCACGCCCTCGCGCAGTTTCACAAACGCGGCCGCCACCGCTTCCGGCTCGCCCTTCACTCCCAGATCGATGTGATGCCGCGCATACAGGGCGCCCCGCTCGGCGTCGCCGATACTCGGCAGACTGAATACGCGCACGCCCGGAAAATCGCGCTCGATCTTCTCCATCAACGGCGTCACGCGCGATTCCGGCAACTCGAACACCAGCAACGACTTCTCTGCATGCGGCGTAGCGTGATGCAGGTGCGTGTAGTTCGTATCCAGCACCCACTCGATCATCGGCCACGCCATCACCGGAAAGCCCGGCACGAAATGGTGATGCCGGATGGAGAAGCCCGGAATCTTGTTGTAGCCGTTCGGAATGATCGACGCGCCCTGTGGGTACGTGCCCATGTTCAGCCGATGCCGGTTTTCCGGCGAATCCAGATCGAGCGGCGTTGCCGCACTGGCCGGATACATGTCGCGGATGCGCTCCTGGATCAGCTTCGCAGCCTGCGGATGCAATTCCAGCGGCACGCCGAGCGCGGCCGCCGCGCATTGGCGGGTGTGGTCGTCCGGCGTCGCGCCGATGCCGCCCGTCGAGAACACGATGTCGCCCGATGCGAAGGTGCGCCGCAGCGTCGCCGTGATGCGCTCCGGGTCGTCGCCGATGTACTCCGCCCAGCCGAGCGATAACCCGCGTGCGCCCAGCAACTCGATGATCTTCGGCAGATGCTTGTCGACACGCCTGCCCGACAGGATTTCATCGCCAATGATGATGACGCCAAATGCCATTACCGCCTCTTTGGTTAATCAATAGGGAACCGGCGCTGTCTGACGCACGCCGCCGTGCGCTTCGGTGCGCATGCGTTGCAGTGCGCGCAAACAGTAGTAGCCGAACCACAACCCCGAAAACACGAGAATGAACGCATAAATCCAGATCGTCATCGCGGTGATTACCGGGAACAGCACGATCAGCCAGACCGACGTCGCCCACAGCAAGGTCGGCAACGAACCCAGCAAACCACTGGCGATGCCGATCAGCAAGAGCGGCAGCCGGAAGCGCCGCACCAGCGCGCGCCGCTCGTCGCGCGACGCGTGCAGCGCGAGCGCGTCGTAACTCATCACGCGATAGGTCAGCCAGCCCCACAGCAGCGGTGGAATCAGCGCGAAGAACGGCGGCACAAGCCATAGCGGCAGCGTGACGATCAGCAGCACGAGACACAGCAGCGTGGTCCACAACGCCTGGCCGAGGCTACCGTACCACGTTCCGCCGCGGCGCATTTCGAGCCCGGGGAACTGCCGCGCCGCGAGGAAGCGGATCACCGCGGGCATCGACAGCGTGGCGATCAACAGCAACACCGTGACGACGATCAGCGGAATGGCGATCGCAATCACGATGAACGGTGCGATGACCGCATGCAGCGCCGAAAAACCCAACCAGTCGAACAGATGATAAAGCGTGGCCGTAAACGCCCAGCCATCGAGCCACACGCGCGTGCCGCCGACCAGCGTCTGCCAGCAGAACCACAGAATCACGCCCCATCCGACCGTCGCCAGGATAAATGGTTTGAAGGTCAGCCAGAGCATGCGCGGGTGGAGCGCGCTGGCAAGCGCGCGCCCGAACGAGCGCAACAGATCATTCATGCGAGCCGGTGCCGGTGAACGAAACGATGGAATAAACGGCAACGCGCAACGAACCGGCCAACGAGCCTCGCGCGTGCGCGCAAACGTGAACAGGATAAACCACGCGAGACGCCGCCGGGGTAACCCGCGGCGCGGGGGAAAAGACGTTCGGGAACACGCTCAAACGGCGGCGGCGTCGTTACTTTTCGACGTAGCGGCGCGCTTGGGCGAGACCCGCCCGGCGATGCGCACGAACGCGAGCCAGTGCTGCGCCCAGAATCCGTCGCCGTAGCGCCGACCTTCCAACTGGTCGCCGATGCCGGTCGGCTGCATGTCGCGGCTCCAGGACACGGTGCCAAACAGCATGTCCCACCACGGAAACAGCACACCGAAGTTGCAGCCGTATTTCGGACCCTGCGGGCCGAAGCCGATCGCATGATGGCGGCGATGGAACGTCGGGCTGACCAGCAGCCGCTCGCCGAGCCAGCCGAAGTACAGGCGGATGTTGGCGTGCTGCACGCTTTGCGCGAGGTTGGTAATCGCGACCAGCGCGACGAACTGCGAAGGCGGCACGCCGATCACCAGCGCGATCACCGCAAAGAACGATGCTTGCAGCAAATCGTCGAGCAGATGGTTGCGGTCGTCGGACCACAGCGACATCTGCTGCTGACTGTGATGCACCGCGTGCAGTTCCCACCAGACGCCGACCCGGTGTTGCCAGCGGTGATACCAGTAGCCGGCGAAGTCGAGCACCAGCAGATACATGATGAAAGTGACGAGCGGCTGCGTGGTGACACCGGGCCACAGATTGTCGAATTCGATATTCGAAATGTTATGCAGGTGCAGCCAGGCCTGCACCTTGTCGAAGAACGGCTGAAGCGCGAAGAAAAAGAACAGGTTCAGAATGCCGAGCTTGGCGATCCACGTGTATAGCACGTCGATGCGCACCGCCTTGCGGTTGTGCCACTGCTCGACCGGGCGCAGCGCTTCGAGCGGGCGCAACACCGCGTACATCGCCAAAACCTCGAGGACGCCCACGAGCAACCAGTACAGGCTGTCGTACGTATCTTCGTCGTAGTCCATGAGGCCGAAGCGGAACAACAGCGGCTGCACCACGTCGACATACAGCAGCGTCTGCATGGCCGAAACGAAGCTGTCGAGCGAAGAAAAAATCAGATGGAGCATGGTGCGCTTGTGGTTGCCTGATCCGTCATGCCTCGCCTCGGTGCGGCATTGCTGCTGCCCTGTTCCAGTCTACGCGCCGTTGGGC
The DNA here is from genome assembly GCF_040812055.1 of Paraburkholderia suaedae. NCBI lineage: Bacteria > Pseudomonadati > Pseudomonadota > Betaproteobacteria > Burkholderiales > Burkholderiaceae > Paraburkholderia > Paraburkholderia suaedae. The sequence continues at coordinate 84,061 of NZ_JBFOAH010000001.1, read as the reverse complement.
GCGGTGACTGGCGCGCGATCGAAGAAATAGATGCCGTGCGGCGACCGGCCAACGGCAATCGTCTGAATCAGCTTACGCGTGTTCAGGTCGATGATGCCGACGTGCTTCGCGAAGCGGAACGTCACCCACAGATAGCGTTTGTCGGCAGAAAGTTCCATGTCGTCCGGACCCGGCATCAGACCGGTGATGTCGCCGACGTTGGTGAGCGTATCTTCGTCGATGATGCTGATGGTGCTCGCGACCCGGTTGGACACCGCGACGTGCTTGCCGTCGGCCAGCGACCGGAAGTTATGCGCGCCCTTGCCCGTCTGGATGGTCTTCACGATCTTCTGGTTGCGCCAGTCGACCACCGCGACGTAATCCGCACCGGTCATGCCGACCAGCAGGTACTTCTCGCCCGGCGTCATCCACAGGCCCGCCGGCACCTTGCCGACCTTCATCTTCCACTTCACGGTTTGCGTCGGCAGATCGATCGCGGCAAGTTCGCCCGACACCTGCAGTGTGACGAACACCGTCTTGCTGTCCGTGGTGAAAGCCATGTGGCTCGGCATGACCGCGAGCGGCAAGCGCGCGGCAAGCGTCATCTGGTTCTTCTGGCCGTCGTAGTGATAGATGTCGAGACGGTCGAGGCGCAAGCCCGTCGTCACGAGCCACTTACGGTCCGGCGAAAAGCCGATCTGATAAGGGTCTTCGACGTTCTCGACCCAGCGCTGCACCTGACCCGATTTCGGATCGACGAACATCAGGTTGTTCGACACGGAATTGGCGACGATCAGCGACGAATTGTCCGGCGTGGCCATCAGGTGATGCGGTTCCTTGCCCGTTGGGACCGTGCCGACGACCTGGTGACTGGCTTCGTCGATGAGGCTCAGCGTCGCTTCGCCGGAATTGAGCACGATCACGTCGTTGGCGCGGGCCGCCGGGGAAAAAAAGCCAGCGACGGCAACCAGCGCCACGCTCGCGGCGAACGTGACAGTCAGGCCGGGAAGAAAAAATTTACGCATGAAAACTCGCTTCGGAGAACAACCGTCATTGTAGAACGTTTGCCCGTGCCAGCGGTTGACGCAGGTCGGTGTGCAGCGCGCTGAATCTGAAGGGCACGATGAGATGCGACGGCAGTTGAGGCGGCGTGGCGAGACGCTCGCCCGGTACTTTCAACGCTTGCGAAAAACCGGATTCGAATTTTCAGCCGGTAGGCGATAGGCATTATCTGCCTCTCCGGTGGTACTGCGTCAGATATAAAAAACCCCGGAAATTGCCTAACTTTCACAACGAATAATCTGATTACCGGCTTGAAAAACTGCGGTACTCGAGATGGATTATCTTCGCAACTGATTTAAGATTTTGCTGATATCTGAGCCGCATTAACAGACCGGATAATTCAGCAGCCATCGCCATGGTGTCCGCCGGCATCAAGCGCGTGGCATACAGCGGAAATCCCCGGACGTGCAAAGAATCAGCAAAACATCCGGAAAGCACCGCAACCGTCTTTGCTATTTTCGCGATTATCTAAGGTGATCCGTTTCGGCCAATCATCGCGAATCTGCACTACCCAAAAATCCACATCAACAGTCAGGGAGGCTCTGACACAATGAATCAGGTTTCTTCAGTTTCTTCAATCTGGCACAGAGCAACGCATACTTCGCTCACAGCATCCGGACCTGCGAGGTTCGGCGCAAATCGCGCAACGGCGCGGAAGAAAGCCATCGCGCAGGCTGTGCTCACCGCGACAGCGTTCGCCGTGGGCGCGCCGGCGTTCGCAGCAGGGGTCGGCGCCATCGGCGTGGGACCGGCAGCCGATGCGGCCGGCAACTACGCTATCGCGATCGGTGAGACCGCGACCGCTCAGGGCGACAATTCAATAGCAGTGGGCCCGCAAGCCGCCACGCAAGGCGACGGCGCAATCGCCATTGGCCCGAATACCAATGCGATAGCGGCAGGCGCCAGCGCGCTCGGCCAGGGCGCCCAGGCGCTTGGTGCAGGCGCGCTGGCCACCGGCCTGAATGCACAGGCCGTCGCCAACGGGGCCACCGCCGTAGGCCACAACGCCAATGTGCAGGGCGAACGCGCAACCGCGCTCGGCATGACGTCCGCGGCGATGGGCACGGACTCCATCGCGGCCGGCGGCGGCGCGCTCGCAGGGGACGCCGCAGCGGCCGCTTTTGGCGCGCTGGCAACTGCATCGGGCGTCGGCTCAACCGCAGTCGGCTATCACGCGCAAAGCAGCGGCAACGGGGCGTTTGCGGGCGGCAACACGGCCCAGGCGGTCGACTACGGCGTCGCGCTCGGCAATGAGGCGAGCGTCGTGGGCGCAGGCGGAATCGCGCTCGGCGCGTTTGCGCAGGCGAGCGGCGTCAATGCGAGCGCGCTCGGCTATGGTGCGGCGGCGTCGGACTCCAACGCTGTCGCCCTCGGCCATAACGCGAACGCGAGCGCCGCCAACAGCGTCGCGCTAGGCGCCGATTCCACGACGACAGCCGATCTGAACCACCGCGCTTTCGTCCCCTCCGGCCTCGACGCGACCGTCATCGCAGCGCCGGATCCGACAGGCGAGGTGTCGCTCGGCTTCGCGAGCGGCGAGCGCCGCCTGACCAACGTTGCAGCGGGCGCAGACCCCACGGACGCCGTCAACGTGAGCCAGTTGCAGGCGGTCGACGGCAAGGTCGATGCGATAGCCCAAAGCAGTACCCAGCGTTACTTCAAGGCGAACGGGGGCCCGGCGGACCCCGACGCAGATGCGAGCGGCGCGCATGCGCTCGCGGCGGGCATCGGCGCCAGCGCAGCGGGTGCCGATGCGACTGCGGTCGGCGCGGGTTCGAGCGCGAGCGCAACGGGGTCGGCGTCGCTCGGCGCGGGTGCCATCGCAAGCGCGGCGAATGCCACGGCGATCGGCGCATCGGCTACGGCGAGCGGTTTGAACGCGACTGCACTCGGCGCGTATTCGGCAGTCAGCGGCGAAGGCAGCATCGCGCTCGGTTACGGCGCGTCAGCGAGCGCAGACAACGCGGTTGCGCTCGGCCCGAACTCCCGGGCCGACCGCGCGAACACCGTATCGGTGGGCTCCGCCGGCAATGAACGCCAGATAGCCAACGTCGCCGCAGGCACGGCAGATACCGATGCGGTCAACGTCGCGCAGTTGAAAACGGTGAGTGACCAAGGCGCAGCGACGGCGGCCAAGCTGGACGGTGCGCTCATGTACGACCAGAACGCGGATGGCAGTGTCAACCGCAACAGCGTGACGCTCGGCGGCGGTGCAGCGAGTGGCGGCGCGGTCATCCACAACGTCGCCGCCGGCACCGCGGATACCGACGCGGTCAACGTCGCACAGTTGAATACGGTTAGCGGACAGAGCGCAGCCACGGCCGCAAAGCTGGACGGTGCGCTCATGTATGACCAGAATCTCGATGGCAGTATCAACCGCAACAGCGTCACGCTCGGTGGCGGTGCTGCCAGCGGCGGCGCCGTCATCCACAATGTCGCCCCCGGCACCGCGGATACCGACGCGGTCAACGTCGCCCAATTGAAAACGGTGAGTGACCAGGGCGCGGCCACGGCGGCGAAGCTCGACGGTGCGCTCATGTACGACCAGAACCCAGACGGCACTGTCAATCGCAACAGCGTGACGCTCGGCGGCGGTGCTGCGAGCGGCGGCACCGTCATTCACAACGTCGCCGACGGCGTGGATGCATTCGACGCGGTGAACCTCGGTCAACTGAACGCGGCCGTGAACGGTGCGGTCGACAACGCGCTGATCAATGCGGGGAACCCGTTGATGAGCGCCGAAGGCGACCGGGATACGGAAGGCGCGGTGTCGTCCGGTGTGCATTCGGTCGCCGCAGGTGCGAACGCGCGCGCCCTGGGCGTCGAGGCGGCTGCGCTCGGCGCAAATGCGACAGCCGGCGGCAACAATGCGACTGCGCTGGGCGGGGCAGCAAACGCGAGCGCGGACAATTCTGTGGCGTTGGGTCACGGCTCGGTCGCGGACCGCGCGAATACCGTATCGGTCGGCGCCACCGGTCAGGAACGTCAGATCACCAACGTCGCGGCCGGCACGCAGGCCACCGACGCAGTCAACTTCGGTCAGTTGCAGCAGAGCATGGACAGCGCAACCGGCCAGGCGAACCGTTATACCGACGACCAGATCCGCACCGTTCGTCGCGACGCATACGGCGGTACGGCGTCCGCGTTGGCGATGGCGGGCTTGCCGCAGGCGATTCTGCCCGGCCGCGGCATGATCGCGATGGCGGGCGGTACGTATGGCGGCCAGTCGGCTTTGGCGATCGGCGTGTCCCAGTTGTCCGACACGGGCAAGTGGGCCTACAAGCTGCAAGGCACGACTGACTCGCGCGGGCAATTCGGCGCGTCGATCGGCGCGGGGGTTCACTGGTGAGCTAAGCACTAGATGCGCCAACTGGCTCGCCGCCAAAGGCATGCGTCCATGGGCTTTGATGCCGGGTTGGGCGTGAGCGAGCGCGGGTCCGAAAGGTCCGCGCTCGCCCGTTTCCGCGCGACGTCGCCCGACGATGCATGGCGTCGCGTGCATGTGTGGAGCCTCCCAAAGAAGGCAAACTCGGGTAGCCGAGCCTTCTTTAAGGCCGGAGCCTGGGCGGCACCCGCCTCGACTCACTCAGCGCTGCATCGACTCCCAAACCTTGTGCAACCGCTTCACCGAAACAGGCATCGGCGTACGCAACTCCTGAGCGAACAGCGACACACGCAACTCCTCCAGCAGCCAGCGGAATTCCGACAGTCGAGGATCGAGCACGCCGCCACGCTGCGACACCGCACGCTGATAGTGCTGCAAAAGCGGCTGAAACTCGGCCAACTGCCGCGCGTCGCGCGCCGGGTCCGCCTTCAGCTTGTCGATGCGCAGCGTCATCGCTTTGAGATAGCGCGGGAAGTGCGCCAGTTGGGTGTACGGTGTGTCGACCACAAAACGCTTGCCGATCAAGCCGTCTAGCTGACTTTGCATGTCCGCATGGGCGGCCGCGAACGACTTCGCCTGCACCAGCTTTTTCGTCACGCTCGCGTACTCGCCGAGAATCTGCCCGACCAGCCGCGCAATTTCCTGAGCGAGCAGCGTCAGGCGGCTGCGTCCCTCGTCGCGTCGGGTATGGAAACTGGCGTCATCGTCAGGCAGCGGATCCTGCAGACATGCGCGATCCAGCGCCGTGTCGATCAGCTGATCGCGCAGGTCCTCCTGCGTGCCGCGCGGCATGAATTGCAGCGCCATTTCGCGCAGGCCCGGCAGATTTTTTTCGAGATATTTGATCGGCTCCTTCAACTGCAACGCAAACAGCCGACGCAATCCCGCGCGGTGAATCCGCGCGGCTTCGTCCGGCGAATCGAACACTTCGACGTCGCAATGCGTGCCGCGATCCACCAACGCCGGGTAGCCGAACAGAGTCTGGCCGCCGCGGCGAATTTCCAGCAACTCGGGAAGCTTGCCGAAGTTCCAGGTCGTCAGACTTTCGTACAGTGCCGTGCTTGCCGCGCCACCTTGCGGCGCGGTTCGCGGACCGGCCCCGGCCGCGGCCTGGCCGCGCTGCGCCGTGCCCGCTGCCGCCCCGACCGACCCCGCTCGCTGCGCAGGCGCCGCGACACCCCCGCCACCGGCATCCGCCAAGGCCGCGCCCGCCGCGCTCGACGCGATCTTCTGGAAATGCTGTTGCGCCTGGCCGCCGAGTTCGGCGCGCAGCTGCGACAGATTGCGGCCCATCGCCAGCTGCCGCCCGTGTTCGTCGACGACCTTGAAGTTCATGAACAGATGCGGCATCAGCGTCTCGAGCTTGAAGTCCGATTGCTTCATCGCGACTTGAGTCTGCCCGCGCACGTCGGCGATCAGTGACTCCAGCAAGCCGCCCGCCCCGAAACGCGGGCCGCCGTGCCGCTCGGCGAAGCCGGCCGCGTACTCGGGCAATGGCACGCAATGACGCCTCAATTTCTGCGGCAAGGATTTGAGCAGCAGTTGCGCCTTCTCTTTCAGCATGCCAGGCACGAGCCACTCGCAGCGGCGCGCGTCGACCTGATTCAATGCATACAACGGCACGGTGAGCGTCACGCCGTCGCGCGGCGAACCCGGCTCGAAGTGATAGGTCAGCGCCATCTCGACGCCGGCCATCGTCATCCGCTTGGGGAACAGATCGGTCGTCACGCCGGCGGCTTCGTGCCGCATCAGATCGTCACGCGACAGATAGAGCAGGCGCAGCTTGTCTTCCGGCTGACCGCTGTTTTTCAGCTCGTCGCGATACCAGCGCTCGAACGACGCGCCGGTGAAAATGCCGTTCGGCACCGCCTGATCGTAGAACGCAAAAATCAGCTCGTCGTCGACCAGCACGTCCTGGCGACGCGACTTGTGCTCCAGTTGTTCGATCTCCGCGAGCAACTTGCGGTTGTGAGCGAAGAACGCGAGCTTCGTGTCGAACTCGCCTTCGACCAGCGCGCCGCGAATGAACAGCTCGCGCGCGCGCGCCGGGTCCTGTTTGCCGAAGCTCACGCGCCGCCGGTGGTAGATCGGCAGGCCGTACAGCATCCCGCGCTCGAATGCCGATACCTGCGCCGCGCGCTTCTCCCAGTGCGGCTCGGAGAGCGACTTCTTCAGCAAATGCGCGCCGATTTTCTCGACCCACTCCGGCTCGATCTTCGCGATGCAGCGCGCGTACAGCCGGCTCGTCTCGACGAGTTCGGCGGCCATCACCCACTTGCCCGCCTTCTTCAGCAGTGCCGAGCCCGGCCACAGGTAAAACTTGATGCCGCGCGCGCCCAGGTAGTACGGTTCGTCATCGGCTTTCAGGCCGATGTTGCCGAGCAGACCCGTCAATAGCGCGAGATGGATCTGCTCGAAAGTCGCTGGCGCTTCGTTGACGCGCCAGCCGTGCTCGCGCACAACCGTCAGCAGTTGCGAATGCACGTCGCGCCATTCGCGCAGCCGCAGCTGCGACAGGAAGTGCTTGCGACATTCCTCGTGCAACTGCTTGTTCGACTTCTTGTGCGCGATTGCTTCTTCGAACCAGTTCCAGATCTTCAACCATTGCAGGAATTCGGAACGCTCGTCGGCGAAGCGGCGATGCGCCTCGTCAGCCTGCTCCTGCGCTTCGATCGGCCGGTCGCGCGGGTCCTGCACTGACAACGCGCTCGCGATGATCAGCACTTCCTTCAATGCCTGCTGATCGCGCGCGGCCAGGATCATTCGGCCGACGCGCGGATCGAGCGGCAGGCGCGCGAGTTCGCGGCCGAGCAGGGTGAGCTGGTTTTCGTCGTCGACCGCGCCCAGTTCGTTGAGCAGCTGATAGCCGTCCGCGATCGCGCGGCCGGGCGGCGGCTCGATGAACGGAAAAGTCTCGATCGCCGTCAGATGCAACGACTTCATGCGCAGAATCACCGACGCCAGCGACGAACGCAGAATCTCCGGATCGGTGAAGCGCACGCGTGCCTGAAAATCGCTTTCCTCGTACAGACGAATGCACACGCCGTCGGCCACACGGCCGCAGCGCCCGGCGCGCTGATTCGCGGCGGCCTGTGAAATCGGCTCGACCTGCAACTGCTCGACTTTATTGCGATACGAGTAGCGCTTCACGCGCGCGAGACCGGTATCGACCACGTAGCGAATGCCGGGCACCGTCAGCGAAGTCTCGGCGACATTGGTCGCCAGCACGATACGGCGCGCGTTCGACGTGCGGAACACCCGCTCCTGCTCGGCCGCGGACAGCCGCGCGAACAGCGGCAGAATCTCCGTGTGCGGCGGATGATGCTTGCGCAGCGCCTCGGCGGCATCGCGGATTTCGCGCTCGCCCGGCAGGAAGACCAGCACATCGCCGGGCCCTTCGCGGCAGAGTTCGTCGACGGCCTCGACGATCGCTTCCATCAGATCGCGATCGGTTTCGCGCTGTGTCTTCGGCCGCTCGCGCGACGAGGCAGCCGCGGCGCCCGAAGTGCCCTGAGTGCCCTGAGTGCCTTGCGCGGCCTTCACCGCCGGGCTGTCCTCGACCACCGGCCGGTAACGCACCTCGACCGGATAGAGCCGCCCGCTCACCTCGATGACCGGCGCGGGCTTGTCTTCGCTGCCGAAATGGCGCGCGAAACGGTCGGCGTCGATGGTCGCCGAGGTCACGATCAGCTTGAGATCGGGCCGTTTCGCGAGAATTTCCTTGAGATAGCCGAGCAGAAAATCGATGTTCAGGCTGCGCTCGTGCGCTTCGTCGATGATCAGCGTGTCGTACGCGCTAAGGAGCGGATCGGTCTGCGTTTCGGCGAGCAGGATGCCGTCGGTCATCAGCTTGACCGATGCGCCCGGCGACAGGTTGTCGGTGAAGCGCACCTTGTAGCCGACCACTTCGCCGAACGGCGTGCCCAATTCCTCGGCGATACGGCGCCCTGTCGCCGACGCCGCGATCCGCCGCGGCTGCGTGTGGCCGATCAGCCCCTTGCCGCCGGCGCCGAGACCGCGCCCGAGTGCGAGGCAGATTTTCGGCAACTGGGTGGTTTTGCCGGAGCCGGTCTCGCCCGACACGATCACCACCTGATTCTGCGCGATCGCTTCGGCGATCTCGTCGCGGCGGCCGGAGACCGGCAGCGCTTCAGGGAACGTAATGGGCGGAACCGGATTCGGTTCGACGACACGCGACGCGCGGGGGGCACGCGGTTCACGCGGCGGGCGGCCTTCACGCGGTTCACGCCCCTGCCCCGATTCACCCGCCGCGCTGCCCGCCGGGTTGGCCGACGAGTTGGCCGACGATCGCACCGCTTCTCGCGGTCCCGGGCGTCCCGCGTTGCGCTCACCGCCGCCGGCTTGCGGCGATTGTTGAGCAGGCGAGCCGGATTCGCGATACGGCGCGCCGCGTTCGAATTTTTGCGGCTCGCCGCGACGCGGCTCGCGCTGCCGATCGTCTTTCCGCGCCGACGACGACGCGCCTTCCACCGCGCGACGCGGCTCGCGCGACGCGTGCGGTTCTTTGGGCTGCTCGGACTGGGCGCGCTGCGCCCCACGCTGCGGCGTGTCGCCGGCGTTCTCCTGATCGGCGGCAGGCGCCGGATTCTCGTTCGGCGCAGCGGGAGTTTTGGGTACATTCGACATGGGGGCGCATTATAATCCCGGCATGAATTCTCAAACCGACCTCGTCCCCGCGCCCGCGAGCGTTCCGGCCCCTGCCGGCACAACGGAAGACCTCGCCCAGCATGCGCAATTCGTCGACTGGATGCGCTCAGTCGCCCCTTATATCCATGCGTTCCGCAACAAGACGTTCGTGGTCGGTTTCGGTGGCGAGGTGGTGCATCAGGGGCTCCTGAACGCGCTCGTGTCCGACATCGCGCTGCTGCAGGCAATGGGCATCCAGATCGTGCTCGTGCATGGCTCGCGACCGCAGGTCGAAGAGCAGATGAGCCTGCATGGCGTCGAGTCGGAGTTTTCGCACGGCATGCGCATTACCGACGCGCGCGCGCTCGAGTCCGCGAAAGAAGCGGCCGGCGAAGTCCGTCTGGACATCGAGGCCGCGATCAGCCAGGGCTTGCCGAATACGCCGATGGCGCACGCGCACATCAGCGTGGTGTCCGGCAACTTCGTGACGGCGCGGCCGGTCGGCATTCTGGATGGCGTCGACTTCGCTCACACCGGCGTGGTGCGCAAGATCGACGCGGATTCGATCCGCCACTCGCTCGCGAGCCGCAAGCTGGTGCTGCTGTCGCCGCTCGGCTTCTCGCCCACCGGCGAAGCGTTCAACCTGGCGATGGAAGACGTGGCCTCGGCCGCGGCAATCGCGCTGCGCGCCGACAAAATCGTGTTCCTGACCGAAACGCCCGGCCTCATGGAAGCCGGCGAAAACGGTCCGGAACTGGTCCGCGAACTGTCGCTCGACGATGCCTACAAGCTGCACGAAAGCGGCGAAGTCACCGGCGACGCGGGCTTCTACCTGAAGCATTCCATCCGCGCGTGCCGCGGCGGCGTCCCGCGTGCGCACATCATCCCGTATGCGCTCGACGGCAGCCTGCTGCTCGAACTGTTCCTGCACGACGGCGTCGGCACGATGATCTCGTACGAGAATCTGGAAAGCCTGCGCGAAGCCACGCCGGACGACGTCGGCGGGATTCTGTCCCTGATCGAGCCGCTCGAATCGGACGGCACGCTAGTGCGGCGCGGCCGCCATCAGATCGAACGCGACATCGACCATTTCTCGGTGATCGAGCACGATGGCGTGCTGTTCGGCTGCGCGGCGCTTTATCCGTATCCGCAGGAGCGCATCGGCGAAATGGCGTGCCTGACGGTCGCGCCCGAGGCGCAAGGCACCGGCGACGGCGAGCGCCTGCTCAAGCGCATCGAACAGCGCGCGCGGGCGCGCGGCCTCACGCGCATTTTCGTGCTCACCACGCGCACCGAACACTGGTTCCTCAAGCGCGGCTTCGTCAAGGTCACGGTCGACGACCTGCCCGAAGACCGCCGCAGACTCTATAACTGGCAGCGCAAGTCGCTCGTGCTGATGAAACAGCTCTGAGCGGCCCCATATCAAGCGACTGCCCGCCCACATCGATAGGAGAAGCACAGCATGACTCGGATGGTTCAATGCGCGAAGCTCGGCAAGGAAGCCGAAGGCCTCGATTTCCCGCCGCTGCCTGGCGAACTCGGCAAGCGGATCTACGAAAGCATTTCGAAGGAAGCGTGGCAGGCCTGGTTGAAACAGCAGACCATGCTGATCAACGAAAACCGCCTGAACATGGCCGATCCGCGGGCTCGCCAGTACTTGATGAAGCAGACAGAAAAGTTCTTCTTCGGCGAAGGCGCGGACACTGCGCAGGGTTACGTGCCGCCGTCGGCCTGACAAGCGTCTCGTCGAAAACCCGTACCGACAATCCGCGCCGCGAGCGCGGATTTTTTCGCCTTGATTTTGCGGCGTTATTTGCGGCGTGATTGTTCAGCGGGGTGTGCCGCGTTTTCGCCGCCGGCTTTTCTCAGCGGGTCGCTCGCACATTGACCCAAACGGTTCGTTACAGCCGCTTCGGGCCCGCCTTTTCCGGCTGCCCGAATCAGCCGTAATCGCCCGCGTGCCAACGCATTGAGGTCGCTCGCCGAACCGCCTTCGGAACCTGGGTTTGCAGGATCGTCCGGCATCGTGCTAACATGTGCCCCGTTCCAACAGCAATTTACCTGCATTAACCTTTCTTTTCAGTCTGGCTCGCGTGACGCGTGCCTTCCTGAATCGAACCGTTTCATACAAGAAGGCTCGTCGGTCGTTTCCCAGTTTGCGTCGCTCGATGAGCGGCGAGCAAACACCGGCCTTTTTCGTTTCAAGCCTTCCAGCGGCGCGCGGGCCAGCTTTCGGCCACCCCCGCGTCCTCATGCATCTGCCCCCCTCGTACGGCCACGCAGGTGCAACAGTCAGCACAATCTAGACGAGTGTTTTTTCGCGACCTGTCTCGCGAGGCGCGGGCGTTGTGTTTTTCATTTGCGCCCTACTGCGTCGCCTTCGGTGACGATGCAGCCTTGGCCTTGCTCGCGAAATCACATTTCCCAGCAACCGTGACGGAACCTGCATGCGCGTCATGCGTTTCGTCGCAGTCATTGGAGTTTTACCTTGAGCGCTTCCAGCAACGGCTTCTGGCGACACCATAAAGAAGAACAACGCCTTTCTCTGGACGACATCACCGTCGTCGACACATCTCTGCTCAAGCGCGCCGTCGGCGCGATGGCGCTGGGCAACGCAATGGAATGGTTCGATTTCGGCGTGTACAGTTACATTGCCGTGACGCTCGGCAAAGTGTTCTTCCCCTCTTCCAACCCGTCCGCACAGTTGATCGCCACGTTCGGCACGTTCGCCGCGGCGTTCCTCGTGCGACCGATCGGCGGCATGGTGTTCGGGCCGCTGGGCGACCGCATCGGCCGGCAACGCGTGCTGGCGATGACGATGATCATGATGGCGCTCGGCACTTTTGCGATCGGCCTGATTCCGGATTACGGGTCGATCGGCATTCTTGCGCCGGTGCTGCTGCTGCTCGCGCGTCTGGTGCAGGGCTTTTCGACGGGCGGTGAGTATGGCGGCGCCGCGACCTTCATCGCCGAATTCTCGACCGACAAGCGCCGTGGCTTCATGGGGAGCTTCCTCGAGTTCGGCACGCTGATCGGCTACGTACTGGGCGCGGGCACGGTGGCGGTGCTGAGCGCGACGCTGTCGAACGACGCGCTGCTGTCGTGGGGCTGGCGTGTGCCGTTCCTGATCGCCGGTCCGCTGGGCCTGGTCGGTCTCTACATCCGCATGAAGCTCGAAGAAACGCCCGCGTTCAAAAAGCAGGCCGAGCAGCGTGAAGCCGAGGACAAGGCGCTGCCCGTGCAGTCCTTCCGGCAACTCCTCGCGCAGCAATGGAAGCCACTGCTGCTGTGTGTCGGCCTCGTGCTGATCTTCAACGTCACGGACTACATGGCGCTGTCGTATCTGCCGAGCTATCTGTCGGCCACGCTGCACTTCAACGAAACGCACGGCCTGTTCCTCGTGCTGCTCGTGATGATCCTGATGATGCCGATGACGCTCGCCGCCGGCCGCCTGTCCGACACGATCGGCCGCAAGCCGGTCATGCTGTTCGGCTGCGTGGGCCTGCTCGCGCTGTCGATTCCCGCGCTGCTGCTGATCCGCATGGGCACGGTGCTGCCGGTGTTCGGCGGGCTGATGATTCTCGGCGTGCTGTTGTCGTGCTTTACCGGCGTGATGCCGTCGGCGCTGCCGGCGCTGTTTCCCACCAGGATCCGTTACGGCGCGCTCGCGATCGGCTTCAATGTTTCGGTATCGCTGTTCGGCGGCACGACGCCGCTGATGACCGCATGGCTGGTCGAGCGTAGCGGCAATCTGATGATGCCCGCGTATTACCTGATGGGCGCGTCGCTGATCGGCATCGCGTCGGTGCTCGCGCTGCGCGAAACCGCCCGCAAGCCGCTGCTTGGCTCGGGCCCCTGCGTGGCGACCCGCGCCGAAGCGCATGCGGTGCTGCGCGGCGAGCGCGAAGCCGAGGAAATGGATGAGGTGTACGCGACTGCTGCAACGGCGCGTGCGTGAGCGCCGCGTGCGTTGATTGCGTGCGTTGATTGCGAGCGTGCGTTGATTGCGTGCGTTGATTGCGAGCGTGCGTTGATTGCGTGCGTTAGGTCGAGCGCGAGGGGTTAAGCCCGAAGCTTTGATCGCGCCGCCTCAATGCCGATCCCTTCGGCAAGCGGGCCGGCATCAATTTGCCGGTCCGCTTTTTTTCACGGCAGCAGTGAATCGAAACTGGCGCTGGCGCGCGCGCCGTCCACGATCAAGATGCCCGCGCAAACCGGCAGCCTGAAACGCCGTGGCCCCGCGCTGCCGGGGTTGACGAACAGCACGCCGTCGCGCTCGCTGATCGACGGCTTGTGCGAATGGCCGCTCACCACCACGCCGACGCCGTCGCTGCGCGGGTCGGCGCCCAGATCGGCGATATCGTGCACCACACGGATCGTCACCTGCTGCACGGTCAGGGTCGCATGGGTCGGCAGCGATGCGGCCCACTCGCCGATGTCATTGTTGCCGCGCACTGCCGTAACCGGCGCGATGCGCGCAAGCGCGTCGAGCACCGCTTGCTGGCAGATATCGCCCCCATGAATGATCGCGTCGCAGCCGGCGAGATACTGCAAAGCTTCTGGACGCACGAGGTTGTGCGTATCGGAGATGAGTCCGATGCGCGAAAGCGAAGAGACTGCGTTGCGCAAAGTCATGTGCTCAGGTATCGGCCAGGCGGCCTCACTCCGTCTGCTGCGCGGCGAGTTCGCGCGACACGGTCCGCGCCGGCCGCTTCGCGCCGAGCATGCACCTCGTCACGCCCTGTACGGCGAGCGACGCCAGCGCCGCGCACGCAAAGCTCAACCCCACGCCGTAGCGCGGCAGCAGCGTCGCGCTCACCGCGAAGCTTCGGACCCGGCGATCGCCGCAATCGATGCCGGCCGACGCCTGCGCCGCAAACAACGGTCCGCGCTCCAGTGCGAGCAAGAGCACGATCGGCCCGGCGACGACCGGCAGCCCCGCCAGCCATCTTGCCACCGACGGCCCCCACAACCGCGCGGCCAACGTCAGCGCGGCGAGGAACGCCGGCACCAGCACGAGCTTCAGCGTCAGCAGCATGCGTCATGCCTCCAGCACGTGTTCGATGCGCCTGTCCGGCACCAGCCACCATGCCGCGGCAAGCGTATAGAGCGCCGCCGAGACCCACGGCGCGATGAAGGCCAGCGCGATGCCCGCCAGATAGACCACTACCGAAACCTTGCCCTTGAAGTCGTTGCCGACCGCTCTGGCGATGGTCGACGCCTTGCCGTGCGCGCGTATCAGCACGCGGGTCAGGATGAAATACGCGATCGCCGACATAACCAGCACGACGCCGTACATCGCGGTCGGCCAGGAAGCGAGATGGTTTGCGCCGACCCAGTGCGTGACCGCGGGCAGGAGCGACAGCCAGAACAGCAGATGGAGATTGGCCCACAACACGGCGCCGTTGACCTTCTGCACGGCATGGAACAGGTGGTGATGATTGTTCCAGTAGATACCGACGTAGATGAAGCTCAACACGTACGCGCAGAACACCGGCAGCATCGGACGCAGCGCGGCGAGATCGAAGCCCTCCGGCACCTTCAGCTCGAGCACCATGATCGTGATGATGATGGCGATCACGCCATCGCTGAAGGCTTCGACACGTCCTTTGCCCATCGGTCCATTTCCTGATGATGAATGTGATGGCGCACCGAGCCCGCCCGCTTTCTTGCAGACCACCGCGCCGCCGGCGATTATCCGCGATGCCGCGAGGCTTTGTCGATGCGCGTGAGTCTGACCGGAGGGCCTGCGCGCATGGCCGCCGCGCTCGCGCAGTGCGCCGATTGCGCCGATTGCGCCGTTGACCGAGCGCCGCGTTCAACCCGGCGCGCCGTCCGCCTGCGGATAGTAGACGGCGAGCCACACACTCGGCTCCGTGTTGCTGGTCCATGCGATCCGGTGCCGGCAATGTGCGTGGATCAGCACATGATCGCCCGGGCTCATCGGATGCGGCTGCGGGTTGCCCTCGAACTCGAGCGTTGCCGCGCCGCTCAGCAACGCGACCCATTCGGCGCGCGGGCTGTCGTACCAGAAGCCAGGCGGGCTCGCCTGCCCCATCGAGACGATCCGCTCGATCGTCACGCCGCCTTGCTCCACGAGCGCGTCGATCCGCTCGCCGGCGGCCTCGGACGGCGATGCGCGGTTCGCGTGATCGAACAGATTGCCGGTAGCGAGTGCCGGTTTCATCGTTTGTTTGAGACCTGTGCCGTGCGCGTCGCTCATTCCATCGGCTTGAGTCCGTCGAGCAAGGTCGGCACCAGCTCGCTGATGGTCGGGTGGATGTGCATCGCGTACTGCAGCGTCGGATACGGCGCCCCCGCCGTCATGATGTCGATGAACGTGTGGATCGCCTCGTCGCCTTCGATACCGTGAATCGCCGCGCCCAGTATCTTTTTGCTCTGCGCGTCGACCATCACCTTCATGAAGCCGTCGGTCTCGCCGCGTTCGCGCGCCCGCCCCACGCGCGACATCGGCATCGTCGCGATCAGCGCGTCGCGGCCGGTTGTGCGGCGCATCTCGCGCACTTCCCCCTCCGACATGCCGACGCGCGCGAGCGGCGGATCGACGAACACCGCGTAGGCCATGATGCGCGTGTCGACGCTGCGCGCGCCGCCGCCGAGCAGATTGGCCGCGACGATCTGGAAGTCGTCATAGGACGTATGCGTGAACGCGCCGCGTCCGTTGACGTCGCCGATTGCCCAGACGCCCGACACGTTGGTGCGCAACTGGCCGTCGACCGGAATCGTGCCGTGCCTGTCCGTTGCAATGCCGGCGGCTGCAAGGCCGAGGTCGTCGGTATTGGGCGCGCGGCCGGTGGCGAACAGCAGGTGCGATGCTTCCAGCGCGGGAACATCCTGCTCGAAGCCGATGCAGAGTTCGTTCGCGCGCTGCGGATGCGGGTCGACCCGGGTGGGCTGCACGCCGAAACGGAACTCGACGCCCTCGCGGGCAAGCACTCGGCGCACCGAGTCCGCGAAATCGGCATCCTCGCGCGTGAGCACGCGCTCGCCGCGCACCAGCACGGTGACCTGGCTGCCGAAGCGCCGAAAGATCTGCGCGAATTCGAGCGCGATATAGCTGCTGCCGACGATCGCCAGATGGTTCGGCAACTCGGTCAGTTCGAGAAGATTGGAGTTGGTGTAGTAGCGAACCCGCTCGAGGCCTTCGAGCGGCGGCACGATGGCACGCGTGCCGGTGTTGATGACAATTTCGTCGGCGCTGAGCTGGTCGAGCGGATGGCCGTCCGGGCCGCTGAGCGCGAGATTGTGCGCCCCGGTGAAGCGCGCGTGAGCGTTGAACACCGTCACGTTGTCGGTGCCGCGCAGCCATTTCTCGACGCCGTCGCGCGACTGGCCGATGATCTTGTCCTTACGCGCCTTCACGGCCGCCAGATCGACGCCGACCGGGCCGCTCACCTGCACGCCCAACTGCGCGGCATGGCGTGCCACATGGGCCGCCCGCGCACTCGCAACATACGACTTGGTCGGCGTGCAGCCGACGTTCACGCAGGTTCCACCGAAAGCGCCGCGCTCGATCACCGCAGTCTGACGGCCGCTTTGAGCGAGCCGCACGGCGAGCGGCGAGCCGCCTTGTCCTGTACCGATCACGACTGCGTCGAAATGCTGTGGCATGGCAACTCTCCCGAGGCTGCGGTAGGTCGTAGCATCTTACGCTCAGTGTCTACGCTCGGTGTCTCGGGTGGACATGCGGGTTGTGGGTGATTGTCGGCGGCGAGTTTCCTCCGTCTGGGTTTTCCCCCGTCTGCGCTCAGGCGTGGCAGTGGACGGCGCAGATCAGGTCGCGCGAACGTTGCAGCGCTGCCTGCGCGCCGCGCGCCGGGACCACCCAGCCCACCTGGCCGAGATTGAAGTCCTGCGACACCATGACTTGCATGAGGGCGACCATCGGCAACACCACCGAGGGCCGGTAAAGCTGGTTTCTGATCAAGGCTGGCATGACGGTTCCCATCGCGCGGCGCCGTTGCGGTATCGCGCTCAATATACGTTTCGATGGGTGGATTCTAGGGATCGGGAGGCTGCGGATAAATAGCGGGAACGCGAAGGCAGTTGTTCGGCAATCTGAACAATCGAATCTGCAACGTGCGCCGTCAGCAGAGATTCGCCGCGTTCAGCCGCGTCGCGCGAAAGCTCGCGCGTCCAGGCAACCCGACAGAACCTCGGCGCAGGCGGCCGTGGCTGCCTGCGCATTCACCGCGATTCGCGGGTTCACGGCACTCGTGACGCTCCCAAGAATCATGACGTCGAGCACGCTCGAGGCGCAGCGCTCGCCAGGCTCGCCTGCGCATCGCACAAGCTGCGCGCATAGGCGATCGCGCCGACTGGCCGGCTATACAGATACCCTTGCTGCTTGTCGCAATCGATCGCCCGCAAAAATGCCGCCTGCTCGGCGGTCTCGACGCCTTCGGCGGTAACGTTCATTCCCAGCGAATGCGCCATCGCGACCACCGCCTGCGTGATCGCAACCGAGTCGCGATGATTCGGCAGACCCGCGACGAACGAACGGTCGATCTTCAGATTGTGCAGGGGAAAGCGCTTCAGATACGACAACGACGAGTAGCCGGTGCCGAAGTCATCGACGGAAATGCGCACGCCCATTTCGCTGAGTGCGTTCAACATGGGCAGCACGGTGTCGCTGTCGTGCATCAAAAGGCGTTCGGTGATCTCCAGTTCGAGCGCCGCGGGCTCGAGCCCGGAGTCCGCCAGACAGCGCTCGACGCGCGCGAGCAGACTGTCGTTGAATTGACGCGGCGACAGATTCACCGCGACGATCAGTTGCGGCGCCATCGTGCGCCGCCATTGCGCGACCTGCGCGCAAGCCCGCGCCAGCACCCAGTCGCCGATCTCGACGATCAGCCCGGCGTCCTCGGCCACCGGAATGAACTCGCCCGGCGACACGTTGCCCAGCTCGGTGTTGTACCAGCGCAGCAGCGCCTCGGCGCCGATCGTGCGGCCATCGTGGCTGTCGACGATCGGCTGGTACACGAGGCTCAGTTCGTCGGCTGCGAGTGCGCGCCGCAACGTCTGCTCGATGGTGAAGCGCCGCTGCAGATGCTGATTCAGCTCGGCCGTGAAGAACTGGAAGTTGTTGCGGCCGCGCTGCTTCGCGTGATACATCGCCGAGTCGGCGTTGCGCATCAGCGTGGCCACGTCCTGGCCGTCCTCGGGAAAGAGACTGATGCCGATCGATGCGCCCAGGTAGTACTCGTTGCCCGCCACCGCGAACGGCACCGCGATCATGTCGAGGATGCGGCGCGCGATGTCGTTCAGATGTCCCGTGTCTCGATAGGCGCTGACCACGATCACGAATTCGTCGCCGCCCACGCGCGCGAGCGTGTCGTTGCGCCCGACGCAGGCCGACAGACGCTCGGCCACGTTGCGCAGCAAGGTGTCGCCGGCCTCATGACCAGCGGTGTCGTTGACCTTCTTGAAGCCGTCCAGATCGACGAACAGCACGGCGACCCTCGACAGCTCGCCCGAGCCGTGGGGTTCAGGCGGTTCGAACAGGTCGCGCATGCGTTGGGTGAGATAGGCGCGGTTGTACAGGCCGGTGAGCGAATCCCGGGTGGCGAGGAACTTGAGCTGGCGCTGCGCTTCGCGCACCGGGCCAATGTCCGTAAAGGAGATCAGCACCGAGTCCGGGTCGCTTTGGCCGGGCCGCATGATCGGCACGACGTTCTCCGTGATCCACACGACGCTGCCGTCGCTCAGTTCCACGCCGATCGTGATGCCGAGCAGCGGTTTGCCGGTCGCGAGTACCTGCGAGGTCGGGCGCTCGTCGCTGGTCACGAGCGAGCCGTCCTCGTGATACGCGCGCACCATCGCCGTGCGAATATTGTGGCCGACGATGCGCGGCCCCACGCGCAGCATGCGTTGCGCGCTCGGGTTGCAGGCCAGCACGATGCCCGCGCGCGACTGCACGACGATGCCCTCGCTCAGGTGATCGACTACCAGCCGGTGATGCTCCTCGCTGTGCGCAAGCCGCTGGGCCATCGCGTCCTGATGAACCGCGAGGCCGACGCTGCTGCCGATGTCGCGCAGAATCGCTTCTTCCTCCGCGCTCGGACGGCGCCGCGTGCGGTAATACACCGCGAAGGCGCCGAGCACCACGCCGGCGTCGTTCAGGAACGGCACCGACCAGCACGCGCGCAAGCCGAGCGGCAACGCGAGATGCCGGAAATCGGCCCACAGCGGATCGGTTTCGATGTCTTCCACGATGACGAGGCGCCGCTCGTACATCGCCGTGCCGCACGACCCCGCTTGCGCACTGATGGCGACGCCGTCGATCGCCGCGCTGAAATGCGGCGGCAGCGACGGTGCGCCGCCGATCCTGGCGTGCACGCCGTCGGCATCGAGCAGCAGGATCGAACACAATGCGCCCTCGCCGAGCAGCGCTTCCGCGCGGCGGCACACCTCGTCGAGCAATTCCGGCAGCGGCGCGTTGCGGGTAATGAGCCGCAGCACGCTGCGCTCCGAGGCCAGCACCTCCCGGGCCAGATCCGGCGGGTAACGGGTGCCGTCGGACCGGGCTCCGCTCCTGCCATCTGATGTTGCTTCGCAAGCCATATATGCATCCCCCAACCCAACATCGGCAGGTTAGTGTACGCGGCGCACCCGGGTTTACGCGAACTTGCGACAGATTTTCGGGTTCGTGCTTTGGGGTGTGCGGCTCGCCGGGGCTCGGTGCCGAGCCGGCTATCGGTTCGAACCCGGGTTCGAACCCCGGCAGTTCCACCTCGCTCAGCGACCAGCCAAGCCGGAGCTCGCTGCCCGCAACACGTTCGACGAGTTCGAACGAGGGCATCGGAAAAGTGGCACGGCAGGCGGCTCGGGCAGGCGCACTATCCTACTCACCAACCCGTCACACTTTCGGAGAAACACAATGACTCGCTTTCAGAACAAGGCCGTTCTCGTCACCGGCGGCAGCAGCGGCATCGGCTTCGCGGCAGCCCGGGCATTCGCGGACGAAGGCGCCCGCGTCGTCATCACCGGGCGCGACGCCGATGCGCTAGAGACCGCCCGCGCCGCGCTCGGCGGCAATGCGCTCGCGGTGCGCAACGACGCCGGCTCGATGGCGGCGGCGCGCGAACTGGCCGCGGCGATCGACGCCGCGGGCATCCGGCTCGACGCCGTGTTCGTCAACGCGGGCACTGCGAAATTCGCGCCCTTGCCCGAAGTCGACGAAGCCTTCTGGGACGCGACCTTCGACACCAACGTCAAAGGCGCGTACTTCCAGATCCAGGCGCTGCTGCCGCTGCTGAACAAGGGCGCGTCGATCGTTCTCAATGGTTCGATCAATGCGCATATCGGCATGCCGGCGTCGTCCGTGTATGCGGCAAGCAAGGCCGCGCTGATTTCGCTGGCGAAGACGCTGTCGGCGGAATTGCTGCCACGAGGTGTGCGCGTCAATGTGGTGAGCCCGGGTCCGGTGCACACGCCGTTGTACGGCAAGCTCGGACTCGACGCCGCCACGCTCGAAGCCACCGCCGCGCAGATTCTCGGCCAGGTGCCGCTCGGGCGCTTCGGCAAGCCGGAAGAAATTGCGTCGACCGTGCTGCATCTCGCCGCGCCTGAGTCGGCGTTCATCGTCGGCACGGAAATCATCGCCGATGGCGGGATGAGCCAGCTTTGAACGCTTGCGCGCGGCGGCCCAATCCCTGCGTGATGCTGCAGCTTCCGGCGCTGCAAGCTCAGGCGGTGGCCGCATGAGCGGGGTTGCGCAAGCCCGTTACGCTTGCTTCTTCGCCAGGTCGCGATACGTCAGATACAGACGCAAATCGAATTCGATCTGATGGTAGCCCGGTTGCATGAACTCGCAAAGACGGTAGAACGCCTTGTTGTGATCGCTCTCTTTCAGATGCGCGAGTTCGTGCACCACGATCATCTTCAGAAACTCCGGCGCCGCCGATTTGAACAACGACGCAATGCGGATTTCTTTCTTCGCCTTCAGCTTGCCGCCCTGCACGCGCGAGATGCTCGTGTGCAGGCCCAACGCGTGACGCACGACATCGAGCTTGCTGTCGTAGGTCACTTTATCGATCTGCTCCGCACTGCGCAGGTGTTCGCGCTTGAGCTCGGCACAGTACGCGTACAGCGCGCGGTCGGTCTGAACGTCGTGGGTGTAGGGATAACGCGCGGCGAGATAGTCGCCGAGCTGTTGTTCGACAATCAGTTTCTTGACCTTCTCCTGCAAGGATGGCGGGTAGCCGGTCAGGTATTTGAGGTGAGACATGGGCGTGCTTTGCATTGATTGGTGCAAGACCGCATCAGGCGGATCGGACAGCGGGCGCACGACTGAGGATGATAGCTTGCGCGCTGGAAGGAGGCCATCGGGGCAACAACCGTTGTGCGAAGGCTTGCCGCGCGGCGCAGCCATTTGCGTACCCGATCGAAAGCGGCAACACCGCGAGCGCGGCGACATCGTCTACCGGACCATCGCATCATAGAGTCTGCTTCCGGCTGGGAACGTTGTGGTGAACGGACTATCTGGACATTGTTGACTGCGGATAAGTTCATTTCGGATGCACCAGCGGCGCTACGGGAGCAGCGTTGCCGTGCGGTTGCCGCCGGCCTTGGCGCAGGCGATGCCCCGGTTGGGTGCGCTCGCCGGGCAATGGTAGAATTCGCGACCGCGCGCGATTGCGGCCCCTGCCGGGGTGATGAAATTGGTAAACATAGCGGACTTAAAATCCGCCGCTTCACAGCTTGCCGGTTCGAGTCCGGTCCCCGGCACCAGCAAGTATTCCGATTTGCCGCACGCGGAAGCCAGTTTGCGGCGCAGTTCGCCGAAGGCCACCGTGTCGCGCGCATTCGACGCGCCGCGCCCGGCAAACGCCTCACACGGCTCGCGTGCCGGACGCTTCGCGCCCGTCAGCACGATCCGCCCCGCTCCGGTATGATCGCCTCGCTTGAGGACCGCGCATGGGCCGGTCCATCGCTCAACCGCCCTCATGTCCACTTCCGACGCTTCCAATCCCGCCACCGCCGACCCGTCGTTGCGCGGGCTGCTGTTTCTGCTCGCCACCATTGCCGGGGTGTCGGTCGCGAACATCTACTACAACCAGCCGCTGCTCGATAACTTCCGTCAGTCGTTTCCGGCCAGCGCGTCGTGGGTCGGCACGGTGCCGGCCGTCACGCAACTCGGCTACGCAGCGGGCATGCTGCTGCTCGCGCCGCTCGGGGACCGCCTGGATCGCCGCCGTCTGATCCTGCTGCAGATCGCCGGCATGTGCGTCGCGCTGGTCGTGGCGGCCGCCGCGCCGACGTTGATCGTACTGATCGGCGCAAGCCTGGCGATCGGCGTGCTCGCCACCATCGCGCAACAGGCGGTGCCGTTTTCCGCCGAACTCGCACCGCCGTCGCAACGCGGCCAGGCGGTCGGCATGGTGATGAGCGGGCTGCTGCTGGGCATACTGCTGGCCCGGACCGCGTCAGGTCTGATCGCCGAATATTTCGGCTGGCGAGCGGTGTTCGGCGCGTCCGTCGTCGCGCTACTGGCGCTGGCCGTCGTCATCATCCTGCGCTTGCCCAAGAGCCAGCCGACCTCGACGCTGTCCTACGGCAAACTGCTGGTGTCGATGTGGCATCTGGTCGTCGAGCATCGTGCGTTGCGCGAAGCGTCGCTGACCGGCGCGGCGCTGTTCGCCGCGTTCAGCATCTTCTGGTCGGTGCTGGCATTGCTGCTGGCGGGCGCGCCGTTTCACCTCGGCCCGCAGGCGGCGGGGCTGTTCGGTATCGTCGGCGCGGCGGGCGCGCTGGCGGCACCGTTCGCGGGCAAGTTCGCCGACCGGCGCGGGCCGCGCGCGATCATCACCGTATCGATCGTGCTGGTGGCGCTTGCGTTCGTGGTGTTCGGCGCGTCGGCAAAGAGCATCGCCGGGCTGGTGATCGGCGTGATCATCCTCGACGTCGGCGTGCAGGCCGCGCAGATATCCAATCAATCGCGCATCTACGCATTGAAGCCCGAGGCGCGCAGCCGCGTGAATACGGTGTATATGGTCGCGTACTTCATTGGCGGTGCGCTCGGCTCGGGGGTCGGCGCGGCTATCTGGCCAGCCTTCGGATGGCTCGGCGTCAGCGCGGCCGGGATCGTGTTCACGGCGATCGCAGCGTGGAACCATCTGCGCCTGCGGTCGCGCGCCGGGCACTGAGAAACTGGCGGTGCGGCTTTACCGAGCGCCCATGCGGCGCTCATTCGCCGCTGCGCGCCGACGCATACTCGTGCAGCGCGTCGATCACCCGGTCGAACTCGAACGATTTGTCGTAAAAGTGGCGCACGCCATACTGTTCGCAGCGCTCGCGATACGCGGGCAGCGCGTGATTGGTCAACACCGCCGCGAACATCGAGTCGATCAGCCCTTCTCGCTGCAAATACGCCAGCACCGGCGCACCCGAACCCTGCTTCAACTGCAGGTCGACGATCACCGCATCGAAGGCTTCATCGCTTAGCAGCGAGATGGCCTCGTCGGCGGAGTCGGCGTAGGCGGCGACCTGCAGCGTACCGGACGCGTCGATCGCTTCCACGAGGCTGCGGCGAATCAGCGGCGAATCCTCGATCAGCAACACACGCAACGGCGCTTGGCTGGCTCGCTCGGCAACGGTGTTCGATTCGCTGTTCATCGGAGTATCTCGATCGTCGATTATTCGATCAGGCCATTCTTGATCGCGTAATAAGTCAGATCGGCATTGTTGGCCAACCGCATCTTCTCCAGCACTCGCGCGCGGTAGGTGCTGACCGTCTTCACGGACAGATGCAACTCCTCCGCGATCTCGGTGGGAATGCGCCCGGCCGCGAGCTTGCAGAAAATCTGAAACTCGCGCTCCGACAGCGCTTCGTGAGGCCGCCCGGCGGCCGGCTTGTCGAGATTGTCGGCGAGCGTGTCGGCGACCGCCTCCGACAGATAGCGGTGGCCCCGCGCGACCGCGCGAATCGCCCGCACGATTTCGTCGGGCTCGCAGTCCTTGTTCAGATAACCGTTCGCGCCCGCGCGCAGCAGGTTGATCGCGTACTGACTCTCCGGGTAGCCCGACAGAATCAGCACGCCCTGCTCCGGGCGCACCTGCTTGATGATGCGCAGCGTGTCGATGCCGTTCTTGTCCGGCATCGCGATGTCGAGCAGCACGACGTCGAACGCCTGCTCGCGCACGAGGCTGATGGTTTCGTCGCCGGTGGCGGCTTCCGCGGCAACGCACATGTCGGGCTCGTCGGCGACGAACTGCCTGAAACCGCCCCGGACGATCGCATGGTCGTCAGCTATCAACACTCGGATCATCGGCTCTGTGCCCCTGCTGTGAAATCGCTCCAGGCCTGCATTGTAATGACCGCCGACCCGGCGCCATTCAGCGCGCCGGCCGCAACGCGGGAAAGCAGCATGCCGGCGCGGCAACCGGCGCCGCAAACTTGCATCCGCCCGCCGCTGCCGCGCCGTCCGCACTCCCTGCGTGCGCTGGCGCGCTACTCGCGGCCCTGCAGAAGATCCGCCATGTCGTCGGCATGCTCTTCTTCGACCGCGAGGATTTCTTCGAACAGACGACGCGTCGTCACATCCTTCTCGCCGAGATAGCGGATGATCTCGCGATAGGTGTCGATCGCGATCCGCTCGGCGACGAGGTTCTCGCGGATCATGTCGGTCAGATCGTTGCCTTCCTTGTATTCCGAATGCGAACGCGTCTTCAGGCCGTCCGGCGCAAAGTCCGGCTCGCCGCCCAGTTGCACGATGCGCTCGGCGATGCGGTCGGCGTGCTCCTGCTCTTCGGTGGCGTGCTGTTCGAATTCCGCCGCCACGGCCTCGGAGTTGATGCCCTTGGCCATGAAGTGATGGCGCTTGTAACGCAGCGTGCAGACGATTTCGGTGGCCAGCGCGTCGTTGAGCAGCTTCAGCACGGTCTGGCGATCCGCGCCGTAACTCTGCGTGACCGGACCATCCGACATGTGCTTGCGCGCGTCCTCGCGGATCTTCTGTACGTCCATCACGAAAGGATCGCTCGATTGCGAGGCGCCACCTTGGGCACCAGATTGCGTCGTCATTGAATTTCTCCTTCAGCGGGTAGGGGGAATTGCGCGTCGCGCACGAATCGCGCCCGACGCGCCGGCAAAGAGAACGACCGCGGCGATGACCGCGCTACGCATGTACTCCTACGTTCGGAACACGCCGAGCAGCAACGTGACCACGAATACGACGAGAAAAATATAAAACAGGATCTTCGCGATTTCGGCCGCACCTGCCGCGATCCCGGTAAAACCGAACACGGCGGCAATGATCGCAATCACGAAAAAGACGATGGCATAGTGAAGCATGGCGACTCTCCCTTTCTGTTGGTATCGGCGTAAAGTGCGCCGCTTCCCGGTCCGCAGCGACGCGCAGCGCGCAGCCCGTTCGACGGGCTGCGCTAATCGATCATTTTCCGGGTCACGACAAAGCCCAGCACCAGGAACACCACGCACAGAATCACGAAGACCACGAACAGGAACTTGGCGATCGCCGCTGCGCCAGCCGCAATGCCGGTAAAGCCGAGAAGGCCGGCTATCACCGCCACGACGGCAAAGAACAACGCCCACTTCAACATAATGGCTACCTCCCGAAACGATCAATGAAACATCAGGTCCATCCTATCGAGCGGCTGCGCCGAGCGCATTCCGACGCACGCCTGTTTTCGTGTGAGAATCCGCTTACATTGGATTACGGCAGCGTTACGCGGCGCGCCGCTGCGATGCCGATCGAAGGGGCCGCGGTAGCCCGCGGTCCCGGTGCGAGGGCGGCGCCATCGTGCTGTGCGGTCGCGGCCGCGCACATGCAACGCCGTCTGCGATGTCATCCGCACCGCCATCTGCATCGCTATCCGCGCCGCGGTTCGCATCGCCCGCTACACTACAGCGCCATCCTGGGAGCCCAACGTGCCGAACCGCCACAACGAGCCAACCGCGCAGCACGCACGCGCCGCAGCGCGGCTCGCCGAGTGGATGCGCAACCGGAGCTGGGCGATCGCGATGACCGTGGCGATCGTGATTACGGTAGGCGGTCTGGTGATTCTCGAAACCGCTCGCGAGCGCATTGCCGCCCAATACGAAACGGCGCTCGAAGCGCGGGACGTCACCGTGCAACTGAGCACGCTCGCCAGCCAGCTATCGAATTTGAGCGCGCAGCAATACCGGTTTCTTCTGACAAAGCAAGACGAGTCCGCCCGCGCTTTTTGCGCGAGTGCGGCGCGCATTCGCCAGAGCACCGGGCAACTCGATCACTTCTACCGCAGCGACCGCGCCGACAGTGCCGAACTTGCGAGTTTCACGCAGATCCGCGCGCTAATCGAGGCGCGCATCGGCGCCGGCGCCGCTGCCCTCGAGCGCGCCGCGCCCCATCCGCTCGAGCTCGCCGAGTGCGGCGGTGCAAGCGCTGTCGATCCGGCCGATGCGTCGCTGATCGACAGCACGCTCACGCTGCTGCGCGACAACGAGGAGCGCCGCGCGCAGCACGCACTCGCTGCGAGCCGCGCCGATCAGCGCATTTCCACGCTGTGCGCAGCGGGCTTGTCGGCGCTGAACATCGTGCTGTTCATTCTGCTGTTTCGCAATCTCGGCATCCAGATCGACCGGCAGGCGCGCGTGCAGCGGCAGCTCATCACACAGCAGGAAGGACTCGACCAGCTCGTCAACGAGCGAACGCGGCAGCTCGAAGCGCTCGGTTGGCATCTGCAGGCGGTCAGCGAAAACGAAAAGACCCAGCTCGCGCGCGAACTGCACGACGAATTGGGCGCCATCCTGACCGCCAGCAAGATGGACGTGGCGTGGGCCAACCGCAAGCTGAAGGACAGCGCGCCCGACATCTCCGACAAGCTCAAACGCGCGCTCGCCAATCTCGACCAGGGCATTGCGCTCAAGCGCCGCATCATCGAGGACATGCGGCCCACGGTGCTGGCGAACTTCGGGCTCGTCACCGCGTTGCGCACGCTCGCCGACGAAGCCGCGCAGCGCAATAACTGGACGCTCGAACTGCACCTGCCCGCCGACGACATCCAGCTCGACGAGCAAACCGAGATCGCCCTCTTTCGCGTCGCGCAGGAGTCGCTGACGAACGCGGCGAAGTACGCGCGGGCGTCCAGGGTGTCGATCGACTTGCGGATCGGCGACGGCCAGGTGGCGCTCTACATCGCCGACAACGGCGTCGGCATCACGCCGGCCGATCTCAAGCGTACGCATACGCACGGGCTGCTCGGCATGCGCCAGCGGGTCGCCGCGCACGGCGGACGCTTCGATATCCGGCGCGGCGTGCCGAACGGCACCGAGATCGACGTGGTGATGCCGGGCGTCAGCACCGCGACGCCTTCGGTCGACGTGCCGCCCGCCTCGCCATCGCGCACGCCTGTCTAACAAGACCCGGCGAAGACCCCGCGCGGCATCCGCTGAACGTTGATGTAGGACTGCGCCGACGGGAACACCGGAGTGCGCCTACAAAAAAATCGCGGCGCAACTGACAGCGTCGCCCCCTGCATTTTCTTTACCATGCAATCAGAGCGGATCGACTGGCGTAAGCCCCGGTCGGACGACAGGCTGGCGCGTGCCGTACACAGGCACATCCACCGATGCAACCTCGACAGGGAGAACCTTTATGATGACTCGACTGATCGCTTTGCTTCTCATTGCAGGCTCGGCCGCCGCGCTCGCCGGTTGCAACACGATGGCCGGCGCCGGTGAGGATATTTCGAAGGGTGGCCACGCCATCACGAACTCGGCGGAGAAGGCCAAGTAAGTCCGATTGCATTCGATCGTACGCAGCGCATTAAAGCGCCGTCCGTGCTGATGTTCGAGAGCCCGTCGCGGGCAAATGCGGCGGGCTTTTTTTCTATGGATTGCGAAACATCTCGTGCGCTGCGCACGCCAGAACAAAACGGCGATCCACTTGCGTGGATCGCCGCTCCGTCCCTCCCTATCATTTTGTCGTTTATTGCCTGCGCTTTTCCGCTTTTCCGCACCGGCAGGCACGCTGAGCGTGCCTGCCTTGGGCGCCCTGCTATTGCCCCGTCAGCGTATTCGACAACTCGATGCTCGGCGTGCCGGTATTGCCGTTCTGCGCGATCAGCAAATGGATCTGCCCCGGCAAGAGCTGGCTCACGGCGCCGCCGATCGGCACCGATGTGATCAGCCAGTCGGCGTTGTTCGACAGCGAGACCGGGGCCGACTGGAAGATCGGCGTCTTGCTGCTCGCCGCGGTCGCAATCAGCACGTATTGCCCGCCGGACACGTAGATCGAATCCTGCCCGCTCGCCGGCACCGCGTTCTTGAACGACACGCCCGCCATTGTCGGCGAGACCTTGGTGATGTCGGTGGACGAGGACTGCACGAGGTACAGGTCGAGGTTGCTCGCATTCGCCGACGCATTGAAGCCCCGCACCCGCGCGTCGTTGGGCAGCAAGCCCTTGGCGAACGGATCGTCGATCAGCCCGATGTCCGGCGCAGCGGCACCGGGCAAGGCCAGCACCGTGTATTCGTGGCCTTTCGCGACGTTCGGGAAAATGCCGCTCGCGAGCGCGGTCTTGGTGCCGGTCGCCGCATAAGCGACCGTGGTCGAGCCCGTGCCGATATTGGTGAAGTTCGTCACGCCCTTATACGAGACGTTCGTCTGACCGGAAGGCGCGTTGCCGTTCACGAGGAAGTCCACCGCCGGACCGCTCGGAATCACGTGAATGAAGTGGATTTGAGGGTTGGTCAGGCCGAGTACCTTGCCTATGTCGTCGGCGCCGCCACCGCACGCGCTCAGCACGGATGCGACCGCAACCGCGGCCGCCATGGTTCGGATCATTTTCATTCGTTCACCTTATCAATGTTCGGGCTCTTCACCCATTGAATTGCGAGCGTCCCTGCGGGCTTGCCGCCGTCCGGCACCGTGTTCGCGATCGTTGGTACGGTGCCGGGCGGCGCTGCGCGAAGTGGTCGCCCCTCCCTGTCCCTGCCGCAAACCACGCCTCGTTGAACGCTGTTTTTTCTCAGCGGCGCGGTCGAACGTCGACGGACGTTCGGCACGGAGCAATAATTGTGCCGATATATTCGATCTGGCTTTCTGAGACAGACAAATGGCTTACCGAGCAAGAATTTAAGGTGTTTAGAATTTTTCTTCGGCGCTGTGGCCTCGCTCCCCAGGCATCGCCTTGCGCATGTCCGTTCCCTACAACCTGCTTGCAAGTCTTACCTGACTTGCGTGGGATGAAACATGCAAATTGCGCCGGTGCATGAAGCGGCCATGTGAGGATGTTCAACACCTGTTTCGGCTGATATCAAGTGCGTATGCCGCCTGTGGGCCGCGCGGGTCAGCCCCGAGGGAGTGATGCCTGACTAGCCCGCGTCGACCGAAACTCAAGCAAGGCCCTTCTTCCTGTAATCGAACCAGAAAGACAAGCCCACGCTCACCAGAATCACAATGGTCGCGATCACCGTCGAGCGCGTCACCGGCTCGCCTAACAGCAGCGCCCCCAAGCCCACGGCGACGACCGGATTCACATACATGCAACTGCTCGCAATGATGGGACTCGTGTGACGGATCAGGAAACCATAGGCGACGTAGGCCGCCATCGTCCCGATCAGCATCAGGTAGACGAACGCGAGCACCGGCAGCACATGCACTTCGAGCATGCGTTCGCCCGAGATCCACGCGACCAGTGTCGATGTCGCGCCGCCCAGCCCGATCTGCAGCGCAGTGGAGAGAAACAGGTCCGACGGTAGCTTCAGACGCCCGGCCAGATGCGCGCCGCCCGCCCAGAACAGCGCGCCGCAGAGAATCGCGAGACTGCCGCCCGCCGAGTCCGGCGCGCTATCGCCGTGACTCAGGATCGCGATGCCGACGAGGCCGAGGCCGACCGCGAACCACTCGCCGCCGCCAATCCTGCGCCCCGCGACGGCCGCGATCACGGTTGCGAACAGCGGCACGGTCGCGACCATCACGGCCGCAGTGCCGGTGCCGACGGTGCGCATCCCGTAAGCCAGCATGCCGCTCGACAATCCGACCAGCATCGTGCCGACCAGCCCGGCATTCGCAATCTCGGCGGCGCTCGGCCAGGCCGGCTTGCGGCGCACCGCGAACACGAACAGCCCGATGCCGGCAAAGAGGTTGCGCAGCCCGGACATCAGCAATGGTGGAAACGAGCCGAGCGCGACGTGCACGGCCAGATAGGTCGAGCCCCACACGAGATAGACGACGGCGAGCGCGAGCGCGATCCGGCCGTTGCGCGAGCGCGGCAGGCGGATCGGCAAACCATTCGGAAAAGCGCGCGAAAGACGGCTTGAGCGTTGCAGCGACATGCGTTCAGCCCGCGGCGGCCGCTCGACGGGTGGCGCCCCCGCAGAACACTTTGTGGCGGGACGGCGGACACCGCATCGGCGATGCGGTCTGACGGGCGAGGCTGGCGGACATGTGGGTGGAACGGAAAAACGATAGATGGCCAGGGGAGCCGTGACGCCGCGGCATCCGGCTGCAATCCGGCCACGGCGAACACGCGCCCGGGCTTGGGCGCGCATCGCATTATGCAGTAAGCGCCCACCGCGTCGCGCGCAAGAATCGTAACTTTTGGCTTCTTGCAACAGAAAAGCCGGGGACGCGTCCCCGGCTTGCGCTCGACGCCCGGCCGACGTCAATCACCGCATGCGGCCGGCACGGCTGGTGGGGCTTAGTTGGACATCGCCCCCGAAGCTTCATGCTTCATGCCCATCGCATCGTTGCCCTTTTTCATCTTGTCGTGCTTCATCGTGTCCTTTTTCATTGTGTCCTTCGACATGCTGTCTTTGGACATCGAATCTTTCGACATCGAATCGTGGGACATCGCGCCACTTGCCTGCGCGAACGCGGCGCCGCCGCTGGTCAACAAAGCGACGGCCACTGTGGCGATTGCGAATTTTTTCATGGGATGACTCCGTGAGTTGTGGATGAATCAGAACCGGCTCGCGCCGGCGTATTTCCGAAGCCGCTGCCGCGTGGGATCGGGCGCAGGCGACATGAGCGCCTCGCCCATGCGCCGACCCGCGCGTCAGGAGCCTCCGAACCAGTTGTAGCCCTGGTCGACCCAATAGCCGCCAGGAAACGTGTTGGTGACGAACATCTCGACGATATGCTTGGGATTCTTGTAACCGAGCTTGGTCGGCATGCGCAGTTTCATCGGGAAGCCGTATTTCGCGGGCAGCCGCTCGCCGTCGTACGAGAACGTGAGGAGCGTTTGCGGATGCAGCGCGGTCGGCATGTCAATGCTCTCGTAGTAATCGTCCGCGCATTTGAAGCCGACGTACTTCGCGCTGGTGTCCGCGCCGACGCGCCGCAGAAAATCGCCGAACGGCGTGCCGCCCCAGCGGCCGATCGCGCTCCACCCTTCCACGCAGATGTGCCGCGTGATCTGCTCGGCATGCGGCAGCGCGTACAACTCCGGCAGGGTCCAGCTGCGCTGTCCGGTGACGAGGCCGCTTACGGTCAGCTTGTAGTCGGAACCGTCCACCTGCGGCACCTGATCGAGGTCGTAGTACGCATTGAACGGAAACGGCCGGGTGAGCTCCGCTTCGGTGTAGGTCGGCGCCAGTTGCTTCGGATCGAACAGCGCGGCTTGCGCGCGGTCGTTCAGACGCGACACGGCGGTCAGAAACCGGTTCACGGATTCATCGTCGGTCAGCGAGCAGCCGGTCAGCATCGAGAGGCCGCCGAGCGTCAGCAGCCGCTTGCCGAACAGCCGCCGCGACGGCATGGCGAGTTCGCGCCGGGCGTCGATCAGGATCGATTCGCGGTCGAGCCGGGGCTGGCCTGGCTGCCGGGGTTGTCCAATGAGCTTATTCATGATTCGTTGTCCGTAAGGTTCGCGCGGGCGGGGTTCATCGTCCGCGCAGCATCGCCAGCAGCGAGCGCGGCACGAGCGCCACCATCGCCAGATGCACCACGAGAAACGCGGCGAGCAGCGACATCGCGGCAAAGTGGACGACGCGCGCGTTGTCGTAGCCGCCCATCAGTTCGCGTAGCAGCGGAAATTGCACCGACTTCCAGATCGCGAGGCCGGAGAGCACCAGCACGATCAGATCGAAGATCGCGAACAGGTAGGCCAATCGCTGCACCGCGTTGTATTCGCGCAGATCGGCGTGCGAGAGCTTGCCGGTCAACGCGGCAATGAAATCGCGCAGCACGGCGCGCGGCGAGAGCGGCAGGAACTTGCGCACGAAGCGACCGCTCGCCAGATTGAGCGCGAGGTACAGCAGGCCGTTGAAAACCAGCAGCCACATCGCGGCGAAGTGCCATTGCAGCGCGCCGCCGAGCCAGCCGCCGAGCGTGAGGGACGGCGCAAAATGGAATGCGGGAAAGATCGGCGAGGCGTCGTAGATGCGCCAGCCCGACAGCATCATGACGATGGCGGCGAGCGCGTTGAGCCAATGCGTGATACGCAACCATAGTGGATGAATGAGGCGCGGCTTCGCCGCGGCCGGCGGCGCGCTGTCGTGAAGGGCGTGAGGGGTTGACATGTTGCGATCTCCTGAGGTGAGCGCAGCGGATAGGCGCGACGTTTGCACTCACTCGCATGCGGCCAGTTCGGCCACTTGCAGCACGTCGCCGGTCGCGTCGTTTTCAACGAAGGCCACCACGCCGAAGCGGGAGGCCGGTGGGTAGGCCGTGGTGTCGGATTTGGTGTCGGCCTTGGTGTTGGGATCAGCATCCGCTGCAGCTTCGTCGACGCGCAAAACGCGGCGAATCCGCGCACTGCCGCCAACGAGCGGCACCGGCCCGAGCCACTGTCGCACGACCCGCTCGTGGTGCAGCGTCACACCGCCGTTTTCGCCCCCGCCGACATGCGACGTGAGCGAGTTCTCATACACCGCGAGATAGCCGTTCAACGAGCGCGCATCCTGCCCGGGGGTGCTCGCGAATTGCGCATCGACGTCGAACGCCCCCTTCGCCTGCGGCGTCAGTTGCAGCACGACATTTGCCTGCGCCCGTTCGGCGACGAGCTTGCCTACGCGACTCTGAAAACTCTCCGGCCGGGACCAGTCGCGCAGCTCGCGGCCGGCGACGAAAATTTCCGGCGTGTACACGGTGTGGCCGCCGGCGAGACCGGTCAGCGTCTGCTGGCGTTCCGTGAAGCGATGCTCCGAAAAACGGTCGGTCCAGCCCAGGCTGTTCCAGTAGTCCACGTGCAGCGCCAACGGCACGATGCCTTGCGCCGCGCCGCTGTCTTTCCACTGACTGAGCCAGTGATCGGCAGGCGGACAGCTACTGCAGCCTTCGCTGCTATAAAGCTCCACCAGCGCCACGCGATGAGCGGGGCTGCGCGCACTGCAAACGGCGCCGGCCGCGCTCGCGAGTCCGCTGGCCAAGCAGGCGCCCAATGCAATCACGACCGTGAAGGCGCGGACGGAACGCCGAAGATTTCGGTGGGCAAGCGCGGTTCGCATGACGTGCTCCGATGAGGATCTGCACGTTGGTCGAGCCACTCGGCGCCTTATGACAGCCCAATGCGGATTTTTTTTCCGACGCTCGACCGACGCGCGGCGAACACTTTCCTGACTCACGGCGACGCTCACGCGCGCATCGTGCCGCCATACTTCGTCGATGGCGACAGCCCTGCGCCATCGAGGCGGACCAGGTAATGCGCATCCGCAGCAGCGCCCAGGCCGCCGGCCGAGACCGGCGAACCGCACCGTGCGGAACGTCACGGGACGTCGCAACGTGGAACCGGTCCATCGCCAACCAAAAGGCTCTGGCGAGCGCGTGCTAACATCATTCTTGCGTTCGCCAGACAGCAAGCCTGCGGGCAACGCCCTATACCTCACACCTATTCTCCCGACCCTGGCGGCTACCTCGATGCGCATTCCGACTTCCCGTGCTCCCACCCGTTTGCGCCCTCGCCGCGCAGCCGGTTGCGCGCGCGTGGACTGCGCGGCGCACGTGGCCGGCAGGCGGTCACGAACGCTCCCGCTTCACGCCGCCCGGCGCCCGATCTAACGCTGCCTGCTCCCAAGCCCTGGCCGCGTCGTCGGGCTCCGGGCCGATCTCATCCGCACGCAAATTCCTTCCATGCAGATCGATTTGGAGTACCCGTGGTGAAAAAGACCAAAACCTGTTACCTGACCGAGCTCGACGTCGCACGTCTGGAAAAGCATGCAGCCGCGCCCGGCGCCGACGCGAAGCTCCAGGACATGCTCGACGACGTCCTCGAGCGCGCGGTGATCGTCGATTCGCGCGAGATCCCCGCGAGCGTCGTGACGATGAATTCCCAAGCCACGCTGATCGACGAAGCGAGCGGCGAGCAGATGACCTGGACCGTGGTCTATCCGCCCAATGCCGACTTCTCACACGGCCGGCTGAACGTGTTCTCGCCCGCGGGTCTCGCATTGCTCGGCGCGAAGCGCGGCGAGCGCATCCGCTTTACACCGCCGAGCGGCACGCAGAAAGTATTGAAGGTAGACAAAATCCTGTATCAGCCGGAAGCCGCCGACGACTTCTCGCTATGACCGACGCGATGCGACCCGCTCGGGCGAGGCAAAACCGGCGCGCGGGGCCGTGCAACCGGTGGACAGCTGCGTGCGTGCAACACCTCGTGCAACCGCTCCTGCCAGCGCGCGTGCAACCGCGCGCGCAGCCCATCGCAATCGCGCGCCCGAAAACGCCGTTGCCACACCTGTTACGACTAGCATAGGCCATTCAAACCCGCCCGATGTCTCGTTCGACTGATCCCGACGGGTTGCCAAGCAGCGGGCCGGCGGTGTATCGTGTGCGCTGCTAACGCGGGGGTCCTGCGTCGCATGGGGGTTCGAGGTCCGTGCCACGTGGGTGAGAAATACCCTTTGAACCTGATCTGGATAATGCCAGCGCAGGGAAGCGTACGGATTTCGCGCTCCAGCCCCATTGCCTCACCTCTCGCGATCTCCGACTACTTCCTTCTCGTCTCCTGCTTAGCGGCCCCGCATTGCTTTGCATGGGACCGGAGTCACGCGCTAAAGCGCGAACTCCGGCCGACACAGGAGATACGATGAACGCCAATCCGAAATTCATTTCCGCCGACGCCCACGTCGATGAAGCCGCCGTCGCGCCGCTGCCGAATTCGCGCAAGGTCTGGGTTACCGGCTCGCGCCCCGACATCCGCGTGCCGATGCGAGAGATCTCGCAGGCCGACACGCCGGATAGCTTCGGCGGCGAAAAGAACCCGCCGGTCTATGTCTACGATACGTCGGGCCCCTACTCCGATCCCGACGCGAAAATCGACATCCGCGCCGGTCTGCCGGCGTTGCGCCAGGCGTGGATCGAAGAGCGCGGCGACACCGAGGCGCTGACGGGCCTGTCGAGCGACTTCAGCCGCGAGCGCGCCGCCGACCCGGCGACCGCCGAGCTGCGCTTCCAGGGCCTGCACCGCACGCCGCGCCGCGCGATCGCTGGCAAGAACGTGTCGCAGATGCACTACGCACGGCAAGGCATCATCACGCCGGAAATGGAGTACATCGCGATTCGCGAGAACCAGCGCCGCGCTGAATACCTGGAGACGCTCAGGACGAGCGGCCCGAACGGCGCAAAGCTCGCCGCGATGATGGGCCGCCAGCATCCGGGCCAGGCATTCGGCGCGAGCGCGTTCGGTCCGAACGGGCTCACCGAAATCACGCCGGAATTCGTGCGCGAGGAAGTGGCGCGCGGCCGCGCGATCATTCCGAACAATATCAATCACCCGGAAAGCGAACCGATGATCATCGGCCGCAACTTCCTCGTGAAGGTGAATGCGAACATCGGCAACTCGGCGGTGACGTCGTCGATCGGCGAGGAAGTCGACAAGATGACCTGGGCGATCCGCTGGGGCGGCGACACGGTGATGGACCTGTCGACGGGCAAGCACATCCACGAAACGCGCGAATGGATCATCCGCAACAGCCCGGTGCCGATCGGCACGGTGCCGATCTATCAGGCGCTCGAAAAGGTCAACGGCAAAGCCGAGGACCTGACGTGGGAAATCTTCCGCGACACGCTGATCGAGCAGGCCGAACAGGGCGTCGACTACTTCACGATCCACGCGGGCGTGCGTCTGCAATACGTGCCGCTCACGGCCAGCCGCATGACCGGCATTGTGTCGCGCGGTGGCTCGATCATGGCCAAGTGGTGTCTCGCGCATCACAAGGAAAGCTTCCTGTACGAGCATTTCGAAGACATCTGCGAAATCATGAAGGCGTACGACGTGGCGTTTTCGCTCGGCGACGGCCTGCGCCCCGGCTCCATCTACGACGCCAACGACGAAGCGCAGCTCGGCGAGCTCAAGACGCTCGGCGAACTCACGCAGATCGCGTGGAAGCACGACGTGCAGACCATGATCGAAGGCCCCGGCCACGTGCCGATGCAGTTGATCAAGGAGAACATGGATCTGCAGCTGGAATGGTGCGACGAGGCGCCGTTCTACACGCTCGGACCGCTCACCACCGACATCGCACCGGGCTACGACCACATCACCTCGGGCATCGGCGCGGCGATGATCGGCTGGTTCGGCACGGCGATGCTCTGCTATGTGACGCCCAAAGAGCACTTGGGCTTGCCGAACAAGGACGACGTCAAGACCGGCATCATCACGTACAAGCTCGCCGCCCACGCCGCCGATCTGGCCAAGGGCCATCCGGGTGCGCAGGTGCGCGACAATGCGCTGTCCAAGGCGCGCTTCGAATTCCGCTGGGAAGATCAGTTCAATCTCGGCCTCGACCCGGACAAGGCGCGCGAATTCCACGACGAAACCCTGCCGAAGGATTCGGCGAAGGTCGCGCATTTCTGCTCGATGTGCGGCCCGCACTTCTGCTCGATGAAAATCACCCAGGACGTGCGCGAATTCGCTGCGCAACAAGGGGTCACCGACGACGAAGCGCTAAAGAAAGGCATGGAAGTGAAGTCGATCGAGTTCATGAAGAAGGGGGCGGAGATTTATCAGCGGCAGTAAGGCGCGGTTCGCGCAGGGCTATCACTTTTACGCCATCCGATCCGCCACAAACTCGCATCGCCGCCCGCAAGCCCGCCACTGGCGGGCTTTTTCGTTTGCACTAGCAGGCACGTTCGATGCTAAGCGTTGGGAAACGATTGATTACGAATCCCCGGGTCCGCTGACAAGCTCACACATCTGGTTACAGCACACACGGCTAGGATCAAGGCATGGACAGCGTCCTGTCTCGGGGTTTTGTCGCATGGCGATGATCACTTCCAATTACACCAGCCGGAGTCACCATCATGAAAACGATCCGTCAAATCGGTACGCTAGCAACCATCGTTGCTCTTGTCGCGGGTCTGTCGGCATGTGACGGCATGAGCCCGCGCACACGCGATACCGCGATCGGGGCAGGCCTGGGCGGCGCCGCGGGCGCGGCGATCGGCGGCAATGCGCTGTCGACGGTCGGCGGTGCGGCGGCTGGCGGCATCATCGGTAATCAGCTGGGCAAGTAGCACGTGAGCGCAGTGTCGCGCGGGAACCACGCGAGCGAGCGGCGCGGACCGGCGCAAGTCCCGCTCGCGCGGCGCGCGTGCGGGTCAGCCGACGGTTCCACCCGCGCCCCGGCGATGCCGCGGGATGCATGAACACCGCCGCGACGGCGCTTGTCGCGAGTCGAAAAAGTCCTCCTCGAGTCGGTCAACAAGCGGTCCGAAGACGCGTCGAACCAGGCGTGAAATACGCCGTTACCGTTTTGCAAGCGGGTTCCCGGTGCGGTGGCGTAAGCTGAAAGATACGTCGCGGCGAGCGGCGTCGTTGCAACCAGGAGCGCGTCATGAAGCCCCGCGTCATCAACCCTTCTCGCGCGACGAGCCAGTCTGCGCCGCACGGTTTTGCACGGCTGTCCAAAACCGGTGTTGCGCTCGGCGGCGCCCTGTGCGCGCTGACGCTCTGCGGCTGCTATTACCCGTACGGTTATTATCCGTCCGGCTACTATTATTCCCCCTACTACGCCACGGTCCCCGCGACGGCTGTTCAGCAGAACGGGGCCGAGGCGAACGATCCATCCGCGGCGCAACAGCAGCAGGCTGACGCGCAAGGGCAAGGGCAACAGCAAAGCCCATCGTACGCGGTAGCAGCGCCGCCGCCCGTTTATGTGGCGCCGCCGTATCCCGTCTACTATCCGCCACCGGTCTACCCGGCCTATTACGGTTATCCCGCCTTCTACGGACCGTCGATCGCGATCGGCATCAGCGGCCATTGGGGCGGCGGCTGGGGACATCACCACGGGCATTGAAGCTCCGCCGCCTTGCCACTTCACCGCTCTGCGTCACGGCGCGGCGCGCGCCCACCCAATGCGCCGCCGCACGCGCATCGCGTCGCTTCGGGCTGCCGGCATCCATACCGCCTCGGCCCGCTCCCGTAGTTTCCCTGCTTGACGCGCCCGCCGGGGCCTCTATGCTTGGAAAGCTTGATCAGCGCCCGTTTAAATAAGCGTCGCCGGTCCCCCACGTTCCGTCGACGCTCATCCGTCCTGCCCCTGAGACGCGCCCGTCATCCACCGCGTGCGTCGATGCAAACAAAAAGCCAAGGAGACGCGATGTTTCATCAACTACTGACCCCGGTCGGCAATTCACTTTTCCCTTCCTTTCTGGTCGCCGCGCTGCCCATCATCGTCGTGCTGGTTCTGCTCGGCTGGGCGCGGCGACCGGCGTGGCAGGCGTCGCTTGCGGGTCTGGTCGTCGGGCTGCTGGTGGCGATCCTAGTGTGGCAGTTTCCCGCCGGGCTCGCGTTCAACTCGGTATTCGCGGGCGCCGTATTTGCGTGCTGGCCAGTGATGTGGATCGTGTTCACCGCGATTCTGCTTTACAACATCGCGCAACGTTCCGGCCGCTTCGCGGCCTTCCGCATGTGGATGATCGACAATCTGCCCAACGACCGGCGCATCGTGCTGGTGGTGGTCGGCTTTTCGTTCGGCGCGCTGCTCGAAGGGATTTCTGGCTTCGGCACACCGGTCGCGATCACCAGCTCGCTGCTGATCATGCTCGGCTTTCCGACGCTGGAGGCGCTCACCTTCACGCTGATCTTCAACACGGCACCGGTCGCATTCGGCGCGCTCGGCGTGCCGATCACCGTGCTCGGCGCGGTCACCCATCTGCCGTCGGACGTGCTCGCCAAAATGGTCGGCCGCCAGTTGCCGTTCTTCGCGTTCTTTCTGCCTTTTTACGTGATCGGCGTGTATGCGGGCTTTCGCAACATGCTGCGGGTGTGGCCGGTGCTGCTGGTGTCGGGCGCGAGCTTCGCGCTGACCCAATTCGTCGCGTCGAACTACGTGAACTACAGTCTGACCGACGTGCTGTCGTCGCTGGTGTCGCTGCTGGTCACGATCGCGTTCCTTCGCGTGTGGAAGCCGGCCGCCGATCCGGCGTTCGCGGTCAACGTCGACCGCGTCGGCGAGGTGCGTGGCAAGATTGGCGGCGGCCAGGGCTGGTACCCGTGGCTGATCGTGTCGGTGGTGGTGATCATCTGGACCATCGCGAAGGTCTTCACGATCGGCGACGTGAAGGTCCCGTGGCCCGGGCTCGACAAGGCCGTGTTCATCACGCTGTACAACACGCCCTACGGTGCAGTGTGGGACTTTCAGCCGCTCGCCACCGGCACGGCGATCCTGGTGGCGGCGCTCATCACCGCGTTGGTGGTCCGGCTGAGTGCGCGCGAATTCGGCAAGGCGATCGCCGATACCTGGGTGCAGACGCGCATCGCGATCCTGACGGTGGCGACCATCGTCGGCCTCGCTTATCTGATGAACTACTCTGGGCTTACCTATACGCTGGGCCTGGGCGTGGCCTCGGTCGGACCGTTGTTTCCGCTGGTGTCGGCGTTCCTCGGCTGGACGGCGGTGTTCCTGTCCGGCAGCGATACGTCGGGCAACGCACTGTTCGGCAACCTGCAGGTGGTGGCGGCCAACCAGCTCAATCTCAATCCGGTGCTGATGGCGGCGACCAACTCGTCGGGCGGCGTGATGGGCAAGATGATCTCGCCGCAAAACATTTCGACGGGCGTTGCGACCACCGAACTCAAAGGCAAGGAAGGCGTCGTGTTCGCGAAAACCTTCAAGCACTCGATTCTGTTGACGGTGCTGCTCGGGTTGCTGGTCTGGGCGCAGCAAAACTTCCTGCAGTGGATGATTCCGCATTGAGACGATAAAGGCCTGGGCTTGGCGGGCTGCGGGTTGCAGACTTTCCAGCTTGCGCGCTGCAATGCGGGCAGACTCGCCCGGTACAGTGCGGAGCTGGCTCCGGTTGAATCTGCGTGCACGATCACGGGCGGTTCGGCGAGCGAGGTTTGCCGAACCGCCCGTGTCGTTTGTGCGACGTCCGGGCGAGGTGCGTAGCAGCCGGAACCGCCCCGGCGCGCTGAACGATTCATGCTTTAAAGCCGTGCTCGGCCTCTGACGGCATCCCTTCGCGTCACCCAGTCCCGAACGCGGCAATTTTTCTCACATCAGCGTGAGAATTGCTCGTTTTGCTTGTGGCCCGCCAACGCTTACGATCACAAGCACCGGACGCCACGTTCCCGGATCTTGCCGTTTCATCCCAATCTGAAACGTTTCCAGCGACCGCGCTGCTACGATTGCGCAGGCGTCCCGACTCAACCGCGCGCGGCGCCCTTTCGATGAAACCTCAAAACCTGTTGCAACTGCTAGTTCTCGCCGCGCTCTGGGGCGCATCGTTTCTGTTCATTCGCGTCGGCGTGACCGACTTCGGCGTCGCCCCGCTCATGGCGCTGCGGGTCGGCATCGGCGCGATCTTTCTGCTGGCCGTGCTGATCACCCGGCGGCCGCTGCGGCAATCGGCGGCGCTGCTGCGCACGGGCGCTTGGCCGTTGCTGGTGGTCGGCATTCTCAATTCGGCGGCCCCCTTCTGCCTGTTCGCGTACGCCGAACTGACGTTGTCCGCCGGCGTCACTTCGGTGATCAACGCGAGCACGCCGCTGTGGGGTGCGCTGGTCGGCTTCATGTGGCTGCGCGACCGTCTGAGCGCACTGCGCACGCTCGGTCTGGTCATCGGCTTTCTCGGCGTGCTGATGCTGGTGTGGGACCAGATCGCCGCGCCCAACGGCTCGGCTGCGACGCCGCTCACCACCGCGCTCGCAGCGGGCGCCGCGCTCGGCGCGACGCTGCTGTACGGCATCGCCGCCAATTACACCAAGCGTCACCTGACCGGCGTCGATGCGCTGACCGTCGCCGCCGGCACCATGACCGGCGCGACCATCGTGCTGCTGCCGCTCGCCGTGATCTATTGGCCGGCCGCGCCTGTCTCGCTGCACGCATGGGGCGCGGTGGTGGCGCTCGGCGTCGCATGCACCGGGGTGGCGTATATGCTGTTCTTTCACCTGATTGCCGTAGCCGGTCCGGCACGGGCTATCACGGTGACGTTCGTGATTCCCATTTTCGGCATTCTGTGGGGCGCACTGTTTCTCAACGAAGGCGTGTCGCCAGGCATGCTCGAAGGCTGCGGGGTGATCCTGGTCGGCACCGCGCTCGCGACCGGCGCGATCAAGCGGCTGCCCTGGATCGGCACGCGGCGGGCCGACACTTGAAACGGTTTGGCGCGAAGCCGTCCAGCGCGGGCTGGATGCGCTTCGCTTATAGCAGTCCCGTTCCTGCGCCGCGTGGGTCGTTTCCGGCTTGCCCGGGAAGAGTGGACGGCATTTGGGCTCGCTTCGGCCGACCCACATTCGGTTCCGCTCGCCAAAAGCCCGGACTGCGCTAAAGTGCACGCCAAACGGTCGGCCCATGCTACAGAGCTACACGCCGCGCGCCGTGCGCAGCGCAAACCTAGCAAGCCACAGCCCAAAAAAAACCGCCCGGGATCTTCCACGGGCGGTTCTTCCAACAACCACACGACCTGCTAACGCGTCGCTCAGTGCAACTGTTCGACCATCAGACTCATGATCTGCCTCGCCTGCGGGCTGTCGTCGATCGCGCCCTTGTCGTCGACCACGGCCACCCGCGTCTGATCCGGCGTCAAGGCGCGCACGTTCACGCGATACTGCCTGGCGACCTTTTCCTTCTTGCCATGAAATACCTGGCTCCAGAATCCCTGTTGAGCCGACGACATATCCTTCGGATCGACGTAGCGCACGAAGTACAGGCCGCGGCTCAGGTCGCGGTCGTCGACCGTGAAGTTGCTGCGATCGAGCGCGAGGCCCACCCGGAGCCAGGCCCGGTCATACGGCTCGCCGAGCGTGAGTTCGGTCGACGAGAACGGCGCCCCCCCGTTCGCTGAGTCCGCGTCCGGCGTCGGCTGCTGGGCCGACAGCGACACGTTCTGCGCGGCCGTGGCCACAGCCGCCGACTTCGCATTTGCATTTGCATTCGCACTCGCCTCGTTCGGCGCCGTTTGCGCGCCGGCCGGCGACAGTTCGGCCGTTTGGATGCCGCCCGACTTGCTGCGCGAATCCGCGAGCGCGAGCGCCGCCATCAGCCGTTTCAGATATTCCTGCTCGAGGCCCGGGTCGTTCGCCTTCGGCTCCCACTTGCTCGAATCGTTGTTCGTGCCGGTGAGCGCTTCGCGCATGCCCTTCTGGCTGATGAACACGTAAGTGCCGCCGTTCGGCGCCGGTTCGAGACGCGTGCGGTACTTGTTGCGCTCGGCCGTGACATAGCTGGTGCCCATCGCCTTGGACAGCGTATTGCGGATCAAGCCGTCGTTGATTTGCGGGTGCGATTCGTTCCAGTCGGTTTCCATCACGCCTTTGTCGCGCTGGTCGACCACCAGCAGGAAGCCCTGCTCCTGCCAGAAGCGGCGGATCGGCGCCCATGCCGCCTGGGGCGCCTTGTCGTCGATCACGAGCCAGCTTTCGGTGCCGTCGCGCTGGATGTGCATGCCGTTGACGGGCGGCACCACCGCCACCGAACTGTTATTCGACGGGGCCTGCGCCTGCACCTTCTGCAGCGTGGACAACGACGTTTCGCCGCCTTGCGGGGGCAACGAACGCTGATCGGCCGTCTCGTCGATCATGTTCGGCGGCACGGCGAGCGACACCTGCTTCGAGCGGGAATCGCTCCTGTAGTCGATTTTGGTCGGCGACGACGTGCCGCAGCCGGCGACCAGCCCGCCCGCCATCAGCATCACTGCAAACCGCTTGGTAAGACGAAGATCAGTCATGTTCGGGGAATCCTTCCGCAACGCCACGGCAAGTTTTCCGTGGATCAACCCAATATTTTACCGGTCCCGGCGAGCCATGTGCAAAAAGTGGGGTTTGCCCGCGCATCGCATGGCGTACGCACGCGCGCAACGCGCGGCGTGACGGCGCGGCGAGCGCCGGTTTGATCCCGCGTTTTCGTGCGTTCTCACGAGTCAAACAGGAGGTCAGTGTCGCCAGGACGCGCTACCCTCGCGCGGCATATTTAACACTCGACAACCTTTCCGAAAAGGCATGCGGACGATGCCTACATTTGCGTCAGACGATTGTTTTCAAACTAGTTTTTGAGATGTGCCCGGCCACAATTTTGAGATTGCCGCCATGCGGCGAGGCCGCCTGCTGTAATTGCCCGCAAGGCCTGGTGTTACCGTAATTCGGACATCTCAATAAAGTAAAGCGGAACACGCTGGAACAGGAGGCCGACCATCATGCACACGTCCCGTTTTCGCCGTCCCCTCGCCGTCCTGGCAGTCGCGACCGGCGCCCTCTGCGCGAGCGCGGCCGGGCATGCCGAACTGGGCGGCGCCATGCCCGATTCCGCTGACACGCTCGCGAGCGCGCCACACGTACTGCTCAACGGCGCGCTGCGCTTGCGCACGCTAACCGATGCCGGCAACACCGCTATCCACGAATACGCGACGAGCACGGGCCGGATCATCGGCTATGCGTGGCAAGGCCCGACCATGCCGGACCTCGACGCGCTGCTCGGCAAGTACGCCGGCTCCTATCGCGCCGGCGCCGCGGCGTCGGGGCACGACGGCAAT
Organism: Paraburkholderia suaedae; assembly: GCF_040812055.1. Lineage (NCBI taxonomy): Bacteria > Pseudomonadati > Pseudomonadota > Betaproteobacteria > Burkholderiales > Burkholderiaceae > Paraburkholderia > Paraburkholderia suaedae. Next base: position 40,105 of record NZ_JBFOAH010000001.1, on the reverse strand, counting down.
CTGCACGCCTCGCGGATCGCGCGGCCGGACGTGATCGTCGAATCCGGCGGCCCGATGCGCGGCTACGTCGGACGCGCGTGGCTACCCGCCGCGCTGCCGCCCGGCGTCACCGCGGACGACCTGCAATAGCGCGGGGCCCCTCAGCTCCCGCCCAAAACGATCGAGACCTTGACATGACACCCTCCTCCCGACTTCACTGCCTGCTCATCGTGTGCGCGGTCCTGGCCGGTTGCGGCGGCGGTGGCGGCGGCACCCCGGCCAGTTCCTCACAGACCAGCCTGCCCAGCAGCGCCGGCGCCGCCAGCGCACCCGCGGGGGGCACGTCGTCGAGCGCGTCGGTCTCGAGCGCGTCCGCCGACGTGCCGCCGTCCAATACGCCGAACGTCCAGCCGATCTCGGTCACCGTCGCGCCCGGGCTCACGCGCAACTTGTTGACGACCAGCGTCACCGTCTGCCAGGCCGGCACCAGCAACTGCGCGACGATCGACAATATTCAGGTCGACACGGGCTCGAACGGCCTGCGCATCCTGGCCTCCGCATTACCGGCCAGTATCGCGCTGCCGGCAGTGCCGTCGGGCAGCGGCGTCACCGGCGAATGCGCCGCGTTCGGCAGCGGCTACGCGTGGGGCGCCGTGCGTACCGCCGACGTGCGCATGGCCGGCCAGCTGGCCGCGTCCATCCCGATCCAGCTGATCGCCGACGCGACCCTGCCCGCCGTTCCCGCCGACTGCGCAAGCGCCGGCCCGGCCATGCAGACAGTCGCGGGCGTGCACGCCAACGGCATTCTCGGCGTCGGCCTGTTCACGTCCGACTGCGGCGGCGGTTGCGCCAGCGCCGCACTGCCGCGCTGGTACTACAGGTGCAGCGCCGCGGGCAACTGCGTGGCGAGCACGCAGCCGCTCGCGCAGCAGGTGACCAATCCGGTCAGCCGCTTCGCGCTCGACAACAACGGTGTGGTGATCGACCTTCCCGCCATCGCCGACACGGGCGCGCCCAGCGTATCGGGCTCGCTGATCTTCGGCATCGGCACGCAGGGAAACAACGCGCTCGGCGGCGCGAGCGTCGTCAAGGCGAACGCGATGAACGGCTACGTGGTCACGACCCAAAACGGCCAGACCTATGCGCAAAGTTATCTCGACAGCGGCTCGAATGGGATCTTTTTCCCCGACGCGCAGCTGCAGCGGTGCGGCTACTGGTACTGCCCGAGTTCGCCGCAAACGGCCAACGCCGTCATCGCCGGCACGAACGGCTCGTCGAGCACGGTGTCGTTCGAGATCGGCAATTCCGTGCAGCTGTTCGGAACCTCCAATAACGCGTTCGACAATCTTGCCGGCGTTGCCGCACGCGGCTTCGGCTGGGGCTTGCCGTTCTTCTTCGGACGACGCGTGTACACGGCGATCGCCTCGCGCGACACATCGGCAGGCCCGGGGCCTTACTACGCGTTCTAAGGGCGCGGACGCGGCGCCATCGCGGCCGGGTCCGACGGGATAGCCGAACACGCGGAAATTTCGCAAATTCATTGGCCAGCGGAATTTGATATTGGGGGGCGGCCATAATTCAAGTTTCCCGTCAGCTTCCGTCCGGATAGTTAGCGGTCCATATTGAAAAAGCGCCCGATGCACGACCCCACATTTTCGCTCGACCATTTCGAGCAACTTGTTTATACACGGCAGCACGTCAAAGCGTCAGTCCAACTGATCGCCGCACTCGCGCTGCTGCAACACAAGCGCGGCAAGCTCGACGAGAGCTTCCTCGCCTCGGGCATGCTCGGCCTGAGCGCGGCCGAGCAGCATCAGCGCTTCTGCACGCGCCTCGCGAGCGCGGCCTCGACCTTGTTCGCCGATCCGCAGTTCGAGTTGCCGCCCGCCTGTTTCAGACTGCTGCTCACGCTGCATGAGTGGATCGGCCTCGTATTCGCCAGCACGGCGTTCGGCAACGCAGACCATGTGGCGCGCCACCTGAATCCGCGCGGTCCGCAGAACAGTGAATTTCTCGCCGGTGACCGTTTTATCGAGAAACTGTGCGTGCTGTATTCGACGGAGTCCGAACTGGAACTGGACATGGCTGCGCTGTGGGCGTGCGACAAAACGCTCGCCGCGGGCCTTGCGTTGGTCCTGCTCGCACCGGTTTTCAAAGGGTCGGCGAACGCGCATCTGAAGCGCGAGGCGCTGATCGAATGGCTGCCCGGCAAACTGCGGCAGATCGACGACCTCGACGAGTTGCCGACCGCGTTGCTGCACAACGCGTACATGTTTTGCAGCTATGCCGATACGCGTCGCCGGCATGAAATCAAGCGTGACATCAACGAACTTGTGCGGCGCAAGTTGGCGCAATTGGGGCTGACCGATCTGCCGGCGCCAAAGCCGGGGGCACAGCCCGAGTCACAGCCTGAGTCAGGGCCTGAGTCACATCCCGAGTCACGGCCGGGGTCGCAGCCGAAGTCACACCGCGAGCCGCAGCCGGCGCAACGCGGGCGCCGTACGCACAAACCGCTGATGATCGTCGTACTGGAGTGGTTCAGCGGCGCCCATTCGATCTACCGCACTCACTCGCGCACGCTCGAAGCCGCGCGGCAGCATTTCGAGGTGGTGGGCTTCGGTTTCGACTATGCGGTCGACGAAACCGGGCGCGCGGTGTTCGACCGCTTCATCGAGCTAAAGGAGCCGGATTACATCGGCGAGTGCCTGCAAACCATCCGCGACTTCGCCGCCGCCGAGCAGCCGGACGTACTTTATATGCCAAGCGTCGGCATGTTCGTGCTGACGGTATTCATGTCGAACCTGCGCGTTGCGCCGCTGCAGATCGCCGGGCTCGGACACCCTGCCACCACGCATTCGGACAAGATCGACTGGGTCAGCGTCGAGGCCGACTATGTCGGCGACCCGGCCTGTTTCAGCGAACGCCTGATGATTCTGCCGAAAGACGGGCAGCCGTACCGGCCGTCCGTGGCGCTGCCCGATATTGCCGCGCAGGCTCCGCCGCCGCGCGAGCGCCTCGAAGTCGTCGTCACCGCAAGCGCGATGAAACTGAACCCTCGCTTTCTCGACGCATGCCGCGAGATCGTGTCGCGCGCGGCGACGCCGGTCGAGTTTCACTTCATGAGCGGCGTGCCGACCGGGCTGCCGCTCGACCGGATGCGAGAGGTGATCGGCAGGGCGTTGCCGGGTGCGCTGGTGCATGGCTTTCACGACTATGCGAGCTATCTGCAGCGCGTCAATCGGGCGGACTTGTTTCTGAGTCCGTTTCCGTTCGGCAATACCAACGGTATCGTCGATGCAATCACGCTGGGTGTGCCCGGTGTGTGCAAGCGCGGGGCGGAAGTGTTCGAGCGAATCGACGGTGCGCTGTTCGAACGGGTGGGGATGCCGTCGTGGGCCGTGGCCGATACCGTGGAAGATTATGTCGCCGCTGCGCTCCGGATGATCGACAGCCATGCTGAACGCGCCGCGTTACGACGGCAGCTGATCGATACGCGGGCGGTGCAGCGGTGCTTCGAGGGGCGGCCTGAGGCGTTTGGCGAGAGCGTGTTGGCGCTCGTGCTGGCGGACAACGGTATGCGTGGGGGGATGTGACTTCAGGTGCGTGGTGATGCAGGGGTCGCATGGGGCAACTCACGCGTGGCAAGCGGCGGTGGGTTGGCGGGTTGCGGTCTGCGAAGCGGTGTTTGCCGGTGCTTTGCGGTTTTTCATTGCCTGGCGGCCGCATTGCGTTGCGCAGTTGCACTTTGCCTGGCGAATGGGCACTCACCGCCTTGCGAGAAGCGCCGCGCGACCTGTGCGGCAGCGCGCTCGCCAACACCGCTAATGACGCAGACTAACCGGCAGCTTCATCCTCGAGCGGCGCGGCAAGTTTGGCCGGCGCCAGCCAGCGGAATACGTTCAACTGCTCGCCGCGGAACGTGCACTCGGCCGCCGCTGGCAGCTTGACCGTCCGAGCCTTGGCGGGCTTGTGCGTCGACGCCTCGACATCAGAAGCTGCCACCGACGACGCCGCTGCAACGCCCGATGCGACCGACACCGGTTGCGCAACCGCCCCGCGCGGCGCGGAAGCCGCAAGCTGGGCCACGGCCGGCGTGGCCGCCGCCACTTCCGAAGCCGTCATCACATGCTCGATCGTGCCTTCGACCACCACCCGCGAGCCGTGAATGGCGACGGCCCGATGCACGACCCTGAGCGTATCCTGCGATGTGTCGGCCAGCTTGTTTCGCATCAGCTGCTCGCAGGCGCCCGAGTTCCCGGTGACAGCCGTGCATGCCGCCAGCAATGCGACAGCCGTCGTAACGCACGCGATAGTGAGTGTCCGAATCTTCATTGATGTTCCGTTTTTCAAGCCGTCGGCAATTGTAGCTTACGGACCTGTCGCTGGACATCGGACGGGCGTACCGCTTGAACGATCGGGCATTGCGCCGCTACTGCGCACGCACGAGGCGACGATGCCCCCATGCGAACCGAGCGCCGATCGCACAATCGGACCGCACGAGCCTGCGCTTCCTCGAAGCTTCGCACCGATCGGCTGCGTCGCTTGACGCGGTCCCGATAATATGTTCCCATTGCGCACTATGTACCGCGCCCAGACCACCCTATCGCTACTACTAGCCCGCTCTACCGGGCTAGGTCTGCTGCTGCGCGCTTCCACCTGATACACCGAAGCACCGCTTGATTCCCCAGTAACTGACCCAGCCCCGGTTTCCGACCGGCGGCCTCGTATCGCTTTTTCGTCGTCCGGTCGACTCCCAGCCTTCTAGTCTTAACCTCGGATGATGAAAATGTTGAAGAACCCCGCTACCAAGTATCGCTCGTTCAAGCCTATCGACTTGACGGACCGCCAGTGGCCGTCGCGCACCATTAAGCGCGCGCCGATCTGGATGAGCACCGACCTGCGCGACGGCAATCAGGCTCTGTTCGAGCCGATGAACGCACAGCGCAAGATGCGCATGTTCAAGACGCTGGTGCAGATCGGTTTCAAGGAAATCGAAGTGGCGTTTCCGTCGGCGTCGCAAACCGATTTCAATTTCGTCCGGGAGCTGATCGAAGGTGGCCATATCCCCGACGACGTGACGATCGAAGTGTTGACCCAGGCCCGCGACGATCTGATCGAACGCACTTTCGAATCGTTGCTCGGCGCGCCGCGCGCGATCGTCCACCTCTATAACGCGACCGCGCCGGAGTTCCGCAAGATCGTCTTCGGTCTGGACAAGAGCGGCGTGAAGCAACTCGCGCAAAAGGCCGCCCGCACCATGAAGCGTCTCGCCGACGCCGCGCCCCAAACGCATTTCACGCTGCAGTACAGCCCCGAAGTGTTCAGCGGCACGGAACTCGAATTCGCCAAGGAAGTCTGCGACGCGGTGTTCGATATCTGGCAACCGACGCCCGAGCATAAGGCGATCGTCAACTTGCCGGCCACCGTCGAAATGGCCACGCCGAACGTCTACGCGGACCAGATCGAATGGATGCACCGCAATCTGGCGCGCCGCGATTCGCTGATCGTATCGGTGCACCCGCATAACGACCGCGGCACAGCGGTCGCGGCAGCGGAACTCGCTGTGATGGCCGGCGCGGATCGAATCGAAGGCTGCCTGTTCGGCAATGGCGAGCGCACCGGCAACGTCGATCTGGTCACCCTTGCGTTGAACCTTTACACGCAGGGCGTCGACCCCGAACTCGATTTCTCGAATATCAACGAAGTCGCGCGCATTGCCGAGGAATGCACGCAGTTGCCGGTGCATCCGCGTCATCCTTATGTCGGCGATCTGGTGTTCACCGCGTTCTCCGGCTCGCATCAGGACGCGATCAAAAAGGGCTTTGCCGTGCAGAAGCCGGACGCGGTCTGGGAAGTGCCATACATGCCCATCGACCCGAGCGATCTCGGCCGCACCTATGATTCGGTGATCCGCGTGAACAGCCAGTCCGGCAAAGGCGGCATCGCCTATCTGCTCGAACAGGGCTACGGCGTCGCGCTGCCGCGCCGCCTGCAAGTCGACTTCAGCTCGGCCGTGCAGCGCTATACCGACGACAGCGGCCAGGAAGTCACGCCCGCGCAGATCTGGGAACTGTTCCAGCAGGAATACGTGCAAACCGTCGAACCGATTCATTACCTCGGCCACAGTCTCGCCGAGCGTGACGGGCGCGAACATATCAAGCTCACGGTCGAGATCGACGGCATGCGCCGCGTGCTGAGCGGCTCCGGCAATGGTCCGCTCGACGCGTTGATGCACGCGATCGGCGCACCGGTGCGGATCCAGCACTACGAGGAACGCGCGTTGACCCAGGGCGCGGATGCGCGCGCAGTCGCGGTCGCCGAAATGGCCGGCGCCGATGTGGCCGGCAGTGCGTTCGGCGTGGGCATCGACGCGAATCTGGTGACGGCTTCGATTCGCGCGGTGATCAGCGGCGTGAATCGCGCGTATGCGCGCGCTACCGCGCAAGCGCAGAAACGGTTCTTCGACGCTGCGTTGAACGACGCGACAGAGGAAGTGGCGGTTTAAGCGTCCGGTAGTCGCTTGACGTGCTAGGGGCGCTTCGGCGCCCCTGCGCTTTTTGAACGCCGCCTCGCGCAAGCGCTGTCCCAAGTGAATGGCACGAGAACCAGGGGCGCGGCCGGCGCTTGCCACTCCTATTTCCGGGTGGCTAGTACAGATCGACGCGCGCTGACCCGCCAACCCGCTGCAATGCCCGTTCAGCGCTCCACCGGATGCGGCTCCTTGCGCTTGTTAGCCACCCGCACCGCATCGAAATAAGCGGAGTTCGGCGGCCGCTTCAGATAACGGCCGGCACCACGCACCGCACGCAGGTCCCCATCGGTCCACGCAAGCGCGCCGCGCGTGAGCGTATGCATCGCGACGCCTTGCACCGTCATCCCTTCGAACACGTTGAAGTCGACCTTCTGATGATGCGTGTTCACGGAGATCGTCTTGCTTGCGTTCGGGTCCCACACCACGAGGTCGGCATCCGTGCCTACCCGCACCGCCCCCTTGCGGGGGTACAGGTTGAAAATCTGCGCGGCATGGGTCGACGTGATGCGCACGAATTCATTCGGCGTGAGACGCCCCGAATTCACGCCGTGGTGCCACAGCACCGCCATGCGATCCTCCACCCCTCCGCAGCCGTTCGGGATCTTCGTGAAGTCCTCCCGGCCCATGGCCTTTTGCGACGCACAGAACACGCAGTGATCGGTCGCCGTAGTGTGCAGCTGGCCCGCCTGCAAACCGCGCCACAATGCCTCGCGATGTTCAGCCGAGCGAAACGGCGGGCTCATCACATGCGCGGCCGCGCGGGTCCAGTCAGGGTCGCGATACACGGCTTCGTCGATCACGAGATGCCCCGGCAACACTTCGCCGAACACGCGCAGGCCTTCGCTGCGCGCACGCGCGATCGCGTCGACCGCGTCCTTCGAGGACACGTGCACGATATACACCGGCACGCCCAGCACCTGGGCGATGCGGATCGCGCGGTTGGCCGCTTCGCCTTCCACCTCGGGCGGGCGCGACAACGGATGCGCCTCCGGACCCTTGAAGCCCTTCGCGAGCAACTGCCGCTGCAACTGGAACACCAGCTCGCCGTTTTCCGCGTGCACGGTAGGCAGCGCCCCGAGTTCGAGCGACCGCGAGAAGCTGTTCACGAGCACTTCGTCGTCGGCCATGATCGCGTGCTTGTAGGCCATGAAGTGCTTGAAGCTCGATACGCCATGTTCCTGCACGAGCGTGCCCATGTCGCGATGGACGGACTCGTCCCACCAGGTCACCGCGACGTGAAAGCCGTAATCCGCCGAGGCCTTCTCGGCCCAGCCGCGCCATTCGTTGAACGCTTGCATCAGCGGTTGCTTAGGACTAGGAATCACGAAGTCGATGATGCTCGTCGTGCCGCCCGACAAACCCGCCGCCGTGCCCGTGTAGAAATCGTCGCTCGCGGTGGTTCCCATGAACGGCAACTCCATGTGCGTGTGCGGATCGATGCCGCCGGGCATCACGTACTGCCCGCCCGCATCGACGATCGCCGCGCCCGCCGGCGCCTCCAGGTCCGCGCCGATCTGCAGGATCGTGCCGCCGTCCTGCGGGTCCGCACACAATACGTCTGCACGATACGTGTTTTCCGCGTCGATGATCGTGCCGCCGCGAATCAGGGTCGTCATGTTGCCGCCTCCTCATGAACTGCTGGTTTCGATGTCGCGTATCCGATCCGTACTCAGGCGCTCGCCACGCGCGTGCTGGGTCCCTTGTTCAACTTCATCCATGCGCTGTAGACGATCGACGCCAACGCGAGCCCGACGAACCATGCATACGTGTAGAGCGTGTTGAAGATCGCGGGCACGTTGGCGAACGACGCCGGAAACGCGGTGTGCAAAAAGCCCGGCAGATTCGGCAGCACGCCGATGACCAATGCGAGCACCGCGCCGATGTTCCAGCCGCCGGTATAGCTGTACTCGCCCTGCTCGTCGAACAGTTCGCGCGTATCGAGCCGGGTGCCGCGAATCAGAAAGTAGTCGACCATCAGAATGCCGGCCACTGGACCGAGTAATGCCGAGTAACCGACCAGCCACGTGAAAATATAACCCTGCGTGGTGGCGAGAATCTTCCACGGCATCATCACGATCGCGATGGTCGCGGTAATCATGCCGCCGGCGCGATACGAAATGCCCTTCGGCCACAGGCTCGAAAAATCGTAGGCCGGGCCGACCAGATTCGCCGCGAGATTGCACGACATCGTGTCGAGCGTCAGGATGATCAGCGCGACGCCGACGCCGATACCGGTCATGCGGCTCGTCAAATCGATCGGGTCCCAGATCGCCTTGCCGTAGATCACCACGGTCGCCGACGTCACCACCACCGAAATCACCGAGAGCAGCGCCATCGGCACCGGCAGGCCGATCGTCTGGCCAATGACCTGGTCGCGCTGCGTTTTCGCAAAGCGCGTGAAGTCGGGGATATTCAGCGCGAGCGTCGCCCAGAAGCCGACCATTGCGGTGAGGCTCGGCCAGAACGTCGCCCAGAACAGGCCTTCTTTCTTGCCGCCCGCCACGAATTGCGACGGCGCCGCCAGCATCGAGCCCAAGCCGCCGGCTTTAGAAGTCGCCCACCACACGAGCGCGATGCACATCACGATCTTGATCGGCGCGGACCAGCTTTCGAGCCGGCGGATCGCTTCGGTGCCGTGCACGATGAAGTAGATCTGCAGCGCCCAAAACACGAGGAAGCACGCGAGTTGGGCGAGCGAGATGTCGATAAACGGCAGCGCGTCGCCATGCAGCGCGTTGCCGGTGAGAATGTTCAGCAGCGTGTAGATCGCGCTGCCGCCGAGCCAGGTCTGGATGCCGTACCAGCCGCACGCGACGATCGCGCGCAGCATGGCCGGCAGTTTCGCACCGCTCGTGCCGAATGACGAGCGCACCAGCACCGCATACGGAATGCCGTGCTTCGCGCCCGCGTGACCGATCAGCAGCATCGGCACCAGCACGATCAGGTTGCCCAGAAGCACGGTGACGACTGCCTGCCACGGCGACATGCCCTGCTCCGTCAAGCCGGCGGCGAGCATATACGACGCGATGTTCATCACCATTCCCACCCACAGCGCGGCGAAGTGATACCACCGCCAGGTGCGCTGCGCGGGACCGGTCGGCGCAAGGTCGTCGTTGTAAAGACCGCTGCCCTGCGCGCCGGCCGCGAACTGCGGATCGACGCAATGCGCTGTCTGCTTCATCGAAAGGTCTCCACTGGATCGTTGAAGCCCTTGCGGCGTGTGCCGGCGCATCGGGCCTTTGGGGTACGACAGATGCGGTACTGGCGCCGCGTTGCTCTGCTTTGCTCTGAGTGCTGCACCATCAGGCGGCTTTTGCGGCGGCTTTCGACGCCGACGCGGACGCAGGTGCAGCTGCATCTGCATGCGCCGCGGCTGCGAGCGCGTCAGCGGTCGGTGACGGCACGCTGTCCACCCGCGCCGGATTGTTCGGGTGCGTGGTCCAGTTGGCATACTCGCCGCTATCGACCCGCTCCATCGTGATGCACTGCTCGACCGGACACACATGCATGCACAGATTGCAGCCAACACATCCGGAGTCCAACACTTCAAAATGCCGGACGCCATCTTTTTCTTTCATGATCGCCTGATGAGCCGTGTCTTCGCAGGCAATATGGCAGAGTCCGCATTGAATGCACTTGTCCTGATCGATGCGCGCCTTGATGTCGTAGTTCAGATTCAGGTACTTCCAGTCGGTGACGTTGGGCACCGCGCGGCCGCGAATGTCGTCGAGCGTCGCGTAGCCTTTTTCGTCCATCCAGTTCGACAGGCCATCGGCGAGATCGGCGACGATCCGGAAGCCGTAGTGCATCGCGGCCGTGCAGACCTGCACGCTGCCCGCGCCGAGCACGATGAACTCGGCGGCGTCGCGCCAGGTCGAGATACCGCCAATGCCGGAGATCGGCAGATTCGGCGTCTCCACGTCGCGCGCGATTTCCGCCACCATGTTCAGCGCGATGGGCTTCACCGCCGGCCCGCAGTAGCCGCCGTGGGTGCCCTTGCCGTCGACCATCGGCAGCGGCGCCATCGCGTCCAGATCGACCGCCACGATCGAGTTGATCGTGTTGATCAGCGACACGCCATCCGCGCCGCCCTGATAAGCCGCGCGCGAGCCCAGACGAATGTCGCTGATGTTCGGCGTGAGCTTCACGAGACACGGCAGCTTCGTGCCTTCCTTGACCCAGCGCGTGACCATTTCCACATACTCGGGCACCTGGCCCACCGCCGCGCCCATGCCGCGCTCGCTCATCCCGTGCGGACAACCGAAATTCAACTCGACCGCGTCCGCGCCGGTGTCTTCGACGAGCGGCAGAATCCACTTCCAGTCGCGCTCGTTGCACGGCACCATCAGCGACACGATCATGGCGCGCTCGGGCCAGTCGCGTTTGACTTGCGCGATCTCGCGCAGGTTGACCTCGAGTGGACGGTCGGTGATCAGCTCGATGTTGCTCAGGCCGGCAATGCGCTGGCCGTTCCATTGCACCGCGCCGTAACGCGAGCTGACGTTCACCACATGCGGATCGAGGCCGAGCGTCTTCCACACCACGCCGCCCCAGCCCGCCTCGAATGCGCGGTTCACGTTATAGGCTTTATCGGTAGGCGGCGCGGAAGCGAGCCAGAAGGGATTAGGCGAAGTGATGCCGGCAATCGTACAGCGCAGGTCGGCCATGTTCGGCTCCTTGGGGACTGCGGTTTCTCGTTGCTGACGCGTGAAGCCAGCGGCTCGATTCGGCTCAACGCGGCTCAATGCGGCTCAATGCGGCGCTATGCGGCCTTGACCGTCGTGCGAATGAAATGCGCGTCGATCGCGGCGGCGGCCACCTTGCCGTCTTGCACCGCCTGCACGGTCAGATCGACACCGAGCCTCGCCGCACAATCGCCGCCCGCCCATACACCGGCCAGCGAGGTCTGCCCATTCGCGTCGACGGCGATCCGAGCGCCGTCGAGCGTCAACAACTCGCGCTCGATACCGACCGCGACCAGCGTTTGCCCGATCGCCCTGAGCACCATGTCGGCTTCGATCACGAAGCGCTCTTTTGCACCGTCGCGCGCCGTGCGTTCGAACTCGACGCCCGTGACCGCGCCGTGTTCGCCCAGCATACGCATGGGGCTCGCATGCGTGACGAGCGTGACGCCGCACGTCTGCGCGAAATCGCGCTCGGCCCAGGTCGCGCTCATCGATTCGACGCCGCGCCGGTACACCATCGTCACCGAAGTTGCGCCGAGCTTGCGGCTTTGCACCGCGGCGTCCACCGCCGTATTGCCGCCGCCGATCACCACGACGCGGCGGCCCACCGGCACCTTGCCCAGATCGTTCGCACTACGAATCTGTGCGATGAAATCCAACGCGTTCATTACGCCGCTCAGGTCCTCGCCGTCCATCGCGAGCATGCGCACCCCGGTCAGACCGATGGCGAGGAACACCGCGTCATGCTGCTGGCGCAACGTGGCGAGCTCGACGTCGCGGCCGAGTGCGACGCCATGCTCGATCTCGATGCCGCCGACCGAGCACAGCCACGCCACTTCACGTTGCGCGAAATCGTCGACGGTCTTATATGCGGCGATCCCGTATTCGTTCAGACCGCCGGCTTTTTCGCGGGCGTCGTAAATCGTCACGCGGTGGCCCGCGAGCGCCAGCCGATGCGCGCACGCGAGACCCGCCGGCCCGGCGCCCACCACCGCAACGTGGCGCCCGGTTTCAGCGGCGCGCTTGAAGAGCGGTTCGCCACGCGCCATCGCCCAATCGGTTGCATGCCGCTGCAACGCGCCGATCGCCACCGGTTTGGCATCCTGATGGTGACGCACGCATGCGCCTTCGCACAGAATCTCGGTCGGGCAAACCCGCGCGCACATGCCGCCGAGCGGGTTGGCCGACAGGATGTCCAGCGCCGCGCCCTTCAGATTGCCGTTGCCGATCTTGCGAATGAAGCTGGGAATATCGATGCGCGTCGGGCACGCATTCACGCACGGCGCGTCGTAGCAGTAGTGACAGCGGCTCGCCGCCGCGGCCGCCGCGCTCGCATCGAGCAAGGGCGCGATATCGGAAAACTCGCACGAGAGCTGCTCGGGCGACAGGCGCTGGGCCGCAATGTCGCCGGTTTGCTTGATGGCCATACGCGTTCCTTCTTCGATGTGAGGACGTAGCCGTGCCTGCCGGCTGCGCACGAGCGCAGCCGTGACGGCATGTTTGATGGGCAGCGAGTGATACGCGACTGCAACCGCTATGGCGTCATGAAGCCGGCTCGCACGCGCGCTCCAGCATCGCGTGCAGCAGCACGTTGGCGCCCGCCTCGATCCACTCGAAGCTGGCGTCCTCGATTTCGTTGTGGCTGATTCCGTCGACGCACGGCACGAAGACCATCGAAGTCGGCGCGACTTGCGACAGATAACACGCGTCGTGCCCCGCGCCCGACACCATGTCGCGATGGGAATAGCCGAAGCGCTCGGCTGCGGCGCGCACCGACTTCACACAGGCGGCGTCGAAGGCGACCGGCGCGTAGTAAAAGATCTGTTCGAGTTCGGTCTGGAGCCCAATGCCGTTCGCGATATCAGCCACGCCCTTGCGCAACGCGGCATCCATCTGCGCGAGGACGGCGTCGTCGGGATGGCGGAAATCGACGGTGAAGAACACGCGCCCCGGAATGACGTTGCGCGAGTTCGGATACACCTGCAGCATGCCGACCGTCGCACAGCCGAACGGTGCATGATCGAGCCCGATGCGATTGACCAGATCAACTACGCGCGCAGCGCCGAGCAACGCATCGCGGCGGCGCGGCATCGGCGTGGGGCCCGCGTGCGCTTCCTGGCCGGTCAGCGTGATCTCGTACCAGCGCTGACCTTGCGCGTCAGTCACGACGCCGATGGTTTTCTGCTCGGCCTCGAGAATCGGCCCCTGTTCGATGTGCAGTTCGAACGCCGCATGCAACGGCCGGCCGCCGCACGGCGCCTCGCCTGCATAGCCGATGCGCTGCAGTTCTTCGCCGATGGTCTTGCCGTCCACGTCCTTGCGCGACAGGCCATAGTCCAGCGTGAACACGCCGGCGAACACGCCCGAGGCGACCATCGCGGGCGCGAAGCGCGAGCCTTCTTCGTTGGTCCAGATCACCACCTCGATGGGGTGCTCGGTCTCGATACCGCGATCGTTCAGACTCCGAATCACTTCGAGGCCGCCCAGCACGCCGTAGATCCCGTCAAAGCGCCCGCCGGTCGGCTGCGAATCCGCATGCGAGCCTGTCACGACGGGCAGTGCGGCAGGATTTCGCCCGGCGCGGCGCATGAACACGTTGCCCATCTGGTCCACCGTGACCGTGCAGCCCGCTTCTTTCGCCCAACTCACGATCAGGTCGCGCCCCTCTTTGTCGAGGTCGGTGAGCGCGAGACGGCACACGCCGCCCTTGGGCGTCGCGCCGATTTTCGCCATTGTCATCAGGCTGTCCCACAGGCGTTTGCCGTCGACCCGGATCGAAGTAACGAGCTCTGCGCTCGCTGCGGGGGCCGGATTCAGTGCTTCGGATACCGCGCTCATTCGTCTCGCTCCTTTCGGTGAACCGACATGAAACTGGTGCATCGTCGGCGGTTGTGGCGCATGTCCGCACGGCGGCGGTGCATGTGCGATGCAACGGATCGCCTCTCGTAAACGAGGGCTAACCCTGGTGATCGCCCGCTCTATCAATCCTGTCCAGTTGGACAGGTTGTAGACGATAACCTGCGGCAGATCAACACCTTTCGTTCGGCGACGAACAGAGCGAGAAGCATGCCATTGCGTTGCAGCACGGTCTGGCGCGCGCAGCAAAATGCGCATGTGGACACCGCATCAACCGACTAGAATGAAGCGCGACGCGGCGCAGATGCCGCCGAAGGCAAACATGAGAGACGACGACGTGGCGGCCGGCATCACGGATAACGACCCGACCCGCGCGCCTTTGCGGCGGCGCAAGGCGCACATTCGCGAATCGAACGAAGCGCATCTGCTGGCGTGCGCCGAGGCGGTTTTTGCCGAACGCGGACTCGACGGCGCGAGCACCGCGATGATCGCCGAGCGTGCAGGCTTGCCGAAAGCCAACGTGCACTACTACTTTCCGACCAAGCTGGCGCTGTACCGGCGCGTGCTCGAAGACCTGTTCGAAGAGTGGCACAAAGCGGCCGACACGTTCGAATGCAGTGACGACCCGGTCGAAGCCATCGGCGGATATGTGCGCGCGAAAATGGCGTTGTCGCGCCGCCGGCCGCTCGGCTCGAAGGTGTGGGCGAGCGAGATCATCCACGGTGCGGAGCACATGGAAGACATTCTGAGAGGGCGCGTGAAGCCGTGGCTCGACAGCCGCGTGAAGGTGATTGACGACTGGATTGCGCGCGGCCTGCTCGCGCCGGTCGATGCGCAAACGCTGATGTACATGATCTGGGCGACTACCCAGCATTACGCCGATTTCGACGCGCAGATCCGTGCGCTCAAAGGCAAGCGCGCGATGACGCAGAAAGCGTTCGACGCAACCACCGAGGAAGTCGTGCAACTGGTTATCCGCGCGTGCGGTGCGGTGTCGCCTGCACGGCAGAAGGACGGATCAATGCCGCAACGCTGAGGTATGGAAAAAGACCCCGCGGATCTTGCCGACTGGCGGGGCCCTGGTTGACTGTGCGGTGTTGCCGGCGAACTGCGCGGGCGCCCGAACCTCAGTACGTCTCCAGATGCAGCCGCCCTTCGCGCTTGAGCTTTGCCCACAGCACGTCCCAATCCATTCGATGCTGCTCGCCGATTTCCTTGAGCGCCTGCAGCACGCCATCTTCCATGCCCTTCAGACCGCACACGTAGATGTGCGTGTTGTCGTCCTTGAGCATGCTCGCGACATCGGCGGCGCGCTCGCGCATCGCGTCCTGCACGTAGCGTTTCGCCTGGCCGGGGGTGCGTGAAAAGGCCAGATTGGTATCGATGAAATCTTTCGGCAGATTCGTCAGGGGTCCAAAATAGGGCAATTCTTCCTTGGTCCGCGCGCCGAAGAACAGCATCAGTTTGCCGGTCGCGCCTTTCAGACGACGCCGGCGGCGATACTCGGTCATCGCGCGCATCGGCGCGGAACCCGTGCCCGTGCAGATCATCAACAGATGCGAGTTCGGATGATTCGGCATCAGGAAGGTGCCGCCAAACGGGCCGATCACGTTGACCACGTCGCCCTTCTTCAGATCGCACAGGTAGTTCGAACACACGCCGTCGAGCTCATCGCCATGTTGCTGCGACACCCGCTTGACCGTCAGCGACACGTTGTTGTAGCCGGGCCGCTCGCCGTCGCGCGGACTCGCCACCGAATACTGGCGCGCATGATGCGCGCGCCCATCGGCGCCGATGCCGGGCGGCAGAATGCCGATCGACTGTCCTTCCAGCACCGGGAACGGCATCGAGCCGAAATCCAGCACGATGTGATGAATGTCGCTGCTGGTCGTGCTGTCGGTGAGCCGGTAGTTGCCGACCACGGTCGCGGCGGTAGACGCCTTGTGCGTATAGAGATTGACGTAAGGCTTGGCGGCCGACCACGGCGGCACGACCGAGCCGCGCACCGTGTCCACTTCGATTCCGCTTGCGTGCGCAGGCGTATCGCCCGACGCGCCCGCCTCCGGCGCCTGGTCCGCGGCGGCCACCGCCATGGTGTTCTGCTCGGGCAGCACGTCCCACGTGAACTGCTCTTCGATGGTATACGCGTCGGCCTTCAGCACGGTGCGCCAGTTGTCGATCGCGCCAGTCGGGCACGGCGGCACGCACGCCATGCAACCGTTGCAGACGTCCGCCTTGACCACGTAATTGTTGTCGTCGTGCGTGATCGCATCGACCGGGCAAGTCTCTTCGCAGGTATTGCAGCGAATGCAGATTTCCGGATCGATCAGATGCTGCCTGAGAACTTCGATCGATACTGGGCCGTTCATCACTTCCTCCACCATGGTGTGCGGCGCGTTGCGCGCTACGCGCCTGCCCGTGCGCTCAGTTAAAGCGCACGTATTCGAAATCGACCGGTTGACGATTCACGCCCATCGCGGGCGGCGCAATCCAGTTCGCGAACTTGCCGGGTTCGGCGACGCGGCCCATCAACGACGCAACGAATGCGCGGTCTTCAGGCGACGCGAGCCACTTCGCTTCGTTGGCGGCCCATTCGGTCTCGCTGATCACGCGGCCATCGGGCGACACACGTGTGCCGGCGAAAGTGCCGATCTGACGGTTGAACGCTTTATGCGGCACGGTCATGCGAAAGTCGATGCCGGCCTTTTCGAGCACCTTGTTCCAGCGCCCCACGCCCGCCACCGAATCCTTGATGTAGTCGTCGCGCAGCACTTCGTTCATCGCGTTGAGCATCGGCACTTCGCGCTCGACCAGCTTGCCGTCCTGCACGTCGAGCAGCTTGTAGCTCTGGCCGTTCAACTGGTGATCGTCGTCGCGCTTGTTCTCTTCGTAGCGGCCTTTGAGCCCCGAGCTATAGAACGTCGCCGCGTTCGACGAATGATCGGCGCCGAACAGGTCGATCGTCACCGAGTAGTGGAAGTTCAGATAGCGCTGGATGGTCGGCAGATCGATCACGCCCGCCGCGCGAATCTTCGCGACGTCGTCCGTGCCGAGTTCGTTCATCACCTGGGCGGTGCGCTGGATCACCCGCGACACACCCGACTCGCCGACGAACATATGGTGCGCTTCCTCGGTCAGCATGAACCTCGTGGTGCGCGCCAGCGGGTCGAAGCCCGACTCGGCGAGCGCCGACAACTGGAACTTGCCGTCGCGGTCGGTGAAGTAGGTGAACATGTAGAACGCGAGCCAGTCGGGCGTTTTCTCGTTGAACGCGCCGAGAATGCGCGGATTGTCCTCGTCGCCCGAGCGGCGCCCGAGCAATGCTTCGGCTTCCTCACGGCCGTCGCGGCCGAAGAAGCGATGCAGCAGATACACCATCGCCCACAGGTGGCGCCCCTCTTCGACATTCACCTGGAAGAGGTTGCGCAGGTCGTACATGGACGGCGCGGTCAGCCCGAGGTGGCGCTGTTGTTCGACCGACGCCGGCTCCGTATCCCCTTGCGTGACGATGATGCGGCGCAGGTTCGCGCGATGCTCGCCGGGCACGTCCTGCCATGCCGCTTCGCCCTTGTGCTCGCCGAAGTGGATTTTGCGGTCCTGTTCGCCGGGCGTGAGGAAAATGCCCCACCGGTACTCCGGCATCTTCACGTAGTCGAAGTGCGCCCAGCCGCCCGCATCGACGCTGACCGCCGTGCGCAGATAAACATCGTAGCCGTGCGAGCCTTCCGGGCCCATATCGCCCCACCACGACAGAAAGTTCGGTTGCCATTGTTCGAGCGCGCGTTGCAGCGTGCGATCGTCGGCGAGGTTGACGTTGTTGGGGATTTTTTCGCTGTAGTTGATCGTTGACATGGTCGGTTCCTTGTTCGGAAGCTGCAATGCTGACGGTGAGAAGCGCGTATCGGGCGAGTGGCGTTGCGTCGGGCCGCGTTGCCGGCGTGAAGTGCGCTGTGCAGGCGAGCGCCTCACGGCCAATTTCACGCGCACCCGACGCGCATACGTTCAGGCGAACATCAAACGCGCGAGACGTCGAATTGCGCCTTGCTGCCCTTGCCGTACACCTTGAGCGCACCCTTCTCGCCCACTGCGTTGGGCCGGTTGAATATCCAGTTCTGCCACGCGGTCAGACGGCCGAAGATGCGTGTCTCCATCGTTTCGGGGCCGTTAAAGCGCAGGTTCGCTTCGAGTCCGGTCAACGCATCCGGCGACATCGACGCGCGTTCTTCGAGCGCGATGCGGATCTCGTCGGCCCAGTCGATGTCGTCGGGCGACGCGGTCACGAGACCGAGGCGCTCGGCTTCCACTGCCTTGACTGGCTCGCCGATCCGCGAACGCGCGGCGTCGAGCGGCTCGCTCTCTTCATAGAAGCGCCGGGCGAGGCGCGACTGCTGCGTGACCATCGGATAAAGACCGAAGTTGACTTCCGACAGCGTGATGGCCGGTTCCTCGTCCTCGTTTTCGGGCAACGCGGCCATGTAACTGCGGTCGGCGGCGAAAGCCAGTTCCGCGAAGGTGCCCGCGAAGCACGAGCCCGGTTCGATCAGCGCGAACAACGAGCGCGACGACACGTCGATGCGCGCGAGCGTGCGGCGCAGCAACCCGATCGTCTCGCGCACGAACCAGTGGTCCTTGTGCTGCAGCAGCGTGGCGTCGGCGGCGAGCAGCTTGCGGGCGTCGCCTTCGGTCTTGAAGACCCACGTGCCGATTTCGAGTTCGTTGGTGCGCATCGACAGTATCGCGTCGTCGAGTTCGCGGGCAAATCGCAGCGGCCACCAGTTCGCGCCCGCCGCAACGATCGCGTCGATCTGCGTGGGCGTTTCGGCGTGCGGGGCTTTGGCGGTGAAGGTCGCCACGCGCTTCGCGCGGTCGATCGTCACGTCGAGCGTCGGGTAGGTCAGCCCGTCTGCGCGATCGGTGCGTTCGAGACGCGTGAGCATCACGCCTTGCGCGTCGTCCGGGCGGTCGCTCTGCGCGGCGAGTTCCAACGCGCGCGCCTGGATAGCCTGATTGAACTGGTTCGGCTTCACGACTTCATCGACCAGTCGCCACGCTTTCGCGCGTTCTCCGCGCACGCCTTCGACCACCGTGCAAAAGATGTCGGCGCGGTCGTGCCGCACGCGGCGCTTGTCGGTGACGCGCGTCAGGCCGCCAGTGCCAGGCAGCACGCCGAGCAGCGGCACTTCGGGCAGCGATACCGACGACGAGCGATCGTCGACCAGATAGATTTCGTCGCAGGCGAGCGCCAGTTCGTAACCGCCGCCTGCGCACGCGCCGTTGACCGCGGCGAGAAACTTCAGCCCGGAGTGACGCGACGAGTCTTCCAGTCCGTTGCGGGTTTCGTTGGTGAACTTGCAGAAATTGACCTTCCACGCGTGCGTGGACAGACCCAGCATGAAGATGTTGGCGCCCGAGCAGAAGACGCGGTCCTTGAGGCTCGTCAGCACCACGGTCTTCACTTCGGGATGCTCGAAACGGATGCGTTGTATCGCGTCGTGCAGTTCGATGTCGACGCCGAGATCATACGAATTGAGCTTGAGCTTGTAGCCGTCGCGGATGCCGCCGTCTTCGGCGATGTCGATCCCGAGCGTCGCGACCGGACCATTGAAGCTCAGCTTCCAGTGCTTGTACTGCGAGGGATCGGTTCGGTAGTCGACCGGCGCGGTGGCGGCTTCTGCTGCGGACATGGGCTGTCTCCTGACTGGACAATGCAAAATCTGTTTTTTGAACAATAGTGCACTGTACACGCCATGTAAAGCACTTTAATGCATGTTTACTCGTAAACCCCGACCGCTCGCCGCAGGTCAACCCACTGGCACGTCGTCCGGCGACTCCGCCGCGAGGCGCGCGGCGAGCCGGTCCCGCAGCTGCAGATAGGCGTCGGCGAGCGTTTTTTCGCTGGTGTCGAAGTTCATGTCCGCGCGGCCGTACAGCTCGCCGCGCCCCGCGAGGATGCGCTTCAGATCGTCCATCGCCTCCTTGTTGCCCGACATCGGCCGCAAATCGCCTTGCGCGACGACACGGCGCATATGTTCCTCCGGCGTAGCTTGCAGCCACACGGTGAAGCAATGCGACAGCAGCGCGTTGAAGGTGGCCGACTCGGATACGAGCCCCCCCGGCGACGCGATCACCGCGCGCTCATGCTCGCGAATCACGGCCTCGAGCGCGCGGTGTTCATAACGCCGGTAAGCGCTCGCTCCATATAGCGAGTGGATCTCCGATGGCGGGCAGCCGGCCATCTGCTCGATCACGCGCGTCAGTTCGACGAACGGCACCTTGCGCTCCTGCGCCAGCATCCTGCCGAGCGTCGATTTGCCGGCGCCGCGCAGACCGATTAGCGCGATCCTATTCTTGCGATTCGGGTCGCGCGGCGCCTGCGCGAACATCTCGGCGAGCGCCACGCGCGCGCGCTGCAGCGCGGCCTGATCGCGGCCTTGCAGCAGTTCGCGGATCAGCAGCCATTCGGCGGACACAGTGGTCTCGTCGCCGATCATTTCGGCGAGCGAACAGTTCAGCGCGCCCGCGAGCTGCCGCAACACCAACACCGACGCATTGCCGACGCCCGACTCCAGGTTGGCCAGATGCCGCTCCGACAGGCCGGCTTCGCTGGCCAGCGTCTTGCGCGTCATGCCGCGGCGAGCGCGCAGCAGGCGCACGCGTTCGCCCATCGCGGTCAGAAACGGATCGCGCTCTTCGCGTTCGCCGCCGCGCTCCACGGGCTCCGTGCGGCTGCTATCGGCGGCGGCCTCATCCAGCGGTGCCGGCGAGTACTTTTGATTCATGTTTAACCACCTCGTAGCTGCGTTATATGTACTATAGTGCTTGACACGCACCAGGTGAACGGTTAATTTTCGCCAAATATCGATCCAATAACAAACGCGGCCGAACTTGTTCGGCATCGTCATGGAGACTGCGCGGCAATACGCATGCATTGGGGTGCCGAGGCACCCTGGCTGCGCGAGCGCGCTGACCCGGAGGCTCGCATGTCCCAACATGAATTCCAGCGCCTGATTGCGGGCGTCACAGAGCAACTCGCCGGCCGCCCGCTCGACGGCCAGCTCGCCGCCTGGCTGAACGACACCTACCCGGCCGACGGCGCGACCTTCCGCGAGCTCGCGGATGCCTGCCGCTGCGGCGTCGCGCAAGGCTGGCTGTGCAACCGCGAAGCCGGCGGCATTCGCTACGGCCGCATCTTCAAGGCACTGCCCGAAACGCACGGCTTTTCCGTCGACGTCGTCGACATGCAGGACATTGCCGGTCCGCATCACGTGCATCCGCACGGCGAGATCGATCTGATCATGCCGCTCACCGAAGGCGCGACGTTCGACGGCCACCCGGCCGGCTGGTGCGTATACGGCCCGGGCTCCGCGCATCGCCCGACCGTTGCGAACGGTGAGGCGCTGGTGCTGTATCTGTTGCCACAAGGCGCGATCGAATTCACTTCCGCCTGATGCACGTCCATTCGAGAAAACCATGACCGAACTTCTGAAGAACCATGTGTCCGGCCAGTGGGTCGCGGGCAGCGGCGCGGGCACCACGCTGAGCGATCCGGTGACGGGCGAAGCGCTCGTGCGCGTGTCCAGCGAAGGCCTCGATCTCCCGCACGCCTTCGGCTTTGCGCGTGACCAGGGCGGCGCCGCACTACGCGCGTTGACCTACGCGCAACGCGCGGCGCGCCTCGCCGATATCGTCAAGCTGCTGCAGTCAAAGCGTGAGGACTACTACGCGATTGCCACCGCGAACTCCGGCACGACGCGCAATGACTCGGCGGTCGATATCGACGGCGGCATCTTTACCTTGTCGTACTACGCGAAACTCGGCGCGTCGCTGGGCGACGTGCATGCCCTGCGCGATGGCAACGCCGTGCCGCTCAGCAAGGATCAATCGTTCAGCGTCCAGCACGTGCTCGTGCCGACACGCGGCGTCGCGCTCTTCATCAACGCGTTCAACTTTCCGTCGTGGGGCCTGTGGGAAAAGGCGGCGCCCGCATTGCTGTCGGGCGTGCCGGTCATCGTGAAGCCCGCCACGGCCACCGCATGGCTCACGCAGCGCATGGTCGCCGATGTGGTCGACGCGGGCATCCTGCCGGCCGGCGCGCTATCGGTGATCTGCGGCAGCTCCGCAGGCCTGCTCGATCAGGTTCAGCCCTACGACGTGGTGTCGTTCACCGGCTCCGCGCACACCGCCGCCACATTGCGCGCGCACCCGGCTTTCGTGCGGCGCGGCGCGCGTCTGAACGTCGAGGCCGACAGTCTGAACAGCGCGATCCTATGCGCCGATGCGACGCCCGGCACCCCCGCGTTCGAGCTGTTCATCAAGGAAGTGGTGCGCGAAATGACGGTGAAGTCGGGGCAGAAGTGCACGGCAATTCGGCGGGCGTTCGTGCCGGAAACAGCGCTCGAGGCCGTGCTCGAGGCGCTGAAAACGAAGCTCGCGAAAATCAGCGTCGGCAATCCGCGCAACGAAGCCGTGCGAATGGGCGCGCTCGTGAGCCGCGAGCAATTCGAGAACGTGCTGGCCGGCATCGCCGCGTTGCGCGAGCAAGCGCTGCTCGCGTTCGACGGCTCGGCTGTGCCGCTGATCGACGCCGACCCGGCAATCTCGGCGTGCGTCGCGCCGTATCTGTTCGTCGTGAATGATCCGGACAGCGCAACGCTGATGCACGATGTGGAAGTGTTCGGTCCTGTCGCGACGGTCGCGCCCTATCGCGTCGCCGTCGGCGCGAACGCGCTGGCCGAAGCGCACGCCGTCGCACTCGCAGGACGCGGCCAGGGCTCGCTCGTCGCGTCGATCTATTCGAACGACGATGCGCATGCCGGCCAGCTCGCGCTCGAACTCGCCGACTCGCACGGACGCGTGCATGCGATCTCGCCATCGGTCGAGCAAAGTCACACCGGGCACGGCAACGTCATGCCGATGTCGCTGCATGGCGGCCCCGGCCGCGCGGGCGGTGGCGAAGAGCTCGGCGGCTTGCGCGCGCTCGGGTTCTATCACCGGCGCTGCGCGGTCCAGGCGCCGGCGGCGGCGATCGACACTTTGACGCACATGACTCACCCCGCCACGACCTAGCGGTCGCAGGGAAGCTGCACAAGCATCGCGCGGATCACGAGCACACAACAGCCGGATCGCCACCATCGATGGAGGAGACACATGCAATCCCCGCTCGAGACAGCTGAAAATTCGCCCGCCGCGCAGTGCGGCGCGCCGGTGGCGCCACCGCCCCCGCTCTTTAATTTCGCCACGCATGTGTTTGAGCTGAATGCAGTGCGCGCCGGCAAGATCGCCTATATCGACGACGCCGGCACCACCACTTACGGCGAACTCGAACAACGCGCGCGCCGCTTCGCGACCGCGTTACGCACGCTCGGCGTGCATCCCGAGGAACGCGTGCTGCTCGTGATGCTCGATACGGTCGCCTTGCCGATCGCGTTTCTCGGCGCACTGTATGCGGGCGTCGTGCCGGTGGTCGCCAATACGTTGCTCAGCGCCGCGGACTACAGGTACATGCTCACGCATAGTCATGCGCGCGCCGTCATCGCGTCGGGTGCGTTGGTGCCGAACGTCAGCGAAGCGCTGGCTAACGCCGAATACGACGGCTGCCAGTTGATCGTCTCCGAACCGCTCACCGACGCTCGGCCCCCGGCGCCCCGTTTCGAAGACCTGATCGACGCCGCCGAGCCGGCCGTCAAAGGCTACCGGAGCAACGGCGACGACATCGCGTTCTGGCTGTATTCGTCCGGCTCGACCGGCAAGCCGAAAGGCACGGTCCATACGCACGCGAATCTGTACTGGACCGCGGAGTTGTACGCCAAGGCGGTGTTGGGCATTGTCGAAAGCGACGTGGTGTTTTCGGCGGCCAAGCTGTTCTTTGCATATGGGCTCGGCAACGCGCTCACCTTTCCGCTGTCGGTTGGCGCCACCGCTGTGCTGATGGCGGAGCGCCCTACCGCCGATGCGATTTTCAAGCGCCTCGTGCAGCATCGCCCGAGCGTGTTCTACGGCGTGCCCACGTTGTACGCGAGCATGCTGGTGTCGCCCAACCTGCCCGCGCGGGCCGATGTGGCGATGCGCATCTGCGCGTCGGCCGGCGAAGCGTTGCCGCGGGAAATCGGCGAACGCTTCACCGCGCACTTCGGCGCCGAGATTCTCGACGGTATCGGCTCGACCGAGATGCTGCATATCTTTCTGTCCAATCGCGGCGGCGAAGTCGAATACGGCACGACCGGCCGTCCGGTGCCCGGCTACGAAGTGCAATTGCGCGATGAAGCAGGTCATCCGGTACCCGATGGCGAGATCGGCGATCTGTATATCAAGGGGCCGAGTGCGGCACTGATGTACTGGTGCAATCGCGAGAAGTCGCGCGCGACGTTTCTCGGCGAATGGATTCGCAGCGGCGACAAGTATCGGCGGCTGCCCAATGGCTGCTACGTGTACGCGGGCCGCAGCGACGACATGCTGAAAGTCAGCGGCCAGTATGTGTCGCCCGTCGAGGTGGAGATGGTGTTAGTGCAGCACGATGCGGTGCTCGAAGCGGCGGTGGTCGGCGTCGACCATGGCGGCCTCGTGAAGACCCGCGCGTTCGTGGTGCTCAAGCGCGAGTTCACGCCGTCTGAGATACTGGCGGACGAGTTGAAGGCCTTCGTCAAGGCACGGCTCGCGCCGCACAAGTATCCACGCGACATCGTCTTTACCGACGATTTGCCCAAGACCGCCACTGGCAAAATTCAACGCTTCAAACTGCGCGAACTGTCATAAGGTGATTCATGCCGAAGCCCGCCCTTGCCGCCGCCACTGCCACCGCTGCCGCCGTTGCGACCCCTACCGCGAGTAGTTTCGCTGAACTGCCGGCTACGGCTTCGCATGGGCCGTTGCGCATCGAGTATCGCTGGCTCAACCCGACGGCGGCCAATGCGCCGATCGTGGTGTTCCTGCACGAAGGACTCGGTTCGATCGCAATGTGGCGCGACTGGCCGCAGACTTTGTGCGAGCGGCTCGGCATGCGGGGACTGGTTTACTCGCGGCCCGGCTATGGACTGTCCACGCCGCGCGCGCACCACGTGAAATGGCCCGTCCATTTCATGACGGACCAGGCGCGCGACATTCTCCCCGCGCTGCTCGACGCGCTCGCTATCGACACGCGCGAGCGCCGGCGCATGTGGGTCGTTGGCCATAGCGATGGCGGCACGATCGCGCTCTTGTACGCGGCGCTGTGCCCGGACGCGCTGGCGGGCGCGGTGGTCATCGCACCGCACGTGTTCGTCGAAGATATCTCGGTGCAGAGCATTGCCGAGACGAAGCAGCTGTACGAAACCACGGACTTTCGCGCGAAGCTCAGCCGCTATCATGCCGACGTCGATTCCGCGTTTTACGGCTGGAACGATATCTGGTTGAACCCCGCGTTCAGCCAGTGGTCGATCACCGCGGAACTGGCGTCGATCCGCCAGCCGTTGCTCGCGATACAAGGCCACGACGACAACTACGGGACGTTGGCGCAGATCGATACGATCGCCGTGCAGGTGCCGCACGCCCAACTCGTCAAGCTCGATGCTTGCGGACATTCGCCGCATCGGGATGCGCCCGAAAAGTTGAACGATGCGATTGCGGCTTTTGTTTCGTCGCAGCGCCAGTGAACGCTGCTACGGGAAACAAGCAGCAGCCAGCCGGGAAGCGCGCCGCCCGTCAACCCTGAAGGCGCATGCCGTCGCCGCGTCCGAACTGTCGCCCTGAGCCCGCATGAGCGGTGCCCCTTTCGTCTTCCGTTTCTTCATAAAACTTACACAGGTAAGCGACTATCCTGCGGCATCGCTGACCTGGGCGCATCACTGCACTGGCGCGCATCCCCGTGCCGGAGACGTTGTCATCACGCCTGTAAGCAAGTCCTCTCCCGCGTTGCAGCGCAAACGTTTGACGTCCGCGTTGCTCGCCGCTTCGCTATGCGCGCTGATCGCTGCATGTGGCGACGATGCTGCCGACGACCGCGCGGCGGACACCACCATGCCCAGCTCGCCGGATCATCCTGTCGACCCCGGCAAGGTGGTCACAACCGCATCGGCGAACCCATCGCAGTCCGAACCTGCGCCGCCCGCGCTGACTATTCGAACCCCCGCATTGCCCGCTTCGAACACCGGCGCAGCACTCGCCACCGCCGCTACCGCACCGCTCGCCGCGCCCGTGATCCATACAGTGGATTGAGTTACGCGCGCGATGTATCGTTCGTCAAACGAAGATCGTAAGCCAAAACCATGACCTCGAAAAATCGCCGCGATTTTCTGCGCTCCGCCGCGCGAGCCGCCAGCTCCGCCACCGCGCTGAGCATGTTGCCGCTCGGCATTCGCAACGCGCTCGCCATTCCGGCCAACACCCGGACCGGCTCCCTTGCCGACGTCGAACACATCGTCGTGCTAATGCAGGAAAACCGCTCCTTCGATCACTACTTCGGCACGCTCAAAGGCGTGCGCGGTTTCGGCGATACGCGCGCGATCGATCTGCCCAACGGCAAACCGGTGTGGTATCAACCGCTCGCGGCGGATTCCGCCAATCCAGGCTACGTGCTGCCGTTTCACCCCACCGCGCCTAACCTGGGCTTGCAGTTCCTGCAGGATCTCGCGCACGACTGGGGCAGCACACATGCAGCGTGGAACGGCGGCCGCAACGATCAATGGGTGCCCGCCAAGGGTGCGACGACGATGGCCTATTTCACGCGCGAGGACATCCCGTTTCACTATCAGCTCGCCGACGCGTTCACGATCTGCGACGCGTACCACTGCTCGCTGATGGGTCCGACGGACCCAAACCGCTACTACATGTGGAGCGGCTGGGTCGGCAACGACGGCAGCGGCGGCGGCCCGGTGATCGACAATTCGGAACTCGGCTACGGCTGGTCCACTTATCCGGAAGTGCTGCAGAGCGCGGGCATCACGTGGAAAATCTATCAGGACATCGGCAACGGGCTCGACGGCAATGGGTCGTGGGGCTGGACGCAGAATCCG
The DNA here is from genome assembly GCF_040812055.1 of Paraburkholderia suaedae. NCBI lineage: Bacteria > Pseudomonadati > Pseudomonadota > Betaproteobacteria > Burkholderiales > Burkholderiaceae > Paraburkholderia > Paraburkholderia suaedae. The sequence goes on along the minus strand of NZ_JBFOAH010000001.1, from coordinate 13,067 downwards.
TACATCGGCAATTATGGCGACAACTCGCTGCTCTACTTCAACCAGTACCGCAACGCGCAGCCAGGCAACCCGCTCTACGACAACGCGCGCACGGGCACCAACGCGGCAAAAGGGGATGGCTACTTCGACATTCTCAAGCGCGACGTGCAGAACAACGCGCTGCCGCAGGTGTCGTGGATCGTTGCGCCGGAAGCGTATTCCGAGCATCCGAACTGGCCCGCGAACTACGGCGCGTGGTACATCGATCAGGTCTTGCAGATCCTTACGGCGAATCCGGATGTGTGGAGCAAGACCGTGCTGCTGATCAACTACGACGAGAACGACGGCTTCTTCGATCACATCGCGCCGCCGTTCGCCGCGGCTTCGAACACGAACGGCCTGTCCACCGTCGAGCTCACCCATGAAATCTATCCGGGCGACGCGAAAACGGCCGCGGCCCCCTACGGCCTCGGACCGCGTGTGCCGATGCTGGTCGTGTCGCCGTGGTCCAAAGGCGGCTATGTGTGCTCCGAACTGTTCGACCATACGTCGGTGATCCGCTTTATCGAAAAGCGTTTCGGCCAGCACCCCAACCTGGGCGAATCCAACATCACGCCGTGGCGTCGCGCGGTGTGCGGCGATCTGCTGTCGGCGTTCAACTTCAGCACTCCGAACGATACGTGGCCGAGCCTGCCGAGTACCAGTGCCTACGTGCCGGCCGACCGGAACCGCCATCCGGACTACGCGCCGCTGCCGCCGCCCACGCAGGCGGTGCCGAAGCAGGAAGCCGGCGTGCGCCCCGCGCGAGCGTTGCCATACGAACTCTTCGTGCGCGTGCACGGCGAGGGCTCCGCGAAACAATTGACCATGCGCTTCGTCAACACGGGCCGCGCCGGCGCGGTGTTCCTTGTCTACACCGCACGGAGTACCGACGCGCCGCGCAGCTATACCGTGGAAGCCGGTAAGAGCCTGCAGGATCAGTTGCCGGTGAATGCCAACGGCAGCTATGACTTCACCGTTCACGGCCCGAACGGATTTCTGCGGCGTTTCGCAGGCCAGGCGGCGGCACGCAGCGGGTGGAGCGGCCCGGACATCGCGCGGCCGGAAATTGCGGAAGGTTATGACGTGGCGAACGGCAATCTGCAAGTCGGCTGGAAAACCTCGGCAGCGCGCATTGCCAGTTCACCATCGTCAACGCCTACGACCCGGACAACGTGATCCAACGTTCGGTGCGCGGCGGCGATACCGAACCGCTCTACCTCGACCTGCGCAATGCGCACGGCTGGTACGACCTCGCGATCACGGTCGATGCCGACGCCGCGTTTATACGGCGCCTGGCCGGCCATGTGGAGACCGGCAAGAGCAGCATGAGCGATCCGGCGCTGGGAAGCTGAGCAGCGGTCGCGCAGCCGATGGTGCGGACGAACTGCCGCGGCCGTCTGCCCGACGCGCCGCGTGAGCTCGGGCTCGGGCTCCATTGAACGCTATCGGTTGTCGACGCCAGCGCCCACCACCGCTCACGACTCGAAGTCGAGACCGCCGATCAACGCCACCGGTTCAGCTTGCGTGTGTGAAAGAAAATCCAGTTGCCGTGCATGGGTCCACGCCGTGAGCTTGCGCGGCAGCGCGCCGAGATAATTGGCGAAGCGCGTCTGCCCCTGCGCATCCATTAGCCGCTCGATCTCGTCGCTGTCCCAGGTCAGATACAGGTTCAACGGATGCGGATAGTGGCCCAGACCGTCGAGCGGCGATGCGTGAATCCGCAAGCGGGTTGGATGACCCGGGCCGCCGTAGGGCAGCACTTCGGTATGCACGGTGGCCGCCAGACAGGCGGCAATCGCCTCGGCGATACGAGGTGCGAACTGTTGATCGAAACGGGCGGCATGCTCAGGACGCATCTCTGTCTCCGACGTTACGCTCTTGCAATCAGCGCAGCATCGTAGCATGCGAGGCGCGCCGCACCCGTTGCACCCGTTGCACCCGTGCCGCGATTCAGCGCTTTGCAGCGCCACCCTTCGGATCGCGCACGAGTTCCTCGCGCAGTGTCTTGCGGATCACCTTGCCCGTGGCCGTCAACGGCAGGTTGTCGACGAAGCGGATCTCGCGCGGATACTCATGGGCGGCCAGCCGCGTTTTGACATGCTGCTGGATCTCGCGTACCAACGCTTCGTCGCCGACGAAGCCGGGCTTGAGCACCACGAACGCCATCACGATTTCCGTGCGCTCGCGATCCGGCGCGCCGATCACCGCGGCCATCGAGACGGCCGGATGACGCAGCAGCGAATCTTCGATCGAAGCCGGACCGATCCGGTAGCCCGCGCTCGTGATCACGTCGTCGTCACGGCCGACGAAGCGGATGAAGCCGTCCGCGTCGCGCATGCCGAGATCGCCCGTCACCAGAAACGGGCCACGGAATTTTTCGCGCGTCGCCGGCTCGTTGCGCCAGTAGCCGAGGAACATGACCGGATCGGGCGCGGCCACCGCGATGTCGCCGATCGCGCCGGCCGGCAGTTCGTTGCCATGCGCATCGACGATGGCCACGCGGTGCCCCGGCACCGCGCGACCGATCGCACCGAAACGCGGCTCGAACAGCGCCGCACACGACGACACGACGACGTTGCATTCGGTTTGCCCATAGAACTCGTTGATCGTCACGCCCAGCGCTTTGCGCCCCCAGCCGATCAATTCCTCGCCGAGCGATTCCCCGCCGCTTGCAACCGAGCGCAGCGCGAGCGTCCAGCGCTCGGGCCGCTCCACGCCGCGCATCATCTTCAGCGCGGTCGGCGGCAGGAAGGCATGCGAGACCGCGTGACGCGCGAGCAGATCGAAGGCCGCCTCGCCGTCGAACTTCGCAAAGCGGCGCGCGAGCACGGCGACGCCGTGATGCCACGCCGGCAGCAGTACGTCGAACAATCCGCCAATCCACGCCCAGTCCGCCGGCGTCCATATCAGCGTGGCGTGAGCAGGAAACCCCTGCTGCGAAATCTCCACGCCCGGCAGGTGACCGAGCAGCACGCGATGGCCGTGCAATGCGCCCTTCGGTTTGCCGGTGGTGCCCGACGTATAGATGATGATCGCGGGATCGTCCGCGCTGGTGTCGACCGGCGTGAAGTCGGCGGATGCGCTTTCGAGCGCGCGCCAGAAGGAACGCACGGGCGCGGCCGGGTCCGCATGATCCCGCTGCGCGTCGACGCTGAAAACATGGCGCAGCTCGGGCAACGCCGCGCGAATCTCGTCGACTTTCTCGACGCCCGCGCGATCGGTGATCAGCGCAACAGCGCCGCTGTCGCCCAGACGGTGCTCGATCGCATCGACGCCGAACAGCGCGAACAGCGGCACGGCCACCATGCCCGCCTTGTATGCGGCCAGGTGCGCGATGGCCGTTTCGATCGATTGGGACAGGAAGATGCCGACGCGGTCCCCGCGTTGCGCGCCGCTTGCCAGCAGCGCATTCGCGAAGCGCCCGGAAAGCGTCTTCAACTGGTCGAACGTGTAACGGGTGTCGCGGCCGTCGGCGTCTTCGTAGATGAGCGCGAGCCGGCCGGAACCGTCGGCCCATTTGTCGCACACGTCGACGCCGATGTTGTAGCGCGCAGGAATGCGCCACGCGAAGTTTGCCGTGAGCGAATCGTAGTTCTGGCCTTCGAGGTTCATCTCGTTTCCTTTGTGTCGCTGTCCGGTCTGCGCGGTCCTGGTGCGCGACGCACGCTGCCTGCACCGTTGCGGTCGATCGTACACTCCGCGCTGCACGCTTCGCCGTGTCGAGGCCGCGGCGCTGCGCAAAGAAACATCGTACCGCGCGCCGCTGAAGCTCGCGATGTATGACATTCGCTACTTTTTTTCAGGCCGCGCTTGCTACCCCACTTCATCGTTTCGCGCCAACGCGTGTGCGATTACGGCCTTTTGTCTGCTGAGAACCCTCCCCTCGCGTAGTATCGGAAAGGTAGCTGTGCCCGCAGGCCTGCGCCTGCCTTATGCGCCCGGCGGTGCGCATCACGCGGAGTGCCCCCTGGATACGCGATGAGCCAGACAAGATTTGCGTCTTTTTGGCACGGCCCCGAGCTCTCGCCGTATGAAGTGGCGAGTCTGCGTTCGTTCACCGTGCATGGCAGCGCGGTGTCGCTCTACAGTTACGAGCCGCTCAAGGATCTGCCACCCGGCGTGATAGCGAAAGACGCACGCGAAATTCTGCCGGCTGACGCGCTGAACGATTTCCCGATCAAAGGCGTGCCTTCCATCACGCGTTTTTCCGATTACTTCCGCTTCGCGATGTTCACGAGGACGGACGACATCTGGATCGATACCGACATGCTGTTGCTGCGCAATCTCGATCTCGATGCCCCTGGCGATCTGATCGGCAGAAGCACCGCCGACAGCCTCGGCACCGCGCTGCTGCGCCTGTCCTCGACAGATCCGCGTCTGCAGCAGTTGCTGAATCGAATCGAGGCCATGAAGCGGACTGACAGCCGTCGGAGCGACACGGGTGCGCGCCTTCTGACCGCCGTCTATGGCATGGATGCGGGCTTGCCCGAAACCCTGTTCTACCCGGTGAGTATCGACGACTACTACAAGGTGTTTCTGCCGCGCTATCTGGACGAGTGTACGGAGTGGTGCACCAACTCATACGCACTGCATCTGCGGAACCATTGCCTCACCAGGATGGGACTGTTCAAGCGCATTGGACCGCCGGCCGGTTCGTTCCTGCATCAACTCTTTGCCGGCACAGGCATCAACGCTTTGTTCCGGGAGTTTTACCCGGCCGACGTGATGCAGACGATGATCGAAAACTCCGTCGAGAAAGTCGGACGCGACGACGGCATGCGCAAGCTGTTGCGCGTCGGCGTCCCGTTGATCGCAACGGCGATTGCGCGCAAGTTCGGCGGGTGATGCAGGCGTCGTTATGATCGCGACAAGCCGTATCCAGCATCGCGCTCGACGTTCGCCCGCACGATCATCAGGCCGCCGCGCTTCGGCCAGCGCCATGCGCCTGCTGCAAGATGAACTCGATAAACGTCGCGGCCGCACGCGTGTGATGCCGGTTGGGCATATAGAGCATGTACATGTGCGTGCCGAAAATGCTGAGCCGCCATTCATCGAGCGCCGTGAGCACGTCGCCGCGTGTCAGATCGTCCTGCACCACGTAGTCGGGCACGAGCCCCACGCCAAGGCCCGCGAGCACCGCCTGGCGCAAGAACAGAAAGTTTTCGGAGATGATCGCAGGCTCCAGCAGCACTTCGTGCCGCTCGTCGCGCAAATAAGCGGCCACGCGCAGTTGCCTGCCGACCACCGCCGCCGTGATCAGCGGTGCGGTGCGCAGGTCGTCCAGCTTCGCGGGCATTCCGTGCGTTCGCGCAAAAGCGGGCGACGCGCACGCCACATAACTCACCGGTCCCATGTCGCGCGCGACGAGATTTTGCGGCGGCTCGGACATCACCCGCACCGCGATATCGACCTCGTCGCGCATCAGGTCCTCGACGCGATTCTCGAACATCACGTCCAGCACGATGCCGGGATAAAGCCCCTTGAACGCGATCAGCCAGTCGGACATCACGAGCTGGCCGTAGCCGCTCGGCACACTGAGCCGCACGCGGCCCTGCAGGCTTTTGCCGAGCATCGCGACCGACTCGCTCGCGGCGAGCAGCGCGTTCTGGATGGTGCGGCCATGCTCGTATAGCTGTAGACCGATTTCGGTCGCCTCGACCCGGCGCGTGGTGCGCCTGACCAGTTGCAGACCGATGGAGCGCTCCAGCTGATTCAGGTGATAGCTCACGTTGGCGCGGCTCATCTTCAGCCGCCGCGCGGCTTCGCTCAGGTTGCCGGCGTCCAGGATGTCGACCAGCAAGGTCAGGGAATTGACGTCCATGCAGGCGCTTCTGTCAAAGTAATTTTGACAGTCTGTCAACTGTCCATGGGATTGTCAACGAAGCTTGACCGCTCGACAATCGGCACACATCGCCGGATGCTGGCGCTCACTTGCGCCGCGCTTCGATCCGCTTGCTTGAACCTCGATAACAGTCAGGAGACGACATCATGACCCTCAATCCTTCGGCCGGCGTTGTCACGCGCGAATTGCGCGGCAAACTGCTGCTCGTTACGATCGATCACCCGCCGGTCAACGCGCTGTCCGCCGACGTTCGGCGCGGCCTCGTCGCCGCGATCGACGCCGCCGACGCCGACCCTGCAGTCGAGGTCGTGCTGATCGTCGGCGCGGGGCGCAACTTCATCGCAGGCGCGGACATTCGCGAATTCGGCAAACCACCGGTGCCGCCTTCGCTGCCGGAGGTGTGCAACCGCATCGAGGCGTGCACCAAACCGGTCGTCGCCGCGATTCACGGCGCGGCGCTCGGCGGCGGCCTGGAGGTCGCGCTCGCCGCGCACTACCGGATCGCCGTCGACGGCGCGAAGCTCGGCTTGCCCGAAGTGCAGCTCGGCCTGCTGCCGGGCGCGGGCGGCACGCAGCGCACGCCGCGTCTGATCGGCGCGGCCGCGGCGCTCGATCTGATGCTCAGTGGCCGGCACGCCGGCGCAAAAGAGGCGCTGGCGCTCGGCCTCGTCGACCGGCTCGGCAGCAGCGGCGACATCCTCGCCGAAGGCCTCTCCTACGCGCAGGAACTGCTGGCCCGGCACGCGCCGGTGCGCCGCACGCGCGACGCAGCCGCGCTCGACCATAGCGCCGACAATCGCGCCGCGAACCTCGCCGCCGTTGCAACGGCGCGCGCGCAGACCGCGAAGAAGTCGCGCGGGCTGTTCTCGCCGCTGAAGATCGTCGAGGCGGTCGAGGCCGCGATCGAACAGCCGTTCGACGCAGGCCTGCGGCTCGAACGCGAACTGTTCCTGCAATGTATCGACAGCCCGCAGCGCGCCGGGCTGATCCACGCGTTCTTTGCCGAGCGCGAAGTGCTGAAGGCGCCTGAGACGCGCAGCGCGAAGCCGCGCGCGCTCGACGCAATCGGTGTGGTGGGCGGCGGCACGATGGGCGCGGGCATCGCGGTCGCGGTGCTCGATGCGGGCCTGCCGGTGACGATGATCGAACGCGACGATGAGTCGCTCGCACGCGGTCGCGCCCACATCGAAAAGGTCTATGACGGCCTGATCGTCAAGGGTCGGCTGAGCGCGGAGAAAAAAGCGGAGCTCATGGCGCGCTGGAGCGGCAGTACGTCATACGATGCGCTCGCCGATGCCGACCTCGTGATCGAGGCCGTGTTCGAAGACCTCGCCGTGAAGCAGGCCGTGTTCGCCGAGCTGGATCGCGTATGCAAAGCGGGCGCGGTGCTCGCGACCAACACGTCGTATCTGGACATCGACGCGATCGCCGCCAGCATCTCGCGCCCCGCCGACGTGATCGGCCTGCACTTCTTCTCGCCCGCCAATGTCATGAAGCTGCTCGAAGTGGTGGTGCCCAAGCAGGTCGGCGCCGACGTGGTCGCCACCGCGTTCGAACTCGCGAAGAAGCTGCGCAAGACGCCGGTGCGCGCGGGCGTATGCGACGGCTTCATCGGCAACCGCGTGCTGGCCGTGTACCGCAGCGCCGCGGACGCGATGATGGAAGATGGCGCGTCGCCGTATCAGATCGACGCCGCAGTGCGCGACTTCGGCTTTCCGATGGGGCCCTTTCAGGTGGTCGACCTTGCAGGCGGCGATATCGGCTGGGCCGCGCGCAAGCGGCGCGCGGCCACGCGCAACCCCGCGGCACGCTATGTGCAGATTGCCGACCGCCTGTGCGAGCGCGGCTGGTTCGGGCAGAAGACGGGACGCGGATTTTATCTGTACTCCGAAGGTTCTCGAAGCGGCACGCCGGACCCGGAAGTCGAAGCGATCATCGACGCCGAGCGTGCCCGCGCAGGTATCACGCCGCGCAAGTTCACCGATGAAGAGATCGTGCGCCGCTACATGGCCGCGATGATCAACGAAGGCGCGAACGTCGTGCATGAAGGCATCGCGCTGCGGCCACTGGATGTCGACGTGACTCTCCTGTACGGCTACGGCTTTCCGCGTTATCGCGGCGGCCCGATGAAATATGCGGACACGGTCGGCCTGCCGACGATTCTCGCCGACATTCGCGAGTTCGCCAAAGAGGACCCGCTGTTCTGGCAAGCGTCGCCGTTGCTGGTCGACCTCGTGCAACGCGGCGCCGATTTCGCGAGCCTGAACCAGACGGCCTGAAACGGCACATCATGTAGCGCATGGGGATCGCTCGCGCATGGCCCGCGTCGGTCCGCTTCGCGCTCACTTCAACATGGAACCACCCGCCATGGACCTGAACTTCACCCCCGAAGAAGAAACCTTTCGCGCCGACGTCCTGGCGTTCCTGCACGATAAGCTCCCACGGCGTCTCGCCGACAAGGTGCAGGGCGGCCGCCGTCTCACGCGCGACGATATGGCTCAATGGCACGCGATCCTCAACGCGCACGGCTGGCTCGCCAATCACTGGCCCAGGGAATACGGCGGCCCGGGCTGGACCGCAGTGCAGAAATTCATTTTCGAAAACGAATGCGCGCTGGCCGGCGCGCCTCGTGTGGTGCCGTTCGGCGTCAACATGCTCGGCCCGGTGCTGATCCGGTACGGCAACGAAGCGCAGAAGCGCCATTGGCTGCCGCGCATTCTCGATGGCTCCGACTGGTGGTGCCAGGGTTATTCGGAACCGGGCGCCGGCTCCGACCTCGCCTCGGTCCAGACCCGCGCGGTACGCGCGACCGATGCGCAAGGCGAGCACTACCTCGTCAACGGGCAGAAGACGTGGACCACGCTCGGCCACTACGCGAATATGATCTTCTGCCTCGTGCGCACCGCGACCGACGTGCGCAAGCAGGAAGGCATCAGCTTCCTGCTGATCGACATGAAGACACCGGGCGTCGAAGTGCGTCCGATCATCACGCTCGACGGCGAGCACGAAGTCAACGAAGTGTTTTTCACCGACGTACGCGTGCCGGCCGAGAATCTCGTCGGCGAAGAGAACAAGGGCTGGACCTACGCCAAATATCTGCTCACGTATGAGCGCACCAATATCGCGGGCGTCGGCTTTTCGGTGGCCGCCTTCAATCGTCTGCGCCAGATCGCCGCGAACCAGCGCCGCAACGGCAAGCCACTCGCCGAGGACCCGGCATTCGCAGCACGCATGGCGCGCGTAGAGATCGACCTCGCGAACATGAAGACCACCAATCTGCGTGTGATCGCGGCCGTCGCGGGCGGCGGCGTGCCCGGCGCCGAGAGTTCGATGCTGAAGATTCGCGGCACCGAGATCCGCCAGGAAATCTCGTCGCTCACGCGCCGTGCAATGGGTCCGTATGCGCAGCCGTTCGTAGAGGAAGCCTTGCATGACGGCTTCGAAGCAACACCCATCGGTCCCGACGAAGCCGCGAGCGCCGCCTCGCAGTACTTCAACAACCGCAAGCTGTCGATCTTCGGCGGATCGAACGAGATCCAGAAAAACATCATTTCCAAAATGATTCTGGGACTGTAAGGGGCGCACATCATGAATTTTCAGCACACCGAAGACCGCCGCATGCTGGCCGATACGCTCGGGCGTTTCGTCAGCGAGCAGTACGGCTTCGCCACGCGCGAGCGCATCGCGTCATCGGCACAAGGGTTCAGCAGCGAGCTATGGAACCGCTTCGCGGAGTTGGGCGCGATCGGCGCACTGTTCGACGAAGCGGACGGCGGCTTGGGCGGCGCCGGCTTCGATATCGCAGTGGTGTTCGAAAGCCTCGGGCGCGCTCTGGTGGTCGAGCCGTTTCTCGATACGCTGATGGTCGGCCGCGCGATCGCGCTCAGCGGCACCCACGCACAGAAGGCGACGCTCAGCGCATTGATCGACGGTTCGTGGATGGTCGCCCTTGCGCACGGCGAGCCCGATTCTCACTACGAACTGTCGCGCGTGACGACGCGCGCCCGGCGCAGTGGCGACAGGTGGCAACTGAACGGCGCCAAAGCGGTAGTCCAGCACGGCGAACACGCGTCGCACTTTCTGGTGTCGGCGCGCACCGCTGGCGCCGACGATGCGCAAGAAGGCCTGACGCTCTTTCTGGTGCCGCGCGACGCGCCAGGCGTCGGCGTGCGGGGCTACCCCAAGATCGACGGCGCACGCGCGGCCGAGCTCGCGTTCGACAACGTGACGCTCGGCGACGACGCATTGCTCGGCACGGCGGGCGTTGGCTTCGCGACGCTCGAATACGCGATTGGCTGCGGCGTGCTCGCGCTGTGCGCCGAAGCGCTCGGCGCGATGGATGTCGCGAAGGACCACACGCTCGACTATCTGCGCACGCGCAAGCAGTTCGGCGTTCCGATCGGCAGCTTTCAGGCGCTGCAGCATCGGATGGCCGATCTGCTCCTCGATATCGAGCAGGCGCGCTCGGCGGTGATCAACGCGGCCGCGGCGCTCGGTGCCGAGCGCAAGTCGCGGGAGCGGGCGCTATCGGCGGCGAAATACAGTATTGGCCGAATCGGCACGCGGGTCGCGGAGGAATGCATCCAGCTGCACGGCGGGATAGGCATGACGTGGGAGCTGCCGCTTGCTCACTATGCGAAGCGTCTCGTGATGATCGATCATCAGCTGGGGGATGAGGATCATCATCTGGAGCGGTTTGTGGCGCTCGGGGCTGCCGCAGCGTCGAGTCCGCCGCACACTTGCGCAAACAGCCGATAAGAGAAAAGGCCCTGAGAGCCGAACCCTGAGAGCCTTATTTTCTGTTGGTCGGGGCGAGAGGATTTGAACCTCCGACCACCTGCACGCCGTAAAGGTAAATACCTGTCCGAACGAACGAGGCCGCCTCTGACAGCACTTCAAAAACTAACGATGCGTCATCGGACGGTTTGCTTTCGCTCATCTTCTCAACACGTGTCTGACATACGGTGTCGATCGGACTGCTGGGGTGTGGCGCGACGGCCTGCTGTCATCGGTACGCGCGGGCCGCTCGGGTCCGCGCGGTCAATCCCTTTCGGCTACCATTTCCGGCTTGATCGGCTGCGTCGGCGGCTGGCCCTGCGAGCGCACCGCGATTTGACCGCGATTGATACGGTTCGACACACGACACACGCCGATCAGCATGAACATTTCCGTGGCGGCAACCGAACACGCGGTGCCGACGCCGCCCCACAGATAGATGGACACCGGCGCCTGCACCAGATGAAACAGCGCGCCGTAGACATAGATTTTCTTCAGCACGGACTGGTTGCCCGATGCGATGATGGTGAGCATCACCTGCGTCGTCGTCATGCCGACGATGGCCGGTACGAACACCAGAACGCGCAGAATCCGGAAGGTCTCGCCGAAAGCCTCGCCGAGAAAGCGCCCGACGAACCACTCCCCGAGCACCGAGAACCCGACCAGGATCAGGATCGCCGACGCGGCAAAAGCGAGCATGAACCCGCGGTTGACCTTGTGCACGTACTCGCGGTCGCCATTCTCGTACGCGATGCAGATCTTCGGAAAGAACGCCTGAATCGCGGGAGCGGTACACGCGCGCAGCGCATTCGTGAGCCGCTCCGCGGCCACGTAGTAGCCGACTGCGCCCGGACCGCTGATCATCCGCAACATGATGACGTTCGCGTACATGTACACGGACGTGAGCGCCGAGCCGAGGAAGATGTGATACGCGTCCTTGGCCTCGGCCAGCACTTCCGAAAAGCCGATCCTGACGTTGAAGAGAATCTCGCGCTTCCAGATCAGCATGACCGTGAGGATCACGCCGCAAACGAAGGTCGGCGCATACTGCAACGCGGCAGCCAGCATCACGTCGTCGTGACTCTTCACGAACAGGAATAGCGGAATCAGCATGCCGACTCGTGACACCAGCAGCGTACCCGCCAGCACCGGCAGCCGCTGCGATCCCTCGTAGAAGCACGCAGGCGTGATGACGCCGCCCCAGATCACCAGCAAGGCCAGCAGCGTGGCGCCGCGTTCGGCCGGCATCATGTGGCCCGCGAACGACCATGCGACCAGCACCAGCGAACACAGCACCGCGAGGAGCGCCCTACCGATCGTCGTGGACCAGTAGATGCGGTTGACGACTGCCGGCTGATCGATATTGACGGCCACCTTGCGCGCGCTGCTCATGCCGAAGCCGAAGTCGACCACCACCAGCAGAATCTGCGCAATGGACTGCGCATAGCCGATCACGCCCAACCCCGCCGGCCCCAGCACATGTGACAGATACGGCAACGTCACCAATGGGAGCATGTAGTTGAGCGCGTAAACCGAATACAGGGCAATGATTACGTTTCTCGTCGACACAGTGGGTTCTGTTTCCAATTGCTCGTCACGCACATTCGCTTGGGTCGTCCCTCAAGTTGAAAAAACAGAATACGACACGAATGCAGGCTCGGTCAGAGCAATGTCGATCCTGTTGTAGCGATTGTCTGCGGAATTGGCGGCGAGCACAGCGCTCTTCACCGCATTGCCAATCAGGTTGTTGACTACTGTCCTGTATCCGGCATCGGATGCATTGGTCGCGAAGAGAATCTCGGCCAGTTGCGCATGGGCCTCGGTGGTTGCGCGCACCACCACGCGGCCGGACGAGCCGCGCAGCACGTTCACCGTGGCCTGCAACGTTTTCGGCGAAGTGGCCTGGTCGCCGCAATGCAGCGCCGAGGCCACGCCGCCGCGATGGAATCCGACGCCGAGATCGAGACTGCGGACCAGGTCGGTATCCTTGCCGCCGGCAATCGAGCCGCCGCCCGGATACGCCTTATTGAAGCCGGCGACCGAATCGCCGGCCCGGTCGCCCATATTGCCGTGAATCGTGATGCCATCGAGCGGCGTGCTGCCGGGCGTGGTCGAACTGCCATAGACAAACTGCGGACCGTCGCAGCCGTCGTTGTCGTCGTCACGGCCAGGCCGGAAGCGGTTGCCGACGATCGTCGCGCCCTGCTGATAATCGATCTGGATGTGACAGCTCTGCCCGGCCGGCACCTGCACATACGACGGATGAGACGGCGTCGAAAACTTCCAGCGGCCCAGCGAGCCATTCCCGCCGCAGCCGTTCCTGGAGAAGTAGTTGCCGCTCACCACCTTGCCCCAGTTGCCGCTTTTCATATAAACGCCGGCGAAGCCGTTGCGGTCGAACACCGCGCCCACGATCAGCGATTCCGCG